>JANOCB010000114.1:0-81719 GCA_031411975.1 Gemmatimonadaceae bacterium
GGCCTCCCGAATGGACAGCTGGCCGCCTTCGACCTCTTCGACCAACCGCTGCTTCAACTCCGAACTGTAGTGATGCTGGGTGCGCGCCATAATCCGGCGTCTCCTCAAGTGAGGTGTAGACGCTAATCAGGACGTGACAAGCATGCGATGCTTGCGCTCGCGGCGGAGGGTTGCGTCGCGAGCGAACGGCCGAGAGAGCGGTTTTGCGGCTGTCCGTCCTTACGCTGTTTTGCGTTCAAGCAGTTGCCGTTGAGGTTGCGGTTCCGCAGCAGTGCCGTTCCGCGATTCGCGGTCGCTCTCGCCGTAGCCGTAGCCGTAAGACGCAGCCGTGGTTGATGCCGCCCCCGCCGGCCTGGCGCTTGCCGGACGGAGGGTGGGGAGACGTTGTGCCCGCCCGCCGGACCGGATACCTTCGAAGACTGTTGGAGCGATGGCCGAGAGGCTGAAGGCACCGGTTTGCTAAACCGGCGTACTGGGAAACTGGTACCGAGGGTTCGAATCCCTCTCGCTCCGTGCGAACGGGCCCACCAACTTTCCGGTGGGCCCGTTTTTTTTCTTGTCCCTCAGTCGCCGCCCCTCCGTATGAGCTCTACCCCGCCCCGCCTGCGCTTCGCCCCCTCACCCACCGGCTACCTGCACGTCGGGGGCGCGCGGACCGCCCTCTTCAACTGGCTCTGGGCCCGGAAGACCGGCGGCAAGTTCCTGCTGCGAATCGAGGATACCGACAAGGCCCGCAGCACCGACGAAAGCACCGCCGCCATCTTCCGTGGTCTGGAATGGCTTGGCCTCGACTGGGACGAGGACGTCGTCTACCAGGGCGCCAACGTGGTCCGGCACAAGGCCGACGCCGAACGGCTCGTCGCCAACGGGTCGGCCTACCTCGACTTCACCACCGTCGCCGAGCTCGACGCCCTCCGTGCCGACGCCGAGGCGCGCAAGGCACCGTTCCGATTCGACCGGCGCCTCGCCAGCTGGACCCCGGACGAGATCGCCCGGAAGCTCGCCGCCGGTGAACCGTACACCATCCGCTTCCGCGTGCCCGACGGCACCACCGCGTGGGATGACATCGTGCACGGTCGCATCGCCTTCGAGAACAAGGAAATCGAGGACTTCATCATCCTCCGATCCGACGGCACGCCGATCTACAACCTGGCCGTCGTCAGCGACGACATCGCGATGGGCATCACGATCGTGATGCGCGGTGACGATCACATCTCCAATACACCCAAGCAGATCCTGCTCTATCAGGCGCTCGGTGCGGCGCTGCCGCAGTTTGCACATGTGCCGATGATCCACGGCACCGATGGCAAGAAGCTCAGCAAGCGTCGCGATGCGGCGGCCGTCGGCGACTGGGAATACAAAGGCATCCTGCCCACCGCGATGGCGAACTTTCTGGCGCTGCTGGGCTGGAGCCCCGGCGACGATCTCGAACTGATGATGCCCGAAGAGATGCTGCAGCACTTCTCGCTCGATCGCCTGCACAAGAAGGCAGCGGTGTTCGACACGGAGAAGCTGGAGTGGATGAACGGTAAACACCTGTCGCTTCGCCCGCTGGAGGAGGTGCTCCCGCGCGTGACCGATGCGCTCATCCGGCACGAAGTCGCGACGGCCGAGAAGCTTGCCGAGGATCCGGCGTGGACCGCGCACCTCGTCGACCAGCTGCGCGTCCGTGCCCGCACGGTGGAGGAGATCGTGAAGCAGGCTCGGCCGTACATCCTCGAGATGATCGAGTACGACGAGGAGGCCGTGGCGAAAGCGCTGCTGAAGGATCGGGCCTCCAGTGCCGACATTCTGACTGCGACACGGGATGCGCTCGTCAACGCCCCGGCCTGGACGGCCGAGGCACTCGAGCCAGCCCTGCGAACGCTCGCGGAGTCCCGCGGCCTCGCAGCGGGGAAGATCTTCACCCCGCTCCGGGTCGCGGTCACCGGACTCTCGGTCAGCCCTGGCATCTTCGATGTCCTGACGCTGATCGGCAAGGATCGGTGCCTCGCGCGTCTCGCTCAGACGCTGGACATGCTGGCGACCACGGCGTAGGGCCCACCCGGGGCTCCCTGCGTCCAGTCGCAGGGAGCCTTATGAGTGACACGTTGACGCCGACCGAAGACAAGGTCTACCAGTACCTCATCGCGTTCCTGGCAGCGAACAGCTACCAGCCGAGCATTCGGGAGATCGGCCGACAGTTCGACATCAAGTCGACGAAGACCGTCTCCGATGTGCTGGGCAGCCTGGCGCGGAAAGGCTACATCCAGCGCAACCAGGCGCGATCGCGCGGCCTGCGGATCCTCGGTGCGCATGCCGGCGCCACACGCACCGTGCCGTACTTCGACAGCCTTGCGCCGTTCGGGCCTGCCGTCACACCGGAGATGCGCTCCGACTCGATCGTGATCGATCGGCGGCTGGCACCGAGCGACGACGCCTTCTTCGTGCGTGTCGCTGACGATGCCATGGCATCATGCGGAATCCCGCGCGATTGCACCGTACTGGTGAATCCCGATTTCGCCGCGCTGGATGGCGACCTCGTGGCCGTGCGGGTGGGATCGGATGCCGTCGTGCGAAGCGTCGAACAGCGCGGCGAAGCGATCCGGCTGACCGCAGCGGGGCAGGACGTCACCCCGATCCATGTGCCGGCCGGCGACGACCAGGTCGTGCTCGGTGTGGTGCATGCGGTCTTTCGCGGCGGGACCCAGTTCAACACGGTCCGTCCATCGGCCGACGAAGCGGCAGCGTAGTCGTCGGACAGCGGATCGCGTCTACTCGCGATCCTGCGGCTGAATCGGAACCGGTGCGACGGGCTGCGGCGCTTGCTGCTGCCCGTCGCGCGCTTCCCGCCGCTCGCGATCACGGCGTTGACGAATGCGCTTCACGCGCTCGTTGAACGTCTCGGCATTCAGCGCCACCTGCGCACCATTCTGAATGGCTGCGCGCATCGCCCACGGATTCTCCTGTCGGAGCAGCGACGACGGGTTCCCACCGATCCGGTTCAGCGGCAGCAGCGCCAGCAACGGCGCGGGCAAGGTAATGTTGCCGAGCACGATGCCTCGCTGCGACCAGCCATACTTCTTGCCGCCACGCGTGATCGTGAGATCGCCGCGGCCATCCTCGGTCACGTTCTGCAGGTTGCGCGGCGCATTGGCCACGCTGTCGGAGTACTCTGCAAACCGTTCTGCGATCACGCTGTCGAGCCGCTCCTTCGGGGTTCGCTCGACGATCACGTCGGCCGGCGCGCCCGGATAGAGCCGCGGATCGTAACCGGGCACCAGGCCGCGGGCCGCCCCTGCCCCGCTGCCGGACCCGAGGCCCGTTCCCGTCCCGCCGCCGCTGCCGCCACGTCCGCCGGCATCGGGAATGGAGGTCGGTACCGCTATCGGCGCCACCAGCACACCGGTGCGCGGCGCCGCCGACGGCTTCACCTTCGCATTCACCGGTGCACCACCGCTGCTCGCCTGCCGCGGCGGCGAGACCGACACCATCTGGATCTTCTCGGTCGCCCGTTCCGCCGACGGACCGATCAGCCACTCGGCGATGCCGTTGGATCCGACCACCACGCGCAACAGAAACACCGCAGCCACGACATGGAATGCCGCGGAGACGACGATCGCACCACGCGATCGCTGCTCCGGTGGTCGCGGCGTCAGACGCATCAGACCGCAGCGCCGAAGGAGGCGAGCACACGACCGGCGCGCACCGCCGCCTCACGCAGCCGGTCCGGCGACGCGATGAAGCTGATGCGGAAGAATCCTTCGCCGCTCGCCCCGAAGCCGGTGCCAGGCATGACGATCACGCCCTCGTCGTCCAGCAGCCGATCGCAGAACGCCTCACACGAGATGCCCTCCGGCAGCGGGATCCAGAGGTACATCGCCGCCTTGGGCACGTCACAGCTGAACCCTGCCTCGCGGAACGCCGCCACGGCGGCATCACGGCGAGCCTGAAACACCGCCACGTTGGCCGGCACGAAGTCAGCCCAGCTCTCGATGGCCGCGACACCCGCCTGCTGCACCGCCATGAAGGCGCCCGTGTCCACGTAGCTCTTCACCTTCGAGAGCGTCGTGATGACCTCGGGCTTCCCACAGGCCCAGGCGCAGCGCCAGCCGGTCATGTTGTACGTCTTCGACAACGAGTGGAACTCGATCGCCACGTCACGCGCACCGTCGATCTCGAAGATGCTCGGCGGCACGTACCCATCGAAGCCCATCTCGGAGTAGGCGTTGTCGTACACCAGCAGGATGTCCAGCTCGTGGCAGCGGCGCACCACCTGCTCGAGATAGTCGCGCGGTGCAATCGCGGCCGTCGGGTTGTTCGGGTAGTTCAGGTACAGGATGCGCGCGCGGCGCAGCACGTCGTCGGGAACGGTGTCGAGATCGACGAGGAAGTTGTTCTCGGGGCGGAGCCCATAGAAATACGGGGTGCCGCTGCTCAGCAGCGTCCCGCCCTTGTATGCGTTGTAGCCCGGCTCGGGGACGATGGTCATGTCGCCTTCGTTCACGTAGCCGAGCGCGAGATGCGACAACCCTTCCTTGCTGCCGAGCAGCGGGACGACCTCGGTGACCGGATCGAAGTGCACCCCGAAGCGACGGTTCATCCAGCCGCTCACCGCTTCGCGGTACGCCGGATTGCCGAGGCCGAACCCATACCGGTTCATCGCCGGAATGCGCGACGCACTGGCCAGTGCGTCGACGGCAGCAGCAGGTGGCGCCAGATCGGCATCACCGGCGCCAAGATCGATCACGTCCACACCACGTGCGATCAACGCGCGCTTCTTGATGGGAATCAGCGCGAGCGGATAATCGGGGAGCGACTCGAAGCGTTGCGAACGGGCAGGCATCAGGATTCGGCGACGACAGGATTGGACACGCTGCTGTACCCCACGACTTCGACCTCCACCACATCTCCCGGAACCAGCGGACCGACGCCCGCCGGTGTTCCCGTGGCCACGATGTCGCCGGGCTCGAGCGTCATGACCCGGGAAATGTAGGCCAGCAGCGCAGGGACCGAGAACACCATCTCTGCCCCCACCCCCTGCTGCCGTACGACACCGTTGACCCGGCAGACCACCTCGAGCCGGTCGAAATCGGGCACTCCCGTCCACTCCGGCCCGATTGGGCAGAAGGTGTCGAACCCCTTGCCCCGGGTCCATTGCGGGTCCGACTTCTGGAGATCCCGGGCCGTGACGTCATTCAGCGCGACGATTCCGCGGACCGCCGACAACGCCTCGGCCTCCGTGGCACGCCGGATCGAGGTTCCAATCACGACCCCGATTTCGCCCTCGTGTTCCAGCCTCGACGTCACCGCCGGCGACACGATCGCCTCGCCCGGCCCGATGATCGACGTCGAGGGCTTGAGGAACAGCAGGGGCTCGGTCGGCACGGCATTGCCCAGTTCCCTGGCATGCTCGCGGTAGTTGCGGCCAACGCAGACGATCTTGCCGGGGCGGTGGTTCATCGTGGTCAGGTCAGGAAATTGTCGAGAAGGGTTCTGCCACACGGGCAGCGTAGAACTCGGTGATCCGTCGCTCCGCCATGGCCCACGGCGTCAACACGCGCGTGGCCGGCGGTAGTGCATCGAGCAGGTCTCGCCCGTACCGCTTCGTGACCACGCGCACATCGTCCAGCACGATCACGCCACGGTCGGTGGCCGTCCGGATCAGGCGACCCACGCCCTGCTTGAGCCGCAGGGTGGCATGTGGCAGCATGTACTCCATGAACGGGTCGCCGCCACGCGCCTCGATCGCATCACACTGCGCCGCCACCATCGGCTCCGACGGCACGCGGAAGGGCAGCTTGGTGATCACCAGCCCACGCAGGGCATGGCCCGGCACGTCCACACCCTCCCAGAAGGTTGCGGTGCCGACGAGGATCGCGCGACCCGATTCGCGAAACCGTCGCAGCAACGTGTCGCGGCCATCCTCGCCGTGCACCAGCAACGGCCAGCCGCTGGCGATCGCTGCGGGCCGCAACGCGGCAGCCAGTGCCCGCACGTCGCGATGGCTCGTCGCCAGCACGAACAATCCGCCATCGCTGGCCGCGGCGAGATCGAGCACGTGCCCCACCACCACGCGCTGATGCCCCGCCGGATCGAGGTTGGGCGCCGGCGTGTCGCTCGGCACGACCAGCAGCGCGTTCCCCGTGTAGTCGAACGGCGACGGGAACTGCGCCGTCTCCACGTTCGCTTCGCCGTCATCCAGTCCGAGGCGACCCAGCAGGAAATTGAAGTTCGCGTCGGCGGTGAGCGTGGCGCTGGTGACGACCGTGCTGCTCAGTCGCCCGAACAGGTCCTCGCGCAGGATCGGCGCGAGGTCGAGCGGCACGCTGTAGAGCAACACCGTCGGCGTGCTGTTCCCCCGCACCGCCCCACCATCGGCGCGGCCGCGCAGCTCGGCCCACCGCACGTAGCCCGGCGCCTTGTCCGGGGGGTCGAGCGTGGCGCGCAACGCGTCGAGCTGCGACGACGTCCGCGATCCCACACCGCGCAGCTCCTGCAGCAACGAGAGCAGCGCCTCGTCGCGCTCGTCCTCCGTTTCCAGGCGCTCGCGAATGAGGCGCAGGTTTTCACCGATTGATTCCAGCGCCTGCATCAGGTGCTTCAGCGCGGCCTGCAAGCCGTCGCGCCACACGGCTTCCTTGTGCAGGTCGGGCGTGAGACGCAGCGTGGCCAGGTTGCTCGACTGCAGCCACTGCGCGATGCGATCGAAGAGCTGTGCCGCGTCGCCACGTGCATGTTCCAGCGAAGGGCGCAAGCGGGCCCGCAGCAGGTCGAGACTCGCCACGCTCAGCAGGTCGCCACGCGCCATCAGTCGTGTCTCGAGTGTGGGCAGCAGGCCCTTGGCCTCACGTCCGCCGCGACGTTCGAGCCGGTTCAGCAGCTTCGAGACCGCACGGTTCGACACGCTGCTGCCGAGGTGATTCGCCGCGGCATCCTCGAGGTGGTGCCCTTCATCCACGACGAGGTGCGAATACGCCGGCAGCACCGCTGCTTCCGCCCAGTTGTTCGACGAACGCCGCACGGCGATGTCGGCCAGCAGCAGCGAGTGATTCACCACCACCACGTCGGCGGTGGCCGCATGACGGCGCGCCTTGAACACGAAGCAGGCATCGAAGTGACCGCACTTGAGCCGCGTGCACAGGTCGCCCTCAGCCGCCACTTCATCCCACACGTCGGGGCGCGGCGGTGTGGGCAGGTCGCTCAGTGATCCATCCTTCGTGGATTGCGCCCATTCGCCGAGCATCGCCAGTTCGTCGCGCTGCGGCGCCTCGAACAGCGAGGCACTCGCCGCCTGCGCCTGCGTCAGGCGCGACAGGCAGAGATAGTTGCGCCATCCCTTGAGCAGCGCGAAGCGCACCGGCTGGTCGCTGAGCAGGTCGGCCAGCAACGGCAGATCCTTGCCCACGAGTTGCTCCTGCAGCGTGATCGTGTTGGTGCTCACGACGGTGCGTTCCTTGTTGGCCGCCGCCCAGCGCAATGCCGGCACCAGGTACGCCATCGACTTGCCCACGCCGGTACCCGCTTCGAGCAGCGCCACGCCGCCGTCGGCGTAGGTGCGTGCGATGGTCGAGGCCATGTCGCGCTGACCGGCGCGCGTTTCGTAGGCGCCGAACCCACGCGCCAGCGGACCATCGGGGCCGAAATCGCGCTCGATGGCCGACGCCGGCACGAGCACCTTCGGTACCACGCGCGGCACTTCGGTCACCACGTACAGGTCGGTGACGTCGTTGTCGATGATGCCGAATCCCACGCCATCGTCGTGCAGTCGCGCGGCAATGTTCAGGTCGGCATCGCTGGGCTCGAGCCAGCCCGAGGGGTGGTTGTGCACCAGCATCTCGCCCCGCTGCGTCACGCCGGGCAGCGCCAGCACCTGCCCTGCCGTGCCGCGTGCGACGGCCCGGGCCGAGGTCAGCTTTCCTTCGGGGTCCACCGCGCAGACGAAGCAGACCTCGCGCCCTCCCGCCAGCCGGATCGCCACACGCATCGCCGTGGCGGCAGGTGTGGCGATCCGGAAGTCAGGCGGGGTGTCGTCGGGGCTGCTGGCCCTGGCGCGGCGGGTCATCCCGATAATCTACCGAAGCGGTGCCCCCCGCGCCCTGTGCGTGAAAAAGCCACGTTTGACTCCGAGTCGGCGATCCGCCTTTGACTCCGAGTCGGCGATCCGGAGTCGGCGATCCCGCCCCTTCGATCGGAACAGGGGGTCGGCCCCCATGGTCCGGGCCTCAGGTCTTCCGCGGCTTCTTCTGCGCGGCGGGAAACAGCACGTTGTTCAGGATCAGCCGATACCCCGGGGACGACGGGTGCATCGACAGATCGGTCGGCGGCGCGCCGACTTCGTGCTGCGGGTCCTCGGGATCATGCCCGCCAAGGAAGGTCCACGCCCCCTTGCCGTAGCTGCCGTGGATGTACTTCGCGAACGGCATGCCGTCGGTGTAGGCCAGCACCCGCGTGCCCGGCTTGAGCGTCGACTTGGTGAAACTCGTCGTCACGCCGTAATAGTCCTGCATCACCGAGCGATGCGCCTGCGTGAGCATCGTCGGCACGGGGTCGAGCTTGGCCGAGAAGGCGAACAGGCTGAAGGTGCCCAGTGCACGGCGCCGACCCGGCACGTTGACCTGATGCCCGTCGATGTCGCTCATGCTGTTGATCAGCGGGCTCGGCTCGAGGTGCGCGTTCTGCACGGCGAAGGCGCGTGTCCAGTCCATCTTCTGGTCGGCGTCGGCATCCATCGGCGTGCCGTCGGCAAAGCTGCTGCTGATGTCGACGTTGGCGCCGGCGATGGCCAGCTCCAGGGTCTCCGTCGCGCCACACATGGCGAACAGAAAGCCGCCGTTGTCCACGTACTGCCGCATCTTCTCGGCCACACCCTTCTTCAGCGCCGGCACGTTGGCGAAGCCCAGCTGCTTCGCCTGCGCCACCGTGCGATTCACCTGGTTGATGAACCACGGGCTGCCGCGATACGAGATGTAGAACTTGTTGTACTGGCCGGTGAAGTCCTCGTGGTGCAGGTGCAACCACTCGTACTTGCTCAGGTCACCGGCAATCACCTCGGGGTCCCACACCTTGGTGTACGGAATGCCGGCGTAATCGAGCGCGATGGTCACCGCGTCGTCCCATGGATTGGCGCTCGGCGGCGAGTAGATCGCCACCTTCGGTGCGCGCTCCAGCGGGACGGCGTCGAAGTTGCCCCCCGCCATCTGCGCCCGGAGGGCCGACAGCGCCGCATCGTCCAGCGGCGTCACCGACACGCCATCCAGTCCGGCGCGCCGGCGTGAGCCCGGCGTGTCGAGCAGCAGGAACGCGCCACCACGGTAGTTCAGCAGCCACTCCGCCTTCTCGGTGCGCTGCAACGCGGCGTACGTCAGGCCGTAGGCCTTGAGGTGGTTGCGCTGATCGTCGTCCATCGGCACCAGCAGGTGCTGCGCCTGCAGCGACGGGGCAACGAACAGTGCGACGAGTGCGACCCGAGTCCAGCGTGTGATCACGACGTGCCTGCCATGCGGCGTGCAGTATCCAGCTCACGTCGCGCCTGCGGTGCGAGGGCGCTGGTCGGATAGGTGAGCAACAGGTGTTCGAGCCGTGCCACGGCGGTGCTGCCGTCACGCGCGCGAATCGCAGCACGGGCCCATTCGAGGTCTCCCTCGGGTGCCTCCGGACTCGTGCTGTACTCCGTCACGATGCGCGTCCAGAGTGGCACGGCACGCCCATCGTCGTTCTTCGCCGTGAGCAGGCGGGCCGACATCGCCAGCACCAGCGGCGCAGCGTCGCCCACCTCGGTCACGCTGGCCAGCAACTGCGTCACGGCGGTCGTGGTATCGCGACGCGCCAGCGCCGTGAAGGCCGCACCGATCGCCGTCGAACTGCCGAGCGAGGTGCGCGAGAGCAGCGCACGCGGCATCAGCAGGAGCGTGTTCGAGGCATCGGCGTTGCGCAGCGCGGTCCGTGCCTTCTCGAAGTCGCCATCGTACACTGCCAGCAGCGCCGTCGCCTCGTCTTCGTCGAGCTTGGCGACGAACGGCCGCGCACGGGTCGCGTCACCCACGCGCAGCCACGCCCACATCAGTTCACGCTCCAACATCTGCAGCTGCATCGGGACCACCTGCGGCCGCACCGAATCGACCAGCGCCAGCGCCTCGGCGGCCTTGCCCATGGCCGCCATCGCGCGCAGCCGCACCGGCACCGCATCACGCAGGCCGAGGGCCGAGGGCAGCAGCCCCTGCGCCGACGACGCGAACTGGAGGGCGGTCGCGGCCTCACCACTGCTCAGCGCCGCGTCGGCGGCACGCAATGCGCTCTGCGGATCGCGGGTCTGCCTGTGAATGGCGGCCCAGGCCTCACGCGATGCCACCGGCATGCTGCGCGCATCCGCTTCCTCGGCGAACTGTTTCCACGCCTCGACGGCGTCGTTGTCGACGCGCACACCCGTGAACGCGAGCCATGCCTGGCGCGGCTGGCCCCACAACAGCTCCAGCGACGCCAGCACGCGACGCGCCGGCAACCACACCGGCGCGACCAGCAGGTTGGTGCGCACCGAATCACGCCCCGCCCCACTCGCCAGTGCGAGCGCGAACACCGCCGCCTGATCGAGCTGCGGTGTCTGGGTCAGGGTCTCGCGCCAGCGACGTCCCGCTTCGTTCCACATGCGTTGCGCCGACGCCACCTGCGCCAGCTCGGCACTGAAATCGCGCGGATCACGCACCATGCGCGATGCCACCGTGAGCACCGAATCGGCTGCGGCCGAGCGACCATTCTCGAGCAGCAGGCGCGCGTACTCCTTGAAGGGCGCCGCTTCGCCCGGGGCCGCCCGCACCCAGTCGCGGAACGCCGCCGTCAGGTCGTCGTCGCGCTGCAGCGCGGTGAGGGTGCGCAGCTGCACCGAGCGCACCACACCGCTGCGCGGATCGGTGCGGATCGCATCGCGCACCAGTGGCAGCAATGAATCGACGATGCCCAGGGTCGTGTAGACACGCTCGAGGCCGAGCAACGCCGGCGCCATCGCGTTGCCCGCAAAGGCGCGACGATACAGCGCCGCCGCCTCGCGCGGCTTGGCATCCTCCAGCTCCAGGGCGCGCAACACCAGCGAATCGGTGGTGCTCGTGCCCATCTCCTGCGCATCCAGCGGCATCGTCGCGAGCAGCAGGCCGGCGACGACGATCACATGGCGGACAGCCTTCACGGCTTCACTCCCGTCTTGTTGATCTTCTCGAAGTATTGCAGCACGGCGCGACGCTCATCGTCGCGAAGCCCACGCAGCTCCTCCCACGACGGAGGGGCCGTGCGTGATGCCGGGGCACCCGAGGCCGGCACCGCCGGTGGCGCGAACTCCGCCGTTCCGATGCCGGGTTTCGACTCGCGCGGCCCCTGCTTGTCCTCGTCCTCCCGCCGCAGCGTGCGACCGGCATCGAGCAGGCGTTGCAGGAACTGCTCGCGGCGCGCGGCCGTCTCCGGATCACTCGCCGCCCGCTCCATCGCGTCGGCCAGCCGCTTGGCCTCCTTCGCCAGCGCATCGGCACGGCCGCTCTGATCACCGCCGCCCACGTCGTCGAGACGCTGTGCAATCTGGCGCTGGCGACGCGCGATCTGCTGCGCCATCTGCTGCGCCTGCGAACCGTTCTCACCACCGGGCATCATCGACATGCCCTGCGCCTGTCCATTCACCTGCTGCTGCTGCTTGGCCAGCTGCTGCATCTCCTCCATCATCTCGGGCAGGCCGGAGGCAGACCGGGCGCGATTCGCACGCTCGCGGTCGCGCACCAGACTCGATGCGGCACGCTCCATGGCTTCGGCCGCATCACGCATCGCCGCCGCCGATTGTTCACCGCCCTGCCCGGGCTGCCCCTGCTGCCGCTGCATCTGCTGCGTGGCTTCCTGTGCACGCTGCAACGCTTCCTGCATCGCGCGCTGCGAGCCCTGACTCACGTGCTGCGAGCGCTTCGCCGCTTCCTGCAGTCGCTGTGCGGCCTGCTGCACGCCGTTCTGCACCGTCGCCTGCTCCGCCGCCATCTGCTGCTGCGCGTTCTGGCCCTGCTGCCCCTGCTGTCCCTCGCCCTGCTGCCCTTTCTGGCCGGGCTGCTGCTGGCCCTGTTGCCCCTGCTGGCCAGGCGGCTTCTCGCCCTGCTGCTGCTCACCCGGCTGCCCGGCCTGCTTCTGCTGCTGCGCCTGCTGCTGCGCGGCCTGCGCCATCTGCCGCTCCTGCTGGCTCAGCTGCATCATCTCCTGGATCGACTGGTCGAGCTCCGACGTGGTTTCCTTCTTCCAGTCGTTGACCTGCTCCTGACGTGCCTGCGCCAGCTGATCGGCCGCCTGCTGCGTCTGTTGCGCCGCCTTCTGCGCCGCCTGTTGTGCATTCTGCGGATCACGCGCCGCTTCCTGCATCTGCCGCGTGGCCGCTTCGCTGTTCTGGCGCGCCTGTTCGGTGCGCTGGGCGCCACGCTGCGCGTCGTTGTCGCGCAGTCGCTTGGTCAGTTCGTTGATGTCGCGTGACAACCGCTCGTTCTCACGTGCGAGGCGATCGGCCTGATTCTGACGCTGCGCCTGTGTGGCACTGCCCGATGAATCGGCGAACTGCCGCTGCGCCTTGGCCAGATCCTCCGCCTCGTCGCGGAGCGTTTCCATGCTCCCTTCCATCGCAGCGCGCTTGAGCATCTCGGCATTCCGCTCGAGCTGCTCGCGCAGGGCCTGCTGCTGCTTCGCCAGGTCGTCGAGCGACTGCCGTGTGGCCTGCTGATCCTGCCGCTGTGCCGACTGCTCCAGCTGCTGCAGCCGCTGCATCAGCTGCGGGTTCATCGCATCCTGCATCATCTTCTGCGCTTCGGCGAGGCGACCGGCCAGCGCCGAGTCCAGCGCGCCTGCGCCCTTCAGCTGATCCGTGAGCTGCTTCGCCTGCTGCTGCAGTTGCTGCGCCTGCTGCTGCAACGCGCGCTGCTGCTGCGCCATCTGCGAGGCCTTCTCACGCGCATCGAACGACATCGGCTGCCCGTTCTCGCCGCCGGCCTTCGCATTGCGTGCCGCATCCGAGGTCTGCTGCGCCAGCGTCTGCTGCTGCTTCGCGAGCGACGCCGCACCGGCCGCCACGCTGTCGGCCGTGGCCCGCGCCTGTTCGCGGCGCTCCGACAACCCGGCGCGGCGCAGCACCAGCGTCCGACTGCGTCCCACCTGACGCCACGGCGAGGCATCGGTGGCCGTCACGTCCACCCGCAACGAGCCATCGTCGCCCTTGAGTCCCAGCGCATCGAGATCCAGCGGCACCGACCCTTCGAACGAGGGCCCCTTCGTGCCAAGCATCTCGCGGCGCGCCACCACCGACTCGCCCGACCGCACCGTCAGCATGACGCTGCCGAGACCATGATCGTCGGTCGCGATCACGCTGATCGATGCCGTGGCACCGGCCAGCAGCAACGTGTCGCTGGTGCTGGCGATCTGCACCTGCGGTGCCGAGTCGGCGCGAATGTCGAGTGCAAATGACGGCGGCAGCTCCTGCAGCGGGGTGGCGGCATCGGCCTTCCACTCCCACCGCGCGCTGGTCTCCGCCACGAGTTCACCCTGCACCGCGTCGTTGCGCACCTCGAGCGTCACGCGCCCCCCTTCGTCACTCGCGAGCACCGCCGAGTTCAGCGGCACCGACGAGCGACCGCGCAACGAGAGCACCGTGCCACGCGGCAACACCAGCACACCAGCCAGCGCCACGTCCTCGTCCACACGACCGAGGTACGCCGGATAGGTGGCGCGCGCGACGACGTCGCCGAGATACGGCTTGTCGGTGACGTGAATGCGATGCGGCGCCGACGTAGCCCGGCCATCGCTGATCGTGAGCACGACATCGGCATCGAGCACCGGCAAGGTCCGCTGCCCCGTCTCGTTCTTCAGCGTGATGGTCTCGGTGACGACCTTGCCATCACTCTTGGTCATCGCGAGCATGAGCGACGTGCGCCCACTGCCCTGCACACGCACCACCGGCGCCGCACCACGCAGCACCACGACGGGGGCTTCCAGCACCAGTTGGGGGAGCAGCGTGCCGCGCCACGCCCCGATCGGATTGGCGAGGGCTTCGGCACCGTCCGACCAGAGCAGCCCTGCGCCGATCAGCGCGACGAGCGCACCACCGGCCCACAACAGCGCGCGCTGTCGCAGCGCCGCGAGCGATGCATTGGCGCGCGGTGCACGCGGCAGTGCCGTGCCTGCCAGCGCGCGTGTGGCATGCGCTGCCGCATGTGCGCCCAGCGGCCCGCTCTCCGCCACCTCCGCTGCCACACGAATGGCGCCGCGTCGCAGCTGCTGCTCGTCCTCGATCGCCTCAGCCACGGCATCGGGCGTCGTGGTGCGCCCTTCGACATCGCGACGGCGGTGCCACATCCACGCCGCCGCGCCGATGGCGCCGGCCCAGAACAGGAACGGCGTGATCCGCGGCAGTGCAAGCCAGCGACCGCCACCGAGCAGGATGATGCCAAGTGCCGCGGTGCCGAGCGCTGGGACGATCGTCGTCGCCAGCCGGGTGTCGCGGGCCAGCTTCAGCAGCGCGCTGCGCTCATCACGGACGATGGCCTGCAGCTGCCCGAGCGCGTTCTGCGGCACGGTGGGTGACGTCATGGCTGCAACCGGCTGGTGACGGCGTACGTGACGAGGTTCACTCCCATGCGGAGCGCCTGTTCGTGCAGTGCGGGCGGATCGGTGGGATAGGTGCCGACATCCTCCCACCCGTTGCCGAGATCGGACTGGAACGTGTAGTAGAGCACGAGCCGGTCGCCGACGAAGATCCCCATCCCGCGCGCCGGCTTGGCGTCATGTTCATGGATCTTCGGCACGCCCCGCGGAAACGGATACACGAGTCGATAGATGGGATGATTCAGCGGCACGTCCACGAGCGGACGATCGGGAAAGAGCTGCCGCAGCACGATGCGGAAGCTGCTGTCGAGACCATAGTTGTCGTCGACATGCAGAAACCCGCCGCGCAACAGGTAGGCGCGCACCCGGGTGACTTCATCGGGCTCCATCGTGATCGTGCCATGGCCGGTCACGTGCAGGAACTGGTAGTCGAAGAGCTTCGGATCGCGGAAGGTCACGGTGTGCTCTTCCCTGTCCACCGGCAGCGACGTGCGCTCGGCCACGGCCTTGATGAGGTTCTTCAGGCTCGACGGATTGGCGTACCAGTCGCCGCCGCCGTTGTAGTGCACGCGCGCGATCATCACCCGCGCCGCCTCGGCAGCCGGTGCCGCTTCGGCCCGCGGTGCCGTCAAACCCGCGACGGCGGCGAGTGTCGCCACGGTCGTGGCCATGACCCATCGACGCAGCATCGTCATGCGCCCTGCGCCAATCGGTACGCCTCGTTTCTCGCCACGCCGAACTCCTCCTGCAGGTGACGGACCGTGTCGCGGACCGACGTGCCTTCAGCCCGCAGCGCTTCGGCGCGCCGCGCTGCCGCTTCATGATCGGGCACCACCACGGGTGCCCCCTCCAGCAGCACCACCACCTCACCGCGCGGAGCCGTTGCTCCGTAGTACGCAGCGAGTTCCGCCACCGTTCCGCGGCGGAACTCCTCGTGCAGCTTGGTCAGTTCGCGGGCGACCACCGCGCGACGCGCCCCACCACCGGCGGCAGCCAGCGCCTCCAGCAGATCGGCCGTTCGTGGCGGCGCTTCGTACATGATCACGGTATACGGACTGGCAAGGGCTGCCGCGGCAGCGGTGGCACGTTCGCCGGCCGCGCGGGGCAGAAATCCGAGGAACGTGAAGGCCGTGGCCGGCAGCCCGCTGGCCACCAGCGCCGTCAGGATGGCCGAGGCGCCCGGAATCGGCGTGACGGTGATGCCCGCCGCGATGGCCGCGTCCACCAGCCGCGCGCCCGGGTCGGACACCAGCGGTGTGCCGGCGTCGCTGATGAGCGCGATGTCGTCGCCGGCCAGCAGCCGCTCCACGAGCCGTGGGGCCTGTTCCGCTTCATTGTGCGCGTGATAGCTGCGCACCGACGTGCTGATGCCGGCCCAGGCCAGCAGCGGCGCGCTGTGGCGGGTGTCTTCGGCGACGATCAGCGCCACCGTGCGCAAGGTGTCGATTGCGCGCGGCGTGAAGTCGGCGCGATTGCCGATGGGTGTTGCGACCAGATAGAGCGTGCCGGCCATGGGATCCCGAAGATGCGCCACCAGGCACCGGAGGGATACCGGTCGCCGGACACGACGACGGGGCGCACGCGACCGTGCACCCCGTCCCTGCCTCGCGCACGACGGCGCGAGGCTGCTCTCAGACGTGCTTTTCGAAGTACGTCTGCAGCTGTGCCTTCGGCATCGCCCCGACCACCTGATCCACGACCTTGCCATCCTTGACGAACAGCAGCGTCGGGATGGAGCGGACGTTGAAGCTCGCGGCCGTCTTCTGGTTGGCATCCACGTCGAGCTTGGTGATCTTCACCTTGCCGGCGTACTCGGTGGCCAGCTGGTCGAGGATCGGCGCCACCATGCGGCACGGGCCGCACCACGTCGCCCAGAAATCCACGACGGCCAGTCCCTTGTGATCGAGCACCTCGTTCTGGAAATCGCCGTCGGTGACGGCCATCACGTTCGCCATGTTTCTCACCTGTCGTGGGCGACCGCTCACACAGCCGCCCCGCTAGAGTTCTTTCCATCATGACAGATACCGCACCCCGCGGCACCCGCATTGCCCACATCGGTCTCGCCGTCACCGCGCTGGACCGGATTCTGCCGTTCTACCGCGACATTCTCGGTCTCCCCGAGGTGCCGCTCGATGACGCCGACGGTGCGCGCATCGCCGGCCTCGCGGCCGGAGACTCACTGGTCGAGCTGCTCGAAGCCCGGTCCCCCGAGTCGCCGGTCGGCAAGTTCGTCGCCAAGCGTGGCCCGGGGATCCATCACATCTGCTTCGCCGTTGATGATCTCGACGGGACGCTCGCCCGGTGCCGTGCGCAGGGCGTTCGTCTCATCGACGACAGTCCCCGCCTCGGTGCCGAAGGCAAACGCATCGCCTTCCTGCACCCGTCGAGTACCGCCGGCGTCCTCATCGAACTATCGGAATACTAGCGCTTTTGTTCCTGTGGCTGGCTGGAACAGAATCCGCGAAGCGGGGCGAGGTCGGTGTTTTCCACGAACCAGCGCTGTTTCGGCCCCTGGGTCACCACCATCGCGGTCTGCGCGGTCATCTGCCCGCGGCGCAGTTCCAGCTTGAGGTTGCGCTTGGTCGCCTCACCGGGCAGGTCGCTGAGGATCCGGAAGCTGTCGTGGTTCAGGTTGCACTGCATGACGAGGATGCGCTTTTCGAGTTCGGTCCGGTCCTTGATCAGCTCACGGGCCGGCCCTTTCGTACTGCCCCAGATGATCGACGTCGCCTGCACATCTTCAGCCCGGATCGACGCGAGGAACTGTTCCGCCGCCTGCCGAGGTCCGTCGGCACCCACCACGCCGGCCGCCGGCGTTGACCCGCCTGAGCGACAGGCACCCAGCGCCACCAGCATCACTGCCACAACGGTCCGTCGCATCACGTTTCCACTCCATGAGTCCGATTGAACATGTCGAGCGAAGGTAATCCTGGGTCTGCGCACCCACCACGCGCCGCCCGCCATCAGCGTCTCTATGTAAACATCGACCACGTCGCGACACTTCGACAGGCGCGCCGCGGTTCCTTTCCCGATCCGGTCGAGGCAGCCCGCTGGTGCGAGGACGCCGGCGCCGACGGCATCACGGTGCACCTGCGGGAAGACCGCCGGCACATCCAGGACGCCGATGTCGAGACACTCTCCCGCACAGTTCGTTCCTGTCTCAATTTCGAGATGGCCTGCACCGACGAGATGCTCGCGATCGCACTGCGGCTGCGCCCCCATCAGGTGACGATCGTCCCGGAGCGGCGCGAGGAGATCACGACCGAGGGTGGCCTGGACGTCCGCCGGGACCCCGACGCGCTCCGGCGGACCCTCGACGCGCTCAATGCGGTCGGGATCAGGACGGCCCTGTTCATCGATGCCGACCTGGACGTGGTACGGCAGTCGCGCGACCTCGGTGCCGCCGCGATCGAGCTCCATACCGGCCAGTTCGCCCACCACCCTGGCCAGCCGGGGCCCATCGCGGCCCTCGCCCGCGCCGCGGAGGAGGGGCTGCGCATCGGGCTGGGCGTGCACGCCGGGCACGGTCTCTCGGTGGCGAACGTGGCGGCGGTGGCGGCGCTGGAGCCGATCGAGGAGCTGAACATCGGGCATGCCCTGATCGGTCGGAGTATCCTGATCGGCATTGCCGGCGCGGTCCACGAGCTGCGCGCCGTCATGAATGCGGCGCGTCGCGACAGCGTGGTGCGCTGACGGCGCGGCAGGCCTCCCGTGCGGGCCGCGTTGGAGGCGCGCCCCCGCGTCATGTAGCTTGCGGCATGCGCGGATCGTCCCGGTTGGATGCCGTCCCACTCACCCGCCCCCATGTCCGTCGGCCTGCTCGACTTCTTCGTGCTCGAAGCCAGCGATTACATCGATCGCCTCCAGCGTCTGGTGGCGTCCGATGAGCCGCAGGGGCCCGATTCCGCCACGCTGCTGAAGCTGGCGCGCGGGCTGCGCGGCAGCGCGGTCATGGCGCGGCTGACCACGTTCGGTGATGCGGCCTCGGGCCTCGAGCGCGGGGCCCTCCTCCTGCACGAGGGACGGATCGCCTGGACGCCGGCGCTCGCCACGGTCGTGGCGGAGTCCGTGGCTGAGCTGCGCGCCCTGATCCCGATGGCACGACTCTGGGGTGACAGCCATGACCAGCGCGCGCGATCGGCCGGTGGCCGGCTGAGCTCGGTCTTGGACGCCGTGGAACGTCACGGCGAGATGATGCAGAGCGGTGCCCTTCCCACGCCGGCGTCGCTGCCGGTGGCTGAATCGCCCAACCGGGCCGTTTCGGCGTTCTTCGACTCGCTCGATCACGGCGCGCAGGCGCCCGCAGTCCCCTCACCCATGAGTTCGCCAGTCCCACCGACGCCGGTGGCGATGCGCTCAGCTGAGTCCGCTTCGGTCCCGATCCCGTTTGCCGGGGCCGCGGCCATGTCCGACCGCCAGATGCCAATCGTCCCGATCGCCTCCCTCGCCCCGGACAACGGCCAGGACGCCGTCGTCTTCCGCGCGCCGACCCCGGCCATTTCGTTCACGCACCGGTTCATCTCCGACGTGTCGCCACTGGTCGGCTCGCTCCGCGCGCGCCTCGCCCCGCTCCGGCAGGGGGCCATTCAGGAAGCGACCGTGGACATGGTGGCCGCATTCCGGCCCGTGCTGCTGTCGCTGCGTGACACGGCGGCCAGCTACGAGCAGGACGACGTGCGCGACTTCTGCGACGCGATGCTGCAGGCGCGTGCCCCGCTCCCCGCCGCCGCCGCGGGCGCGCTCGATACGGCGCTGACGGTGATCATCCAGCAGGATCTCGCGCCGCACCTCCGGGCCCAGCGTCTCGCCGAGCTGCGCCGGGTGGCCCTCGCGGCCACCCCGTTGAGCACCGGCGCGCAGTCGGAGTCGGCCTCGCGGCCCTCCATGATCTTCACGCCACGAAACCGGACACCGCTCAGCGCCACGGTCATCGGCGCGCCGACACCACCGACGGCGATCGCGCCGACCGTGGCCCGGCCCACACCGCCGGCGCCGAGCGGCCGCGAACTCAACTCGCTCCTCAGCCAGAGCCTCGAACGCGTCAACGAACTGACCAAGACGCCGCTCGACCTGATCGCCATTCCGGCCACCCCGACGCCTCCGGCCAGGACCGCCCCGGATGGTGAGCCTGACGTGGTGCCGATCGACACCCTGCTGTACCGGGGGCCGCGGGCCCTCTCGCGGGCCCGCCACATCATCGGTCAGCTGCGCGCCGCAGGAGATGCACACGATCCGCTGCTGATCGGCGAACTCTTCGATCTCGTCGAACTCGCCGGCAGCGCGACCTGATGTTCGTCGCACGATGACCGGGGCCCGCTGGAAGATTGCCGTCGGCGCGTTCCTGACCGTCCTGCTGCTCGCGTGGACCCTGCGGGATGTAAATCCGGCCGCATTGTGGCAGCAGCTGCGCGATGCCAACGTCGGGCTGCTGATGCTGTCGGCGCTCGTGGCCACACTGATCTTCCCGCTGCGTGCGGCACGCTGGGTGGTGCTGCTCGAGCCGATTGCGCCACAGCTGCGTTTCATGGATGCGTGGCGCGCCGTGGCCATCGGCATGATGGTCAACAACGTGCTGCCGGCGCGTGCGGGTGAAGTGGCGCGCGCGTACGCCATCTCCCGGGAAACGAAGGCGGTGCCATTCACGAGTGCGCTGGCGAGCATCGCGCTCGACCGCGTGTTCGATGCGATCGTGATCTTCGCGCTGATGTTCGGCGCGATGGTCGCGCCGGGTTTTCCGGCCGGCGCCACCATCGCGGGCCGGCCGGCCACCGCCCTGATCGGCACCTGGGGCGTGGCCGCGCTGCTGGTCGTGCTGGGCGGTGCCGTGCTGGTCGCCTTCCGTCCCGAGATCGCGCGGGCCATCGCGACGGGTGCCGTCCGCGCCACCGTGCCGCGCTGGGAATCGCGCGTCGTCACCTTCGTGGAGCATGCCACCGACGGGCTGGCCGTGCTGCGCAGCCCGTCACGCTTCGCGCGGGTCGTGCTCTGGACCGTGCTGCACTGGCTCTGCAATGCCCTCGCGTTCTGGATCGCCTTCAAGGCGGTCGGCATCACGGCGCCGTTCAGTGGCGCGCTCTTCCTGCAGGGCCTCATCGCCATCGGCGTCGCGATTCCATCGTCGCCCGGATTCTTCGGACCGTTCGAAGCCTTTGCCAAGACAGGCCTGCAGATCTACTCGGTGCCGGTGACGCTGGCCGTGACCTGGGCCGTCGGCTTCCACCTCCTGGCCTTCATCCCGATCACCGCGATGGGTGCGTTCTACTTCTCGCGGCTCGGCCTGTCGCTGCGCGAACTGCGCGCCACCGCGGCGCAGCAGGAGCCGGCGGCATGAGATCGGCGCCCTGATGCACGTTCGCGTCGCGGCCTGCGCCAAGATCAACCTCGACCTGCGCATCCTCGCGCGCGAGGATACCGGCTTTCATCAGCTCGAGACGGTCTTCCAGCGCATCGCGCTCGCGGATGACGTGGACGTGGAGGTGCACGCGGGCCACGGCATTCACCTGCGCTGCACACCACCCGTCGACGTGCCCGATGAGCGCAACCTCGCCGTCCGCGCCGCCGCCGCCTACCGTGACGCGGCGCACTGGCCCGACGCCACACAGGCGATCAGCATCGCGATCGAGAAACGCATCCCGACCGGTGGTGGCCTGGGCGGCGGCAGTGCCGACGCGGGGGCGGTGCTGCGTGCCCTCAATGCGCTGAATCCGTCACCGCTCGCCGAGCCGGTGCTGCTCCGTGTCGCCGCCACGCTCGGTGCCGACGTGCCGTTCCTGACCAGCGCGCATCCGATCGCGCTGGCGTGGGGCCGCGGCGAGCGACTGCTCGCGCTGGCGCCCCTCGCGGTGCGACCGGTGCTGCTGGCCACCTTTCGCGACGGGGTGAACACCGCTGCGGCGTACGGCGCGCTGGCAACAGCCAGGGCCGATGGGCGTGTCGCCCGGCATGGCGCGACGCTGCACACCGCGGCCGCGCTGCAGGACTGGAACCTCCTCGCCGCCGCTGCCTGCAACGACTTCGAGTCGCCCGTCTTTGCCTTGCGACCGGATGTGGCACGGGTGCACGGCGCATGGAGCGTGGCCGCGCCGCAGGCGCTGGTGCGCATGTCGGGCTCCGGCGCCACGGTGTTCGCCATCGGCACCGAGGGTGACACGGCAACGCTGGAGTCGGTGGCCGCCGCATGGCGCGACGGCGGGATCGCGGTCGTGCGCACGCTGACGCTCGATGCGCCGCCACCCCTGACGATCTTGTCGTGATCGTCCGGAGTGCGTTAGCCTTCGCGTCGATCCCCGATCGTCTAATGGCAGGACAGCGGCCTTTGGAGCCGTGAATCGTGGTTCGAATCCACGTCGGGGAATTCCTGGGCCCGTATCGTCACGTGTGTGATGCCTGACCGTTCGCCGCGCCGCACGACCGACATGCCGGCGCAGCAGGCCCCGCGCGCGAGCATCAATCTCGCAGTGCTCGCCCAGCGTCATGCCACGCTGCTGCGCGGCGCGTATCTGGTCTGCATTGCCATTGCGACGCTGCTGCACCCGGGCTTCGACGCCTCGCTGCCGCACATGCTGGAGCGCCTGCAACGCGCCATCCAGCCCGACCTCCGCATCAAGGACGTCGTCGATGCCGCGCGCAACGTGGCGCTGTTCCTCGGCTGGGGCGCCATCTATGCCCTCACGGCGCGGGCCCCGACCACGCGTCGCGACGTCGCCATGGCCACGCTGTTCGGTCTGCTGGCAAGCGTCACCGTCGAATCGGCGCAGCTCTTTGCCGCATTCCGTCATGCGAGTGTGCTCGACGTGTGGACCAACACGGTCGGCTCCTTGTGCGGCGCGCTGATGCTGGCGGCCGTGGAGCACCGTGCCATCGGATCGATGCGGCGCGGGACGCTGATCGGCGTTCCGGGCTGGCTCCCGGCCGGTGCCCTGCTCCTCACGGCCGTCGGGCTGACGTTTGCGCCGTCCACGCGCCGCACACTGACCGTCGCCTTCGATGCGTCGCCGATGGGGCGGCTGGAGCATGTGCTCCTGCTGCCGGTGTCCGAGCTCTCGTGGCCGTCGCTGGTGGTCGATGCGTTCGCGTGGCTCGCCGTCGGGCTCGCCATGGCGATGACCGTCAGCGACCGGACCGGCCGGCTTCGGTCGCGCCAGCTGCTGGCCTGGCTGGTGATTGCGCCGGGGTCGCTGGCGCTCACCCATCTCGGCCGGATGCTCTCCGGCCTGCAGCGCGAGAGTGTCGCGCCGGCCGTGCAGGGCGCCGCGCTGCTGGTGGGGCTGGTGGTGGGGCTGGCGCTGGTGCCGGTCTGGCGGCGGCGGGTGACGGCCCGCTCGTCACGGGCCGCCCAGCTCGGCCTGCTGGTGGCGGCGGTGGGTGCGGTCATCGCCTGGACGCCGGCCGGCTGGGCTGCGGATGCCGCCGGCGGCGCGGCATTTCACTGGCAGCAGCTGGTCCCGATGTTCTCGCTCTCGACCACCAGTGGCATGTCGAGTGTGTTTCTGGTGCTGCAGCGTGCCGGTCTGGGCGCCGCGATCGGGGCATGCCTCGCGGCCCGGAAGCGGGTCGGTGCACCGGTGCCGGGACTCTGGAGCGCCGTGGCGTATGCGACGCTGCTGGAAGTCGGGCAGTTCCTCGTGCCCGGCCGCTATCCGGACATCACCGACGTGCTCATCACGGTGGCGGCGGCGGGGCTGGTCCTGGGGCTGGTGGAGCGGGCCGATCGTGGGCCGGACGAACTTCAGGCCGCCTCGGACGTGGCCTTGAACAGTCGTGCCCGCGCGGGTAGGTTTTGAGGCTCTGCCCTATGGACACACTGCCGCTGGCGCCTGGCGCCAAGATCATATCGGGAACCGCGAATCCCGCCCTGGCCGACGAAGTCGCGCGCCATCTTGGCGTCGAACTCGCGCGGACCACGGCGACGCGGTTCAGCGACGGTGAAATCTTCGTCCGGATCGATGAGAACATCCGCGGGTCGGATCTCTACATCATCCAGTCGACGAATCCGCCGGCAGACAACATCCTCGAGATGCTGCTGCTCATCGATGCGGCCCGCCGCGCCAGTGCCACGCGCATCACCTGTGTGTTGCCGTACTTCGGGTACGCGCGCCAGGACCGCAAGGACCAGCCGCGTGTGGCCATCGCCGCGAAGCTGATGGCGAACATGATCCAGGCCGCCGGCGCCGATCGCGTGCTGGGCCTGGATTTCCATCAGCATCAGCTGCAGGGCTTTTTCGATGTGCCGGTCGATCATCTGTATGCGGCGCCCGTGCTCACGGCGCACTATCGGAAGAAGGACCTGAAGGACCTGGTGGTGGTGGCGCCGGACGTCGGTGCCGCCAAGATGGCCCGGGGGTTTGCCAAGCGACTCGACGCATCGCTCGCGATCGTGGACAAGCGGCGCCCCAAGGCCAATGTGGCCGAAGTGCTGAATGTGGTGGGTGATGTGGAGGGGCGTGACTGCCTCATCGCCGACGACATGATCGACACGGCCGGCACGATGACGGAAGCGGCCCGCGCGCTCAAGGCGCTCGGTGCGGCCGACATCTACGTGTGCGCGACCCACGCATTGTTGAGCGGGCCTGCCAAGCAGCGCTTCGACGATGCGCCGATCAAGGAAGTGACGGTGACCGACTCGGTCGCCATTCCCGAGTCCCGTCGTCCCCATCAGCTGAACGTGCTGTCGGTGGGCGAGTTGCTGTCGAAGGCCATTCGATTCACCCACAGCGAGCAGTCGGTCAGCTCGTTGTTTGACTGACGCCCTGCGCGTCCCCAGGAGTTCTGCTCATGTCCACTGCCTCGCTGTCCGCCACGCTTCGCTCCGAATCCGGCAAGGGTGCCGCCCGCGCCCTGCGCCGCGCCGGCTCCGTGCCCGCCGTCATCTACGGCCACAAGCGCGAGCCGATGTCCCTCTCCGTCCCGACCCGTGAGCTCGAGCGCCTGCTCGAGCGCGTCGCCGCCGAGACGACCGTGGTGGAGCTCAGCATCGACGGGAAGGTGTCGCGCACGCTGATCCGCGAGATCCAGAAGCATCCGTTCAAGAAGCAGCTCGTGCACATCGACTTCCAGGAGCTCGTCGCTGGTGAGATGATCACCGTGAACGTGCCCCTCGTCATCGTCGGCACGTCCGTCGGTGTGCGCTCGTTCGCCGGCATCCTCGACCAGACGATGCGCGAACTCGAAGTCACCGTCGACCCGTCGGCGATCCCGAACCACATCGACGTCGACGTCTCGGCCCTCAACATCGGCGACTCGATCCACGTCCGTGACCTGCAGGTGCCGACCGGTGTCACGGTGCTCACCGACCTCGATGCCTCGGTGGTCGTCGTCGCCGCGCCGAAGGTCAATGCGACCGACGCTGCTGCGGATGCCGCTGCCGCCGCCGCCGAGCCCGAAGTGCTCCGCGCGAAGAAGCTCGCTGACGACGCCAAGTAAGTCGTTCGCCATGATGTGGGGCGCGGTGCGATCAGTCGCGCCGCGCCCCGCACTCGTTTCCTGACATGAAAGTTTTCCTCGGCCTCGGCAATCCCGGCAAAGAATACGAGCGCACCCGGCACAACATCGGCTGGTGGGTGCTGGATCATCTCGCCCGCCGCTGGGGCACCGACGGCTGGAAGAAGGATGGCAAGGCGATGATCGCCACCGCGCGCGTCGGCACCGAGGTGGTGAAGCTGGTGAAGCCGCAGACGTACATGAACCTCAGCGGCGAAGTGCTCCGCCCGTTCCTGAACCGTCCCGGCTGGGACCCGGCGCAGGACCTGCTCGTGATCGTGGACGAGGTGGCGCTGCCTTTCGCCGCCATGCGCACGCGACCCAGCGGCAGCGCCGGCGGGCACAACGGGCTCAAGTCGGTCCAGGCCCACCTGGGCAACACCGGCTATCCCCGCCTCCGCATCGGTATCGCGCCGATGCACCCCAGGGCCTCGGTCGGTGACCTCTCCGGCTACGTGCTCGGCCCGTTCGGTCGCGAGGAAACCGAGTTCATGGAAGCCGCCATGCCGCGGTTCGGCGACGCCTGCGAGGCGTGGGTCCGTGACGGTCTCACGCCGATGATGAATAAGTTCAATTCACCGGCGCCGGGCGCGCCGTGACCGCTCCTACCATTTCCGGATTATTCCTGTGCTGAAGCTCGGCATCGTCGGCCTCCCGAACGTCGGCAAGTCCACGCTGTTCAACGCCCTTACCGCCGCCAAGGCGGAGGCCGCGAACTACCCGTTCTGTACGGTCGAACCCAACGTGGGCATGGTGGAAGTGCCTGACGCGCGCCTCGCCGCACTGGCGGCGGTGGTGCTGCCGAAGAAGACCGTGCCGGCCGTGGTGCAATTCGTCGACATCGCGGGGCTCGTGAAGGGGGCGGCGCAGGGCGAAGGCCTTGGCAACAAGTTCCTCGCCAACATCCGCGAGACCGATGCCGTGCTGCACGTCATCCGCTGTTTCGATGACGACGACATCACGCACGTGATGGGTGGCGTGGACCCGGTGCGTGATCGCGACGTGATCGACTTCGAGCTCTGCTTCGCCGACATCAGCAGCGTCGAGAAGCGTCTCGACAAGCAGCAGCGCATCGCGAAGAGCGGCGACAAGGACGCGGTGGCGGAACTGCCCGCGTTGCAGAAGGCCCTCGCGGCGCTGCAGAACGGCCTGCCGATCCGCCGCGCCGGCCTGTCGAAGGACGAGCTGCTGCTGCTGGAACCGCTGATGCTGCTGACCGTGAAGCCGGTGCTCTACGCCGCCAACGTCACCGATGACGAACTGGCGACGGGGCACGGCACGCACGTCGACGCGCTGCGTGCCGCCGTGGCCGCCAGTGGTGAGGTGGCCGACGTCGTGCCGTTCTCCGCACGCATCGAAGCCGAACTGGCCGAGCTGGCCCCCGAGGAGAAGCAGGAGTTCCTGTCGTCACTCGGACTCGAGAGTGCCGGGCTCGATCGCCTGATTCACGCCGGCTATCATCTGCTGGGCCTGCAGACGTACTTCACCGCTGGTGAGCAGGAAGTGCGCGCGTGGACGATCCACATCGGTGACACGGCGCCGAAGGCCGCCGCCGTGATTCACACCGACTTCGAGAAAGGATTCATTCGCGCCGAAACGGCCGGCTTCGACGACTTCGTGCGCCTGAAGGGGTGGAAGGGTGCGAAGGAAGCCGGTGCCGTGCGCTCCGAAGGGAAGGAGTACGTGGTGCATGATGGCGACGTGCTGTTGTTCCGGTTCAACGTCTGATCACGATCCTTCACCCACACCTGGCGAACGCGTGATGTATCTGCTTGCCCTTCTGCAGGACGCTGCGGCGTCCGCCCCTGCGCCGCTGCCGTTCTTCCGGACGCAGATGTTCTACAAGGCGCTGCACATCTTCGGCCTCTTCCTCGCGACCACGTCGCTGGGCGGCATCGCCATCCATGCCGCCAACGGCGGCACGAAGGCCACCAGCCGGACACGCGCGCTGACGGCAGCGGTGTTCGGTGTGGGCATGCTGGTCGCGCTGGCCGGTGGCTTTGGTCAGGCGGCGCGACTCGGCATGACCAACACCGCCATCTTTCCCGGTTGGCTGTGGGGCAAGATCGCGATCTGGGTGCTGGTGGCGGTGCTGTCGATCCTGCCCTATCGCATCCCCGCGCTGGCGAAGCCGATCTACCTGTTCGTGCCCGTGATCACCGGGCTCGCGTCGTACCTCGCGATCTTTCACGGGATCTAGGCGGACCACATGAGTGGCCTGTCTTCGAAGTATGGAGCGCGGGCTGAATAACTGCACAACGCAGAACTGCACGGCCGCAGAACGGCGCAAGGGCTGTCAGGTGTCGTGGTGGGTGTCGGTGCGCCGCGTAACACTGATTCTCCGGGAACTACCGTGGCTGTTGCAGTTCTCTTCCCTACCCGCGCCACCGAGTAAATCGGAGGGTCGCACGTCGGGCCGACAGACCGTGGGCTGTTCTGCGGCTGTGCAGTTCTGCGTTCTGCAGTTGCCGTTGCCCTTGCAGTTCTCTCGTTGATGAGGCCAGGCTGGCTCGATCGTCGCAGAGCCTTCCCGTGCTGTCTCCCACCCTTGCCCGCCGTTCGCCATGCTCCGAAGGACACTCGCGCCATTGCTGCTCACCGCGGCGACGCTCCACGCGCAGCCGATCGTGATTCCGTCCACCAACCCCGCGGTGCGCACGGCGCTCGCGTCGATCCGCGCCGAGAACGCCTGGACACTTTCGCAGCAGGCCTCGATCTGCGAGATCGCCGCACCGCCGTTCAAGGAGGCCATGCGTGCCGCCGAGTTCAAGCGGCGTCTGGAATCACACGGCATCATGAATGTGCGGATCGATGCCACGGGCAACGTCATCGGCGAGCGACCCGGCGTGGCGGCGGGACCGACGGTCGTGCTGTCGGCCCATCTCGACACGGTGTTTCCTGAAGGCACCGACGTGCAGGTCACCCGTGACAGCACGGCAGCGGGTGGCACGCGCCTGACGGCGCCCGGCATCGGTGACGACTGTCGCGGTCTGGCGGCAGTGCTGGCGGTGGCCAAGGCGATGAAGTCGGCGAACGTGAAGACCGCCGGCATGGTCTACTTCGTCGGCACGGTGGGTGAGGAGGGCCCGGGCAACCTGCGCGGTGTGCGGGCGCTCTTCAACGGCGAACTGAAGGGCAAGATCAACTACTTCATCTCGGTGGACGGCACCGGCTTCGGTGCCACCAGCGGCGCGGTGGGCAGCAATCGGTATCGCGTGTCGTACAAGGGACCCGGCGGCCACAGCTACGGCGCGTTCGGCATGCCGAACCCCATTCACGCCATGGGTCGCGCGATCGCGAAGATGTCGGACTTCACCGTGCCGACCGATCCGAAGACCACGTTCAGTGCCAGCGTCGTGAGCGGCGGGACGTCGGTGAACTCGATCCCGTACGAAGGCATCGTCGAGGTGGACATGCGATCGGAAAGTGCTGCGGCGCTGGCCACGCTCGATGCGAAGTTCCAGGTGGCGATCCGCGCGGCGCTGCGCGAAGAACTCGCACGGTGGCCCGACAGCAAGGTGCCGCTGACGATGCAACTCGACACGATCGGCATCCGCCCCGCCGGCTCGCAGCCCGACAGCGCGCGCATCGTGCGCGTCGCCGTCGAAACGGGCAAGGTGCTCGGCTTCCCGGTCACACCGAATGCGTCGAGCACCGATTCCAACGTCCCCATCGGACTCGGCATCCCCGCCATCACCCTCGATGCCGCCGGTCGCGGCAAGGGTGGGCACTCGCTCACCGAATCGTACGAAGACGGCCCGAACGGCTTCCTCGGCCCGCAGTGGGTCGCACTCGTCGTCGCCACGCTCTCCGGCGTGCGCTGACCGGCCTCCGAGCCGTACGACGCGAACCGCCACAGCCCTCACACGGAGACACGAAGGCACGGAGACTGCAAGAGCGAAGGGGAACAACACCTGAGGCGTGCAGTTCCCCTCAAGGTGTGCCCCCAGATCGCGATAGTGGACGCGTAGCGCACGATCCCTCCGAGCCTCTGTGCCTCCGTGCGAGACGCAGTTGCAGTGTTCGCACAAACCGGATGAGGATCTACCGGCCGAGCTGCTCGAACGTCTCGTTGCCGATCCGGTACGACCGCCAGTCCCTGTAGTCGAAGTGCCACCACTCGGCGGCGTACACGGAGAAGCCTTCCGCCTCCATGGCGGCACGGAGGATCTCGCGGAGTGCGCGCTGGCGCGACGTGCCGCCGGGGTACTTCGGGTAGGAGCGGTCGGACATCTCGTCGTAGCCACCGGTCGTGACCACGGCCTCGCCCGTGCGCAGGT
This sequence comes from Gemmatimonadaceae bacterium, assembly GCA_031411975.1. Taxonomy (GTDB): domain Bacteria; phylum Gemmatimonadota; class Gemmatimonadetes; order Gemmatimonadales; family Gemmatimonadaceae; genus JACMLX01. The sequence goes on from JANOCB010000114.1 coordinate 29,343, forward strand.
CGAACATCGTGAGGTCCACCGCGCAGCCACGATTGTGGCGCGAGCCTGATGCCGGATCCGCGACGAAGGCGTGCTGCGCGGGCGGTGTCCCGTCCCAGAACATCTTCGTCACGTACCACGGGCGATACCCATCGTGGATCAGCAGGCCATATCCCTGCTTCGCCAGCGCGCGATGCGCACGCACCAGCGCCTCGGCGGCAGGTTTCTGCAGGAACGCGCGCGCCTGCGTGTACATCGGCGAACTGAGGAAGTTGCGATCGGAGGCGTAGCGGATGTCGAGCCGGATGGTGGAGTCGAGCGACACCAGCTCGGTCAGTTCCTGTGCGCGGAACGCGCCCTGCTCCGCGGGAGGTGACGCCGCCAGCGCCTCGCGTCGCAACACATCCACCGGCTTCACCGGCGTGATGCGGAAGATGCCGCCATCCTCACCGACCCAGTTCCGGCGTGCGAATCCGATTCCCGCCGCCTGCGCGACGGTTGCCCTGCCGCTTGCATCACGCGTGAACTCGATCCGCTCACCAGGATAGAGCCCCGATGGCGGGAAGGCATACACGTTCTCCGAGATCTCGGTGAGCGGGTAGTCGAAGAACCATTCGATCAGCGCATGCAGCCGCCCCTCGCGCTCCAGGATGTACAGCACGTTGTGATCCCAGCCGTACTCACCGATGAGGCCGCGCCAGCGTGCGGGCGCGTCGGGCGGCAGCGCTGCGCGCGGAGGACGCCGCGTGAACATGCGGTCGTTCAGGTGTAGCGTGTCGCCACCGAGCCAGACGCGGCCACCGAAGCCCAGGCCGTCATCCACGGTGAGCGTGTCGCCGCGCAACACGCGCAGACCGGCAAGCGTCTCGCGAAACGACGCCGTCAGCACGACCGAGGAATCGTGCACAGCGATGGCGACGCTGGAATCGGCCGACCCGTACTCGCCGGCCAGCCGCACGGCGAGTGCACGCGGCACCGCGGTGGTGGACAGCACGGACGGCAGCGGCGCCCCGGACTTCACGGCACGCAGCAATCGCAGCGATTCGTTGGCGATGCGCGCCGTGAGGCCGTTCATGCCATCCTTCGCGGCGCTGACGGCCACGCCGAGCTTCTCATCGGGCATCGCGGTGAGCTGTGTGGCGAAGCCATAGATCGCGCCACCATGCTCCACCACGCGTGTACCATCGAGCGTGGTCAGCCCGAACCCGATGCCATACCCGCGTGTGGCACCCGACGGCGCGAATTGCGGTGTCCACATCTGCTGCAGCGTCTCAGGCTTCAGCACTCGCCCACCGGCACCGCGTCCACCGGCGAAGAGTACGCTGAGAAAGCGGCCCAGGTCGGGCATCGTGCTGTACATGCTGCCAGCCGGTGCCATGCCCAGTGCAAACGTCGGCGCCGGAAACGGCCGGTCCTGATAATTCCACATCACCGCATCGGCCGTGCGCGCCTTCAAGGACGGCGACGGATCGAAGCTGCTCGACGTGAGCCCCATCGGCGCGAGCACCGCGCGCTGCAGATACACGGCGAACGGCAGGCCGCTGCGGCGCTCCAGCACGGCGCCCACGGCGGCGATCGCCGCATTGGAGTACTTGGTGCGTGTGTTCGGCGGATAGACGAGTGCGGTGCCACGCAGGCTGGCCACGGTTGCCGCGAGGGTTGGTGACCGATCGTCGAAGTAGTGCCCGAGCGGTGGCTCGCGCACCAGCCCGGACCGGTGCGACGTCAGCTGTCGCAGCGTGATCGGAGTCCCCGACCGGTTGTCGGGCCGGAAGGTGGGCAGGTAGCGCTGCACCGGCGCGTCGAGGTCGAGCAGGCCGCGCTCCACCAGCTGCATGATGCCGATGTCGGTGAAGAGTTTGGACACCGAGCCCACCCGGTACATCGTGTTCGCCGTGGCCGGTGCATGCGTCCTGTCGTTCTCCTCACCGAACCCTCGTGCCCAGATCACCTGCTGGTCATCCACGAGTGCGATCGACAGCGCCGGGATGCCGTGCACACGCATCTCGTGCTCGATGAATCGCGTCAGCGCGGTGGCGACCGGCGCGTACGCCACCGCTGCCACGATGACCGGCGGTGACGCTTGTCCATGCGCCGGCATGACGGCGCATGCCACCGCCATCAGCATGGCGCCGATGCGGCGCCCCCCCGGTCCGTGCACCAGGCGTCTCGCTCCTGCACCATCACGATCCATGCGCGGACCCGGTCGTCGGCCACCGGCAGAGGTGCCCTTCATCGCGACGATCCGGGAAAGGCTGGTCCGCGCAGCGCGCGACCGGGCTTCGCTCCGGTGTGCCGGCCACCGTGCCAGACGCGCACCCCATTCACGATCACGGTTTCGATCCCCACCGAATGCTGGTGCGGCTGCGTGTAGGTCGCCTTGTCGATGACGGTGGCCGGGTCGAAGATCACGACGTCGGCGTACAGTCCCTTGCGCAGCACGCCCCGATCGTGGATCGACAGACGGCCGGCGACCGCCGACGTCATCTTGCGGATCGCGTCCTCGAGCGTGAGTACACCGCGTTCGCGCACGTAGTATCCGAGGATTCGTGGATAGGTGCCGTAGGCACGCGGATGGGTGAGGGTGGTCGCCGAATCCGGATCGCTGCCGTCGGCATCGGTCCCGATCTTCATCCACGGCTGGCGCAACTGCATCTCGATGTTGGGTTCCGACATCATGAAGACCAGCATGCCGACACGCGCCTCGGTGGCCAGCAGCAACTCGACGATCGTGTTGGCCCAGTCGCGCTGCATGTCGATCGCGATCTCGGAGAGTCGCTTCCCTTCGTACTTCGTGAGTGCCGGTGCGTCGAACCCTGCCGTCATGATGCCGGCCGGTGTGGCCAGCGCGCACAGGTTTTCCCACGTGGTCGACGGCGACTGCATTTCGGCGACGATCCTCGCACGCGTGGCCGGATCACGGAGCCGCTCCAGCAGGCGATCACCTTCGGTGGCCCACGGTGGCGTGCAGGCCGACAACGACGTGCCACCGGCCGTGTACGGATACATGTCGGCGGCCACATCCTGACCGGCCCTGCGCGCCGAGTCGATCTTCGCGACGGCGAGCGTCGCCTTCGGCCAGTTGCGCACACCACCGGCCTTCAGGTGGTAGATCTCCACCGGGACGCCACCGTCCCGGCCGATCCGCACGGCTTCATCGATCGCCTCGAGATACTGATCGGCCTCCGACCGCATGTGCGTGATGTACACGCCGCCGAGCGGCGCCATCGCCCTGGCCACCTCGATCAGTTCGTCCGTCGACGCGTAGCGGCCCGGTGGATAGATCAGCGCGCTGGCCACACCGAATGCACCGTCGCGCATGGCATTGGCAGTGACCAGGCGCATCGTGTCGAGTTCCGCCGCCGTCGCCGGACCTTCGGCATACCCCTTGGCGTACACGCGCACCGTGGCGGCACCCAGGAACGAGCCGACGTTCACCGAGATGCCATGCCGTTCCATGGCGTCGAGCCATCTGCCGAAACCGTGCGGTCCGGTGAACGTGCCGAAGGTGCGCGCCGCGAGCGAATCGCCCTGCGTGCGTCGTTGCGCAGCGAGGAGGCCGATCATCGCGGTGTTCATCGGAGCCGGCGTGCTGCCTTCGCCGAGGATTTCGGTGGTCACGCCCTGCGATACCTTGCTCGCCACGCGCCCATCGCCGATGGTGAGTGGAAGCACCGACTGGCCCTGAATGTCGATGAAGCCCGGCGCCACCACCTTCCCGCTGGCATCGATGCGCGTGGTGGTGGTGGCCTCCCGGAGCAGCCCTGCCGGCACGATCGCGGCGATGCGATCACCACGAATGCCGATGTCGGCGAGGAACCATGGATTCCCCGTGCCATCGATCACGCGTCCGTTGGCGATGATGATGTCGTAGGAGCGTCCACCCTCGTCGGAGCGGTGTGGGTCGGCATCGTCGCTGCGCCCGATCGGCTTGCACGCCGCGAGCAGTCCGAAGAGGGAAACGACGACCGCACGGCGGTGCCATGGGATCGGGTTGCGCGCAGCAGGGTGGGTGGACATGCTTGCAGTGGAAGATTGTCTTCGATGCAGTACGCCGCTATCGCTACTGCCCGGCAGCTGCCGGGGCAAGAGCGTTGCCCCTTCACTCACGTCATGGCCGCCGCCGAACATCCGTACACCCTGCGCCACTTCAGCACGCTGGCAGACTACGACGCCTGCATGGCCCTGCAGGACGAGACATGGGGGCATGGCTTCGCGGAGCGTGTACCCGGCGCGATCCTGCGTGTGGCGCAGAAGGTGGGCGGTGTCGCCGCCGGGGCCTTCGACGACGACGGGCGCCTGATGGGCTTCGCGTTCGGCATGACCGGCCCGCAGCATGGCACGCTGGTCCACTGGTCCGACATGCTGGCCGTCCGTCCCGAGGCGCGGGGCACCGGCGTCGCGGCCGCGCTCAAGCAGTTCCAGCGTGACGCCGTGCTGCAGGTCGGCGCGCACCTCATGATCTGGACCGCCGATCCGCTCGTCGCGCGCAACGCACACTTCAACATCAACCACCTGGGCGCCGTGCCGGCCGAGTACGTCGAGAACATGTACGGCGCGAACACGGGGAGTGTGCTGCACGGCGCGATGCCCACCGATCGTGCCGTGTACCACTGGCAACTCGATCACGCTGCCGCATTCGTGAAGCGCAACGGATTACCGGCCGCCGGCGACGAGCTGCTGCCCGTCAGCATCGCCTTCGAGCCCGATGGCACGCCGGTGGCCATCGGCACCGGTGACGCGACGCATGTGCGCATCCCGGTCCCCGTCGATCTCACGCAGGTCCAGGCCACCAGCGCGGCGCGTGCGCTGGCGTGGCGGATCGCGGTCCGCGCTGCCTTCGTCACACGGCTCGCTCGTGGCTACGCCGTGACACGATTCGTCCGCGGTCACGACGCCGTGCTTCCGTACTACGTTGTGTCGGCCACCAGCTGATGCGCGCACGCCTTTCACCGACCACACCATGATCGAGATCAGCCGCATCAGTGTCCGCGAAATCCGCCTGCCGCTGCGGGAGCCCTTCCGCATCTCGTCGGGCACCATGGTGGACCGTCGTATCGCGCTGCTCGAACTGCACGATGCCAGCGGCGCCGTGGCGTGGAGCGAGTGCGTGGCGGATGACCTGCCCAACTACACCGCCGAAACGATCGACACCGCCTGGCTGGCGATCACGAAATGGATCGCGCCACGGGTGCTCGGGAAGACCTTCGGCGCCCCCGGCGATGTGTTCGCGCGGCTCGAGGAGGATTTCCGTGGGCACCTGATGGCGAAAGCGGCCGTCGAGATGGGGATCTGGGGGGTTGAGGCCACACGCAACGGTGTGTCACTGGCGCGGCTCATCGGTGGCACGCGCAGCACCATTCCGGTCGGCATCTCGCTCGGGATCCAGGAGTCACCCGAGGCGCTCGTGGAGAAGGTGCGGGCGGCACTCGCCGAGGGGTATCGCAAGATCAAGCTGAAGATCATGCCGGGTCGTGACGTGGCCTACGTGCGTGCCGTGCGTGCGGCCTTCCCCGACGCACCGCTGATGGCCGATGCCAACAACGCCTACACGCTCGACGATGTCGACGCGCTGGTGGCGATGGACGACCTGAACCTGATGATGTTCGAGCAGCCGCTGGCATGGGAAGACATCGTGCGTCACGCGTCGCTGCAGACGAGGCTCAGGACACCCATCTGTCTCGATGAGTCGATCACGTCGCTCGATCGGGCGCAGGACATGGTTTCGCTCAGCGCCGGTCGCCTGATCAACATCAAGCCGGGCCGCGTGGGCGGATTCGCCGAATCGATCGCCATCCATGACTACTGCGAGGCCAACGGCGTGCCGGTCTGGTGCGGTGGCATGCTCGAAAGCGGCATCGGCCGCGCCTACAACGTGGCACTGGCGTCGCTGAGCAACTTCACGAAGCCCGGTGACCTGAGTCCGAGCGCACGGTACTGGGCGCAGGACATCGTCACCCCCGAGTGGACGATGAGCGCCGACGGCATGGTGACGGTGCCGATGGACGTGCCGGGAATCGGTGTCGCCGTGAACGTCGATCGCATCGACGACCTCACGGTTCGCCACGAGACCCTCAGTCGCTGACGTTGGCAGGATGACGCCCCCCGACACGCACACCGGAGCACTGCCCGACCGCGCCGCGATCGTCGCGCCATCGCAGGCACTGCAGCAGTTCAGCGACGAGACGATCGCCACGCTGCTCACGTTGCGGCGTACGCTCCACCAGCATCCGGAGCTCTCGCAGGCGGAGCATGCCACGTCGGCACGCCTCGCCGCGCACCTCGAGGCACTGGGGATCAGCGACATCCGGCGCGTAGCCGGCACGGGCATCGTGGCACGGGTTCCCGGTCGTGATGCCACGGCGCCGGTGGTTGCGATCCGGGGTGACATCGATGCGCTGCCCATCACCGAAGCCACCGGCCTGCCGTTTGCCTCGGTGAACGCCGGTGTCATGCATGCCTGTGGGCATGACGTGCACGCCACGTGGGCCATCGGCGCCGCCATCGACCTGCTGCGCGAACCGGCACTCGGGGATGTGCTGATCGTGCTGCAACCCGCCGAAGAGATCGGAGCCGGCGCGACGGCGATCCTCGAGAGCGGCGCGCTGAACGGGGTGGCCTGCATCTTCGGCGGCCACGTGGATCGAAGGTTCGTGGTGGGCGAGGTGATCGCCGAGGCCGGCCCCCTTGCCGCCTCGGCCGATTCGTTCACGATCGAATTGTGTGGGCATGGCGCCCATGGTGCGCGTCCGCACGAAGCGGCGGATCCGATCGTCGCCGCCGCCGCCGTCATCACGGCGTTGCAGACGGTCGTGGCCCGCCGGATCGACCCCGCACGCCCAGCCGTCTGCACCGTCGGCAGCGTACACGCCGGTGTCGCATCGAATGTCATCCCCGAATCGGCAACCCTCACCGGCACGCTGCGGGCGATGGATGCACCGACGCGCGCGCGACTGGTGACGGAGGTGACACGCATCGCGACCGCAGTGGCCGCGGCACACGGCGTGGTGGCGCGGGTCACCATGGAGCACGGCACACCGCCGATCGTGAATCCGCCGCGCGAGTCGGCCTGGGCCCGCGAGGCGGCGACCACCGTGCTCGGTGAGGGGGCCGTGGTGCCGTTCGGGATCACCAACATGGGCGGCGAGGATTTCGCGTTCTATCTGGAGCGGATCCCCGGCTGCTTCCTGCGCTTCGGAGCCCGCCAGCATGGCGAAGCACCGACGGCGGCGCATTCCGCCCGCTTCGATGTCGCCGAGGGTGCCATCTTCGTCGGCGCCGCCGTGCTGGCCGCCTGCGCGAGGACCGCGACCCGCGAACTGAGGGCCGCAGGAGACGGTTGAGCGGCTGGAGCCTCCGCGCCGTGATTCATGAGGATTGCTCAAGATTCCTGAGTCGCACGACGATCCTCTCTGGAGTCTCCCGTTTGCGAGCCAATCCGAATGTTTTTCAGAAAGAAGGAGCAGGACACGCGCGCGCCGGGAATGGCCGTGCCTCCACATGCCAGCGCCCACGCGTCGGCGGCAGGGGGCCATGGCGGTGACTTCCGCGCCCCCGACAGTGAGCGTGACGCCGGTCTGCTGCTCGACGCACTGGGCGGCGTGCTGTCGGCGCTCGCACATCATCCCGTGGATCTTCCCCACCGCCCCGCAGAGACGACCGCCCGCGAGATGACGGCGTGGCAGCGCCATGCCACACTCGGCCTGCCCGTGCACTCCGAGAACGACGGCAGCTCGGTCGGGATTCCCGATCGCGACTGGGGCGGGCTCGTGCGGACGGTGACCGATCTGCGTCGCGACGAACAGCATTCGATCGATACACTCGTCTCGGAATTGCGCACGGCGTTGTGGGCCTGCGTCGCGGCCGTCCACGAGGCAGTACGGATCGACGACAGCGCGGAAGTGCAGACCGGCGCCCATCTGGCGCTGGTGAAGAAGACCGTGGTCAGTGCCTCGCAGATGAGCTTGATCAAGGACGAAGTCCTCGGTGCGCTCACCGAGATCGACCGGACGTTGCGCGAACGGAAGGACGAGCAGGCGCGGCAGTATCGGGCGCTGGCCACGTCGCTCGACTCGCTGGGTCGGCAGCTCGAGGAAGCGCAGAAGGAGAACGCGACCGATCCGCTCACCGGCGTCGGCAACCGGAAACACTTCGACCTCATGTCGCAGCGTGCGATCCAGATGTCGTCGCTGGGTCGCACGCCGGTGTCGCTGCTGATGATCGACCTGAACAAGCTGAAGATCATCAACGATTCGTATGGCCACACCGCCGGTGATGCCGCGATCGTGACGGTGGCACAGGCGCTCAAGCTCGTCTTCATGCGGCAGTCGGACATCGTCTGCCGATACGGTGGCGACGAGTTCGCGGTGATCCTGCAGAACTGCGACATGCTGGCGGCGCAGACGCTCGCGCGCCGGCTGATGGACCAGATCAAGGCGCTGCCTGCACCGACGCAGTCGATGGAATTTGCACTCGGCGCGTCGGTGGGGATTGCCCAGCTGGAGATGGGCGAAGATCTGGAGCAGTGGATCGCCCGCGCCGACCGGGCCATGTATCAGGCCAAACGGACCGCGCTCGGCGGTGTGATGCTCGCCGACTCCGGCGGCGGCCTGGCGGCGGTGAGCCATCGGCGGACAGCGTGAGGCGCGTGTCCGGCTGACGTGGGTGGTGCGGCCGCGGCTATCTTGCCGCAGTCCGCCGGATGGCGGGACGTCTCCGATCACTCTCCGCCACGCACGTGCACGCTTTTTCACCACCGACCGCCGGGTCTCGCGTCTGATGAGGGGACCTCGACGTCTTCTGCTGGGCGCTGCCGTGGCATCGCTGGCCGCGTGCGCCGCGGCCAGCACCGGCACGATGCGACCCGCCGCTGCCGCTGCGCCTCGCGTCGTGCTGATCTCGCTCGACGGATTCCGGTGGGACTATCTGGAGCGACCGCAGGCGGCGCGGCTTCGGGCGATGGCCGCGCGCGGCGTGCGCGCCGAGCGGATGGTGCCGTCGTTTCCGTCGAAGACGTTCCCCAACCACTACACGCTGGTCACGGGCTTGTATCCCGAGAACCACGGCATCGCCGCCAACGTGATGCTCGATGCCACGCTGGGTCGATTCCGCACCGGCCGTGATCCGGCGGTGCGTGATGCCCGCTGGTTTGCCGGAGAGCCGATCTGGGTGACGGCGGAACGGCAGGGCGTGCGGACCGCTGCCTATTTCTGGCCGGGGTCGGAGGCGAAGATCGGTGGTGTGTTTCCGCACTGGTACTACGCCTTCGATCCCGCGACGCCGCGTGACGCGCGGGTGACCCGCGTGCTCGAGTGGCTGGCGATGCCCGACAGCAGTCGTCCGGGATTCATCGCCGTCTACTTTGCCGACGTGGACACCGAGGGGCACAACTTCGGCCCCGACTCGCCCGAGGTGTACAACGCCATCGCGCAGGTCGACAGTGCAGTCGGGGCGATCGTGGACGGTATCGCGCGGCAGGGTGCGTCGGAGCAGGTCGACGTGATCGTGGTCGCGGATCATGGGATGGTCGCGGTGAATGCCGACCGTGTGATCGCGCTGGATGATCATGTGTCGATGGACAGTCTCGACATCGGCGACTGGAGTCCGGTGGCGACGATCATTCCGAAGCCCGGGCGCGAGGCGTACGTGTATCGCGCGTTGCAGGGGGCCAACCCGCACCTGCAGGTGTATCGGAAGGGCGAGTTGCCCGAACACCTGCATTACAACCGCGGTGCACGGGTGACACCGATCGTGGCGATCGCCGACGAAGGGTGGTCGATCGGGACGCGCGCCGAGCTGGCGAAGATGGTACCAGGCAAGACGACCGGGGCGCATGGGTACGACAACGCACTACCCTCGATGGGTGCGCTGTTCGTGGCGGCGGGGCCGTCGTTCCGGCGGGGTGTGACGGTGCCGCCATTCACGAACGTGCACGTCTATCCGCTGCTGGCGCATCTGCTGCGACTGCGGCCGGCGGTCACCGACGGTTCGCTGGATTCGGTGCGGACGTTGATGCGCTGAACGGATGGCGCGCTCACCGGTGCCGCTGGCGCACTCACCGATGTGGATGACGCGTGCAGCTCCCGCGGCGTAGACTTCGCCCATGCCTACTGCCGACGCGACACCCGGTTCCCCGTGGACGGCACCGCGCCTGGCCGTCGCGGCCATGATCCTTATGGCGGCGTGCTACGTAGTGGTCTTCGTCGCGGATGGCGGCGCGCTCAGCCTGTCCGTGCTCCGAGACGCCGTCGCCAACACGGTGGCGGCAGTGATCGCCGCGGTGCCCGTGTGGCTGCTCTGCCGGGTGATGCCATGGAGACTCGCGACACGCTGGTGGTTCGGTCCGGTGCACGTCCTTGCCACGGCCGGCTTTGCGCTGTTGTGGTACGTGGCGATCGGGCTGGCCCTCGGTATTGCAGGGTGGCTCTCCGGACGCATTTTTGCGCTCCAGCTGCTCAGCGGACCCGCGCTGCACTGGCTGATGATGACGGCGCTGGTGCTGTATTTCGCCATTGCGTCGTCGTGTTATGCCGTGCAGGCGATCCGCGCGGCCGAGCACGCCGCCACGCTGCTGCGGCAGTCGGAGGTGCACGCGTTGCGTGCGCAACTCGACCCTCACCTGCTCTTCAACACGCTGCACTCGCTGCTGGAACTCGTGCGCAGCGGCGATCAGCGTGCTGATGACGCGCTCGACCGCTTCGCGCGCGTCGTCCGTTACGTGACCGATGGGCGACACGATGGCACCGGCATGGCGACGCTGCAGGCGGAATGGCGGATGGCGCAGGACTACGTGGCCCTGGAGTCGCTCCGGCTCGGCGAGCGGCTGCACTGCACGTTCCGCTGCAGCGACGACCTGCATGACGTGCGCCTCCCCGCCCTCACGCTGCAACCGCTGATCGAGAACGCGATCCGGCATGGAATCGCGCCGAGGCCAGGGCCAGGCCACATCCTCATCAGTGCCACGCGCGACGGTGTGCATCTGGCACTGCGGGTGGAGGACGATGGCCTCGGTGCGGCCGCATCGACGCGGGGCAGCGGCGTCGGCCTGTCGCTGGTGCACCGCCGGCTGACTGCAAGTTTCGGCGCAACGGCCCAGTTCGTGGCGGAACCGCGCGGCGATGCGGCAGGATGGGTCGTGCATGCGAGGGTTCCCGCCATCACCGTGGCGTGACGTGTCGACGCCGCTGCGTGTGATCATCGCCGACGACGAACCGCTCGCGCGCCAGGCGCTGCGTCGGTTCGTGCTCGCCGACGGCGCGGTGGAGATTCTTGCCGAGGCCGCGGACCTTCCGGCCCTGCAGCAGATCCTGCGCACCGAACGTGCGGACGTGCTGTTCCTCGACATCACGATGCCCGGTGGCTCCGGACTCGACGCGGTGGCGGACGCGGCGCCGGGAACCGCCATCGTGTTCACCACCGCGCACGCGGAGCATGCCGTCACCGCGTTCGCGCTCGATGCCGTGGACTACCTGCTGAAGCCGTTCGGGCAGGACCGGGTGCGTGCAGCGCTCGCTCGCGTGCGCCGGATGCGGGCGGCGATGACGCCACCTGTCGCCGCACCGTCGGGTTCACCGCAGCACGTGAAGGTGCTCGTCCTGCGGATTGGCGCCCGCCTGCACCCGGTCGCCATTCCGGATGTGTGGCGACTCGAAGGCTGCGATGATTTCGTACGCGTGATCACGGCCGACCGCCGCGTGCTGTACGGCAGCACGCTCGGCGCATTGAGCGAGCGGCTGGACCCCGCGTTCTTCATCCGCGTCCACCGCAGCCACGTCGTCAACCTCGCGTGGGTGTCGCGTGTGGTGGCGATCGACGGGCGGCGGCTGGCAGCGGAATTCCCCGACGGTTCCCGTGTCGTCTGCAGCCGCGCTGGCTCAGCGGCGCTGCGTGCTGTCGCGCGACGCCCGTGACACCCACTGGCCCTGCTTGATGGCGCGTACCACCTGCCGCTGACACGCGAGCACGCGCGTCGGATCACAGCGCAGGGCGAGCGCACTCGCCTCGTAGCCCGGCGTGAACGCGCCCACGCGGCGGCCCGGGAGTATGGCGCGTGGGGTGTCCACGGCACGCATCTGCAGCACTTGCGTCGGCGTCAGCGACAGCGCACGCCCCACTGCCTGCACGTCATTCCAGATGGCGTCTGCACTGGAATACGTGTCGCTGCCGGTCAGGACGAGCGCACCAGCGCGCGCGAGTCGGCGAATGTTGTCCACCGCCGTCGCGTTCGTGCGTCGAAGGGCGGCTGGATCTCGTGACGTCGTGTCGTACGACAACCCCAGCGTGGTGATCACCGGCACGCGCCGTCGCCCGGCTCGCGCAATGGCGGCATCGTTCAGGCGATATCGTGGGAGGAGAGAATCCGGCATCCACGCCGCACCGTAGCCCGGCACGTGTGCGAAACCGTCCACCCCGGCATCGAGCGCGAGCTCGAAGTCGCGCGCCGTCTCGACATGCACCCAGACGCGCCGACCCAGCGCGTGCGCGGAGTCCACGAGTGGCGCCAGCAGGCGTGGATCGAGTCCGCGATTGCCGACGCGCAGCGTGTCGCGCGCCGTGGCCATCGCCTCCGCAACGGAGGTGTCGGCGTCGACCAGGATTACCTTCATCAGCGGCACGGTGTCGCGCCGGAGCCGCTGCATCAGGGCACCAAGTTGTTGCAGGCTGTCGAGGCGGTGATAGACGTCGCCGTCCCGCGTGATGCTCCTGGCCGCCTGTTGGCGCTGCACGGGAGTACCGCTGGTGGTGCGGAACAGCGCCAGCAACTCGTACAGCACATGCGGGTGGCCACCGGTGCTGGTGACGGCACCATCGGCAAACATCGCATCGAGCGTGCCAGGGGCGTTCACCTGCGCGCCCAGCGCGCGGCGTCCACTGCGGTGGTTCGCGAGCACCTGCACGTAGAAGACGCCCTCGCGCAGGTACATGTCGCGCACGCTGTCGAAATCCCGCGTGCCATCAGGGCTGTGCGTGTGCGCGTCGGCGTACGGCGGCACCATGTACAGGCCGTCGAGGGCGACGATGCTGTCGGCGGCGGTGCGCGGTCGCGTCACGAATCGATCGCCCCGCATCCACCGCGAGCCGCGTTCGAACGAGACGCCGGTGAACCAGTATCCGTTGCGCAGTTCGACGACGGGCACTGCCGGCGAGGGTTGCGCTGACAGGCGCGCGGGGGTCAGCAGCACGCTGAGAACGAAGAGTGCAGGCATCAGGCAGGATCGCATGCCCGGACATTCGCATCCGCGCGTCGCGCGCAGAAGCAGCCAACCGGCGGACGCGGCGCGTGCGCCGGTGAACCGGAGGGTGGTGCGGCGCGCCCGGACCTGCGAGACTGTGCGCATGTCGCTGCCCACCCTCATGCGCGCCGCCGTCATCACCGCTCCCGGCGGTCCCGACGTCTTTGCCATCCAGTCGCGACCGATGCCGGCGCCGGGCCCGGATGAGTTGCTGATTCGCGTCCGGTCGTCCGCGATCAACCGCGCCGACCTGCTGCAGCGCATCGGGCGCTACCCCGCCCCGCCGGGGGTGCCGGCCGACATCCCCGGTCTGGAGTTCGCCGGCGAAGTGGTGGCGTGGGGCGCGGCGGTCGAGGGGTGGGCCGCGGGGGATCGCGTCTGCGGGCTGGTCGGGGGCGGCGCCCATGCGGAGTACCTCGTGACGCACGCGCAGACAGTCGCGCGCGTGCCGGACGGTGTGTCGTGGGACGTCGCGGGCGCCTCCCCCGAGGCGTACATCACCGCCTACGACGCGATGGTGCTGCAGGCCGGCCTTCAGGCGGGTGAACGGGTGCTGGTCCATGCGGTCGGCAGCGGTGTCGGGCTGGCGGCGGTGCAACTCGCGACGGCGCTGGGTGCGTCGGCGTACGGCACGGCGCGAGGCGCGCCGAAGCTGGAGGCGGCACTCAGCGCCGGCATGGTGGCCGGCACGCAGCCCGGCGAGGGTGCCTGGATCGCCGACGCCGTGGCCGGATGGACCCAGGGCGCGGGGGTGCACGTGGTGGTCGATCTGGTGGGTGGGGACTATACCGCCGGCAGCCTCGCCGCCATGGCGCCGAAGGGCCGCCTGATGCTGATCGGCGCGCTGGCCGGTGCGAAGGCGACCGTGGACCTGCGGATGATCCTGGGCAAGCGGCTCACGATCCGGGGCACCGTGCTGCGGAGCCGGGGGCTCGACGAGCGCATCGCCGTCACCGACGCCTTCGCGCGTGCGGTGCTGCCGTTGCTGGCCGAAGGTCGGCTCCTACCGCGGATCGACGCCACCTTTCCGCTGGACCGGATCGGCGAGGCCCATGCGCTCGTGGAAGGGAACGGGACCATCGGCAAGGTGGCCCTCACCATCGGCTGACCACTGGGAGTTCCTTCCCGGCTCCGGATCGCGTACCTTTCAAGGCTAACCCGCGTCTGGCGTTGCCTGCGCGGGACAACGGGCGCCCTGTACCGGGGCGCCCTTCATTCCCCTCCTCCTGCGTCGGCAACCCGCGGGGGGCGGTTTTGACCACAGGGAGGATTGCCACTCGTGACCGCTATCATGCGTCCGTACGAGGCCGTCTACATCTTCGACAGTGCGCTCGAAGATGGCGTGATCGCCGAAAAGCTGGCCAAGCATCATGGCCTGCTGTCGCTGGCCGAAGAGGCCACGATCGACAACTGGGGCCGCCGTCAGCTGGCCTACCAGATCAACAAGCGCGACACCGGCTATTACGTCGTGGCGCGTTTCTCCACCGAGACGACCAAGCTGCCGGAGTTCGAGCGCTCGCTGAAGCTCGACGACGGCGTCATGCGTTACCTCATCTCGTTGCATGAGCACGAGCTGGGAGCCCCGCCGCTCACCGAAGAGCAGCTGGAAGCCAAGCGCCGCGCAGAAGAAGCCGGCGACGACGACGACGACGAGGATTAGACCATGGCCCGCCGCAACAAGAAGCCCAGCCCGGTGAACGAGGCTGGCATCCGGTTCGTGGACTACAAGGACGAGCGTTTCCTGAGCCGCTTCATCACCGAGAACGGCAAGATCCTGCCGAGCCGGTTGAGTGGGGTGGATGCCCGTCACCAGCGTCAGCTGGCGCTGGCGATCAAGAAGGCGCGCTATCTGGCGCTGCTGCCGTACACCCGGTCGAGCAAGGCCTGATCGGGCAATGACGGCTCCGACCACGCCGGTGCCGCGTCGGGGCTGGTGGTGGATCGGGCTGGCGCTGTTCGCCTTCATGATCGCCCCTGACCTGCCGGTGTCGCAGACGCTGGTGCCGGTGCACCGGGGGTTCACGCTCCTGTTGCCCATGCTGGCGACCTGCGCGCTGGTGGGGTGGTGGCGGGGCGGCAGCCTCTCGATGGCGCTCGGCTCGCTGGCCACGACGATCTGGGCAGTGTTCTCGATCGTTCGGACAGGGGTCAGCAGCGAGATCCTGACGGCGGGGTGGTCAGTGCTGGCGGCGGCCTGTTTCGGGCTGTCGCTGGTGGCGTCCCGGTCGCGCTGGTTTCTGGGCAAGGGTGTGGTGGCGACCCTCGGGGCGCTGCTGCTGGCGATTGGCCTGGTGGTGGTGACACCCTCGGGCACGGCCGGACTCTTCCGCACGATGGATGCGGTGCTGGAGGTGCGCGGCAACGCGGACCTCAACAACTGGCGTGTGGCGCGATCACAGATGCTGCGATCGAATCCCACGCAACAGGCCGACACCGCCACGCTGGAAATGCTGGACCGGTTCGAGGCGCAGGTGGCGTCACTGCCGCGATTGGCGCGTGGCGTGTTGCCATCGATGCTGGCGTTGCAGACGCTGGCGGCGATGGCGCTGGCGTGGGCCCTGTTTCATCGCTTCAGTCGCACGCGACTGGGTAAGCCGCTGGGTCGCTTGCGTGAGTTCCGGTTCAACGACCACTGGATCTGGTCGGTGATCGTGGGGCTGGTGGTCGCGCTGCTGCCCGCGCTGGAGAGTCTGCGACCGCTGGGCGTGAACCTGCTGGTGTTCTTCGGGACGTTGTATGCCCTGCGGGGTGCCGGTGTGCTGGCGTTTTTTCTTCGCCCGGGGCGTTCCCTGCTCGGGCTGCTGGTTGGAGTGGCGCTGTTGCTGCTGCTGCGCGATGGCGCGGCGATCGCGCTCGGTTTGGTGGGACTGGGTGATACTTGGGCCGACTGGCGACGCCGGATCCGGCCAGCGGTTTCCTGATCTGAGGAGGGTGAAACGATGGAAGTGATTCTTCGACAGGCTGTGGACAGCCTCGGACACGCGGGCGACCTCGTGAAGGTCTCGAGTGGGTATGCCCGCAACTTCCTGCTGCCGCGCGGCATGGCCCTCCCGGCCACCGACGGCAACAAGAAGCGCATTACGATGGAAAAGGCCAAGCTCATCGCCGCCGAACAGGCGCGTGTTGCAGCCGCCGAAGAGGAGGCCAAGAAGTACGCCGACCTCTCCATCACCTTCGCCGCCCGAGTGGGCGAAGAAGGCAAGCTGTTCGGCTCCGTCACCTCCGGTGACATCGCCGAACAGCTCAAGGCGCAGGGCCTGCACGTCGAGAAGCGACAGATCGACCTCCATGAGCCGATCAAGGCGCTGGGTGTCTACAAGGTCGCCATCAAGCTGCACGCCGACGTGAAGCCGGAAGTGAAGGTCTGGGTGATCAAGGGCTGAGCTGCACCCGGGTTTCCCCGCCCCTGTGGCGGGTGCCCGGAGCGACGGCTGGCTGTACCGGGGCGTCTCCCTGCATGGGGGGGGCGCCCCGGTTCGCGTGTCCCACTGTCCGGAGCCGCGGCGGTGACCGAAGCCATCGTTCCGGGGTTGTACAGGCAGATGGGTTCGCAGGCCGGATGTGTGGTTCCGGGGGGCGACGGGTTAACCTACGGGTGGTCGCTCCCGGCATGACACACGGGCCGGGCTCCTGAGCCATGAGGCGGAGCATTCCGCCGTTCCATATATCGATGACTGCATTGAAGAGCACGACCCGCGCGACGAAAGCCGAAGCGGAAGCCCTGGCAAAGCGCGCGGCGCAGCTGATGAGTGAATTCAAGGGCACGGACATCCAGGTGCTGTCGCTGGCTGGCCTGACCGACATGACGGATTTTTTCGTGATTGCATCCGGAACCTCGGATACGCACGTACGAAGCATGGCGGATCACGTCATGCGGACCCTGCGCGATGGCGGGGAGCGCGTGACGCACGCCGAGGGAGTGGAACAGGGGCGATGGGCGCTGCTGGACTACACCGATGTGGTCATTCACGTCTTCCATCCGACGCTGCGGAACTTCTATCAGCTCGAGCGGTTGTGGAGTGATGCGGAGCGCGTCGCGTTCGAGTGAGGCACGATTGGGGCAATTGGTCGCACATGGTCCGGGAGGACTGGTAATGCGTATGCGGCGTATGCTGGTGGTGGCCATCACCACGACTCTGGCCTTCGTGTCGACGGCGGGCGCGCAGGGCTATTTCGGGAAGAACCAGCCGCAGTACAACCGCTTTCAATGGCGGGTGCTCGAGACTGAGCACTTCCGTGTGCACTACTACAAGGAAGAGAAGGCGGCGGTGGAAGATGCCGCGCGCATGGCCGAACGGTCGTACGCGCGGCTCTCGCGTGTGCTCGGCCACGAGTTTCGCGAGCGCAAGCCGATCGTGATCTTCGCCAGCCGCACCGACTTCGCGCAGAACAACATGTTCGGCGACCTGGGTGAAGGCACCGGCGGTGTGACCGATGCCCAGCGCCAGCGCAACGTGTTGCCGCTCACCGGTGACTTCCGCTCGTTCGAGCATGTGCTCACGCACGAGATGGTGCACCAGATGCAGTACGACGTGTTCTCGCGGGGCCGCGCCGGCGCCAACCTGCAGGCCCTGCAGGCGGTGAACCCGCCGCTCTGGTTCATGGAGGGCATGGCCGAATACCTGTCGCTCGGCACCGACCACAAGTTCACCGACATGTGGCTGCGCGATGCGGCCATGAACGGCGACATCCCGTCGATCGAGCAGATGACGATCTATCCGGATCGCTTCTTCCCGTATCGCTTCGGCGAGTCGCTGATGCGCTACATCGGCGAGCGCTGGGGCGACCAGGTCATCGGGCAGATCCTCGAGGCGGTACCGAACGTCGGCATCGAGCGGGCGTTTCGCCGCGAACTCGGCCTGTCGCTCGAGGAACTGAGCGATGACTGGAAGGATGCGCTGCAGAAGCAGTACCTGCCGACGATCGTGAATCTCGACCGGCCGCGACGCTTCGCCGAGGGCCTGCTGAGCCAGAAGAAGAGCGGTGGCAACATCTTCCTCGCCCCGTCGCTTTCCGACGACGGCAACAACATCGTCTTCCTGTCCAACGGCAACTTCCTGCGCGGCGAGGTCTTCATCGATCTCTGGCTGGCGAATGCACGCACGGGCAAGCGCATCCGGCGGCTGGTGAAGAGCACCACCAATCCGAATGCCGAGGAACTCCGGCTGTTGTACAGCCAGAGTTCGTTCTCGCCAGACGGGCGTGACGTGGCGTACGTGGGGCAGCGCAATGGCAAGGACGTGCTTTACATCACGAGGATTCGCGGCGGGAGCACACGACGCATCGATCTCCCGGTGAACGGTGTGCTGAGCCCCGTGTTCACGCCCGATGGGCGTCACCTCGTGTTCAGCGCCAACAAGGGCGGCGTGACCGACCTCGCGATCGTGGCGGTGGATGGCACCGGATACCGGACACTCACCAACGACATGCACGGCGACTTCATGCCGAGCGTGTCGCCCGACGGGCAGACGATCGCGTTCGCGAGCGACCGCGGTGCGGAGACCGACTTCGATCTGCTGCGCTTCAGCCGGTGGAAGATCTCGCTGTACGATCTGGCCACCGGTGCGATCACGGTGCTGCCCAACCAGCCGGGGCTGAGCATCAACCCGCAGTGGGCGCCCGACGGGAAGAGCATCGCGTACATCACCGATCGCAACGGTGTGCCCAACGTCTTCCTGTACGACATGAACAACCGCGAGCACTACCAGCTCACCAACGTGGTGGGTGGTGTCTCGGGCATCACGGAGCTCAGCCCGGCACTGACCTGGGCACGCAAGGCCGACCGCATGGCCTTCGTGCACTTCGAGCGCCTGGGTGAGTACACCGTCTGGACGGTGGACAACCCGCGCGCCCTGAAGAAGGAACCGTATCGCGCGCCGGTGAAGGCACCGCAGGGGCTGATCGCCTCGACCAACAACGGCATCACCCTCACGCCGAGTGCGCCGAACGTGCCGGCCACCGTGGCCGCGGTGCCGACGCCGGGCGCACGCCCTACCGACCCGCGATTACCGGGGTCAGGTGCAGACGGTACGCCATCGCGGAAAACGAAGGCCCCTGGTGACGACGTCGTGTTGCCGGGCACCATCCTGCCTGAACTTGTGGTACGCGCGCCGCGGTTCCCGTCCCGCTCGGTGTACCGCGGTATCGAAGGGGTGCGCAAGTCCGACTCCCTGCCCACCCGGCTGGAGCGCGATTCGGCCGTCGCCAGCGTGGATGAACTGCTCGACTCCGCCGACCTCGCCCTCCCCGATCCCACGCGGTTCCGCGATGGGCCGTACCGGGTGAGTTACGAGGCCGACTACGTGGCACGGCCCAGCATCGGCTATGCGCAGGACAACTTCGGACGCGGCCTGTTCGGCGGCACGACGATCGTGATGAGCGACCTGCTCGGCAACAACCGACTCGCGTTCACCGCGCAGGTCAACGGTCGCGTGCAGGACGCCGTCGTGTACGCGGGCTACACCAGCCTCGCCGGCAAGATGCAGTACAACGCTGCGGTGTCGCAGTTTCCGATCTTCTTCTTCAACGGGCAGGAGATCAACCAGGTCTCTCCCGGGATCTTCCAGGAGAATCAGAGTCTCGCGCGATTCGTGCTGCGCGACATCGGCATCACGTCGCTGCTGCCCAAGAACCGGTTCAAGCGCTTCGAGCTCGGACTGGGCCTGCAGAACATCGGCCGTTCGAACCTGATCGTCGCACGACAGTTCAACAGCTTTGGCGAGAGCACCCAGTTTCAGGTGGTCGGCGACGAGAACCTCGGCTCGCTCTGGTTCCTGCAACCGAAAGCGGCGTTCGTGTCGGACAACACGCTCAACGGCTACACCGCTCCGATCATGGGCCGGCGGATGCGCTTCGCCTACGAGCCCACCTTCGGCAGCCGGTTGTGGCACCAGGTCACGGCCGACTACCGCCGCTACGATGCGCTCCTCTTCAACTTCCTCACGATCGCGTCGCGCTTCACCAGCATGGCCCGGGTCGGCCGGGACGAAACGTTCTTCCCGAACTACATCGGCAACCCGAACGGCCTGATGTGGTTGCGTGGCTACGACCGGGTGAATGCGCTCAACTTCGGCTGCCAGCCGTCGATCGGCGCGTCGGCGGGGTGCAGCAATACGGAACTGCTCGGGTCCCGTGCATTCGTCGCCTCCACGGAAGTGCGCTTCCCACTGATCCGGCGATTCGAGCTGGGCGTGTTGCCGGTGCAGTTGCCGCCGGTGGACGGGGCCGTGTTCTACGACGCCGGCATGGCGTGGAGCGCCGGCCAGTCGGTCTCCCTCTCGCGGCCGGCCACCTTCAATTCGGCGAATCAGCGCGCGTTGCTGCGCAGCTATGGCTATTCGATTCGCCTGAACCTGTTCAACTTCGCGCTGCTGCGGTGGGACTACGCCATTCCGCTCGATCGCCCGGAGCGGAAGGGCTTCTGGCAGTGGTCGCTGGGCACGTCGTACTGACGCGCCAGTTGCCACCACAGCCGGGCTCCGGCTGATCCGACGGGCGCCTGCGGGAGTGGGCGCCCGTCGCTTTGCAAGGCGTTTTCCCCCTGCCGCGTCACGGCTAGGTTACAGCGTGCGCACCACCCTGCCCGCCCTCGCCCTGGCGCTCGCTGCCTGCAGCTCCGCCGATGACCGCGGGGCGCCGGCGGCCAGCCGCGCGTCGCTCGGTCCCGATGCCATCGTGCTGCGGACGCCGGCCAGTGGCGGGCAGGCCAGGGCGTATCGCTATCCGGCGCTCGATACGCTGATCTGGACGACCCGAGCGGCACTGCCGTCGCAGGTGCAACCGCTGGCCTTCAGCATCGACGCCGGCGTGCTCGCCTTCCGCGACAGCGCAGGGGTGGCGTGGCGCCTCACGCTGGGCAGCGGACTGCTCGAGCGGGCCTATCCCACATCGCTCGACGACGCGGTGAGTCTCGACGGGACGACGGTCTACGGCACCAGTGACGGCGCCCTGCTCCGCCTCACCACCACGGAGAGCACGCCGTGGAAGGCGAGTACCGCGGCGCGGCAGAGCCAGTTGCAGCCACTGCGCGACGGCGGCGTCCTGCTGATCGGGCAGCGCCCACCGGAGACGGTCCTGACCCGCTTCCGGCCACCGTCCTCGTTGCCGGTGGACAGCGCCGTGCTGCCGGGTCCGGCGCGACTGATTTCGGCGGCCGGTGGCGACCGGTATTACCTGAGCGACGGCCCGCGTGGACTGGTGAGTGTGCGCGCGCGCGACCTCCAGAAGCTCGGGAACATCGCACTGGGCGACTCGATCATTGCCACGACCTCGTCCCCGAGCGGTGACCGGGTCTACGTGCTGGGACAGGACGGTGGCGAGGCGCGGGTGCAGGTGATCGCGAAGTACACCGACGAAATCATCGCGAAGATCGACGTCCCCGCCGACGCGCGCGACCTCCGCATGGACCCGCTCGGCCGCTACGTGCTCGTGCGCACCGGCGGCGCCGCCGACTCCGTGCTCGTCATCGGCGTGGCGACGAATGCCGTGCTGGGCCGCATCGTCTCGCCATGGCGCGCCGATCTGCCCCTGGTGCTGCCCGACGGGCGTCTGGCAACCCTGCGCGGCGATGATGTGCTGGTGTTGTCGGCCGACCGATTCCAGGCGGTGTCGGTGGTAGCGCTGGGGGCACGGGACATCTGGACCGTGGTGCAGTGGAACGGATTCCGGCGCCGAAGCGGCGATGGCCCGATCCGGGCCACCGCCGCACGGGTGGACACGACGACGCGGCGTGCCGCCGATACGCCGCCGGCTGCGGGGGCCGCAGTCGATACCGCCCGTTCAGGCCCACCAGTGGACAGCGTTGTGGGGGGCGCGGTCGGTGACAGCAGTCAGCGTCGCCTGTCCCGCGCCGACTCGACGCGTCGGAGCGGACGGAGCGGCGACAGCCTGCGGCGTACCGGTGCCCGGTCCGACACGCCGTCATCGGCGCGCGTCCGCCCGCCACAGGCCGCGACGCCGCCCGCTGCCCCGGCCACACTGGGCGACCGGGGGACCTTCGTGGTGCAGTTCGCGGCGCTCAAGGCGGAACAGCCGGCACGCCAGCTGGCGTCGTCGATCAAGGCCAACGGCGAGAAGGCGCACGTGGTGGTGACGTCGTCGAACGGCATTGCGCTCTATCGGGTTATTCTTGGTCCTTTCCGGTCGCGCGCGGATGCCGAAGCAGCCGGACGGGCCTCCGCCCGCGACTACTGGGTCTTTGAAGGGGGAACGAACTGATGGCTGGTGGACTCACGCTTGGCGTGGACTGGGAATCGCTGGGCGCTGAAGCGTCAGCCGCCGTCGATGCCTCGCATGCGATCCTGGTGACGGGACGTGATCCGGTGGCTGCTGCCAGGGTGGCGATCGGCCTCGGTCGGGTTCAGTCACGTACACGGCGCGTCGCCATCGGTGATCTGGTCGGTGACGTGGAGCCGCTCCAGCGGCTTGCCACCGGTGACGACCCGCACGGCATCGTGGACAGTTTCCTCTACGGCGTATCACTGAACAAGATCGCGCGTCAGGTGGACGACGCGGGCATGCTCTTCGTGATGCCAAGCGGCACCGAACCGACCGTCACGGCGGACATCATCTCGAATGAGCGGTGGAGCCGGCTGGCGGCGGGATTCCGCGAGGTCGGTGCCCTGCTGATCCTGGTGGCGCCGAGTGACGCCGAGGGTGTGCACGCGCTCGCGGGTATGCTGGACGGTGTGATCGTCGTGGGCGATGCGGCATCGGTGCTGGCCGTGCCGCGCAATTCGGTGCTGGCGCATGTGGAGGCGCCGCTGTCAGCCACGCCGCTCGCGACGGACGCCGTCTCCGAGCTGGTGCTGTCGGCGGCCGATCGCACGACCCCGCGCCGCACGACGCCGATGGTGCTGCCGCAGCCGGAGATTCCGCCGAAGCGTCGGCCCAATCCGTTTGCATCGGCGGGCATTCCGAAGCTCCCGCTGGTCCTCGTTGGCATCGCCGCCGTGATCGGGATCTGGTTTGCGCTCGGCCGGCCCGGCATGCCGTCCGAGCCCACCGCTCCGGCTGGCACCAGCGGCGCTCGCGCGGCCGCTGGTGCACAGACGTCCGACGACACGGCCGCACCGGGTAAGACCGCTGAGGCGAATGCAGGCGCACCCGTGCGCATCGGCAACGTGCAGGATTCCGCGATGGCGGTGCCGTACGGTGTGGTGCTGGTGGCGACGAACGATGAAGTGCAGGCGCTCGCGCGCTGGGCCGAGCTGGGACTCAAGCTGCCCGCCGGCACGGTGACGATGGTGCGCATCCGCGGTGAACGTGGCCGGTTCTTCCAGGTGCAGGCCGGCGCCTTCCGGACCGAACGACAGGCCGACTCGCTGCTGCGCGCACTGCGCGGCAATCGCCGGCTGAGTGCCGGTGCGGGCAGCGTGAAGGTGACGCCGTTCGCATTGCGGCTCGATGGCGGCGTGCCGCGACCGTCGGCGCAGAGTCGCGTGGATGCGTATGGGCTCAAGCAGATTCCGGCCTATGCACTGCTGCAGGCCGACAACACCGTGACCATCTACGTCGGCGCGTTCGAGACGCCGGAACAGGCAGCTCCGCTGATGAACGAGATGCAGCTCCAGGGCGTGACCGTCGCGCTCCACTACCGGACTGGGAGAAGTTTCTAGCGTGCGCCTGACCAAGCTCACCCTGCACGGCTTCAAGTCGTTCGCAGATCATACAGAGATGCTGTTCGAGCCGGGGGCGACGATGATCGTCGGCCCCAATGGCTGCGGCAAGTCGAACGTGTCGGACGCCGTGCGCTGGGTACTGGGCGAACAGCGCGCCCGCATGATGCGCGGCGCGAAGATGGAGGAAGTGATCTTCCAGGGTTCGTCGGCCCGGCGCGCGGTGAACGTGGCCGAAGTGTCGCTGCATTTCGACAACGAAAGCGGCGTGCTGCCGGTGGCGTTCAAGGAAGTGGTGATCACGCGCCGCCTGTCACGCTCCGGCGACAGCGACTATTTCCTCAATCGTGTGCCCTGCCGCCTGCGTGACATCCACGATCTGGTCCGCGGCACGGGCCTGGGGGCCGACAGCGGGGTCGTGATCGAATCGAAGATGATCGACGCCCTGCTCAGCGATCGTCCCGACGACCGTCGCGAGCTGTTCGAGGAAGCGGCTGGCGTGGGGCTCTATCGCGACCGGCGCCGCAGCACCGAGCGTCGCCTCGAGGAGACCACGGTGGACCTGTCGCGCCTCGATGACCTGATCGAGGAAGTGCAGACGCAGGTGCGCTCGCTGTCACGTCAGCGCAAGAAGGCGGAACGGAGCGTGGAACTCACCAGCCGTCGCTTCCTGGTGGATGTGACGCTGGCGGCACGTGAGCTGGAGGGGTGGGCCGACGAGCTGACACAGTTGCAGTCGCGACTCGAAGCACTGCGCGACGCCGTGCCGGCCGCGGCCGAACAGGCCGAGACGGCGGCGCGTGATCGCGAAGCCGCACAGCGTGCCCGTGCCGCGGCCGAAGCGATGCGTGCCGAACTGGCGCGCATGGCGCAAGCGCAGCGCGAGCAGGCCAATCAGGTGGAGCGCGAGCTGCGTGTGGCCGAGGAGCGCCAGCGCAATGCGATGTCGCGCCGCGAACGCGCCGATGCCGAGTTGCAGGATGGCGAGGCGCTCGGTCAGCGCGTGATCGCCGAGCGCGAAGATGCCGAAACCGAGCGTGTGCGCCTGCAGGCCGAACTGGCGTCGGCGGTGGAATTGCTGACGGAGCGTGCCGGCGCCGAGGAGGAAGCCCGGCGCAGCGTGTCGATGGCCCGGCAGCAGGTGGAAACCACTGAGAAGACGTTGCGCGATGCCCGTGACCAGGTGCGTCGCCTGGAACTCGATCGTGAAGGCACGGAGCGCGAGCTCGGTGAAGTGCTCACGCGGACGGCCACGCTCGAGAACGAGATGGCCACGTTGGCCGATGCGCTTGCATCGGTGGAACGTGACAGTGCCGCCGCGGAAGAAGCGGTGGAGCTGGCCCGTGTGGACGTGTCGCGTGCGCAGGGTGCCATGGAAGCGGCGCGCGCAGCGGCGCAGCAGGCGCGCACCACCGAGGCCGACGCACGGACACGGCTGGGTGACACCGACCGCCGGCGTACCTCGCTGCAGGGCCGGATCCATGGTCTCGAAGCACTCGATCGCGATCGCGTGGGCCTGGCGCCGGGTGCCGCGTCGGTGCTGCGACAGCGTGCGCAGTTCGGTGACGGTGCCATACTCGGGCCGCTCTCCGACTTCCTGACGGCCGACAGCGACGCCGCCATCCTCGTGGAGCGGTACCTCGGCGCGACGGTGCACGCGGTGGTCGTCCGCGATCGTGCCGCCGCCGGTGCGGTGGCGGCGTGGCACGCAACGGCGAAGCCGGGCCCGGTGCTGCTGCTGCCGCTCGATGCGGTGCACGATGTGTCGAGCAGCGACGATGCGCTGGCCGGCCGCGTGACGGCGGCCGAACCGGCAGCGAACTGGGTGCGAGCGCTGCTGGGACAGGTCACGCAGCTCGATGGCGGCGCCGCATTCGTGGATGGCCGTGGTGCGATCTACCTGCCCGGCGGTGAATCGGCGCAGGGCCCGATCCAGCGGCGCGCCGAACTGGCGATGCTGCGCGAGGAGCTCGAACAGCTCGACGCCGAGCGCGCGCGGATCGAGGCCGAGGCGCAGACGGCGGTCGCGGCGTTGCAGACCGCCGAAGGGGCCGTGACGGCTGCTTCCGACCTGCTCACGCAGGCGATGGGTG
Organism: Gemmatimonadaceae bacterium; assembly: GCA_031411975.1. Taxonomy (GTDB): domain Bacteria; phylum Gemmatimonadota; class Gemmatimonadetes; order Gemmatimonadales; family Gemmatimonadaceae; genus JACMLX01. The sequence continues at coordinate 55,263 of JANOCB010000114.1, forward strand.
AAGTGCGCCGCGCCGAGGAGATGAAGGCGGAAGTCGGGCGGCGCAGTGCACGCGCCCAGCGCGAACAGAACGACGCGCAGGGACTCGCCGAGAAGCTGGGCGAGCGTCGCGCCGCACTGCAGTCGCGTGCCGCTGACGACGATGCCAGGGCCGAAGAACTGCGCGCCGGCCTGGCGGGGTACGAGAGTGCCATCACCAGCAGCCGTCAGCGATTGTCGGGTGCCGACGAGATGCTGGAGGAGGCGCGTGAAGGCCGCACGGTCGCACAGGTGGCACAGGCACAGGCGCAGGCGCGTGTGCAGGTGGCGCAGGATCGTGCATCGCGGCTGCTGCAGGAGCAGGCCACCGCAACGGCGCGACTGGAAACACTGCGCACCGAGTTGATGCAGCTCGCCAACGCCGATTCGGTGCTGGCCGGGCAGATCGCCACGCTGACCGTGCAGCTCGACGAGCGGCAACTGGCATTGTCGGAACTCGACACGCGACTGATCGAGGCCGAAGAATCACTGCGCGCCGCCGATCACGCACTGCAGACGGGCGACGAGGCACTGGAGCAGGTGCGCCAGCAGTCGGTGCGCCTGGGCGAGGAACTGCACCAGACGGAACTGCGGCACACGCAGCTCGAGGCACGACGGCAGAACATCCGCGAGCGTCTGGAAACCGAATGGCGCAAGCCGATCGCCGAGCTGCTGGAAGGCTTCGAGCCGCTGGATCTCGAGGCCGACGCCCTGCGCAGCGAGAACGAACTGCTGCGTCAGCAGCTCGACCAGCTCGGCCCGGTGAATCCGCTGGCGGTGGAGGAGCACGAGGAAGAGGTGAAGCGTCTCGACTTCCTCGCGGCCCAGCGCAACGACCTCGCCGAGGCGAAGCTGTCACTGTTGCAGGCGATCAAGGAGATCGATGCCACGGCGCGCGAACTGTTCCTGGCCACGTTTGCGAAGGTGCGCGAGAACTTCCGCTCGATCTTCCAGACGTTGTTCGGCGGTGGCGAGTGCGACCTGCGGCTGGAGAATCCCGACCAGCCACTGGACTGCGACATCGAGATCCACGCCAGCCCGCGCGGCAAGAAGACGCAGCGCATCCACCTGCTGTCCAGCGGTGAGCGGGCCCTCGTGGCGTTGTCGCTGCTGTTCGGCATCTTCCTCACGCGTCCGAGTCCGTTCTGCCTCCTCGACGAAGTCGACGCCCCGCTCGACGACCAGAACGTGGGTCGCTACGTGAAGATGCTGAACGAGTTCAAGGAGCGGACGCAGTTCATCGTCATCACGCACAACCCGCGCACCACGACCGAAGCGGCTGATGCGGTGTACGGCGTGACGATGCAGGAGCCGGGCGTGAGCTCGCTGGTGAGCGTGCGCCTGCGCAACCGCAACGGTGAAACCGTGAACGGTGGCGTGGAGGACACGCAGGCCACCGGCAACACGCTCACCGTGCCGGAAGGCGCGGCGTCGGAGTCGGTGCCGGAGCCAGTCGAGGCGGTCGCGTAGCGACTTGGTCTGCTGCAACTGCAACTGCGTCACGCAGAGAGGCGCAGAGGCAGCAGAGATCGCAGACAGGTCTCTGCGATTCATCGAGACAGGGCGTGCGACTCCAACGATGAACTGATGGGAACTGCGCCCGCGGCTGGAGTTGCAGTTCCCATCAGGAACGAATCCCCGAACGTGCTACACCGCTGATGTGGCGCGCCGACCGTCTGCGGTCTCTGCTGCCTCCGCGCCTCTGCGTCGAGCAGTTGCAGTTCTGGCCGTACCGGTGCGGTGCGGCGACATGAAGGATCTTCGGGAGGGAGGGCGGATGCGGTTGACGGTGATCGGGTCGGGGACGATTTCGCTCTCGGCCACGCGCGGGTGTGCGGCGTATCTGGTGGAGGCTGGGCAGCAGCGGCTGTTGCTGGATTGCGGGCCGGGCGCGGCGCACACGATGGCGCGGCATGGGATGGACTGGTGGGGGGTGACACACATCGTGCTGTCGCACTTTCACCTGGACCACATCAGCGACCTGCCCGTGCTGATCTTCGCGTTCCGGCATGCCCGGCTGGAGCCCCGGACGGCGCCGCTGACGATCATCGGCCCGGCGGGCACACAGGATCTCATCACGCGCTGGGCGGCGGCGCTGGGCGACTGGTTGCAGACCCCCGGCTTTCCGCTGGAGATCGTCGAACCTGGCCTCGAGGCCCCGCTCGAACTGCCCGACGGAATCCGGCTGACGAGCCGGAGCGTTCCACATACGGAAGAAAGCGTGGCATATTCCGTCGAACATGACGGTCGGCGGCTGGTCTACACCGGGGATACCGGCAACGACCCGTCGCTGGGGGCCTGGGCGGCAGGGTGTCACCTGCTGCTGGCGGAGTGCTCCCTGCCCGACTCGATGCCGGTACCGATCCACCTGACGCCCGCCGAAACCGGCGCGCTGGCGGCGGCGGCGGCGCCGGGAACGCTGGTCGTGACGCATATGTATCCCCCACTCGAGGGGATCGATCTGCGCGCCGAGCTTGGCGCGCGCTGGGCCGGCCCGACCGTGATCGCCACGGACGGGCTCGTGCTCGACTGCTGAGGACGGACGCGATGCTGGTGATGATGCAACGGAACGCCACGCCCGATGACATCGAGGCGGTGTGCGAGGCCATTCGGGCGATCGGCTTCAAGCCGCTGCCGATGCCGGGCGCGCTGCGCACGGCCATCGGTGTGGCGGGAGACGACGGCCAGGTCGACACGTCGCACTTCGAGGGCATGGCCGGCGTGGCCAGTGTGCTCTACGACTCGAAGCCGTACAAGCAGGTCTCGCGTGAGTGGCAGCCCGAGAAGACGCTCGTGTCGATCGGCCATGGCGTGGTGTTCGGCGGCACCGAGGTGCCGGTGGTGGCCGGTCCGTGCAGCGTGGAAGGCGAAAAGGAAATTCTGCACATCGCCCACCTCGTCAAGGCCGGTGGCGCCGTCGCGTTGCGCGGTGGCGCCTACAAGCCGCGCACGTCGCCCTATGCGTTCCAGGGGCTGGGTGAGGAAGGCCTTCGTCAGCTGGCGCTCGCGCGCAACGAGACGGGGCTGCCCATCATCACCGAGGCCATGGACGAACGCCAGGCTGATTTGGTGGCCAAGTACGCCGATTGTATACAGCTCGGCGCCCGCAACATGATGAACTTCTCGCTGCTCAAGCACCTCGGCACGCTGAACGTGCCGATCCTGCTCAAGCGGGGCATGTCGGCCACGATCACCGAATGGCTGCTGGCAGCGGAGTACATCATCTCGGAAGGCAACCGCAAGGTGATTCTCTGCGAGCGCGGGATCCGCAGCTACGACTCGGCCACGCGCAACCTGTACGATCTGTCGGCGATTCCGGTGATTCAGCGCCTCAGCCACCTGCCGATCATCGGCGATCCGAGCCACGGTGTCGGGATCCGTGATGCGGTGCCGCCGCTGGCGCGTGCGACCGTCGCGGTTGGTGCGGACGGCGTGATCGTCGAGGTGCATCAGCAGCCCGACAAGGCGTGGAGCGATGGCGCGCAGAGCCTGCATCCGCCGCAGTTCGACGACATGGTGCGCAGCCTCGTGCCGATCGCCGAAGCGGTCGGTCGGTCGATCATGGGCGCAGGAACGGCTGTTGCCTGAGCGGGGTACTTCTCTGGGCATTGCAGATGATTCGCGATGCCCTTCCCGCTTCCGGATGACCCGATGAATCGCTTCCGAGTCTGCACTGCCGCGCTGCTGTTGCTGCCTGCCGTGCTCGTCGGCCAGACCCGACGATCGGCCACCGTGGCGACGCCGTCGGCTGGCGCTGCGACGCTGCTGGAGCGCACCGCGCGACTTTACACGGGCACGCGCGGGCTGCGCGCCGAGTTCACGCAGCGGATGACCAACCCGATCACGTCCAGCGAGACGGCGAGCGCCGGCAGCTATCTGCAGCGCGGGCCTGGTGTGTTCGCCGTGACGTTCACGCAGCCGGCCGGTGATCGCATCGTCAGCGATGGCAAGACGCTGTGGGTGTACGTGCCCAGTGCCACACCTGGTCAGGTGCTGAAGATGCCGGTCGGTGCCAATGCACCGGGTGGTGTGGACCTGGTGGGGCAATTCTTCACGTCGCCATCGAAGAAGTTTGCGGTGACCGACGAGGGCACCGCCACCGTGGCGGGTGCGCTGGTGCGCAAGCTCGTGCTGGTGCCAAGGAGCGACATGGGCTTCGTCCGCGCCGCGCTCTGGGTGACATCGGCGTCTGGTGAGCTGAAGCAGTTGGAAGTGACCGAAGCATCGGGGCTGGTGCGAACGCTGCGATTCACGAGCATCGCGCGCAGCGCCACACTGCCGCCGGGCGCGTTCAGTTTCGTGGTGCCGCGCGGCGTGACGGTGGTGGACCCCGCCGCGCTTTCGCGCTGACCTCACTTTCCCTGATGCAGAGACGAACCGTCATCGTCACCGGTGCCTCCTCGGGTGTTGGCCTGCACGGCACCAGGTCGCTGGTTGATCAAGGCTGGCATGTCGTCATGGCGTGCCGCGATCTGGCCAAGGCGGAGCGCGCCGTGGCGACGCTCGGCATCCCCCGTGCCGGCGTCACCGTTCTGCACCTCGACCTTGGCTCGCTCATGAGCGTGAGGACGTTCGTCACCGAGTTCCGCGCACTCGGGCGACCCCTCGACGCGCTGGTGAACAACGCGGCCGTCTATCTGCCGAGGCTGACGGAGCCACGCCGGTCGCCGGAGGGCTTCGAGATCAGCGTGGCGACCAATCATTTCGGCCACTTCCTGCTCTCGACATTGCTGCTGCCGGATTTGCAGCGCGGGACCAAGCCACGACTCATCACCCTCGGGACCGTGACCGCGAACTCCGAGGAGTTCGGCGGCAAGGTGCCGATTCCTGCACCGGCGGATCTTGGCGATCTGGCGGGGCTCGCCGCCGGGTTTCGCGCTCCGGTCGCCATGATCGACGGCAAGCCGTTCAAGCCTGGCAAGGCGTACAAGGACAGCAAACTGTGCAACATGATCATCAGCCGCGAGCTCCACCGGCGGTATCATGGCAGCACGGGCATCGTGTTCAACACACTCTACCCGGGGTGCGTGGCCGACACGGCGCTGTTCCGCGATACACCGTCGGCATTTCAGTCGATCTTCCCGTGGTTCCAGAAGAACATCACCAAGGGCTACGTCACGCAGGAGCTGGCTGGTGACCGGCTGGCGCAGGTGGTGAAGGATGCGGCATTTGCGACGTCGGGCGTGCATTGGAGCTGGGGCAACCGCAACAGCGCCACGCGACCGCCGTTCTCCCAGCCGCTGTCCACGAAGGCCACGAACGTCGAACGCGCGGAGCGGCTGTGGGAGCTGTCGGCGTGGGTGATCGAGTCTGCGAGCTGACGCGGCGCCTGAGCGTGGCGGCGGTCGGCTCGGGCATGGCGCCGCCCCGCGGCATGGTTCGCTCACCACGGGGTCAGACACCATGATACACTCACTATCATGACGACCCCGCGCCCCTACGTGCTGGCCGACCTCAGCTACGGCGTGATCAAGCACGCCGATATCCACGTGGCCGTGCTGCCGCTCGGCGCCACGGAACCGCACAACCTGCATCTGCCTTACGGCACCGACGTGTTCGAAGGCACGATCGTCGGTGAGCGCATCTGCGAGGCGGCCCATGCACGCGGCGCGAAGGTGGTGCTGCTGCCGACGGTGCCGTTCGGTGTGGAGACGAACATGCGGGCGTTGCCGCTGGCGATCAACGTGCATCAGGAGACGCTGAACCATTACGTGCGCGACGTGGTGCACTCGCTGCGCCACTCGGGCGTGCACAAGATCGTGCTGCTGAACAGCCATGGCGGCAACGAGTTCAAGCCGCTGCTGCGTGAATTGGCCGGCGAAGGGATCACGGTGTTCCTCATCGACTGGTTCCGCGTGCTGAACGACGTGTATTCCACGATCTTCGAGCACAAGGAGGATCACGCCGGCGAGATGGAGACGTCGTTTGCGCTGGCGTTCTTCCCGCACCTCGTGCAGCACAACGCCGATGGCTCACTCGCCGCCGACGACGGTGCCACGCGTCGCACGCTGTTCGATGCGGTGAACAATGGCTGGGTGTCGATCACGCGGCCGTGGCACCTGCTCACGACCAATACCGGGTCGGGCTATCCGCATGCGGCCACGGCCGACAAGGGACGCCGCTGCATGGAGCTGCTCGTGGAGCGCCTGTCGGCGTTTCTCGTCGAGCTATCCGATGCGACGGTCGATGAGCGATTCCCCTACGGTCCAGGCCAGATCGAGCCGTAGCGGCAGCAGACGTACATGGGGTCTCCGTTCATGGGGTCAGAGTCCTTGAACCGGTTCATGGGGTCAGAGTCCTTGAACAGGGCGCGGGCGGCGCGGAGTCTCGCCGGGGACGACTGACGACATGCGTGCGACATCGGTCGACCGCAGCGGCGCCCGCCGGCTCTGCGCGGGGCGGTCACCGCATCGCTGGAGCGATCAGAACGATCGGCCATGATTGAGACGCCGCGTGCGACGGGCACGCCGCCGAGAACGGGCAAGCACCTGCTTCTCATAATCTTGCGGAAGCATATCCCCACACCGAGCTTATGTACAAATCCTTGCCGTCTTCCTCCTTTTTCTTCTCGAGAGGCCAACGTGTCGATCGTCGAATACCTCATCTCGTCCCCAGCAGGCCTCGGGGCGCCGGGGGGCGCGTCGTTTCCGGAGAAGTCTCCCTCGCGAGCGGAAGACCAGAAGGCGTGGGACGACCTCATGCCCGCGCTCATGACCGAGATGATGATGGGTCGGTACATCATGGCGGTCATCCAGGTTCGCGCGAAGACCGACCTGAAATGGGATGCGCAAGCTCGCAATTTCTACGGATTCAATCCAGCCGAAGATTGCATCCTCGCGGCATACGGGGTGAGCGCATCCATCGGCTCACCCTATCGTGCGGGCCTCTGCTCCGAAGACTGGGTGAAGAACCTGATCGCGCAGGGTCAAACCGGCTTGAAGCCCGGTGACGCGATGAAGACGGCCAACCGAGGCACGACGGATTTCTTTCAGGTCTTCCAATGCTCGCCGCATGGATTCAAGCTGGCACTGATCGGAACGACCGCCCTGATGAAGATGTACCAGACGAGCGGACCGCCGCAGGTCGACGCGCGTAGTGGCACGACACGCGACATGACCAGACCGGATCGATGGGGATGGAGAGGCGGCGCGTTTCCAGCGCTGAAGAATCGCGCGCCAGCACAATGGGCACGGGCGGTACCCCGGCGCTGAGCTGGCGCGCGATTCTTCAGCGCTGCAACGCCGCGATCTGCGCCAGATACCGGCGGAAGGTCGTGCCCCAGGCCGCGTTGCCGGCATCATTGGGATCGCCTGACGCGGTCCGCAGTGCGGCGCGGTCGGACGCGTCGTCCTTCCACACCCACGCCAGCGCCCCCACGCGCGCCTGCACCGCCGCGTCGAGCACGCGACGTGCGTCCATTGGCACACCGGCGTTGAATGGCGAGATCTCACCGAAAACCATTGCCAGGCCGGCGCGCTGCACCGCCTCGATACGCGCTGCGACGCTGGCCGGTGACGTGCCGAGCAACCACTTCTCGTACGCATGAATGTCGAAGAGGATGTTGCGGCGCCCCTGCAGCAGCGTCGCGCCCTTCGCCAGCAGCACCCCTTCCGCCTGGCCGCTCTCGGCACCGGGTACGAGCACGATGTTCTGGTTGCCGGTACTGCGGATGTTGTCGACCATCTCCTGCATGTCGCGCAGCCAGACGTCGTCCGTATAGCCGCGACCACCGTCAAACCAGTAGGGTTCATTCCACACTTCCAGCCACACATCCGGCTCGTTGCGGAACTCGGCGGCGATCGCACGCATGCGCGCCTTGTACTCTGGATAGAAGCGCTGCTCCGAGGGGTTGAGCCCGAGTATGTCCAGCGTCTCCCAGCCAAACGGGCAGAGGATGGTGACCAGGCCGTTGCGGCGGTTGGTCTGCACGACGGTACGCAGGGAGTGAAAAAATGCCTGGCTCGTCGTGGAGTAGACGGCATCACCGGTGACCGGCTGGTCGTTCAGGTTGCGAATGAACTCGCGCACGATCGTGACCCGCCAGTACGGCATCGCATCGCTGGTGCCGCCGTACACGTGCAGCGCATTCGCACCTGCCAGTGTCACGGGACGCCCGTTCTGCTGGATCTGCGACCCAACGATGGCAAACGTCGATGCGGACGGTGGAATCGCTGGAACGGCTGGCGTGATCGCTGCGGAGGTCGGATTGCCGTTGCAGGCCAGCACCGAGGTCGCTGCGAGCAACAGCCCGCAGCGGCGCAGCCACACGGATGCGGTGCTGGCGCCGACGCACGCGGCCGACGTCAAGGACTCTGCCCCCTCGAGAGACCCCTCGATACGACCACGAAGACGGACCGACGCCTCCAGCGACGTGGCAGCCCTCACTTACGGCAGCCGCGTCTGGTACCCGTCGCCCACGTACATGCGGGTCACCGCACCGTTCGTCTCCACGAAACGCACCACTTCACCGATGGCGCTGCCGCCGCCCGGCGCCATCAGCCGGAAACGACCGCCGCCGAGTGGCTCGAGGGTGGATGGTGTGCCAACGGTGGTTGAGGTGGGCGAGATCATGACCAGCTTGTCGTTCAGCAGCACCACCCGCGAATCACCCATTGCGCTCCGGTACCAGCCGGCGAAGCGCGCCCATGAGGGGTCCCAGGCAACCGCCGGCGCTCGCGTTGGAATCGCCTTGATCACCGCCGCTCCAACCGTCGCGATCAGTTGTTCGGCGATCTGCCGCGGATCGGAGTCGTTGGTGTTGGTGAGGACGATCACGCCAACCTTATCGTTCAACTGGAACAGCGTGTGTGTGGTATTGCCGGGATAGCCACCACCGTGTCCCACCCACGTCTTGTTCTCGACGCGGAGGAAATCGAACCCCAGCCCGCTGCCGCTCTGCCACGTTTCATCGACCGCACGCACACGGTGCATCTCACGCCACGACCCGGTGCTGAGAATCTGCGCGCCGCCCCGCGGTCCCCGACGGAACTGCGCCGAGACGAACTTCGCCAGATCGTCCACGGTGGACGTCATCCCCGTCGCGGCAGCCATACCGCGGGCGTCCACGAAGGGCAACACATCGCGCGATCCGTCGGGCATGCGTCGCATGTACGGCACCGTCAGTCCCGGCACGTTCTGATCGACACCGGTCGCGTTCATGCCAAGCGGCGACAACATCTGCTGCTGCACGTAGGTTGCCCACTTCTGGCCGGTGATCTGCTCGACCACCAGCCCAGCCACGGCAAACGCCAGATTGGAGTACTTCCACCGCACGTTGGGTGCGAAGGCCGCCTGGCGATCGCTGTACAGCCGCTTGATCTCGTCTTCCGTGGGAAAGTTGAACGAGCTCCAGTGATCGCCCGCTTCACGTTGCAGGCCCGACGTGTGCGATAGCAACTGCTCGATGGTGACCACGCCATCATCGTCGCCCGCCGGCTTCGCCTTGAACCACGGCAGATACTTCTCGACCGGATCGTCGAGACGGATCTTCCCCTGCTCGCGCAGCTGCATGATGGCGATGGCCGCGAACATCTTGCTGTGCGACGCAATGCGGAACTTTACCTGCGGCGTCATCGGCACGCGGTTCTTCACGTCCGCAAAGCCGAACCCCTGCGACCACACCAGCTGCTGATCGTACACCACGCCCACCGCCACACCGGGTATCCCACGATACGCGAGCTGCCCTTCCATCCATGCCGAGAAGAGGCGTTCGGCACCAAGCACGTCGGCGTTGGTGGCCATCGTGGTGAGCGCAGGAGCAGCGGCCTGCCCGTACGCGCGCGAAGCGCCAGCCAACAGCGTGACCAGCACTGCCGTGCGCAGCAGAGGTAACGTGATCGAGGGGCTGCGTAGGGCGAGGGATCGATGGCGAGTGGTCATGGCTGCTCGAGGGAGGGATGCAGAAGCGGCGATCGCTCGTCGCCGGATAACCATCCATAACCTGATGGCACCGCGAGCGATCGGGAAGGTTGGTGCGCCGGCGCGATCGCGTTCCCCAAAGAACGGGCTCCAAAGAACGGACTCCGCGCTGCAATCCGGCCGAGATAGCCGCGGAAGATCGTGCCCCAGGCGGCGTTGCCGGCATGATTCGGATCGCCCGACGCGGTGCGCAATGTGCGACAGGCCGATCACCCGATTCCGGGTCAGCACCGGTTGCAGCCTCTACCGCAGTGCCGTCACCGGCGCCGGACTCTCCGCCCCGCACTGTGTGATATTATGCTGGCAGCCGTCGTCGTGCGCTGCCGAAAACCTCGCTGATTTTCCTCTGCACTGAGAGGCAACATGGTCATTCCCACCGTCACCGACGTGGTGAACGGGAAATCGGTGCCGGAGGAACTTTCGGTGTCGACGTCGTCCATACTCGCCCGGCTTCGGGCCGAGACGCGTGATGCACACAAGGATCTCGAGCGCATCCTCGATCTGACGGGCAGCACCCTGACGCGCGACGCCTACCGTCGACGCGTCGGGCAGTACTACGGCTTCTACAACCCGCTGGAAGCGGCGTTACGGATGCGCTGCGCGCTGCGCGATGATCACGCCGGTGCCGCGTCCTCGCTGCGCGTGACACTCGATCCGCGGCTGCACAAGACGCCGCTCCTGCAGGAAGACCTGGACCATCTCGAGGTCAGCATCGACGCGTTGCCGGAGTGTCACGACCTGCCGTCACTCGAAACCTTCGCCGACATCCTCGGCTGCCTGTACGTGCTGGAAGGCGCCACCCTCGGCGGACGGATGATTGCCCAGCACCTGCAGGCCACGCTGGGCATCACGCCAACGACGGGCGGGCGATTCTTCGAGGGCTATGCCGGCGACACCGGTGCGATGTGGCACTCCATGCGGCACATCCTGGTGACAGGTGCAGTCGATGTCGAAACGGAAAACGTCATCGTGGCGAATGCCATCGCCACCTTCACCTGTCTGCAGCGCTGGTGCGAACCGGATGCCGATGCAGCAGCAGACAGCATCGGCAATGCCGATGGCCACCAGAGAGCAGACGCACGTGAGTGAGCAGCCGAACGCGATGACACACGGGCTGGCCGCCACTGCCGCGCCCGCACACAACACCGAAACGCCGTGGCAGACGGAGCCGTACAGCGTCAAGCGCCACGGTCTCACGCTCAGCAACTGCGACGACGAGCCCGTGCGCACGCCGGGCTGCATTCAGGCCCATGGTGCGCTGCTGGTGCTGCGCCCCGCCGACCTGTCCATCCTGCAGGCGAGCGAAAACACACGCGCCATCCTCGGGCACGACGCTGTCGGATTGCTCGGCCAGAGCGTGGCAGCCGTCGTGCAAGCACCGGGAGCGGCCCGACTGCGCAGCATTCTGGCCACCGAACCGACCGACCGGAATCCGATCTTCGCCTTCACCATGCCCGCTGGTGATGGCGTCGCCGAGCTCGATCTGACCGTGCACACGTTGGATGGCGTGGTGATACTGGAGTTCGAAGCGACCGGTCGTCGCGTGGCAGACCCCGGCGCTGTGCCAGCGGTGCCCAGCCTGCCGCTGATGCCTGACTACTACTCGCTCATGAAGAAGACGGTGAGTCGGCTGCAGGCGACCAATACGGTGCGGACGTTCTGCCACGTGCTGGCCGATGAAATCCGTGCGCTGTCGGGCATGGATCGGGTGATGATCTACAAGTTTCACGCCGACCACCACGGTGAGGTGTATGCCGAGAGTCGCCGGAGCGATCTGGCGCCCTGGCTCGGCTTGCACTATCCGGCCGAGGACATTCCGAAGCCGGCGCGCGACATCTTTGCCAGGACATGGATCCGCCCCGTGCCCGACATCAACGGCTCGCTGGCCGAGATGCTGCCACTGGTGAATCCCGACACCGGCCGGCCGGTGGACATGACGTTCTGTGCGCTGCGCGGCGTGTCGGTGATGTATACCGAGTATCTCCAGAACATGGGCGTGTCGGCCGGACTGACGATGCCGCTGCGACGCGACAGTGATCTGTGGGGGCTGATCGCCTGTCACCACTACGACGGCCCGCGGCATGTGTCGTACGAGTTGCGCGCCGCCTGCGAATTCCTGGCGCAGGTCGGGTCATTGCAGCACAAGTCCGTGGAAGATCGCGAGAATGCGACCTACCGACTGCGGCTGGAAGAGGTCAACCAGCAGCTGCTGACGATGGCGGCACAGGAAGGCGGGCTCACGTCCATGACCGATGGCACGCCTACGCTTATGAGTGCCATGCAGGCCGACGGCGCGGCGCTGTTTCACCGCGATCGGTGGTGGCGTGTCGGTCAGACGCCTGATGACAGCCAGCTCGACGCGCTCGGACACTGGCTCGTCCAGCGGATGCAGCTCAAGCCGATGGGGAGTCCATTGTTTGCCACACATGCGCTGGCAGCGGACTATTCGCCAGCCGCTGCGTATGCCGACGTGGCCAGTGGGCTGCTGGCTGCCCCGCTGTCTCGCAGTGGTCAGAACCTCGTGATGTGGTTCAGGCAGGAGGTGGCCAAGACAGTGGACTGGGGTGGCAATCCGCATGACAAGCCCACGGTGACCGGCCCGCACGGCCCACGCCTCACGCCGCGGCGCAGTTTCGAGCTGTTCACGGAGTCGGTGCATCAGCAGGCGTTGCCCTGGCTGCAGGTCGAGATCGATGCGGCTGCGCGCTTGCGCACCTTGATCATGGAGCTGGTCGTCGTGCGCGCCGAGCAGATGGCCGGACTGAACGCCGACCTGGCGCGCAGCAACGAGGAACTGGATGCGTTCGCATATGTGGCCAGTCATGACCTGAAGGAGCCGTTGCGCGGCATTCACAAGTACGCCCAGCAGTTGCTGGAGGCCGTGCCCACGAACGTCGACGAAAAGCGCAAGCTGGACGGCCTGATGCGCCTGACGCTGCGGATGGACAGCCTGCTCGATTCACTGCTGCATTTTTCGCGTGTCGGCCGGGAAGCGCTGACGCTGGAGTCGGTGGACCTGAATGCAGTGCTGGCTGACGCGAGCGAAATGATCGGCTCCCGCATCGGCGATGACGGCACCGTGATCGTGGCGCCGCGTGTGCTGCCGCAGGTCCTGTGCGACTACGTCCGCGTACGGGAGGTGCTGGTCAACCTGCTGTCGAATGCGCTCAAGTACAACGACAGGACCGACAAGCGAGTCGAGGTCGGGTACGTCGGGATCGAGGAGACGTTGCTGCGCGACGCGTTCCCCGCAGGCGCCGTTGATCAAATGGTGTTCTTCGTTCGCGACAACGGCATCGGGATCGCGGCGCGACATTTCGATCAGGTCTTCAAGATGTTCAAGCGCCTGCATGGTCGCGACGAATATGGAGGCGGCACCGGCGCGGGCCTGACGATCGTGCGCAAGCTGGTGGAGCGGCATCATGGCCTCGTCTGGCTGGATTCGACGCCGGGCGAAGGGAGCACCTTCTACTTCACCCTGAGCGCAACTGATGTCGACTAGCCTACTGACCGTGGCCCCTTCGATCGGCCATCTGGTGGTCGTGGAAGACTCGGACGAGGACTTCGATACGTTCGTGGACGTCGCACGCGACGTGGGCATCACGCGCACCATTCACCGTGCGGCGACGGGTGGAGAGTGTCTGGACCTGTTGCGTCAATCGCCCATCGACCGTGGCGCGGGTATGCCCGGCGTGCCGGACCTGATCCTGATGGACCTGAATTCCCATGGAATCGATGGACGCGAAGCGCTGCTGGCCATCAAGTCCGACGACGCCCTGAAGGAGATTCCGGTGGTCGTGCTGACGACGTCGGCGAATCCGAAGGACGTGGCGTTCTGCTACGGTGCCGGTGCAAATGCCTACCACGTCAAGCCCGTCCGCCACTTGGAGTATCGCTCGCTGCTGCGCGACCTGTTGCACTACTGGCTCCGCACCGTCACGCCTCCCGCGGTTTTCCGGCAGACTGATTGATGCCAGGCATCGAGACGAAAGCAGCTCTGCCGTGGTGCATCGTCATCGTCGACGACAGCCCGGACGACTGCGCTGAGATTCGACGGATGCTGCTCATCGGCTCCGACATGCCGCTGCGTTTCATCGAGGCGGATACAGGTGCATCTGCCGTGCGCATGGTCCTGAGCATGGCGCCACCGCCCGCGTGCGTCGTGCTGGACTACAACCTGCCCGACATGAACGCGCCCGACGTGCTGGCGGCGTTGACCGGCGCGGATGGGCTCACGGTCTGTCCGGTCGTGGTGTTGACGGGCGGTGCCAGCCGGGAAGATGGCAAGCGCGTACTGCGGGCCGGTGCGCGCGACTACATCGGCAAGGACTGGAGCTGCCCGCAGGCGCTCATCAGGTCGGTGGAGAACGCGTGCGAAAGCTGGGCCATGGCGCGCGAGCTTCGTCAGCGCGGTGAGGCCCTGCAGATGGTGACCGACCGCGAAAAGTTTGCGGCGCTTTTTGCCGACAGCATTCGCGAACTCCGTGACGAGCACGAACTGCGGCGGGTGGCTTCAGCGTTGATCGGTGTGCACCTCGGCGTGAATCGATTGCTGTTTGCCGAGGTGCGCGACGATGGATGCGTCGTCGTCGAGGCTGGCTTCGTTCGCGATGTGCAGCCGATGAACGGCATGCATCGGCTCGAGGACTACGGGCCAATGCTGCAGGCACGTTTCATGGCCGGCGAGAACGTCGTCGTCACCGACGTGCGTCAGGACGACGACCTACTGCCGTCGGAAAAGCAGGCACATGCAGATTGGCAGATCGTGAGCTATCTGGCCATCCCGGTTCTGCAGGGGGGAAAGCTCGTCGCCGTACTTGGCGCGCACCAGAACGCCTCGCGCATCTGGACCAGCGACGACGCGCTCATCGCCCGCGACGTGGCCGGACGCACGTGGGCAGCGATCGAGCACGTACGCGCCGAGGCAAAACTGCTGGCAAGCCGCGTGCGACTGTCGCAGATCGTTGCGATCATGCCGTCCTTCTCCGCCGTGTTTCGCGGGCCGGATCATGTCGTCGAACAGGCGAACGGGGCGTTTCTCGACCTCTTGCGGCGTGGACCTGAAATCCTTGGGCTGACGTTCTCCGCTGCATTCCCGGAATTCGCGGGTCAGGTGGTGTCGGCGCTGCCGGATGCCGTGTACCGCACAGGCGAGAAATTCGAGGCCAAGGGGCTGCGAATCCTCGTACAGCGCCATGATGACATGCTGGAGGAGGCGTTCGTCGATATCGCCTACCTGCCACTGCGCGAAGCCGACGGTCAGACCTCGGGAATCTTCTTGCACGGCGTGGACCGGACGGCGGAGATCACGGTGACGCGCGCATTAGCGCTGCGCGAACGTGAGCTGCAGAGCGTGACCGATAGCACCCCTGATGGGCTGGTGCGCTTCGATCGCGAGTTCCGTCTGCTGTTCGTGAATGGAGCAACCGAGCGGATGATCGGCAGGAATGCAGTCGGTCTCGTCGGAAGTACCTTTCGTCAGCTGGGCGTTGCTGCATCACTGTGCGACGACTGGGAAGCCGCGATCCGGCAAGTGTTCGATCACGGGGTATCCGAGGCGCTGACCTTCTCGCTGGAATCGCCGAATCACGGTGTGCGGCATTTCGCGAGCCGAGTCGTACCGGAGTTCGACGAGAGCGGACTCGTTTCGTATGCGCTCGGCGTCACGCACGACATCACCGAGGAGAACAAGGCGCAGCATCGTGTACGGCAGAGCGAGGCGCGTTTCGAAGTGGCACTCGCAAGTACGCAGATCATGGTGTACACGACAGATCGTGACCTGCGGTACACGTGGATCCGGAACCCGCATCCTGACTTCGACCCTGCGCAGATCGTGGGCCGTCGTGACGACGAATTGGTGTCGCCGGAGGCGGCCGAGCCGCTCATCCGCCTCAAGCAGGAGGTACTCGAAACCGGCGTCGGGCGGCGCAGCGAATTCGTTATCGAGATCGGCGGCACCCGGCACCACTACGATCTGACCGTCGTGCCGTTGCATGGCGCTGACGGGGCAATCGAAGGGGTGACGGTGGCGGCGATTGACGTCACCGAGCGAAAGCTGGTCGAGGAATTGCTGCGTGTCGCGCACGAGCGCAAGAATGAGTTCCTGGCGACGCTGGCGCATGAGCTGCGGAACCCGCTGGCACCGATTCGAACCGGGGTGGAGTTGCTGAGGTTGTCGCCGCAGCCGGACATCGGCGCACGGATTTTTCCGATGATTCAGCGGCAACTCGATCATCTGGTGCGGCTGATCGATGATCTGATGGACGTCTCGCGGATCAACACCGGGAAATTCGTGCTCAACCGTGAGCGCGTCACCTTTCAGGACATCGCAGCCGTCGCGCTCGAGGCGTCGCGTCCAGGCATCGACGTCGCCGGGCACACGGTGACCACCGATTGGCCCACAGCGCCGATGTGGCTCGACGGTGATCCGACCCGCCTCGCGCAGATCTTCAGCAACCTGCTGAACAATTCGGCCAAGTACACGCGAGCGGGTGGCCAGATCTGGTTCTCAGCGCTCCCCTCTGGCGACCGTCTCGTGATTTCGGTGCAGGACACCGGCGTCGGCATTCCAGCGGAGTTTCTCGGCACGGTCTTCGACATGTTCTCGCAGGTCACCACCACCCATGACCGCGCGCAGGGTGGGCTGGGGATCGGCCTGTCGCTGGTGAAGACACTCGTCGAACTGCATGGGGGCGTGATCGAAGTCGCCAGCGCCGGCGTCGATCAGGGGAGCACGTTGACGGTGACGTTGCCGTTGGCATCTGCGACTGTGGCTGATCCGCTGCGATCCATGCCACCGCACGCCGATGCCGTCGATGCCGCGACCGCCGGTCAACGGATTCTGGTGGTCGACGACAACGTCGATGCCGCGGAGACGATGGCGCTGTTGCTCGCGGCAGCGGGGCATGTCGTTCGGACGGCGTTCGATGGTCAGCACGCGCTGGCGTTGGCACCGACCTTCCGGCCCGATGTGGTCTTTCTCGACATCGGCATGCCCGATCTGGATGGCTATGACGTGGCGCGTCATCTGCTGGCGGATCCGGCGACGGCGTCAGCGAGGCTGTTCGCGCTCACCGGCTGGGGGGCACCGGCCGACCTCGAGAAATCGCGGGCGGCGGGATTTCATGCCCACCTCACCAAGCCGGTGGACATGGGGGAGGTGACGGCGTTGCTGGCGGCCCGGCGGCAGTTCGCGTAGTCCGCGCCGCGCGCCTGGCCTCACGTTCGCGCGTGCGGTACGCGCGCAGATTGGGTGACGTTGGCAGCGATTCGATGCTGGTGCTTCGCTGACGCTGTGCCCCCACGCCCCGCGGTTCACCCCCCTTCGGGACTCCGAGTCAAAGTTCGCGCGGGACTCCGAGTCCGATCGTGGCGGGGGACTCCGAGTCCGATCGTGGAGTCCGATCGTGCAGAGTCCGATCGTGCAGAGTCCGATCGTGTAGAGTCCGATCGTGTAGGAATGCGCACTTCGAGTTCGTGCAGGCGGAGCATCTCTACACATTCGATGGGGTGAGCGGGTTTTCGCCGGGGCAGGGGCCGTAGGGGCGGGCCAACTGAAGCGAACCGGCACAGCGTCGACGTCGAAATCGGGTCAGACCATTACTATTTCGGTGCAGCACCTCACGGATGCCGCACCGCCTCCGCCGCAACCCATGCGCGTACTGCGTCAGCGCCACCACCCTGACGAAGGCGGCGCGTGATCTCCGACCAGTCGAAGCGCCGCCCGACATCGCGTCCATCGACGACGATGCGCAGCTCGCGTCGCGCGCGATCCCCGACCAGTGCGGCCCACGACTGGCCGGTCGCGAGGTACTGCAGCGTGCCTTCGACCACACGATCGAACACGAACGAACCGGTGGCCGACACGATCGATTGTCGCCGCCCGCTGTCGACGACCCAGACGGCGTCACCGTCCCCGCCCAGCGCGAGATCCGTGACGGCACCGCGCGCCAGTTCGGTGTGGCCGTCCACCAACGCGACGACATCGTCGCCATCCTGCACGAGATAGCCGACACGACCATCGCGCCCCACCGCCACGTGAATGATCTCGTCATGCCAGACGGATGGCTCCCTGCGACCACGAATCAGCGATTCGCGGTCGTGCGATCGGGCGATCGCCACCACGTCGTCGTGCAGTGCCCCGAAGCGCACGTCTCGCACCGCATCGTACGGTGGGCCCGCCTGCCCGTCGATCACCAGGTGCCATCCGGCCGAGTCACGCGCCGCGTAGGCGACAGACGGAGTGTGCCGACACGAGGAATCGCGCACGGCTTCTGAGGTGTGAGCCAGCACCAGCGAGCGCACCGCCAGCCACGGAATCGAGGTGTAGGCCCCCGCCACGACCAGCAGGTCGGCGCCGCGACGTGCCACATAGGCCACCGTACATCCGCTGTGATCGAGTTGCAGCGATCCTGCCAGGATCGCGTCGAACGATGGCCCTCCGGCACCGTCGTGCACCACGCGCCACCGGCCGCTCGAATCGGCGGCGTAGGCGACACGTCCGCCGGAGGAGGACATGCGCGGCGCACCCACACCATCCCACATCGCGCCGAGGCGTCCATTCACTGCGACCCCCCATCGGATCCCGACACGTACCGCGAGTGCCGAGTGCATCCCCGTTTCGTCGAAGGCGATCGAATGCACATCGACGCCGTCGAAGCAGCCGTCGTCACGAGTGGCCAACCGCACGCAGTGTTTGCCCTCGCGCTCCTCGACCACGAGGGAGGCACGGAGGTCGGGCGTGTTCGCGGTCCAGCGGTACGGGCGATGGCACGCGCCAAGGCAGGCCATCGCCATGACCACGCACCACGTCGGCGCCATCGACAGCGTCACGCGTCGCACGCGGTGCGCGTGTCAGCCCTGTCGCGCGGGCATTGCCGCTCGCGACAGGCGCATGCCGGTCATCATGCCGTCAGCGACGGTCACGCCGTCAACCAGCGCCTCGACCTCGAACTTCACCGACTCACCGACCAGGTGGTTCATGCGAACCCGATAGTCGAGCCGCTGCCCGGCAAAGACCGGGCGTCGCAGGCGCACGTCGACCGCTGCGCCGACCGATATCGTACCTTGCTGGTCATGCATGGCATCACGAAAGGCGACCGCGTCGGCGGCGCGGTACCCGGGATGCAGTCGATAGCCGCGATCGAGGTTCCGAAGCGCCTCGAACCCCGCGAGCGCGTCACCCGACTCCGCGCTGAGGCGCTCGCGGATCGCGAGAATGGCCATCAGCGCGGCGCCACACTGGCCGAGGCCTTCGATGGTCAGACACCCCGGCCAGATATGCAGTCCTGGGAAGTGCCCCTGAAACATCACGTCGCCTGCACTGAGGAAGCGACACGCCTCGAGTGTGGGCCGTGCGCCATCGGTGAATCGCTCGATACGATCGACCATCAGCATCGGCCAGCGCTGCGGCAGCAGCAACTCCACGACGTTGCTGCCGAGTGACAGCACGTGAATGGCCGCTCGTTCTTCATCGCTCATGCGACACGTGCCTGTTCGAGAAGGGTCAGGTCTTCCGGCAGCTCCACGGACAGGAATCGCATGCCCGGGCCAACCGTACGACGCGCGAGGGTCCGCTGTGCCTTCGCCGGGCCGACGATGATGATGCAGTCGACGCCGCTGGCCGCCAGGGTCTCGAGTGAACGGACCCACTGCACGGGCTGCGTGAGTTGCGCGGCGAGCAGTGCCGGCGGATGATCGTGGACGGTGACGAACGCCCCGGTACGATTGGCAATCCACCGCGCCCGCCTCAGCGGCATGCACACCACATCGAGTGACCGGCGGAACTCGTCGACCGCACCGGCCATGGCGGGTGAATGCCACGCGCCATCGGTGGCAAGCATCTGTGGGGCGCAGCGAGCGGGGATGGCCCTCAGCGCGGCGTGGTCACCGCTGACGACCTGCTGGTCGTGCGCGTTCAGCGCGGCGATGCACACGCGACCTATGGTGGCGGCCACGGCAACCGCTGCGAGCGCGGCGTCGAGGGTCGCCTGCAGCGCCAGCATTCCACCCGGATGGGAGGAGGATTCACGGGCCATCAGCCGTCCACGCAGCACGGCCGCCGCCACGGCGTCATCGCTGGTCAGGATTCCGGCCGCCACGCAGGCCACGAGCTCGCCGAGGGAATGCCCAAGGGCGACATCGGCAGTCCCCGTGCGCTGTTCGATCTCATGCAGAATTCCGCAGCAGAGCGCCGTCATCACGGGTTGGTAGTACTGGGTCTGCCGCAAGGCGAGGCCCGCCCCGTGCAGCAACCGCGGAACGGGCAGCTGCACCTGCGCTGACGCCAGATCGAGCAATCGACGCGACTCGACCGACGCGGCGTACCATGCGCTCGCCACACCGATGAGGTCGAGCCCCTGACCGGGTACGAGCACCGCAACGCTCACAGCGACATCCCCCCGTCGACCACCAGATGCTGCCCCACGATGTACGCCGCGTCGTCGGATGCGAGGAAGAGTACGGCACGCGCCACCTCGTCTCCTGTGCCGAGGCGTCCCATCGGAATCACGGACTGTCGGTGCGCGACGATCCGATGATCGAGACGCGCCCCCATACCGGTGGACAGGATTCCCGGCACCACTGCATTCACGCGCACTCCACGTGGCGCCAGTTCGGCGGCGAGCGTCGTGGTCATCGCCAGAACCCCGCCCTTCGAAGCCGCATAATTCACCTGTCCTGGACTCGCGCGGATTCCGGCGACCGAGGCCACGTTCACGACGCAGCCCTTCGTGCGCAGCAGGTAGGGAAATGCCGCGCGCGTCACGTGATACGTACCGCTCAGGTTCACCGACATCACCTCCTGCCACGCCGCCGCATCGAGCAGGGGGAAGAGCTGGTCCCGGATGATCGCAGCGTTGTTGACGAGCACGTGCAGGCCATCCACACGCGCCAGCTGCACGATCGCATCGCGCACGCTGGTCTCGTCCCGGACGTCCATCGGCACCATGACGGCCGCGCCATGGGTCGCCGCGATCTCCGCCACGACCGCCTCCGCCTCGGCGGCGTGCGAGCGAAATCCGACGCCGACGCGGGCCCCCTCGCGCGCGAACGCGAGGGCCACGTCACGGCCCAGCCCCCGCGACGCACCCGTGACCAGCACCGTCCGGCCCGTGAATCGCATGGGAGATGATGCGCTCACCGACGCACCAGCGGAGGCAGCCTGATTTCCCCGCGTGTGGCAAAGCTGTGCATCTGCGGGCTGATGAACATGCTGGCGTTGTTGAGCACCGGAGGCGAGACCGAACGCGCGCCAACGGCACCGGCCGTCGTGCGTACACGAAATCGATCGATGCCCGGCACGGCGCAGCCACGATCCAGCAGCGCAAGCAGGATCCAGTCACCGCGCACGACGGACCAGACCACGTTCAGCACCGTGCCGACACGCTGCTCGTCGAGCCATACCTCGTCACCGATCAGCACCTGTTCTGCCGCGACGAGGGTCGTGACCCGCGCCGTCACTCCCGTCGCCCGATGCCGGCGCAACGTCTCGACGCCAACGCCATCGCCATCGAAGAGGACACGCCACTGCAACTGCAGCTCGATCGGCGTGAGCGCTGCCCGACCCTCTCCACGGATGTTGAAGAAGCCGGATTCCAGCGCCGCATCATCCAGCACCTGCAACGAGCCTGTCACGAGGTCGAGCGATTGCCCTGCAGCCTGTAGACGTGTCACGAGGTCGTTCAACTGCTGGCGAGGGCCGACGAACAGGTAGCCATACTCGCCCGTCTTTCCGGCACGGATACACTGGAACGACTCGACGTGGAAGAACGTGAGATACGGCAATCCGACCGACTCGGCACCGGCGATCCGGCTCACCAGCTCCCAGGCAAACGGACCGTCGACGCCAATGACACCGTGCGTCGCGGTCAGATCTTCCGTCGCGACGTCCCAGTCGTGCGGCACGTGCTCTGCGACATGGGCCTGCATCGCGACGGCCGTCGGGCCTTCGTACAGCAGGTCATACACGTCATCGTCGGCGAGGAGGAACGCATCGGCGAATGGATGCGCGTGCATGTCGAGCAGCAGCACGTGCTGCACCTGGCCGTCCCGCGCGCGGATGGCGCCGGCGCAGAGCCGTTCGAGCACCCGCCTGGCGTCGCTGCCACGGAAGCGGAGCAGCTGCATGTGGTCAGCGCGGGTGACGATCACCGACGTGCGGAGGCCCAGGGCGGCGTCGCCCGCGAGGGTGGCGTTCACGCTCACGTGGCGCTCCCCGCCACAGGCGCTGACGCCGATGCCCGGAGGACGAGGTCGGCCAGCCCATTCAACGTGCGCATCTCCGCCCGTCCGAAGATGTCGTTGCCGAGTTGAACGCCGAACTCCATGTCCATGGCCACGACCAGTTCGACCGCATCGATCGAATCCAGCCCCAGACCACTGCCGAAGAGTGCCGTGTCAGGATCCAGCTGCTCAGGCGGGCGGTCCACATGCAACGCGCTGATGATGATGTGCCGAAGCTGATCAAGTACGACCTGACGTCGCGCGACATACTCGACGATCGCGGAATCCATCACTGACCTCGGCGGGTGAGCAGGAGAGCGGCACTGGCAGCGCCAGGCGTGGTGCTGGTGACGAGCGCGTGATCACAATCGCCGGCCTGCAATGCGCGCACGGCGTCGACCAACGGATGCAGCGAGGCGCACGCACCGACGGCGCCATGGTGGATGAATCGCGTCGTGCCGGGCGGTAATCCGGATGGTGCCGCCAACGTCACGGCGCGTCGCGACTCTGTCGCTGGTGCGATGCCCCAGCCGCTGACGAACAGGTCGCACCCATCCGCACCGACGTCGGGCGCGCCGGTGTCGGCGATGAGCAGCGCGCAGATGGCGGCGTCGACGATCGCGTGGTCGCCTCCTGACTGGCGCGGAGGTTCCTCGTCGACCGCGCCAGCCACGATGGCATCGAGATCATCGCGGAAGGCGAGATGTTCGGCGGCCAGAACCAGCGCGGTCAGGCCGCTCGTGGCTCCGGTGGTGAGCACCGTGTGCGGCCCCCGAAGGGAGAGCAGCCGGGCGCAGGTGCCGGCTGCGGCATTCAGCACGACACGAGCGAAGGCGCTCGCCGAAAGCTGGGGCAGACCGTTCGACGCGATACTGGCGACGAAGGCGTCGGTGCTGGCGGGTGAGGGACGTATCTGGCCAACGAACAGCCCTGTGCGACCGCGCTGTTCGCCGGTGCAGCGGTATCCCGCCGCCCGCAGCGCACGGGCGCAGGCGACCGTCAGCGCCCGCGACGACGGATCGCACCGACGCAGTTCGTCCGGCGAGATCCGTGCATCCTCGGTGCGCGGGTCGAACGCCGCGATGTCGGCAGCGCTCAGCGCGCCAAGGCCGCGGAGCCGAATAACGCGGCGCACGCTGGCGTGGATGGGCGTCGGTGCGCGCGTGATCACGATGGCAGCGTTGGCACCACCGAAGGCCGCATTCACCGACACCGCACGATCCACATGGCATGGGCGCGGCGTGTCTCCCGCCACGGGATCGGGTGGTCCGAACGGTCGCGGGAGCGAAAAGTTCAGGGTGGGTGGAATCATGCCGTGACGCATGGCCTCCATCGTCACGATGGCTTCCAACACGCCAGCGGCACCTTGGGCATGACCGAGCGCCCCCTTGGTGGAGCTGACCGGTACGGCGTCAGCGCGGGCCCCCAGCGCACGACGAATTCCGAGCCACTCGGCACCATCGTTGGCCTGCGTGCCTGATCCGTGTGCGTTGACGTAGTCGAGCGTCGCCGGGTCGATGCCGGCGTGCCCGATCGCGGCACTGATCGACCGTTCGATGCCGGTGCCCTTCGGATCGGGGGACGTCTCATGCCATGCATCACACGACAGCCCGAATCCGGCGAGCCACGCAAGTTCCTCCGCCCCGCGGGTGGGTGCCTGTCCGGCCGGCTCGAGCACCAAGAAACCGGCGCCTTCGCCGAGTGTCGTTCCGGCGGGGGTGCTGAACGGGGCGCAACGTGTGGGTGACAGGACACCTAGCGCGTGGAAGCCGGCGAAGACTTCCGGCGTAAGCACGTCGGCGCCGCCAGCCACCACGATGTCGGCCGCCTGCATGGCGATGAGCGCGTGGCCAAGTCCGATGGCGGTGGTCGAGGAGGAGCACGCCGTCGAGATCGTGAGTCGGATCCCGTCGAGTCCCACCTCATTGGCGAGCGCGTCGGCGATTTCATGCAGCGGTCGGGTCAGCTCGCCGAGTCCGGTGCCGAAGACGAGCGCGATATGTGTGGTGGCGGCGCGCGCGGCGACGTGATCCCACAAGCGTGCGTCGCGCAGGGCTTCGCGGAGCGCGCGCGATGCCAGTTCGAGGCAGAGCGACTCTGTGAGTGCATGCTGACTCACGTCTCCGACCACAGCCGCCGCCGTTCGCAGGGCGCCTGAGACCACCTGCGCCCCGGTCGCCACGGAGAACGCGCTGGTGTCGAAACGTGCGATGCGATGGATGCCGCAGGTGCCGGCGGTGACGCCATCCCAGAGCGCGGCGCAGTCGGCCCCGAGTGCGGACACCGCGCCGCGGCCCGTGATGGCGACGGCGCGGGATGAATGCCCGCCGATCATGTCCTGGTCGTATCGACTTCAGTATCGGGCAAGCCGACCGACGAGAGCAGGATGATGAGACCGACGATCATCATCACCGCGCCCACCGTCATGCCGAAGACGAATGGGTATGCCTCGAGCGCCACCAGACCGGCCGAGGCGGCGAAGGTCACGATGCCGATCCCGAAGACCTTGGCTCCACGAGACTGTCGACGCTTCCGCGGTGACCGCCGCTCGTCGTCCTTCCAGAAGAGGTCCTCGCCGACGCGAGCTGCGATCTCGCGCTGGCGCGACTCTCGCTCGATGTCCGATTCCGACGCGCGATCGACTTTGTCCAGATACTCGGTCACCATGAGGGACGGAGGCTGGTGGGTCAGGCGCCACGCGACATGGTCCAGCATCTCGCGCAGTTGCCGTCGTCGCGGTGCCGACACCCCGGTCCGACCGGCTTCGCGTTCGATGGTGTCGACGATGCGTGCGAGGGTTCCCGGCCGTCGCAGGTTGGTGGCGGCGGATTCGAGGCCCGCCGAGTTGAGCGAGTCGAGATACGCCGTCATGCCATCGACGGCCTCATCGAAGACCGGGGTCATGCGCTCGACGCGGGCCTGCATCCGCTCGTCGAGCTGCTGGTGGATCGGCAGATCGCCGAGCATGCCGGTCATGAAGAGCGACTGGAGTGCAGCCTCCGCGAGCCGGGTGGACGCAGCGACGTCGGCAGGGACGTTGCGGGCATTCGCATCGAGCGAGAGTCGCCCGATCCGATCGAGTCCGGCGTCGACACGCACGACATAGTCACCCATGTCCGCGGGCGGCTCGACGACGGTGTCGGTCGCTCCGCCCGCGGACACTGTCTGCAGCGGACGGACCGTCATCGCAGCAGCGGCGCCGGCGGACCCGGTGAGGAAGTCACGACGATCCATGGTACGCTCCATTGTGTGCGGAGGGTCGAACGGTGTGACCGTACTGGGAAGATTGGGTTGGGTGCGGGGCGGCGCCAGTCAGGGACATCCGACGGGTGGGCGGAGGGGCGACGGGGGGCGGGGTGGGGGGACGGAAGGAAGGGACTCGGCCCGGGGGGGACGCCGGGGGGGGACTCCCGGGGGGGGACTCCGAGTCCGAGAGCGGGGGGGGACTCCGAGTCCGAGAGGGGGGCCGGACGCGGAGTCCCGCGGTGGTACCTGCGGGGCGGAGCTAAGCGGCGCGTGAATTCGCGCCGACGTGCGGCGGAACGGTGGGCAGGTCACGCACCTGGCAGCGCACATTGGCGGCGTGTTTCACGGCACTCCTCCAACCGCACCCACCGCGTGCGTCGAGGGCTGCCCCCTCTCGCCGGAGTGTTCACATGGCTCATCGCCCACGCCTCGCCGCCCCAGGGGTGCCGATGCACATCACGCAGCGCGGCCACAACCGCGCCGACACCTTCCTCGACGCGTACGACTTCGCGCAGTATCGGGCCTGTCTCTCGCATGCCAGCATCCGGGAACGCTGTGCGGTGCATGCCTACGCGCTGATGTCGAACCATGCACACCTGCTGGTGACGCCGTCGACCCCGATGGGCGCCTCACGCATGATGCAACTGCTCGGCCGGCTGTACGTGCGGCACTTCAACGACCGGCATCATCGCAGCGGTACACTCTGGGAAGGCCGCTTCCGCTCAGCGATCATCGACACGTCCGCCTACTTCCTCGCCTGCTGCCGCTACATCGACCTGAATCCGGTGCGCGCCCGCATGGTGCCGACGCCCGAGGCGTACGAGTGGACGAGCTTCGGTCGCCTGGGGCTGGGCGAGCCCGATGTGCTGGTCACGCCGCACCCGGAATACCTCGCGCTGGGCGACACCGCGGCAGAGCGGCGCAGCGCCTACCGCGCATTCTGCGGGATGAGAAACGGCGGCCGCGCCAGCGTGATGATCCGTCGCGCCACGCAGCGCGGCGAAGTGCTGGGGCGTGACGAGTTCCGGCGTGTGCTGCTGCGATCGCTCGAGCG
>JANOCB010000115.1:0-1542 GCA_031411975.1 Gemmatimonadaceae bacterium
GATGCGGCACGCGACGCTCGATCGTGACCACTACCGTCTTGTCCATCTTGTCGCTCGTAACGACCCCGGTCCGGATCTTCCGGGCCAGGCGCGCCTTCGCGTCAGCGGACTGCTGTGTCTCTGCCATCTATATCTCCTTACGTACCCTGCCGCTGACGCAGCACAGTCATGAGTCGGGCCACATCGCGACGGATCGCGCGCTTGCGCAGCGGATTTTCCAGCTGTTCGGTCGCACCACGGAAGCGCAGGCGAAAGCGCTCTTCCTGCAGCTCGGCGATCCGCTGGCGGATCGCGTCAACGCTCAGATCCTGCATTTCACTCGCCAGCATCGGTATGTGCCTCCTCACGCACGACGAACTTCGTCTTCACGGCCAGCTTGGCCGAGGCCAGCGCGAGCGCACGCTCGGCAACCTCCCGGGTCACGCCCTCGAGCTCGAACAGCATCCGGCCCGGCTTCACCACCGCCACCCACCCTTCCGGTGAACCCTTGCCCTTACCCATGCGCGTTTCCGCCGGCTTCTTCGTGATCGGCTTGTCCGGGAAAATGCGGATCCAGACCTTGCCGCCACGCTTGATGAAGCGCGTCATCGCGATACGGGCCGCCTCGATCTGCCGGTTGGTGATCCACCCCGGCTCGAGCGACTGCAACCCGAAGTGACCGAAGGCCACCGTATTGCCACGCCGGGCGACACCTGTCGTCCGACCCTTGAACATCTTGCGGAACTTGATCCGCTTGGGACTCAGCATTGGTCAGGTATCCTCAGGCGCCGGTCGAGTAGGTCTTGCCGCGCCGGTCTTCCACCACTTCACCCTTGTAGATCCAGACCTTGATCCCAATGGTGCCGAAGGTGGTCTTCGCGGTCGACTGCGCATAGTCGATGTCAGCGCGCAGCGTGTGGAGCGGTGTGCGCCCCTCGTTGTAGCCCTCGACGCGCGCGATTTCCGCACCGCCCAGACGCCCGCTGCACTTGATCTTGATGCCCTGCGCGCCCATCCGCATCGCGCTCTGCACCGCACGCTTCATCGCGCGGCGGAACGAAATACGCTGCGCCAGCTGGTTCGCGACGTTGTCGCCCACGAGCTGCGCGTCGAGCTCCGGACGCTTGATCTCCTCGACGTTGATGCCGATTTCCTTGCCCGTGAGCTGTGCCAGCTCATCACGCAGCTTGTCGACTTCCGCGCCCTTCTTGCCGATCACGACGCCAGGACGGCCCGTGTGCAGCGTCACCGTCGCCTTGCCCGGCTTCCGCTCGATGCGGATGTCGGACAGCGCCGCATGCTCCAGGCGCTTGTGCAGGTACTTGCGGAGGAGGGCATCCTCCTTCAGCAGCTGCGGGTAGTCCCGGTTCGCGTACCACGTCGACCGCCACGTCTTGGACACGCCAAGACGAAAGCCGATCGGATTGGTCTTCTGACCCATTAGCGCGTCCCCCGCTCAGTCACCGTGATCTCGATGTGGCTCGTCCGCTTGATCATCGGCGTCGCCCGCCCCATCGCCGCCGGCGTGAAGCGCTTCAACTTCGGTCCCTCGTTCACCACCGC
>JANOCB010000116.1:0-37279 GCA_031411975.1 Gemmatimonadaceae bacterium
ATGCCGTATGTGAACTGTTTGCCCAGCTCCACGCCGGGCTGGTTGTACGCGTCGATGCCGTAGAGCGCACCGGCGAAGGCAGTGGCGAACTCGAACAGCATGATCAGCTCGCCGAGGTGGTGCGCATCGACCCGCGGAATGGTGAGCACACCATTGGGACGGCCGTTGCTGGCCAGTGCGCCGGCCGTGGCGCGACGCTCGGCATCCAGCAGCGCGCCGATCGTGGCGCCACCGAGGTAGGCGAGGTCGGGAAAGTTGGCATGCAACGCAGGGATCGTGATGTCCCGGTCGAGCCTTTCCACTGCGATGAAGGTCACCGTCTTGTCGTGCGGCCCTTCCATGAAGTTCTGGACCTGCGCGTGCTGGTCGGTGGCCCCGAGCGCGGGCAGCGGTGTGGGGCCCACGTGCCCGCCACCGGGCCTCACCTTGCCGAGGCTCTCGGCCCAGAGCTGCACGAACCAGGCGGCCACATCACGCAGCGCGTCGGCGTACGGCATCAGCACGTGGATACTGCGGCCGGTCGTCTGGTCGTGCAGCTGCTGCAGCACGGCGAACACGCCCGCCGGGTTGGCGGCGAGGTCGGCCGACTCACAACGGTCACGCATGGCCGCGGCACCGGCGCAGAGTGCCTCGATGTCGATGCCGATGAACGCGGCCGGTGCCAGTCCCACCGCCGTGAGCACACTGAAGCGGCCGCCGACGCTGGGCGGAATGTCGTACGTGACGATGCCATCGGTCTTCGCGATGGCACGCAGCACGCCCTTTTCCGGATCGGTGATGAAGCGCAGCACCCTCTTCGGCCACCCGGCACCGAGCGCCTCGAGCTTCTCACGGACCACCAGATACTGCGACATCGTCTCGGCGGTGCCACCGGACTTGGAGATCACCAGCACACGCGTGCGGGTCAGGTCCACGCGGTCGAAGAGCGCACCCATCGTGACCGGGTCGACGTTGTCCATCACGTGCAGCCGCGGCCAGCCGCCACGGGCAGCCGTGTCCATCTCGTTCCAGCGCGGTGGGCAGAGCGCACTGCGGAGCATGTTGGGCCCGAGCGCCGAGCCACCGATGCCGCACAGGATCACGTCGTCGATCGCTTCGCGCGAGGCGAGGGCATCGGCACGCAGTGCCGCGCGAAGCGTCGCATCCTCCGGCAGCACGGGGAAGCCCAGCGTACCGGCGGTGCGACGCGCATTCACGTCGGCGCGCGCGGCGGCAAACGCCGGCGCGGCAGCCGTGAGCGTGTCGGCGGGCAATCCACCCGGGCAGGCAGGAGCCAGCATGTTCGTGAAGTCGAAACGGACAGCCATGATCAGGACGAGGATGAAATGTCTTTCTGCAGATAGTACCGGGTGTGGCCCGGTGGGTAATCATCGAGCGTGCCGAACAGCGTCCAGCCGAGCTTTTCGTAGAACGGGCGGGCCTGGAAGCTGATCGTGTCGAGATGCGCCTTCGTGCAGCCACGATGGCGTGCTTCGGCTTCGGCGGCGGCGAGCAGCGCCGTGCCTGCGCCCTGTCCACGACAGGCGTCGCTGACCCAGAGCATGTCGACGAAGAGCCAGTGCCAGCGCACTTCGCAGAGGGCGCCGCCGACGATTGCTCCATCATCATCACGAAGAATGACGTTGAACGGCACGGCGTCGGCGCGCCGCATGTGCGGCGCGTTGAAGCTGTGCAGACCGGCCGCGACGGCCTCGCTGCTGGCTTCGACCGGCGTCGCTTCCACCTTGACGTGTGGCATGCCCTACTCCACCCGCACGGTGAGCCCATCAAACGCCGGAATGACACCCGATGGCAGCTCGGCTTCGAGGTCGGCGTGGAAGTTCTCGTGGGTCAGGTGCGTGAGATAGGTGCGTTCCGCTCCTATTTCACGGGACACCTCGATCGCCTCGGGGATGCTGAGGTGCGTCGGATGTGCGGTGCGGAACAGCGCGTTCAGCACCAGCACCCTGACCCCGCGCAGGGTCTCGATCGCCGTCGCGGGCAGCGTCTTCGCATCGGTCACGTATCCGAGCGAACCGATCCGGAAGGCGGTGACATCGAAGCGGCCGTGCGGCACCGTGAAGGGGTGCACCTGCAGGTCGCCGATGGTCACGGGTGTCCCCGGCTCGATCAGGAAGGTCTGCCCCTCCGGCTTGGCCGTGCCGGGCATCGGCCGCATCGTGTCGTCGAAGACGTAGCGGAACTTCTCGTGCAGGCTCGTCATCGTGGCGGCCGAGCCGTACATGGGCAGCGGCCCGTCACGGCGCACCGAGATCGCCCGGATGTCATCGATGCCATGCGTGTGATCGGCATGGTCGTGTGTGAACAGCACCGCGTCCACCCGGTCGATCCCGTTCGCGATCATCTGCATGCGCAACTCCGGCGGTGTGTCGAGCAGGAGGCGCGTCCCTCCCGACGACTCCACCACGGCTCCGACCCGCGTGCGCCTGTCACGCGGATCGGGGGACCGGCAGACTGCACAGTTGCAACCAACCTGCGGCACGCCGAAGCTCGTTCCGGTGCCGAGGAAGGTCAGTCTCACACGGTCTCCACACGCAGGAAGTTCGTCGAGCCCGGGGTGTCGAACGGCACACCGGCGGTCACGACGATGTGATCGCCCGGATCGGCGAGGTTCAGGCGACGCACCGCACTCAGCCCTTCGACGATCAGGTCGTCATAGTTGTCGTGCCGCGGCACCAGTTCCGGCACCACCCCCCACACCAGTGCGAGCTGGCGATAGGTCTTCTTGAGGTCGGTGCAGGCCACCACCGCCACCGCAGGGCGCATGCTCGACACCACGCGGGCCGTGGACCCACTCTTGGTGAAGCAGACGATGGCCGGCGCACGCAGCATCTTCACCGCCGCACTCACCGCCGAGGCGATGGCTTCGGCGACTTCGTGCTTGTGCTCGGGCATGCGACGCTGGTCCTTGTTGGCCAGATCGAGCTTGGACCGCTGTTCGATCTCGACGATGATGCGCTGCATCGCCTCGACGGCGAGCCGTGGATAGGCGCCAGCGGCGGTTTCGGCCGAGAGCATCACGGCATCGGTGCCATCGAGGATGGCGTTGGCGACGTCGGAGGCTTCGGCGCGGGTGGGGCGCGGGTGCGTGATCATCGACTCCAGCATCTGCGTCGCGGTGATCACCGGACGGCCCATGCGGTTGCAGAGCGCGATGATCTGCTTCTGCGCCACCGGCACGCGCTCGAACGGCAGTTCGACTCCGAGGTCGCCGCGGGCGACCATGATCGCATCGGAGGCGGCGACGATCGACTCGATGTTGTTGAGTGCAACGTCCTTTTCGACCTTGGCGACGATCATCATGCTGCTTGGCACAAGACCGCGCAGCTGCCAGAGATCCTCGGCGCGGCGCACGAAGCTCAGCGCGATGTAGTCGAGATCCTGTTCCACGGCGAACGCGACATCGGCGCGGTCCTTGTCGGTGATCGACGGGGCCGAGACGGCGATGCCCGGAAGGTTGATGCCCTTGTTGCTCTTGAGCTCACCGCCGAAGACCACTTCGCAGCGCACGCGCTTGTTCATGACCTGCAGCACGCGCAGTTCGAGCAGGCCATCGTTGATCAGGATGCGGCTGCCGACCTGCACGTCCTGTGCGAGCATCGTGTAGGTGACCGGGATGTCACCCGGCTCCTCTTCGCCTTCGTGCGCAAGGATGACTTCGCGCCCCGGCACGAGCTGGATGGGCTGGGCGAGGACACCGATCCGGATGCGTGGGCCCTGCAGGTCACCGAGGAGGGCGACGGGGACCTTCAGCTCCTCGGCCACCTCGCGCACGATCGCGATCGTCGCGGCGTGCGCATCGTGCGTGCCGTGCGAGAAGTTGATGCGGGCCACGTTCAGGCCGGCTTCGATGAGGCTCCGGATGCTCTCGCGCGTGGCGGAGGCGGGGCCGAGAGTGCAGACGATCTTGGTCTTCGGAGCAGTGACGGACACGGGATCGGCGTCGAGTGGAAGCGGCGCCGGGGCTGCCGGGGCCGTGCGGGCTCGGCCGGCGCGCCCACGCGCCGACCCCCAGCGGCGCAACATAGTCGGGCTAACCGTTCAATGCCGTGATCTTCGGGGCACTTTGGGGGTCTCCCGGCGTAATCAGGCTCCGAGACCTGCGACAGTCCGGGCTGTCCTGGCGGGCTCCGCGACCGGCTGCAGCAGATTCCGGAGACCGGAACCCAGTCCGGCCGCCGGACCGGCGAGCAGCGCGGGGAGTGCCGTCAGGGCGGCCATGAGCTGCCCCGGCTCGAGCTTCATGCTGAGTGCGAGCGCGTCGAGGAAGGTGCGCAGCTCACCATGGACGGCCGACCAGGCGAACAGCAGCCCCCACGCGGCGAGGGCGGCGCCGGCGATCTGCACGCCAACGAAGTTGCGGCGCGCACCGACGACGCCGAGCACGAAGCCGACGACCGGGAGCGCCCACCAGCCGATCAGGAACTCGGCGGCGACGAAGAGGATGACGGCGAGGGGAATGAACATGGGCGGTGACGAGTGAAGTGGCCTGAGGGTCGACGGCGTGTCGGTGGTGTCGGCTCAGGGCCGCAGGTCGAGCGCCGAAAGAATGCGAGCCTTGGGGAACGCCGCCTCCGTCTCGGGCACGATCAGCGAATCGAGCTGACCGGTGCGCCACTTCTCCAGGCGGTCGTCATAGCGCGTGCTCGCCGGGTTGCCACTCTGGCCACCGGGATAGATCGCCCACGCGGTGCGACGGTCCTTGGTGAGTTCCACGATCATGCGCCAGCTCGCACCATGGCTTCCGGTGGCGCCTGACGCGGGGGCGACGGTACCGTACCCTGACGTGACCGCAAGACGATCGCGATTGAAGCCGGCCAGGTTCACGAGGTGATGCACGTTGATGCCGCCGGTCTTGCTCCACGCCCAGGTGGTGCCGACGGGGCCATGGGTTTGCGTGAGCGAGTCGTACGCCGCCTTGAGTGACGCCGCCAGCAATCCGTCGCGCGTCTCGGCGGTGCCCGCGGTGCGACGGTCGTCCCACCAGATGCTGGTGGAATCGCGCAGCGCCTCGAGGAAGATCATGTTCGCAGGCACGGCCACCGGCGGCTTGTCCTTCTCCGGGATCAGTTCGTCCCACGTGTTGCGGATGGCACGTTTCATCGCGGCTTCGAACAGCACCGGCGCGTGCGCATCGAGGGTGTAGCGGAAATCCCAGTCACGCAGCAGTCCGGCAGCCGCGGCGAGCGTGGCATCACCACTGCGCTCGGCCGCCCGCACGAAGTACGGTGCGATGAGCCGCGCACGCACATTGAGCGGGTCGGTCTGCATCTGGCGCACGCGCTCCGGCGTGACCTTGTCGTCGGCACGGAGCATCTCGTTGAGACGGATCGCGCGCCACGGATCGGGCCAGTTGCTGCCGATGAACCGCGGCACCACGGCGGGATCGAACGGCTGCTGGTTGGCGCTGACGATGAAGCCCTGCTCGGGGTTCAGCGCCTGCGGCATGTCGCCGACGTCGAACGTGCCGGTCCAGTCGTTCGCTCGCGTGCGGCCATCGCGCACGTACGTCCCTTCCCCATCGTTTGCACGAATCGGATAGGTGCCATGTGCACGCAGCGCGATCGTACCGGCGCGATCGGCCACCAGCATGTTCTGCGTCGGGGTGCGGTATGGCAACATCGCCGTCTGCCACGCGGCCACACTCGTCGCACGTGTCGCGGCCACGAACCCATCGAGTTCGTTGGACGGATCGTGCGCCGTCCATCGGAAGCTGAGCAGGTGGCCGTTCTCGTTCATCGTCGGACCGCGATGGGTGTAGTGCACCGTATCGGTCGCGACCGTGTCACCCGCGGCGTTGCGGAAGGTCTCGATGCGCGCCGTGAGCGGCTGCCATGCGCCGTCGAGCTTGTACCGTGTCGGGGCCTTCGGGTCGTCCACTTCCTCGAGGAAGTAGTCGGCCACGTCGCCACCGGTGTTCGTGAACGTCCACGCCACGTTCTGGTTGAAGCCGATCACGATCGTCGGCGACCCGGGAAAGGTCACGCCGTAGACATCGAGCGAATCCTTCACCACGAGATGTGCTTCGTACCAGATGGACGGCAACGAGAGATCGAGATGCGGATCGCCGGCGAGCAGCGCGCCACCACTCGCCGTCCGCTGGGGCGCGATCGCCCAGTTGTTGCTGCCCAGTGCATCGCCCGTTTCGTCGGATGACGGCATGGCAAGCGCGGTGTGCTCGACCACACCGGCGGCTTTCGCCGGTGCGAGCAGCGACGTGTCCGGGGCGCCGGGCGGCGGCAGCGGCATCCACGCTTCGCGAGGCGCGGTGCGCCCTGCGACCGGCTGGATCGGTTCCTGCAGCGGATTGTTCCGCGGGAAGAGTGCATCGGCAGCGTCGCGCCCGATCAGCGCCGCCGCACGTGTGCGTCGCAGATCGTTGGGATCGTGGGCGAGCGTCAGCGCCATCCGCATCAGCAGGTAGACCGAGTACTTCGGCTCCCACCGCGCCATCGGCTGTGCACCGAGCAGCTTGTATTCCACCGGTGTGGTGGCCGCGGTCATGGTGGCGCGATAGGCATTCACGCCGTCGGCGAAGGCGCGCATGGCGCGGGCCCCTTCGCTGTTGCTGTCCACCGCCGCCCACTTCTGTTCGGCGGCCCAGCCAAGGCCCAGGCGACGCGCTTCCTTGTCGAGCGGCAACGCACGCGCGCCAGCCAGTTCGGTGAGTGTGCCGGACGCGGCGCGGTAGGTGAGCTCCATCTGGAAGAAGCGGTCGCGTGCCACGGCGTAACCGAGCGCGCGGTACGCGTCGCGTGTGTTCGCGGCGTACACATGCGGCACCCCGCGCACGTCGAACAGCACGCGCGTATCGGCATCGAGGCCCGGGATCTGCTGCTTCTCGCTGGCCGGCAGGTCACCGAAGCGGAGCGCCGCCGCAGCACCATGCACCGGGTCGAGCAGGGGGCCGAGGGGCGGAATGCCCGCACCGCTCACGCCACGCGCGCAGACGAAGAGCAGCGCGGCCGCAGTGACGGCGCTGCCGATGGTACCGACGAGACTTCGTGCCATGCTGTATCGGGGCTGAATGCAACGGGGAGCTGCACGCAACAGGGCTGCCCGCGGTGTGTCGCAGGCAGCCCCGTGTCGTCATCGACGCTGGAGCAGACTACACGGTAGCGACTGGCGCGCGTCCGAGGGAGCGGAGCTTCGTCTCGAGACCGGTCAGCAGGGTGTCGAAGGACTTCTGGAAGCTCGCCAGCCCCTCGATCAGCAGCTTGTCGGTGACCGTCGCCATGCTGATCCCCTCGCTGGCGAGCGCCTGCAGCAGCTCACGGGCCTCGTCCACGCCGCGATCGATGGTGCGGGCGGCGTCACCATGGTGCTGGAAGGCGGCGATGGTGGCCGGCGGCATGGTATTGACCGTATCGGGACCAATCAGCTGCTCTACGTACATCACATCGCGGTACGCCGGGTTCTTGACGCCAGTGCTGGCCCACAGCAGGCGCTGCACCCGCGCCCCCTTGGCGCGCAGCTTCTCCCAACGCTCGCCGGAGAAGTGCCGCTGGAACAGCGCATAGGCCAGCTTCGCGTTGGCGATGGCGGCCTTGCCCTTCAGCGCGCCGGTGTGCGAGCGCGAGGCATCGTCGGCGTCCTGCATCATCGCATCGAGACGCGCATCGACTTCGGTGTCCACACGGCTCACGAAGAAACTGGCGACGCTGGCGATGCGCTGCAGGTCGCCGCCCGCCTTCATCCGATCCTCGAGACCGGCCAGGTACGCCTCGATCACGCGGGCGTAGGCATCCACGGCGAACAGCAGCGTGACGTTCACGTTGAGGCCATCGGCGATGAGGCGACGCAGCGCCTTCGAACCTTCCTCGGTGCCGGGCACCTTGATCATCACGTTGGGCCGGTTCACCAGCTTCCAGAGGCGGTGCGCCTCTTCCACGGTGGCGTCGGCGTCGTTCGCCACGTTCGGCGAGACTTCGATCGAGACGTAGCCATCGGTGCCGCCCGACTGTTCGTACACGCTGCGGAACTGGTCACAGGCCGTGCGCACATCGTCACTCTCGACGAGCTCGAAGAGCTGCCACGGTGTCAGTGACTCGGGAGCGCCGGCGAGCTGCGCGTCGTACGCGGTGCCCGTGGCCAGCGCCTTCTCGAAGATGGTGGGGTTCGACGTCATGCCGGTGAGGGCATCGTCGGCGATCTGACGGGTGAGTGCGCCGTCGGCGAGGATCGTGCGGTCGATATAGTCGAGCCAGACGCTCTGACCTGCAGCGTGCAGCTTGTGCAGTCGGGAATGCGGCATGAGCGATGAGTGCATCGGGAAGCGGTGACCTGCTGTACAGAATGGAAAGATAGCGGCCGGGGACCCTGCATGGGCACTCCGCCCCGCCACGAACGCGCGACGGGCGCTGCGGTGATCTGCAGCGCCCGTCGCGGCGCCGCCGCGAACCGGTGCGGCGGCCTGTCGAGCGGAATTACGGGGTGACCGTCACCGGCACCGAGAACTCCGACTTGCCCCAGGTCATGCGCAGGGTGGCGGCGGCAGCCGTGGTCGACGGCTCCAGCGCGATCACGAAGGCATCACGCGTCTCGGTCAGCGTCTTCGCCGTCATGGCGACGCGGCCGAGGTCCATGTCGGCCTTGTAGTCGGTGCCCCACTGGCCGGTCTGCTTGTTGATGATCAGTTCCATGCCCTTGCCCGGGGTCCAGAGCGAGAAGAGCGTGTACGAACCCTTCGGCACGCTGACGGTGCCGATCTGCAGATTGGCTTCGGTGACGAGCGACGTGGCGGCGTTGGCACCCGTGCGCCAGACCTGACCGGCCGGAATCAGCGTGCCTTCCACGACGCGACCGCGTGCGAACGGCTGGCCGTAGTCGATCACGACCTTCATCGGGGCAGCACCACGCACGCCGGTGCTGACGGCGAGCGCGGCCGTGGCACGCGGCGACGCGGCAACCGACAGTTTACCAGCGGCCGGAGCGGCCATGGTCATGCCGCCCTGCGCGAGGACGGGCGAGGCGCTGGCGAGAACGACGGCGGACAGCAGGGCAAATCGACGCATTGGACGAGTGATCTGGAGTGTTGAGGTCCGCGCGGGAAGTCACATGTGCCGGCGGACCGTGAAAGGTATGCTCGGGCTGCCATGGATGTTCCCCCCTGTCGATCGCCGCCGGCACCAACCACATTCGCCCCGTGACCCTCGCTTCTGCCGCGCTTGCCGCGCTCGTCGTCTGCCAGGGAGGTGCCCTCCTCCTCCTGATCCTCCGCCTTCTCCCGGGCCGCACCCGGAAACCGGCCATCGAGCCGCTCACCGGTGACGCCCATGCCGGGCGGGTGACGGTGGTGGTGACGAGCCTGGACGAGGTGCACCGGATCGGGCCCTGCCTCGACGGCCTGCGGCGTCAGGGGCCGGCGATGCTGGAAGCGCTGATCGTGGACAGCCGCTCCACCGACGGTACCTGGGAACTGATCCAGGCCGCCGCAGCGCAGGATTCGCGGATCATCCCGATGCACGACGATCCACTGCCACCGGAGTGGGTGGGCAAGGTCTGGGCGCTGGAGCACGGCCTGCGGCACGCCAAGGGCGAGTGGGTGCTCGGCATCGACGCCGATACCACGCCGCAGCCAGGCCTCGTGGCCGCCGCGGTCAACGCCGCCGAGCAGCTGGGCTACGATGCCGTCAGCTTCGCGCCACGCTTCAACGAGATGACGGTGGCCGAGCAGTGGCTGCAGCCGGCGATGCTGGTGACGCTGGTGTATCGCTTCGGTGCCGCGGGCGAGAAGGCGCCGCACCCCGATCGCGTGATGGCCAACGGCCAGTGTTTTCTGGCGAAGCGCGCGACGCTGCTGGCACACGGTGGCTACAGCAGCGCGCGGCGCAGCTGGTGCGATGACGTCACGCTGGCGCGGCACATGGCGCGCAATGGTGCACGCGTGGGCTTTCTGGATGGCGCAAAGATCATCGGCGTGCGGGCCTACAGCAGCATCGGCCAGATGTGGCGTGAGTGGGGCCGCTCGATCGACCTCAAGGACGGCACGACGCCATTCACGCAGTGCCTGGATGTGTGCTTCGTGGCGCTGGTGCAGTTCGTGCCGCTCCCTGCCCTGCTGCTGGCGTTCGGTGCCGGCATTCCGGATCGCACACCAGGCACGTTCGGGGCGGCGTTCGTGTGGATCAACGTGATCCTCGTGGTGATCCGGCTGCTGCTCAACATCGGGCTGCGCGGATCGTACGCGGTGCGGCACTGGACGTTCTGGATCTCGTTCACGGCCGATCCGATCGCGGCGGTGCGCATCCTGTTGTCGTCGCTCAAGCGGCCAAGACA
This sequence comes from Gemmatimonadaceae bacterium, assembly GCA_031411975.1. Lineage (GTDB taxonomy): Bacteria > Gemmatimonadota > Gemmatimonadetes > Gemmatimonadales > Gemmatimonadaceae > JACMLX01. The sequence goes on from JANOCB010000116.1 coordinate 10,279, forward strand.
GTGGCGCACGCGGCAGTACGAGGCGGATACCGTTGTCGCATAGGCAACGGCTCCAGTGTCGTTCGAACAGTTCTACGATCTCACCCGAAGCACTGAAATCCAACCAATCGAGCCAACAGAAATTGTGAGGGCGAATGCAGCGAGTGCGACATGCTCCCCCCGGACGAGGAACACACTTGCGGCGACGGCGATGGTGGCGAGACGAGACAACTCCATGCCGGTGACCCACGTACGGCCTTCGAAGATGGCGCCGACGTTGGCGAGGCCGATGGTCACGAAGAACAACATCGCGGCGATTTCGTGCGCGGCGAGCGTGCTGGCCGACACCAGCGTGACGTAGGCGGCGACGAGGATCGTGACGAACTGCGTCGCCGCGTACAGTTGCTGTGCGCGTGGTACGACAGGATCGAACACCGGCGCGTGCAGCGGCCACGCGAACTTCGGCGTGGCATCCGTCGTGAGATCCGCCGGCACGAACCCGGGATGGCCGAAGATCACGCGCCACTTGTCGCGCCAGCGTGCCGTGCGCCATGCATTGCGGGCGATGCCGGCGAAGATGTGCACGTTCGCCCAGACCGGGTTGAAACTGCCGAGCGGCGTGGTGATGCCATAGACCACCGGCTCCACCTCGGGCTCGAACGTGCCGAACAGGCGATCCCAGATGATCAGCGCGCCGGCGTAGTTCCTGTCCTGATACTGCGGGTTCACGCCGTGATGCACGCGGTGGTGTGACGGCGTGTTCAGCCACCATTCCAGCCAGGCCGGGAGCTTGTCGACCTCGCGGGTGTGGATCCAGAACTGGTACACGAGGTTCAGCGCGTAGCAGGTGGCGAACAGCTCCCATGGGAGGCCGATGATCGCCAGCGGCACGAAGAACACCCAGCTCAGCAACCCGTGCAATGCGCTCTGCCGGAGCGCCACGGTCAGGTTGTACTCCTCGCTCGAGTGGTGCACCACGTGCCCCGCCCAGAGCAGGTGAATCGTGTGCGAGTAGCGATGCAGGACATAGTAGGCGAGATCCACCAGCAGGAATGCGGCGATCCAGGTGGCCCATGCGCTCCAGTCGATACCCAGCGCGCCGGGCATGGCCCCATCCCCGAAGGGCACCCGGCTGATCCAGGCCGGCAGCAGGCCGGCACGCTGCAGCGAGACATGCTGCACGAACCAGGCGTAGATGCCCAGCACCAGCAGCTTCGTGAAGACGCCGAGCAACTGGCTGAGGATCCCGCAGGAGAGATCGCTGATCGAGTCGTTGAGCCGGTATACCGCCGCCTGCCGGCGCCGGGCGACGGCGAGCTCGATGAGGATCAGCAGGAAGAACAGCGGGATCGAGGCTTCGATGATGGCCATGGGCGGGAAAATAGCTAGAATCCAGCATGCGCCATGACCTGACCCGCCGCGAATTCCTGACCCGGGCCGCCACCGTGGCGGGTCTCGGGGTGCTCGCCTCGACCCGCACGGCCGCTGCCCTGCCGCCGGCCACCCGCATCACGGTCTACAAGGACCCCAACTGCGGCTGCTGCAAGAACTGGAACGACGCCATGCAGAAGGTGGGCTTTGCCGTGGACGTGCGCGACAGCCACGACCTGGCCACGGTGAAGCAATCACTGGGGGTGCCACAGGATCTGGCCTCGTGCCACACCGGTGTGGTGGCCGGATACCTGTTCGAAGGCCATGTACCACCCGATCTGGTGCAGAAGGTGCTGCGCGAGCGGCCGGCGATCGTGGGGCTCTTCGTGCCTGGGATGCCCGGCGGCTCGGTCGGCATGGAAGGCCCGAACCCGGAGCGCTACGACGTGGTGGCGCTCGCACGCAACGGCCGCCGCAGCACCTACGCCACGCGCATGGGCCGCGCGAGCGCGTAACGCCCCACGTCAGCGATAGAGCCGATCCACCATCACCTCGCGCTGGAACCGCGCGGCGTCAGTGCGCCAGCGCTGCAGCAGCCTCGCGGTGGATGCGACGCTGGTGTCGATGGCACGCTGCAGGTCACGGCCGCCCGCCAGCTTGGCCATGAAGTCCTGTCGCCAGACCAGCTCGCGCGGGTGGCGCTGCCTGATGACGGCGAGCATGTGGATGCCGGTGCGTACGGGATCGATCGCATTGCGATCGGTGACCGTCACGCGCAGCATCGGGATGGTGAGACCGGCGTGCTTCTGTCCCTTCGCAATGGTGCGTGAGACGGAATCGAACTGCACGCCGCGCAGCGACAGCCGATTGAGCACCCGCGCGATCTCGCTGACATCGGTGAGCCAGGGCGCCCCGACCAGCTGGAACGGCGCATCGGTGCCGCGCCCCTCGCTCATGTTGGTGCCTTCGACGAACACCGTGCCGGTGTAGAGCAACGCCGCATCGAGCGTCTTCAGGTTCGGCGAGGGTGCCACCCACGGCAGCCCGGTGGCGTCGTACCACATGTCACGCCGCCAGTGCTGCATCGGGACGACGGTGACGTTCGGTGCCGTGACCTGCCCAGTGCGCACGAGATGTCGCAGGAGCTCGCCGGGCGTGAGCCCGTAGCGAATGGGCACCGGATACTGACCGACGAACGACCGGAACGCGGTATCGAGGATGTTGCCCTGCACCACGTCGCCACGCACCATGACGGGTCGGTCGCAGACGATGAACGGCACGTTGGCCTTCGCGGCGGCCGCGGCGGAGAGTGCCATCGTCCACGCGTACGTGTACGTGCGCGAGCCCACGTCCTGAATGTCGTAGACGAGCACATCCACCTTCGACAGCATCTCGGCGGTGGGCACCTGTGTACTGCCATAGAGCGAGAAGATCGGGACCCCGGTGGCGCTGTCCACCGAGCTCGCCACGTGCTCGCCGGCTTCCGCGACACCGCGCAGTCCATGCTCGGGGCCGAAGAGCGCCACGAGATTCACGCCGGGCGCACGCGCGAGCAGATCGATGCTGCTGGTGCCGGCGGCGTCTCGACCGGTGTGATTCGTGATCAAGCCGACCCGCTTGCCGCGCAGCAGGTGGACCGAATCACGAACCAGTACGGTGATGCCGGGCGTGACGGCCACCGGGGCCTGCGCCGCACCGATTGACGGGCTGAGGACGGTGGCGAGCAGCACGATGCGACCAAGACGCATGACGAGCGGTGTGAAGGTGAGGGGGGATCAGCAGCGGAGAGCAATGTGACGCGGTGCGCGGGCCGCCGGAACGGCGTCGCGGACTCGCGCCGGCGCGCCCGACACCAAGCGGCCGGTGGCGATCACGAGTGTGCTGTCACAAGCCGCAGATTGGCGCGGCCTAATACAACGAGAAATTGCTACTCCAACCCGTTTCACAAGAACGACTTACGGCGGTCTGACTCCTACTAAGCATGAGGACGCTGGAGTTGAGTAAGGATGGTTTCGTAACCCCACCCATTGCACGTTGGCGGTACATGGTGGAGAATCGTCGTGCATCCCAACCCCCTATCCCCCGATGCGGCCACTCGACGATCTCAGTGATGAGAGCACGGACGTACGCCTGACCTTCGGTCGGCGCTACGGTTGGCACCTGCGTGAGGCGGCTGATGCCCTCTTTGGCAGTGACGGCGATCATGGACGGCTGGCGGCGCTGTGGGTGCAGCAGATGCTGCACCGCGGCGACCTGTATCAGGACTGCGATTCCGACCGGGTGCTGCTGCGCCTGACGATCGGGCCCTGGATGTTCGATTTCGACATCTACTGGGATCAGGCGGGGGGCGCACAGCCGGTGCGCGCGGGGCTGCCCGACACCGTGTTCCGGGACTGCTTCGCGATCACGGCGAGTGATTACGCGGAAGCAGAACTGGCGGCGTTGCGCGCGGCGGTGGCGGCATCGGGCATGGACGCGAGCGAGTCGCTGGCGCCGCAACTGATGAAGATCTCGTTCGACGACTGACGCGACGGAGGCGTGCAGGCGCCGCGAGGCGCCTGCACGAGTTCGTCGCCATGGGCATGCGGTTCAGCCGCCGACCACGCCCAGCGTCGCCTCGTCCTTCGCCAGATAGTGGCGGACGTAGTCGTGCACCGAATCCTCCAGCGACGAGAACTTCACCGGGCACCCCGCCGCCGCGAGCTGCGACATCGACGCCTGCGTGAAGTACTGATACCGGTCACGGATCGACTCGGGCATCGGGATGTAGCGGATGTTCGGCTCACGCTTCATTGCCGTGAAGACGGCTCCGGCCAGCGCATTCCAGCTGCGCGCGCGACCGGTGCCAAGGTTGAACAGCCCATGCACCTGCGGCGCTGCCACCAGCCAGGCGATCACCGCCGTGGCATCCTTCACATAGACGAAGTCGCGCTGCTGCTCGCCGTCACCGATACCGGCGCGGTGTGACTGGAACAGCGTCAGCTCGCCGGTCTGCGTGATCTGGCGGTGCGCCTTGCAGACGACGCTCATCATGTCGCCCTTGTGATATTCGTTGGGCCCGAAGACGTTGAAGAACTTGAGCCCGACGATCTGCGACAGGAGCCCGCTGCGCGCCGCCTGCAGGTCGAAGAGGTGCTTGCTGAAACCATACATGTTCAGCGGCACCAGCGACTCGAGACGCGCCGGATCGTCGTCGAATCCACCGGCCGCCTCTCCGTACGTGGCCGCGCTGCTGGCATAGATGAAGCGTGCGTGCCGCTCCAGCGACCATTCGCACAACTCGCTGGTGTAGTGCGTGTTGTTCTCCAGCAGGTAATCGGCGTCACGTTCGGTGGTGGCCGAGCAGGCGCCGAAGTGGATCACCGTGTCGGCCTGATAAGCGCCGGAGTTCCGGCGGAGCGTGGCCAGGAACTCGTCCTTGTGGATCGCATCGGTGATCCGGAGGCCGACGAGGTTCTTCCACTTGTCGCCCGAGCGCAGGGCATCGACGCAGATGATGTCGTCGTAGCCGAGCCGATTGAGCTGCCAGATGGTGGCGCTGCCGATGAAGCCGGCGCCGCCGGTGACGATTAAGCGATGACGTGACACGAAAAGGCACGGGCTGAGGAAACTTCCGGGCTGCCGCAGCGTAATCTACCGGGCCAGCAGGAGGTTCGGGGAGCAACCCCGATGCCCTCCGGCGTGACAGAGTGGTATCGCGCAGCGCCGCCCGCCTCCCCACCCGTCCGACGACATGCCACGACCCATCTGCCACCGGATTGTCCGGTGCCTGCTGCTGCTCGTCCTGTTCTGCCCCGCCGCCATACTGCGGGCCCAACCCGTCACCGCACCGCCGGCGGCCACACCCGACACCACCGCAAGCGCCGCCGATGCCATCCGGGTGTTTCTCGACTGTCAGGGCGACACGAACCTCGGCTGCAAAGGGGAGTTCTTCGTGCTGGACCTCCCGTACGTGAACTGGACCCGTGACCGACTGTTCGCGAACGTGCAGTTTCTCGTCACGACCATCCAGACCGGTAGCGGGGCGTTTCAGTACACCGTCACGGCGCTCGGGCGTGGGCGTTTCGCCGGCCGCGCCGACACCAGTGTGGTCAATACGCTGCCGAACGAGTCGGAGGACGGGGTGCGCCGAAAACTGTCGGCGAGCATCGCGATGCTGCTGGTGCCGTATGTGCGCACCACATCAGCAGCCGCGCGCCTGCGCGTGGTCTACGATGCGCCGACAAATGCGAGGCAGGCCACACCGGGATCCGTGAAGGACCGCTGGAACTTCTTCGTGCTGCAGCTCGAAGGAAACGGATTCCTCGAGACGGAGTCGCGGCAGACGTTCGCCAACATGAACGCCGACATCCGTGTGCGACGGGTGACCGAACAGAACGCCGTCCGCTTCGGCTGGAACCAGAGCCTGCGATACAACAGCATCAAGGTCAACGACTCGACCACGGTGACCAACACCATCCGCAACGGCGTGTTCTTCGCCCGCGCCGTGAAGGCGCTCGGCCCGCGACTGTCCGCCGGCCTGATGACGAACGCCGGCTTCAACGAGTTCAACAACACGCAGCTCTTCGTGCGGGCGGCACCGGTGATCGAGTACAACTACTTCCCCTGGAAACAGGCAACGAGCCGACAGATCGCGATCTCCTACGGGGTGGGACCGCGGTACTTCCGGTGGGACGAACCAACGATCTTCAATCGCAGCAGCGAATGGCGCCTGCAGCAGGAGCTGGTGCTCGGCAGCGACGTGCGACAGAGCTGGGGCTCGATCAACACCAGTGCACGGTATGCCAGCTTCATCCCCACCCTGAAGCAGTGGAACCTGAGTCTCAACGGACAGGCCAACCTGAATCTGGTGAAGGGCCTGTCATTAAATCTGGGTGGCGGGGCGTCATTGATCCGCGACCAGATCTTCCTGGCCGCGCGGAATCAGACGCCCGAGCAGATTCTCACGCAGCGACGTGCGCTGGCGAGCGATTTCAGCGTCTTCATTTTCACCGGTCTGTCGTACAGCTTCGGTTCGATCTACAACAGCGTCGTGAATCCACGACTCGACTTCTTCAACCTCGGTGGCCGCAATCAGTGAGCCGGCGCCACTCAGCGCAGCAGCGCCGCCAAATTCGATACCCACAGCGCCTCGAGATCAGCCATCTTCGCCCCCTTACCGCGATCTGGCGCCGCGGTGAGCAGCCCCTGCGCGCTCGGGTGCGGGACCGCGTGGACGGTGATCGGCAGGTCGAGCAGGGTCACGACCGCAGCGGCCACCTTGCCGAGGCAGCACACGCGATCGGCACCGCGCGCCATGGCGCGCTCAACGTCGTGGCGCAGGCGCGCGAGGTTCTCGACGCTCTCACGCTCGGCGCGCGTCGGCGCGCGGAACTTGCGCCCATCGTCCGTGGGGCACCGGTCGAAGGCGTTGGTGAGGAGCACGGAAGAAACGCGTGGACGAACACCGGCCGCGATCAGCACATTGCCATCCCACGGCAGCCCATCGGGCGTGCGACCATCCCACGTCAGCAGTCCGGCTTTCGCGAGTGCGGCGTACAGCGGTTTCCCTGCACGATCCCCGAAGAATGGAATCCCCGACTGATCGGCGCCACGCGGACCAGGCGCCTCACCCACGAGCACGGCGCGAATCGGTGACGTGTCGTCGAGCGGCACCAGCGGTGCAACGGGCACGCCACGGATTCGCGGGGTGCCCGATGTCGATGCAGACGCCTTGCGTGCCGGCAATCAGATCCCGTTGCTGCGCAGCGACACGTCGCCGTTGGTGGAGCGCACCACGATCGAGCGCCCGCCCCGACCGAGTCTCCCCTTGATCTGCTTGCGACCGAGCTGGCCGCTGACCGTCACAGGAAAATCGACGGCGAGTTCACCGTTGGTGGTCGACATCTCGAGATTCGCCGACAGTGTGGGTGGTGCGTACACGGTGACGGTGCCATTGGTGGTGGTGAAGCGCATCGGTGCATCGCCATCGCTCGAGCCGAGCGATGCGGTGATGCTGCCGTTGGTGGTGCTGGCATTCACCACGCCGCTGGTGGTACGCACGCGCACATCGCCATTGGTGGTGGCGGCATCCACTTCGGCCGTGACCCCTTCCACCGAGATACCACCGTTGGTGCTGCGCGCGTAGGCCTTCACGCCGTCAGGCACGCGGACTCGCAGCGCCACGCTGACGCGGTCTCCACCGCGCCAGCTGCTGCTCTGGTACCTGCCACGGGTGCCCTCGTCGGTGCAGGTCATGTCGGGGCCCCAGAGCGCGCAGATCACCACGTCGCCATCGTCGCGCATGCGCACGTCGAAGCGCACGAGGGTGCCGTCGCCGCTGCGCACGGTGCGTTCGCCGACCACCTCGACCCGCGACCCCGGCGCTCCGCGTTCGACGCGCACGTCGCCGTTCATGTTGTGCAGGCGGACGAAGTGGCCCGCCGCCACACTGCCCGACCAGCGGAAGGTGGTACCGTCATCGGTCTGGGCGGCAAGTGGAGCGGCAGCGAGGGCAGCGGCGAGGAACAAGGCGGAGTGGCGCATAACGACTCTCGGGAGGCTGGGGGATGATGGCGCCTACGCGCCGGTGCGCAACCCGGTTTCGGGCCCGTCCGTTGCGCCAGACCACAGGTTCGCGCGCGGTTGGACACCCGGGTGCCGAGCTGCGTTGCCTCGGGGGGCCACGGTCCGTCCCACGGGTATGCGGAAGCTCCTCGCCATCGTCGGCAGCGTGATCGGCAGCACCCTCCTCGGGCTGGCTGGCGCGCGACTCGGCATCATGACCGGCTTCATGCTCGGCATGGTCGGTACCGGCGTGGGGATGTACGCGGGCGCCAGGCTGGCGGAGCGCCTCGGCGTGTGAGTTCCGGCGGTTTCGCCGATCAGCGAAAGTCGATCCGGACCACGCGCCCCTTCGGCCCGACCATCCATCCGGTGCCCCCCAGGCCGAACCCGACGCTCCAGTAGGGCGCCGCGTCGAGCATGGCCCACGTGTCGCCGTCATCGGTGGACCAGGCGGCGCCACCGGGGCCGACGGCCACCAGCATCGCCCGACCGCCTCGCACTGCGTAGGCAGCCCCGTAGAGCGCTCCCGCGATGGGCGGATCGCTGGCGACGGTCCATGTCGCACCGCCATCGATGGTGCGCGCGACCCGTGGCCCCGTGGCCTTGCTGCCGATCGCCCCACCCACCGCCACGCCCCGCTTCCGATCGCGGAACGCGAGGGCCGTAATCCCCGCCCCGCTGCCACTGACGATGGGCACGTCCACCGCGCTCCAGCTGCGCGCACCATCGGTGCTGTGCAACACACGCGGCCTTTCCGCTGCGCCTGTGCCGATCCACGCCTCGCCAAGGGCGGTGGCCTGCGCGCAGCTGCCACTGGCCGCAAAGCCACCCTCGCCCTCCTGCGACGGAATCGCGCCCACCGACCAGTTGGTGCCGTTGCCCGTGCGCACGATCGGCATGCGGCCATTCACCGCATCACTGAACGCGAAGGCGCGACGCTCGTCGAAGAACGCCATGCAATCGTAGAACGCCGCCGTATCGCGGTTGGCGAACACCTGCGTCCACTTGTCGCCGCCATCGGTGGTCTGGAAGATGCCCGACTTCACACCCGTGCCGGACGACAGCAGCCACGCACGTCGCGCGTCGATGGCGTGCAGGTCGCGGAACTCGGCGCTGTCACGACCTGGGACGACACGCGCCGTCCACGTGGTCCCGCCGTCTTTCGTGATCGCGTACGTGCCCCGGTGTCCACTGATCCATGCCACGTCAGGATTGGCGGTGCTGACACTGACGGCCTGGAAGAGCGACGTGACGCCTGACTGCTGCACGGTGATGACCGGTGCCTGCGCCGGCAACACACCGGCGCTGAGGCAGAGGAACAGTCCGGAGCCTGCGACGTGTGACCGCATCATTCAGGCATGCACCGGCATCGCCGCATTCGGCGCGGTCTTCACCTTGAAGAGCGCGGCGAAGATCAGCATCACGCCGAGCGCGCCCATGGCCGGCACGAACCAGATCTTCGTCCAGTCGTGGGTGACGGCGCCACCGGCGGTGGTGGCCGCGATCACGTTCGCATCGACCACCATGCCCGACAGCTTGGAGCCGATGAGCTGACCGGCACCGAGTGTGACGAGCGCGATGAAGCCCTGTGCGGCAGCGCGGATGCTGATGTCGGCCTGCTGATCGACGTAGATCTGGCCGGTGACGAAGAAGAAGTCGTAGCACACGCCGTGCACGAGCAGGCCGAGGTACAGCATCCACATGCCGCTGCCGGCGTTGCCGTAGGCGAACAGCAGGTAGCGGAAGGTCCATGTGGCCATGCCGATGAGCAGCAGCTTCTTGATGCCGAGACGCGCGAAGAAGAAGGGCATCAGCAGCATGAAGCCGATCTCCGACATCTGCCCGAGGGTCATCTTCGCGGCGGCATTCTGGACGCCGATCTCGTTCAGGAAGGGATTGGCGAAGGCGTAGTAGAACTGCAGTGGGATGCAGAGCAGGAACGAGCCGAGCACGAAGACGGCAAACGAGCGGTCCTTCATCAGCGCCAGCGCATCGAGGCCGAGGATGTCACGCACCGACAGCTTCTTGCCGGCATTGTGCGGCGGCGTGTGCGGCAGCGTGAGGCAGAAAAGGCCCATCAGCAGCGAGGCACCGGCACCGAGCAGCAGCGGCAGCGACGTCTTCTCTGCACTGACCAGCGCCGCCTCACCGGCGACTGCCTGCTCCGGCAGGAAACCAATGGCCCAGCCGGCGGCGATGAACCCGATCGTGCCGAGTACACGGATGCGCGGGAATTCCGTCGCTGGATCCGCCATGTGATCGAACGCCAGCGCGTTGGTGAGCGCGAGCGTCGGCATGTAGCAGAGCACGTAGACCAGGAACAGCGGCCAGAACCCGCCGAAGGTGGTCTGCGATGTGGCGAAATACAGCACGGCGGCACCGGCCACGTGCAGGAAGGCGAGCACCTTCTGCGTGGCGAAGAAGCGGTCGGCGATCATGCCCACGAGGAACGGTGAGACGATGGCGGCGATGGCCGGCAGCGAATACGCCGTGCCGATGTCGGTGCCACTGGCCTTGAGCGCATTGCCAAGGAACGTGCCAAGCGTGACGAGCCACGAGCCATAGATGAAGTACTGGAGGAACATCATCATCGACAGCTTGACGCGGACGCCGCTGGAACCTGCTGCTGCTGTGCTCATGGAAGTTCCCGGATGCGCATCCCGCGGATGCTGAGCTTCCCAGAGTGATCACCCTGGATGGAGAGGAAGCCGCGCGTGGCGAGGCCGTAGTTGGGATAGTCTGCGAACTTGGTGCTCTTCACCGTGGCGAGCCATTCGGGGCTGCGCAGCTGGTACTGGACCACCTGCTCTCCGTTGAGCCAGTGCTCGACGAAGTTGCCCGCGACGACGATGCGCGCACTGTTCCACTCGCCGAGCGGCCTGGTGGCGATGCGGGCCGGTGCCACCACGCCGTAGGCCGAGGCCGAGGCGAGCAACGGGTTCTTCTGCTGTGGATCGAGCGCCTCATCGCGGAGCTGGTACTCCGGTGCGCTGCAGTACGGCATGTCATACTCCTCGGTGACCCGATAGAACACGCCGGCGTTGGCCATTTGCCCGACCTTCCAGTCGAACTCGAGCTCGAAGTTGGCGTACTGCGTGCGGGTCTGGATGTCGGTGACGATGCTGTCCTTGCTGATGGAATCGCCGGAGATGATCCAGCCCGCGGGCATCGCGTCGGTCTTCCAGGCGCGCCATTGACTCATGGTGGCGTCGATCAGCGGCGTCCAGACGACGGCCTTGCCGGTGGGCAGGTCGCGCTTGGAGGTGGGAGCCTTCGCCTGCGCGGCGATCGTCGCGGCGGACGAATCACCGGCGGGGGTGGGGTCGCTGCCGCCGCATGCCGTGAAGAGCAACGCGGCGAGCAGCGCACTCGCCGTGCCTGAGATGGTGTGTGTCATCATCGCTTCCACTCGTAACGTGACACTGCCGACGTGAAGGTGTCGAGGTCGTCGCCCGGATAATCCACCGTGCGTCCCTGCTCGGCACTCTGATAGGCCGTCATCAGCAGCTTCACGACGTCGAGTCCATCGGCAAAGGTGAGCTTGGGCTGTTCGAGGCCGAGGAAGACACGGCAGAAATGCCGGTCCTCGGCTTCGTAGCCGTACACGAGCTGCTCGGCTGGCACCACAGGCATGCCACCGGTTTCCGCCTGCTGCTTCTCGACGAGATCCTCACCGACGGCGCCCTTCACTTCGCGCGAGAAGAAGAGCTTCAGTCCCGGCTCGAGCGAGTTCCACTGCATGGAGTATTCGGGGCCGAGCAGTTCGGCCGACAGGCGCAGGCCGGGACCGACGTAGCTCCACGACGTCGTCGCTTCGCCCAGGACGGTGTAGCCATCGTTGGTCTCGAACTCCACATGCATGCTGGCGAAATCTTCCGAGGGCGTCTTCGTGTAGTCGATCGGCACGCCCTGCTGCTTCAGGATGTTCGCATAGTGCGGTCGCGACCACTTGAGGCTCGCGATGTGCGCCGTGACCTTCTTCGGCACCACGGTGGACAGCGGCTCGCCCGGCTTTACCAGCAGGTGGCGGATGAGCAGCGCCGAGTGGCACATCATGTCGGTGAGCGTGCCACCACCCTGCAGTGCGCCGGTCCAGAACCAGGGAGAGTGGGGCCCGCTGTGCTCTTCGGCGGCACGCGCCAGGTAGGGACGTCCGGTGACCGATGCGCCGCGCGACCAGAGCAGCTTGTAGCCCGTTTCACAGTGCGGCGAGAAAAGCTGATTCTCGAGGTATCCCGTTGGCAGGCCGACGCTCTCGACGAGTGCACAGACCCGCTTTGCTTCGGCCACGTTGCGCGCCAGTGGCTTCTCGCAGGCGAGGCCCTTGAGTGTGCCCTTGCCGCTACGGATGGCGTGCACGATCTCCTCGACGTTCTCGATGCGCGCCTGATTCGGACCGCTGAGCCAGATCGCATCGATGGCGGGATCGGCCACCATGTCGGTGATCGAGTCGTACGCCTTGCAGTCACCGACGTCGAGATCACGCGCGAGCGCCGCCGCACTTTCGGCGCGCTCGCGGTTGGGGCTCCAGACACCGCGCACATCGCCGTCGCGAATGGCCTGGAATGCCTGGATGTGGAAGCGGGTATTGAAGCCGCTGCCCACGAAGCCGACACCGAGTCGTGCGTGCATCGCGCTCAGAGACTCCACCCGGCGCGGTACTCGCGACCCAGCAGCACGTTGGCTTCCGGGGCGTTGGTGACCCGCATCGCCTCACCATCGTACAGAATCTTGCGACCCTGACCCGACCGCAGTGCGACGAGGCCGAGCAGCATGACTTCGGTGAGCGGTGCCGCGTAGGAGAACGGCGTGGAGGCCGTCCCCACACCTTTCGCGGCGTTGGCCCAGTTCATCTCATGCGTGGTCGTGACGCGCTCCAGCGTCTTCGGCACCCGCTCGGCACGCTCGGTGAGCGACTCCGGGTAGAGCTTCGGGTTGTTGCCGTAGGTGTCGTACACCATGATGCCCTTGGTGCCGACGAAGATGCCGCCGCCATCGGCGCTGAGCCGGATGTCGTCGGGGAGCGCGGAAGGACGCGGCGGCAGGATGCCACCGTCATACCACATCATGCGCACCGGCTTCCGCTTGCCGCGCGCCGCGAACTCGTACTGCACCATCGTCGAGAGCGGATACGACGCCGGGGCGTTGTTGCCGCCGCCCCACGGCGTGGAGGTGGCGCTGATGCTGGTGGGATAGCCCAGTTCGAGCGCCCAGAACGGCTGGTCGATGAGATGGGCACCCATGTCGCCAATGGCACTGACGCCGAAGTCGAGCCAGCCGCGCCACGAGAACGGATGGTAGGCCGGGTGATACGGCACCGACGGAATGGCACCGACGAACAGATCCCAGTTGAGCGACGCCGGTGGTGCCACCTGTGATGCCACCATCGCCTGCATCACGGCGCGATCGACCGTGCGCATGTTCCACTGCGCCGGCACATCGGCCGACGGCGGCGGCGCCGCCGGCATGCTGGCCACGGGCCGCGGAATTCCCTGCGCCCAGTACCGCTGGGGACGATCGGTCCAGACATGCACTTCAGTCACGTCACCGATGACGCCAGCCTCGATGATCTCCTTGATGCGACGGGTGCCCTCGCCCGAGTGGCCCTGATTGCCCATCTGGGTGACGACCTTCGTGTCGCGGGCGGCCTTCTGCAGCGCGCGCGCCTCCATCACCGAGTACGTCAGCGGCTTCTGCACGTACACGTGCTTGCCGGCCTTCATGGCCTGCAGCGTGATCATGGCGTGCATGTGATCGGGGGTGGCGACGACCACCGCATCGATGTCCTTGTGCTTCTCGAGCATCTCGCGATAATCCACGTACTTCGCGGCGCGCTTGTAATGGTCTTCCATCGTCTTTGCATCAGCGAGCGACTTCTGTGCATCAGCCGTGCGGCGGGCCACCCACGCCTGTGCCTCGGCGCCGCTCAGGCTGGAGGGTGCAACGAACGGTCCCTGGGGTGTGCGGAGGCGGCTGCTGAGTGACCGCTCGACGTAGCCGAAGTCGACGTCGCAGACGGCGGCGGTGCGTTCCGTCAGGAGCTGCCCCCAGTTGGACATGCCCATGCCGCCGACGCCGACATACGCGATGTTGAGCGTGTCGCTGGGGGCCTGGTAGCCACGCCCAAGCACATGGCGCGGCACGATCATCGGCGGTGCGACGAGGGCACCGAGCGCGAGGGTTGCACTGCCGGCGACGAAGTCGCGACGGGTGACCGGTTTCGAGTCCATGCGGTGGCGTGGGGGAGAGCGGTTCCGGGGGGGCGCGGCCGGGAGGACGCGCTCGGACGCGCGTAATCTTTCCGGGGGACCACGATTCCGGCACCGCCCGACCACATCCGCCAGCGGAGCGACGGGCATGGGGGAATCCGGCGAGGGTACCCTGCGCAGGCTGCGTACGGTGGGTAGGATGCTCGCGTCCGGCGCTGCCGCGTGCGCAACGTCCGCCCGGCAGCCGCTGTCGCCCTTCCCGCCCCCTTTCGCCGACTTCCGGCGCCCTGTGGAGCCCTCGTGGATCTTGTCCCGGTCACCCATCTGACGGCAATCGACTATGCCGTGATGGCCATGTACTTCATCTTCGTCCTCGGCATCGGCTTCGCGCTGCGCCGGAGCACGAAGTCGAGCTCCGACTTCTTCCAGTCCGGTCGCTCGCTGCCACCCTGGGTCACCGGCCTGGCCTTCCTCTCCGCCAACCTCGGCGCCCAGGAAGTGATCGGCATGGGCGCCTCGGGGGCGAAGTACGGGATCGCAACCGCGCACTTCTACTGGATCGGGGCCATCCCGGCGATGGTGTTCGTGGCGCTGTTCATGATGCCGTTCTACTACGGCTCGCGCGCGCGGAGCGTGCCGGAGTACCTCAAGCTGCGCTTCGACGAGAAGACCCGCACGCTGAACGCGTTGAGTTTCGCGGCGATGACGATCTTCTCGTCGGGGATCTCGATGTACGCCATGGGCAAGCTCTTCAACCTGCTGCTCGGGTGGAGCTTCGACGTGAGTGTGCTGGTGTCGGCGGTGATCGTGCTGGCGTACGTATTCGCCGGCGGCCTGACGAGCGCGATCTACAACGAAGTGCTGCAGTTCTTCATGATTGCGTTCGGTTTTGCCCCGCTGGTGTTTCTTGGCCTGAACCAGGTCGGTGGCTGGTCGGGGCTGACGGCGCGACTGACGGAGGCGTCGGCCGCTGCCGGTCACGCGCCCGGCGCCTTCAGCCACGCGTGGCAGGGCATGACCAGCGCGAGCACCAATCCGCTCGGTGTGGAATGGTTCGGCCTCGTGATGGGGCTCGGCTTCGTGCTCAGCTTCGGCTACTGGTGCACCGACTTCCTCGTGGTGCAGCGCGCCATGGCTGCCGACAGCATGATCGCCGCGCGTCGCACGCCGCTGATCGCTGCGGTGCCGAAGATGTTCTTTCCGTTCCTCGTGATTCTGCCGGGCATGATCGCGCTGGCATTGACCGGCGCGGCTGGTGGCATCATCCCCGCCAAGCTGGCGGCCGATGGCACGCCGCTGCTCAACTCCGCCGGTCAGGTGGTGATGGACTTCGACCTCGCCACGCCGATGCTGCTGATCAAACTCTTCCCGGAGGGCATGCTGGGCCTCGGGCTGACGGCGCTGCTGGCCAGCTTCATGTCGGGCATGGCCGGCAACGTGACGGCGTTCAACACGGTCTGGACCTACGACATCTACCAGAGCCACATCAAGAAGGACGGCACCGACGAGCACTACCTCTGGATGGGTCGTGCGGCCACGGTGGGTGGCATCGCGCTCTCGATCGCAGCGGCGTACGTGGCCGGCGCCTTCAACAACATCATGGAGGTGCTGCAGCTGGTGTTCGCCTTCGTGAATGCGCCGCTCTTCGCGACCTTCGCCCTCGGCATGTTCTGGAAGCGCGCCACCGGACATGGTGCGTTCTGGGGTCTTGCGGCGGGCATGAGCGGCGCGATGCTGCACCATGGGCTGACGCTGCCGAAGGGCTCTGTGCCGGGCATCAAGGGTGGCTTCTTCGGACAGCTGCATACCTATCCGAGTGAAATGGCGCAGACCTTCTGGACGGCGATCGTGGCCTTCATGACCTGCGTGATCATCAGCATCGTCATCAGCCTCGCAACCAAGCCGCGCCCCGACGTGGAGCTCAAGGGCCTGGTGTACTCACTGACCGAGAAGCCGCAGGATCAGGGCCTGACGTTCTTTCAGAAGCCAGCGACCTTCGCCGCGCTCGTGCTGCTGGCGACGCTGGCGCTCAATCTCATCTTCCTCTGACCGCGGAGCGGCATCCATGAGTGCAGAAGGCTCACTCGACCTCCGCCTGCCGATTGGCGCCCTGTTCACGGTGCTCGGCGTGATGCTGGCCGGCTTCGGGCTGGCCACCGGAGGCGACACGGCGATGTATGCGAAGTCCGCCGGGATGAACATCAACCTGATCTGGGGTGCCGTGATGTTCGTGACAGGGCTGATCTTCCTCGGCCTGGCAAAGCGCGGCGCGGCGAAGTAGCGCCGCTCCATTGCGATGAAAACAGCGGCCCGTTCGTGATGAACGGGCCGCTGTCGTATTCAGACGAGGCGCGGGCTGCACTGCTCAACGCAGACGGCGCAGAAGGAGCGCAGACGGCGCAGAACAAGCTCGTGGGAACTGCAACAGATCGGTCGGCAGTTCCACGGTGTTCTGATACTTTTCATGTCCACCCAATCTGTCCTTCTGCGCTCCTTCTGCGTCGTCGGCGTAGCGCAGTTCCGTCACTTCGCGATTGCAGACGCGTCGAGGACGGTGGACGGGCCGAGCTTGAGGGCGTCGATGCCGGCGCGGACCTTGGCGAGGTCACCGACGACGACGACGGTGGCATTGCCGGCCGGCAGGTACTTCTTCGCTACGCGCTGCACGTCGGCGGCGGTGACGGCGTTCACGCGGGTGATGAACTGGCTCACCGACGACAGCGGCAGCCCGAATGTGTCGAGCGTGACGAGCTCGGAGACGATCTCCCCGATGGTCTCGAAGTTGCCCGGCACGGCGAGTGCGACGTAGGCCTTGGCGCGATCGAGCTCCACGGCATCCACCGGGGCATTCTGGATGCGGCGCAGTTCACCGAAGATTTCGACCAGCGACGAGTCGGTGACGTCGGTGCGGACACCGCTGGCGATGCGGAATGGTCCGGGCACGGGCTGCCAGGTGAAACGCGAGCCGATGCCGTAGGTGTAACCTTTCGTCTCACGCAGGTTCGAGTTCAGGCGTGACGAGAACGATTCACCGAGCAGCGTGTTCATGACGACCAGCGCCGCATAGTCAGGGCTGGAGCGTGGCACGCCGGGCGCACCGATGCTGATCACCGACTGCGCCGCACCAGGCTTGTCGATGAGGAACACCTTCGTGGACACATTGGTCACCGGCTGCACGGCCACGATGGGAACGGCGAGCGGTATCGCAGCCGCCTTCCAGGCACCGAAGCGGGCGCCGAGCAACTCGGATGCCTCGGCGGCGGTGACGTCACCCGAGACGATGAACTTCGCGCGCGTCGGCAACACACTGCGCTGGTAGAACTGACGGACCGATGCCGAATCGAGGCGCGCGGTGGAGGCGGAGTCACCGTCCGACGGATTGTGATACGGATGCCCGGCCGGGTACATGAGCGCGTTGAACGCCAGCGATGCGAGCGCGTTTGGCTGGTCCCGACGCTGCAGGATCGACGCGACGCGCAGCGACTTCTGTCGGCGCACGTCGGCGCTGGTAAAGGCGGGGCGCTGGACCACGTCGGCCATCAGCTCGAGCGCGGCGCCGAGCGAGCGCTTCGGCACGTTGAGCGACACGAAGAACCCGTCCCACGATGCACTGGCGCTGAGATTCGCACCGAGCGAGGCGAGGGCGTTCTGCAGCGTGTTCACGTCGCGGCCGCCGGCACTTTCGGTGAGCATGCGCGCCATGAAGGTGGCGAGACCGGGTTCGGCACCATCGAGACGCGAGCCGCCAGCCACGGCGAGCGTGACCTGCACCAGCGGCAGTTCACGTTGCGGCACCA
This sequence comes from Gemmatimonadaceae bacterium, assembly GCA_031411975.1. Classification (GTDB taxonomy): domain Bacteria; phylum Gemmatimonadota; class Gemmatimonadetes; order Gemmatimonadales; family Gemmatimonadaceae; genus JACMLX01. The sequence continues at coordinate 28,181 of JANOCB010000116.1, forward strand.
CCTGCAGCGCGATGCCGTTGGCGAGCCGCGCCGTCGTGACGGCCGGCAGCACGAGCTTCGGCGCCGGCGGCAGCACCGGCACCTTGCTGCGATCAAAGGCCGCCTGCGCCGCGACGACAGACGGTGTGAGCAGGAGGCACAGCAGTGAACGGCGCATCACGGGGTCACCTGCTTCTTCGTGGCGGCAAGCGCAGGCTTGCCCTGTGGAACGACGGAGATCATCACGCGCGTCGCCTGCAGATACTTGCGCACGACGCGCTGGATGTCGGCGGCGGTGACAGCCTGCAGGCGGTCGAGATCGTCCTGAAAGCCATCGGGGTTGCCACTCTGGTAGTAGTACTCATTGAGCTGGTCGGCCTTGCCGCTGACGGTCTGGATACTGCGCAGGAACGCTGCCTCGATGACGTTGCGCGCCTGCTGCAGTTCGGCGGAGGTCGGCCCGTCAGTGGCGAGGCGCTGGATATTGCGATCCACGAGCGACTGCAGTGTGTCGAGCGCCACGCCAGGGCGCGCGGTGGCGACGATGCTGAAGTCCCCGTCCAGACGCTTGGCGTCGTTGTAGGCCTGCACACTGGTGGCGACTTCACCGGTGTAGACGAGATCCTGCGTGAGGCGGCTGGTGCGCGCACCGGCCAGCACGTAGGCGGCCAGCTGCAGCGCCGGTGCATCGGCATCGGTGGTCTTCACCGTGTGCCAGTTGAGATAGAGCCGGGCCAGCTGCACACGATCCTCGAGCGTCACCGCCGTGTCGCGCACCGTGAACGGCGCCGGTGCGGGGCGTTCGATGGCGGGGCCGCGCGGAATCTCGCTGAAGTACTCGCGCACGATCGCCCGCACGGAATCGGTCTGCACGTCACCGGCGACGACAATCGTGGCGTTGTTCGGTGCGTAATACCGGCGGAAGAAGTCCTTCACGTCGTCGAGCGATGCCGCCGACAGATCGGCCATGGACCCGATCACCGTCCACGAGTACGGGTGACCGGCGGGGTACATGAGCGGCGGTGCGATGTCGCCGACCATGCCATAGGGCTGGTTTTCGTAACTCTGGCGACGCTCGTTCTTCACCACGTCGCGCTGCAGGTCGACCTTGGGCGTGTCCATCGTGGGCAGCAGCCATCCCATGCGATCGGCGTCGAGCCAGAGCATGAGTCGCAGGGCGCTGGCGGGGCCGGCCTCGTAGTAATTGGTGCGATCTTCAGTGGTGGAGCCGTTGTTGTTGGCCCCTGCCGCCTCGAGCAGCCGGTCGAACTGCGGATACGGCGCATGCTCGGAGCCCATGAACATCAGGTGCTCGAACAGATGGGCAAAGCCGGTGCGGCCGCGCTTCTCGTCACCGGAGCCGACGTGGAACCAGGTGTTGACGGTGACCACTGGCACCGAGTGATCCTCGTGCACGATCAGGGTCAGGCCGTTGGGGAGCGTGTCGAGTGTATACGGCACACGCAGCCGCGCGGGCTGCTGCGCGTGGGCCAGCGCGGGTACGCAGAGGAGCGCGAGCAGGGCTGGCAGGAGTCGCTTCGTCATGGCGATCATCGGGTTCGGGACAGCAGGTATTGCGGGCAGCGAACAGCAACGGCGAACAGCGAATCGCAGAACAGCACAGCCGCAGAACCGAACGGCCACAGTACAGCCGGGCAGCTGGACGGCGGGACACGAGCTCGTTGTCAGACACCGTCACCATGACGAAGGCTTACGCCCCAGGTGGCGGTGTGGGTTTCGTTCGCGCGGAGACGCGTCAGGCCCCATCCCGGATGGTTGAGGGCGTCGGTGGCGCAGGTCATGGGTTCGATGGCGAGACTCGTGCGCCGGTGCGCCGGTGGCAGGGCTTCGCCGGTGTAGAGCACAACGTGGCCGAACGACGCGTCCATCCAGACCTGCACGGTGCGTCCCCTACCGGTGAGGGTGACCGTGGTGCGGCCATCTGGCCCCGGCACCGGCGACGCGAAACAATGATTGAGTCGCGTCGGGCCGATCGGCCTGGCCGTCTGGAAATCCAGACCTGCGTCGGCGACCTGCTGCACGCGCCCGGTGGGAATCAGCGCCTCGAATTCCAGCACCTCGCGGAACGGCAGCGTCAGCGTGTCGGCATCGACGAGGGGTGAGCCCACGGTGAAGTACGGGTGAAAGCCCATCCCGACCGGGGCGTCCGCGGTGCCGGCGTTCGTGACCGAGGAGGTGACCGTGAGCCCGTCCTCGCCAAGCGCGTAACGCAGCCGGATGGTCAGCGGAAACGGGTAGCCCTCGGCGCCGGTGAAGTCGAGGCGGTACGTCACAGCACGCGCGTCGGGAGCCTCCCGTACCCACTCGGCCTTGCGCACGAAGCCGTGGATGGCGTTGGGACCGTCCTTGTCGGTCAGGGGGAGCTGATGGCGCACCCCGTCCCACAGATAGCTGCCGCCCTTCACACGCCCCGGAAAGGGCATGAGGACGTCGCCCTGTCCGCCCTGCTTGGCGTCGGCGCCACGGTAGCCGGTCACGACCGGCGCGCCACGCCAGGTGAGGCCGCGCAGGCTGGCGCCATGCGACGAGGTGACGGCGGCCCAGTCGCCATGGCGCAGCTCTGATTCGGTACGATCCGTCATGCGGGGAGAATACTGCGCGACGGTGTGCGGCGCGCCGTGATGGCGGCCGAGGCGTTGGCCGTAGCGGAACCGTGTGGCATGCGCCACCATTTCCCCGTTCGCGCCGTTGCGGCCCGCCCCCGGGCCGCCGAATCCGACCCGCACTGGACCGATGACCCTCCCACGAGCTGCCGGCGTATTGCTGCATCCGACCTCCCTTCCCGGCGCCATGGGCATCGGCGACCTGGGGCGGGATGCGCACAAGTTTCTCGACTTCATGGCCGAGTCGGGACTGAAGATCTGGCAGATGCTGCCGGTGGGTCCGACCGGCTATGGCGACTCGCCATATCAGTGCTTCTCGGCATTCGCCGGCAATGCGCTGCTCATCCACCTGCCCGGCCCCGACTCGACGAACTTTCCAGCGGACTCGGTGGAGTTCGAACACGTCATTCCGTACAAGCGGCAACGGCTGCTCGACGTGATGGCGTCCTACGTCCCTGACCCCCGCTACCACGCCTTCGTGGCCGCGAACACCGACTGGCTCCCCGACTACTCGCTGTTCATGGCGCTGAAGGAGGCGCATGGCGGCGTGGAGTGGACGAAATGGGAGCCCGGCGCGGCGCGACGTGAACCGGCGGCGATGGTTTCGTGGCGTACCAGGCTCGCGACGAGCATCACACGCTATCAGGTGGAGCAGTTCTACTTCTTCACGCAGTTCCATGCACTGAAATCGGCAGCGAAGGACCGCGGGATCGAGTTGATGGGTGACCTGCCGATCTACGTGGCGCACGACAGCGCGGACGTCTGGGCCAATCGGGAGTGCTTCATGCTCGACGACGACGGCAACAAGCTGGTGCAGGCCGGGGTGCCGCCGGACTACTTCTCCGCCACCGGCCAGTGCTGGGGAAACCCGATCTACAACTGGGACGCACTGAAGCAGACCGGCTACAGCTGGTGGGTGCGTCGCATGCGTGCGGCGTTCCAGATGTTCGACAGCGTGCGCCTCGATCACTTCCGTGGCTTCGAAGCGTACTGGGAGGTGCCGGGCAACGCGGTGACGGCCGAGAAGGGCCGGTGGGTGAAGGGACCGGGCGCCGAGCTGTTCGTCGCGATCGAATCAGCGCTCGGAAAGCTGCCGATCGTGGCCGAGAATCTCGGCCTGATCACGCCGGAAGTGGAAGGGTTGCGCGAGCAGTTCGGCTTCCCCGGCATGAGCATCCTGCAGTTCGCCTTTGGTGGCGACGGGCAGGCCCACGAATTCAAGCCGCACAACTTCCCGCGCGATCGCGTGGCGTACACCGGCACGCACGACAACGACACCACCGTCGGCTGGTGGACCTCCACGGGTGAAAGCGACTCGACGCGCACCTCCGACGAAGTGGCGCGCGAGAAGCAGTACGCGCTCGACTACCTCGGCACCGACGGCAGCGAGATGAACTGGACACTGATCCGCGTGGGACTCGCCTCCGTGGCGAACACCGTGCTGATCCCGCTGCAGGATATCCTGGGCACCGGCAGCGACACGCGCATGAACACGCCGGGCAAGTCATCAGGCAATTGGGCCTTCCGATTCAGCTGGGACATGCTGACACCTGCCATGACCACGCGACTCCGTACGATGGTGGACATCTATGATCGCTGAATTGCGCGCGACGATACTGACCGCGGTGCTGGCGTCGGCGACACTCGGCGCGCAGGCGCCGGTGATCGAGAAGGTCGACCCACCCAACTGGTGGGGGCAGCACTCCATCAACCCGGTGCGGGTGCTGATCCGCGGGAAGAACCTGACGGGCGCGAGCCTCACCTGTCCCCGACTGCGGTGTGCCCGAGTGAGCGTGAATACGGCAGGCACGTACGCCTTCGTGGATGTCACGATTCCGGCGACGGCGCGACCGGGCAGCTACCCACTCACCTTGCGCACGGCAGGTGGGCAGGCACCGGTGCCGTTCACCGTGTCGCCGAAGCTTGCGACCGCCGGGCGCTTCCAGGGCTTCGACCAGAACGACGTGATGTATCTGGCCATGCCGGATCGGTTCGCGAACGGAGACGTTTCGAACGACGACCCTGCCATCTCGAAAGGGCTGCATGATCGCAGCAAGACGCGCTACTACCACGGCGGCGACCTCGAAGGGCTGCGCAAGCGCCTGTCATACCTGAAGCAGCTCGGCATCACGGCCATCTGGCTGAATCCGTTGTACGACAACAACAATGCCCTGAACCGCAAGGAAGTCTACGACGGACAGCCGATCACCGACTACCACGGCTACGGCGCCACCGACATGTACGCCGTGGACGAACACTTCGGTGACATGGCGCTGTTCAAGGCGGTGACCGACGCGGCGCACGGCCTCGGGATCAAGATCATCCTCGACATGGTGGCCAATCACACCGGGCCGTATCACCCGTGGGCCAGCGACTCACCGACCCCCACCTGGTACCACGGCACCACCGAGAAGCACCCCAACAACACCTGGCAGACGTGGACGCTGCACGACCCGTATTCACCACCGGCGATGCGTCAGGCAACGCTCGACGGCTGGTTCATCGACCTCCTCCCCGACTTCAATCAGGATGACCCTGAAGTCGCACGCTACATCATCCAGAACACCCTCTGGTGGATCGGGATGAGCGGGATGGATGGCATCCGGCAGGACACGTGGCCCTACGTGCCGCGCACCTTCTGGCGAGACTGGATGAACGCCATTCGCCGGGAATACCCGAAGCTCAAGGTGGTGGGCGAGGTGCTGGATGGCGACCCGACGTTCGTGTCGTTCTTCCAGGGCGGAAAGACGCAGTACGACGGCGTCGACGACAAGGTGGATGCGCTGTTCGACTACCCGCTGCACTTCGTGATGCGCAACGTCTTTGCCCGCGGCGGGTCGGTGCGCGATGTGCCGCAGATGCTGGCACGCGACTATCTGTACCCGAATCCCGACGCACTCGTCACCCAGTTCGGCTCGCACGATGTGACCCGGTTCATGCATGAGCCGAACGCGACGACGGCGGGGCTCAAGCTGGCGTACACGGTGCTGGCCACCATACGCGGCACGCCACTCGTGTATTACGGTGATGAGATCGCGATGCCGGGCGGCAACGATCCCGACAACCGGCGCGACTTTCCGGGCGGCTGGCGTGAGGATGCGCGCAACGCCTTCGAGCAGAGTGGTCGCACCGACGTCGAGCAGGGGGTGTGGTCACACCTGCAGACCGTGCTCACGGTGCGTGCCGAGCGGGCCGACTTGCGCACGGCGCGCATGGAGAACCTCTCGGTGGGTGATCAGGTGTGGGTGTATCGTCGCGGGCGGACGGTGGTGGCGATCAACAACGGGACCACGGCGGCGACGGTGACCGTGCCCGGTCTGACGGTCGGCGCTGACGTGCTGAAGTCATGCGGCGTCTCGGGCACGACGTTGAACATTCCGGCGCGGAGCAGCTGTCTGTTCTGACGTCTGGTGCGCGTACGAACCGCAATGCTCACACGGAGCCGCGGTGGCACGGAGGGAAAACGGAAACTGGGAACTGCCACCGCCGAGCGCTCGCTGTTCTAATTTTTAGGCTGTCCTCCGTGCCACCGCGGCTCAGCGTGAGAGGAGTTCCCGGCGATTCGCTACGGCGTCCCGTCGGCACGTGCGAAGCGCAGCGTGAAGGCGGCGACGCGCTCGCCGTGCGCCTTGCCTTCGACGATGTCGTTGCGATAGTGAATGCCACCATACAGCCGCGAGATTCCCGCCTCGTCCGACATCGCGCGAAAGTTGGCGGCCTCTGATGGAAAGAGGTATCCGAGCACGTCGGCGGCGGCGGCGGAGAAGGTCGAGTGCCCCGACGGGTACGCGGGGAAGTTCGGCAGGCCTATGTCGGTCCTGATGGCGGGATCGAGCTGCGAGGGCCTCGGGTTGAAGTAGCGATACTTCGCATCCCAGCAGGCCACCGACGCATCGTGCATGGCCATGTTCAGCAGCGCAAGCGCCCGGGCGGCACGCACCTCACTGTACCGCGCATCACGGATGTAATCGGTCGCGATGTCGTTCCAGTGGCCGGGCGGCGTGTAGGTACCGGCACCGTCGTTCCACTTCTGTGCGATCGCGCGCTGCGCTTTCGTGAGCTGCTCCGTCGTGCGACGCACCTCGGCGAGTTCAGCCGTCATCTGCGCGGACGCAACCGGGAACGGGGCGGCAGGACGAGTCGCGACGAGCTCCGTTTGCGTCATGTTCCAGGTGCGCACTGCGCCGTACAACGGCAGCATCGGCGGGCGGGCGGGCAACTCGAGGCTGAGCCACGGTGTCTCGCCTCGGGCCCGCGCACTGTCGGCGAGGGCCGCCCACACGGTCGCACTACCGATGGCGTTACCCGTGCCATCAGTCGTCATGCGGGCCAGGACCAACGTCGCGACGGCCCGCCCGAGCGCGAGACCTGCGGCGATGTCGCTGCTGGACGCCTTGCCGGCGAGCAGTGCGGCCTCGCGCTGGTCGGCACCACGCATCGTGGCCTCCTGGACGGCGGCCGGAAAGAGCGTCTGCAGCATGGCGACGGTGACGCCGGAGAGCACGGCATCTTCAGACGGATACGATGGCAGGTCCGTCGTGGGCACCAGCGCGCGAATCCCCGTGTCGTTCTTCCAGGGCGCGGCGCGGTTGTACTGGGACTTATAGAACCAGGCCGCCTTCAACGCCTCGTACTGTGCCACCGCGATGTAGCTGTACGCACGCGCCGCATACGGCGGATTGGCGAACGGAAACGCAGGATCGCCGAATGGGTTGTTCGCGTCAGGAAAGACGTAGCTGCCGTCGGCCCTCGGCGCCGGCGGCAGGTTGTACTTCGCGACCAGACCTCGCAGCACCTGATTCCAGCGCAACACACCACCGCCGGCCCAGTAGTCGATTTTGGCGCGCTGCGTTGACGTGATCGAGCCTTGCGCAGCGCGAATGGCGGCAAGTTCCGCCTTGTAGGCATCGCTCGTGATGGCTGCGGGCGCTGCGACCGCCACCTGCGAGGGGGACGTCAGCACGATCATGGCCCAGGTGCCTGCCCCGGCATCGACACTGGCGGCGGCCATCGGCGGCAGCGGTTCGAGGTCGGTGATGCTCTTGTCGCAGCTCGTCAGCAGCGCGCCCGACGCGAGCACCGTCACTGCGGCGCATCGCCGCATCCGAGAGCGCAGGGGGGATGTGCTGGTCGGCATCAGAGCTTCCCCGCCAGCAGCAGGCCGACCATCGCCCCGGTTGACTGCCCTACGTTCCGGCCCGACAGCACGCGCGACGCGCCAGCATGCACGATCACCCCGGGGAGCTTCGGCACCGTGTACTGCACGCGGCCATCGAGACGGGTGAAGTTCATGCGATTGGAGACGAAGGGCATGTCCTGGCGCCGGATGTCGCCACCGCCAAGGGTGCGCTGCTGCGTGATCGTGACCGGTACGACGAGATCCTTGCGCTGATAGCCGATCGTGAGCGCCATGTCACGCACATCAGGCATGCGGACCTCGTTGCTCATGTACAGCTGTCCATCGGTGTAGTACGCCGGTCGGTTGAGCACGACGTTGCCACGCCGCGTGTAGGCGGCAGCCGCGTTCACGTAGAGGCCCGTGTGCCCCTGCCATGCCAGGAGGCCCCGTGCGGTGGCGCGGCGGCTCTGCGACCCGATCGACATCGGGTAGAAGTCGGGGGTGTAGTCGCTGGTGGGAAGCGACGCCGACGCGATGCCGATCACGTGCAACGTACCCGCAGTGGTGAGCGGCGTACTGAGCGCGTTGTACTTGATGCCGACCGTCAGATCCTGCGCACCACCCTGCCCCTGCAGCACACCCTGACTGGCCCGCGTGGCAACATACGGCAACGCGGCCAGCACGTTCAGCCGCTTCGTGAGGCCATAGGCGCCCATCAGCATCGTCTGCTGCGTGGTGAGTGTGCCGATGTTGGCGTTGTCGCGCCTCAGCGTGCCTTCCCAGTAGTCCGACCACTGCTCGCGCGTGTAGATGAGGCCCGCGCAGAGGATGCGCTTGTCCATGAAGATCGCATCATCGAAACTCTGCGCCTCCGCCGTGGCTACCACACCCGAAGTGATCACCAGCGCCCGGGCACCTGCCACGAGCCACGACACCAACGATCCTGCATACCGGTTCCGGCGCACTGCACCGCACATAACCTGACCTCTCCACAAGAATTCAACCAGTCAACCTCTCCACATCGCGCAGAGGACACAGGGGGCACGGAAGCCGTTCTGTGACCCTCCGTGCCGCTGTGCGACAACTCCGTCACTGCCCCCCGTCGGACCATGCAGCTGGGAGCAGACTGACTCAGGCCGCGGATGCTTCCCGCACCCCGAGCGCCGCGCGGCCGGCACCCACCGGCTCGGGCGCATCGGCATCATGCACGAACTGCACACAGATGGCAGCAATGATCATGCAGACACCGCCCATCATCACCACGTACAGCGCCGTGTTCGGATTGTCCGCCCCGAACAGCGCCCGTGTCATCGGGCCGAACAGCAGTGCGGCAGCGATTTCCGGCAGGACGATGAAGAAGTTGAACACCCCCATGTA
>JANOCB010000117.1:0-17409 GCA_031411975.1 Gemmatimonadaceae bacterium
GGCATTCCGGACAGCGCTCCTCCGGCACCCGGACGATGTCCGCGCCCTTGGTGGTCTGGCCCGATCGGCGCTCGCGCGCCGCGATTTCGAGCGGGCGATCGCGTACGGAGAACAGGCGATCGGCATTCAGCTCGACCCGACGACGCTGGCAACCATCAGTCTGTCTTACGCGGCCGTTGGCGACAGCGCACAAGCCATGCGGTACGCGAAGGCGACGTCCGTCAGTGCGCTGACCCAGCCCGGAGCGATACACCGTGACTGGGGGCTGTACCTCCTCGATCACGGTTCGGCGACGGATCGGGCCGAGGTGCTGCGGCGAGCAAAAGCGGAACTCAGCGAGCGTGGGGACGTGTACGGACACGACCTGTTGGCGTGGGCGTTCTTCCGCGCAGGGCAGTCGGACGAGGCGCGCAGGGAGATGCGGCTGGCGCTGTCGCAGGGCACGGAGGATGTGCGACTGCAGGCACACGCTCGCGCGATCCGGTGACGAATCTGAGGCCGGCAGGCTGACGCCCCCTCGTTCGCGAACTGGCTGACACGGAGAAGTCAGAATTCTGGCGTGCCCCGGCAGGGCCGTGAGCTCCGCCCTTGCCGCCACACTCAGGCCTGGGTAACACTCAGGTCCACTGCTGTGCTCCTGGCCTTCCCAAGCCCCCACGCGTGGCATGCTGCGAGTCCTCATCGCGCTGACACTGTCGTCACTCGCAACCGCGCAGCACCTCGCGGGGCAGGACCCCGTCCGTGTTCAGATCAGCGGCACGGCCTTCGACAGCGTCAGCATGCGCCCGTTGGTCGGTGCGCTCGTGCGCCTTGTTCGGGTCGAGGACCCGTCGGTCGGCCGATCCGCCACGGCCGACTCCGCGGGGGCGTTCCGCTTGACGGACGTGCCGGCCGGTGCCTGGCTCGCCACCATGCTGCACCCCGTGCTCGATTCGCTTCGCCTGGAGCCGGGCGTGGTCCGCCTCGAGCTGACGGAATCGGGTGACGTCGATCTGCCGTTGACGACCCCCTCGGTGCTCAGCCTATCGACCGCCACGTGCGGCGCGGCGCTGCCTGCCGATGATGGACTCCTCGTCGGCAGTGTGCGCGATGCCAACACCGACGCCGCGATGCCGCTGACGGAGGTGCAGGTCTCGTGGCCGGAGTTCCTGCTGAGTGGCAAGAATCTGACGACCGTGATGCAGGCGCGTACCGCGCGCGCCGACTCGCTGGGTCGCTTCGCGGTCTGCGGTGCGCCACGCGGCGTGACGGTGCGCGCCCGTGCCGTGCTGAACGCTGACTTAACGACCGTGATCGACGTGACGATGCCGGACGGTGGGTACGGGATGCAGGACTTTCTTCTGTTACGCGGCACGCCCGATTCGTCGGGGGTGCAGTGCGCGGGGACCACCGCACCGGTCGGCAGCCGCGTCACGGTCCGTGGTCGTGTGACCCGTGAGGATGGGTCGCCCCTGCGCAGCGCGCTCGTGCGCGTCGTCGGCATTGGTTCGACCGTGCGCAGCGGCGCCAATGGCGGCTTCGCAATCATGGACGCGAGCGTCGGCACGCAGACGGTCGAGGCGCGGATGATCGGCTACACGCCTCACCGGCGCACTGTGCAGGTGAAGGCGGCGGGAGTTGACGAGATCGTACTCGTGCTGCCGGTGACGCGGCCGCAGCTCGACACGGTCCGTGTGGCGGCGAGCCGACCGGTTTCTGCGGAGGTGCGGGGGATCGAGGCGCGCGCACGCGGTGGCACGGGGCGGTTCTTCTCCGGGGACGTGATCCGCGAGCGGTCCTCGATGTTCGTGACTGATATCCTCCGCGGGATGAACGGCCTGATCGTCGACAGTGGAACGCGAGGCAATCAGGTGCGGATGCGGGGCTATGGGGTCAGCGACGAACCGTGCACACCGTGGGTCTACTTCGACGGGGCGCTCGTGCAGGTCGGCGGTAACGAACCGTCATCCTTGAACATTGATGATTTCGTCACGCGTGCAGATGTTGCCGCAATGGAGGTGTACTCGCGGGCCAGCGCGGTGCCAGCGGAGTTCGCCGGCGGCAGCACGGGCTGCGGGGCCATCGTCGTGTGGAGCCGGAGGGCGACAGGGAAGGCGTCGGTCGCTCCACAGGCCATCGACCGGCGGCCGTGATAACGGACGAGTCTTGGAGCGTACGGTATTCTGGCGTATTCTGAGTCTGTATCCTCTTCGTCAGCCCGCCATTCGTCGTTTTTATTGTTCTCCATCCAATACCAATGTCTGCGGTGCGCAGAATGAAGATCGCTTTACCGATCATTGGAGTGCTGCTGCTCGGCAACGAACCGCTCCGCGCACAGAGCCTCATGCCGGCGCCCGCGCCACGATCGCACTGGACCGTGTCGCTCGCCGGTGGGACCGTCGCGGAGCATCCAATGGGCATCAGTTCACAAGTGAGCGCCCATGCGTTGGTCGGGCTCAGCTACGCGCAACGCGGCTGGCCGGTTGAGCTACGCGGGGATCTCTCCGCCCGGAGCAGCGCGTCATCGGCGGGGTCCGTATCGCTGAACGCCAGCGCCCTCCTGCCATTGGCACGCCTCACGATTCGCCGGACCTCGCTCCGCCCGTATGCGCTCGCTGGATTGGGCGCGGGCGGTTTCACGACGAGCGTGCCGGGGGTAGTTCAGGCGTTCGGTTCACACGCCGGCGCTGGCGTACGCCTGGAAGCCGCCCGCACGACGCTATTGAGCGAGATTCGCTACCATACCATGTATCGCCGCTCGTTCCTGTCCTTCGGCGTGGCGAGGCGCCTCTAGCCTGCGCGCGTGGTAACCCGGGTCGCTGCTGTCCATGCGAGCGGAGTATTGTGCGCGGGCTCGGCGTCTCGTGGCCGTATCGCAGCAGAATCATCATCGTTGGAAAGATGTCGTGCACGCGCTCGTCGCCCTGGCGACGGCTGTGTCTCGGTGCGCCTTACTCGCACACGCCAATACGAAGCAATGTCGTCGCCATCAGCCGTATCCATTGATCTTTCGAGGGGTGTCGACATGCCGCTCCGCCTACTCGGTGTGTGGCATCTCGTGTGCGCCGTCGCGGGCGCCACCCGCGTACTGCCGGTCCTTTCGTCGGCGGTCCGGCATCCTGTCGGCTTGGTGACGCTGGGGCTCGTCGGCATGACCGCAGCTGTCGGCGTGGCGCTCTTTTTCGGCCATCGGGGCGTACTCGGCATGGCGGCCGTGCTACAGGCGGCCCAGGTGCTCGCGCTGAGCGTTCCAGGTCTTGCCGTGTGGATCGTGCGCATCGGTGTGCGGGTGTCCCTGAGTATTCCGCCAGTGGACGGCCGCAGCTTGCTGGGCGCCAGCACGGATGCAACCGTCTTCACGATCTGGGGGGCTGCGGCGCGCCTCCCCCTCGGTGTCTCGGTCAACCTCTGTGCACTCGTCGCGTTCGCGTTGTGCCTCAGCTGTCTACCGAGTGATGAGGGACCGCTCCGAAGGAATCCAGCATAGCGCCGGTTGCTTCCGCCGCTGCAGTCGCTTGTTTGTAATGGAATGCGTGAATATGTGGCTGTTGGTGCAGTCGAACGCGAATCCCTTTGCCGACACGTGATGAAACACAGTCTTGAGGCACAATCAGGCGTGCGCCGGTCCTGCATGACGACGTCGTGCTTCCTCGGCCCGCTGCTCACGAGCGTCGTGTTCCTGATCAGCGCCTGTAGCGCAGGAACATCCATCACGCCCCGCGGAAAGGATTCAAGCGCTGCGGCGTCGGCAGGGTGGCACTCCTCGCGGGTAGACACGCTCGTCCGGCTCGGGCGCGAGGACCAGGCGGGGCGGGAGGCCCTCGCGCAGGCCGCTGCGCAGCAGGACACGGCGATCCTGTTCGCGTCGTTACGCACCGACAATGCCCGCACCCGCTGGCTGCGCGCGGCGGTGGCGCGGGACGGCTGGCCATCACGTGTGATCGCCGGTGACAGCGCGCAGCAAGCGGCGTGGCTCATCCTGCAGCACAGCCCGGACACGGCCTGGCAGGCGGCGATGCTTCCGGACCTCGAGCGACTGGGCGCCAGCGGCGAACTGCCGCGCGCCGATGTCGCTCTTCTCACCGACAGGATCCTGGTGCACCGAGGACAGCCGCAACGCTACGGCTCTCAGTTCGACATGGAAGATGGACGTCTGGTTCCGGAACCTGTGGAGGACGTGGCGCGACTGGACGCCCGCCGAGCCAGCGTCAACTTGCCACCGATGACCGAGTATGTACGACTGCTCGCCGAGCAGACCAAGCTCCCGGTGGTCTGGCCGCCGCGCCGCTGAGGACGTGTGCGCCTTCGGCAGGTGACTGTCTGCAGCCCGCACCGCCGCACCACAGGCCATCGACCGGCGGCCGTGACGGCAGCCTCCTCGTGGCGGGACGGATCTTTATGACGTATTCTGATACCAGAACCCCGGTGACAAGAATTGCCCCATAGCGGTGACAGGGCACGAAATTCAACCGAAGTGTCATGAGTGTACCGATTGCGCGCGAGACGCTGCGACCCGTCGGTGCTCGGCATCTGCTGCGCCGTCTGGCGCCGTTTCTTCTCCTGTTCCCGACAGTCTGGCTGACGTGGTTCGACGGCCGTGTGCCCGCATTCCTGAGCCCCACGGTTGAGCGCACGCTCTATCTCAAGCTGCCAATCGCTGGGACTCGCTTTCACTGGACCTTCCTTGATCGCCGCGCCTTCCTGTCGGGCGAGCTCACGCTGCGCATCATGAATGCCAACCGTGATCGCGATCAGACGCTGCTGGTGTTTCGGAACGGGAAGATCACGAAGGGGTGGGAGATGATCGGTGACATGCCGCGCGACAGCAGCTTCTACTTCGGGTTCTCGAAGGAACAACGTTTTGCGACTGCCGTCGGTGATTCCATCGTCGTCACTTTGACCGCCGCGGAGGATCTGCGGGGTCGTGGCCCCTATTCGCAGGGTACGCTCGTGACAGGTACCTGGGTGGCAACCGGCACATACAGCGGACTCTATGGTGGTACGCTGAATCCACTCAAATCCTTGGTGCGGGCGGGCAAGCCACCCATCGCCTTCCTCACCTGCTGGGACACCACCTGGGTGCTTCGAGACGCGAGCGACGCAGGGTGGATGGGCGCGAAGTCGACCGGTGAGGACGATAGTGGTGTCATGGGGCGACTGACGCCCGAGCGTGGCGTCGATGGTCGCCTCAGCCGGTCGACGCTGTAGCCTGGTTCGATACCTCCGCAATGCCGGTGCACGCGGTGTACCATCGCGCGCCACGACGAGCCCTGCCTACCTAACCCGTGAGATGACGATGACGTCCCGCATCGGACTGCTGCTCCTCAGCCTCGCCGCAGCTTTGGGGCCGCGACGCGATTCGGCGTCATGATTGCTCCAATGCGGTACAGTGGTACAGAGATACCTAGGGCTTGCGGGTTGCGCCCCCGTTGGTATAGTGTTCTCCGAAGGGCACTGTATCCTTTGGGGGAAGCACCACATGGCTACTGCGACCACCGCCACGACGCTCGGCATCCTGACGCTCGACGCCAAGGGGCGGACGACGTTCCCTCTGGATCTCCGCAGAGAACTGGGGCTCGACGAGTCCACGCAGTTGCGAGTCGTTCGCACCGGAGATGGTGTCATCGAGCTTGTCCCTGCGCAGCTCGTCGATGTCGACCAGCTCTGGTATCACGGCGACGAGGGGCGCGCTCGCATTCAGTCGGCAGAGGCTGACTTTGCGGCGGGCCGTTCGACCGTGGTGCAAACGGAGGCACAGGTTGTCGCCCACCTCGATGCGTTGAAGGCGCGTCGCCGGAAGGGATGATCGCTCTTGTCGCGGCGAATCGAGTTCCTGGCGGCGGAGTTCTCGAGCCAGTGGGATAAGGCGTATGAGAACCTGCCGTCCAGAAAGCAGGAGGAGACCGACGAGCTTGTGCTGGCCCTCCTGAAGAACGATCCGACACCCGGGATGCGCGTGAAGCCGATCCAGCCGGACAAGCACTACCGTGAGGCTCGCATCAACAGCGGGGACCGGGTCGTGTACCGCGTTGAGGATGGCGTGTGCCGCTTCGTGGACATCGTCCCGCACGACCTGATTGACAAGTACGGACGGAAACCCAAGCAGCGCGGCTAGGAAGCGCGTGTCTCGCGAATGCGTGCGGCGTCACAATGCCCGCGGATGGTGGACGTCTCGTCGGCAGTGTGCGTGATGCCACGACCGACCTCTCGGTGCCCTTGACGCCGGTGCAGCTGCGGCGCCGACAGGCGGCAACGATGCGTTCGCCAAATCCAAAACTCCGTGCGGTGGATCGCAGTGGTCATCCGTACGGACCGCGAAATCCGTCGTGCTCGAGCACTCCGCCGCGCGAACGGCGGAGCCGAAACCCGGAGTGGGGCCGATCTCGTGGGTAGATGCGGTCTGAACGGTGGAGGCTGGGACGCCGACGTGGCGCGAGAGTGCCGGTGTGCCACCGTCGGACCGTGAGTGAAGGGGTACCGTCTGCTACGCAGCCGTCACATAGCGGTTACCTGACCTTGTCGGTCGGCTGTGTTGTGTGGCGCCGGTCCAGCCGACCGGCGCCAAGGCACCGGGGCTCTGTGCGTGGAGCATGTCATGGGGCCCCCGGCTCGCACGTAGCGGGCGGGTGACGGGCCACGAGAAACCGCCCCGAGGGCTCACCTCTCGACCCCGGTTCGACTAGCTTGCCCTCGCGTCGTCCAGGGTCGGCTTATGCTGAATTTTTGCTAAGTACGGGACCTGGAGGTCGTGTGAGGGGTCGTTTCCCCTCTAAGGACAGGTGGCCGAGTGGTTGAAGGCGCACGCCTGGAAAGCGTGTGGGCTCGAAAGGGTCTCGTGGGTTCGAATCCCACCCTGTCCGTGCTCCACGGCGCGGCGATGCGGTCGTCCCGCCAGGTTGACCACGGCACTTCCCAAGCGGATGTGCGTATTTACGCACTATGCGATTCGCTGAGACTCTGAGTGCCGGGCGCCGTTTGCGCCGGCTGCTGCCCCTCCTCGTTGCCGGTGCCTCGCTCAGAGCGCAGGGGCAAACGGTACCGCCAGCACCGCCGGCCACCACCGGCACCCGGAGTGCCTTAAGCCCGGCCACTGCCGTCCGACAGGCGCAGGCGGAATTCGAGCGGGCACGCCGCGATGGCCTTGGCTTCAGCTCCGGCGGCGCCACGTCGGAACCCGACGTACAGTTCGGCAGCATCTTCTACTGGAACAACAACAACGACGTCCCGCCGCGGCGCGAGCAGCCCGAAATCGGCGTCGCGCGGCGCCGACTGCTGCAGTCGCTGCGCGAGGCCGCCATGGTCGCACCCACCGACGACTGGATCGCCGGGCAACGGGTCAAGTACGCCGTCGAGGCGAAGGATCTGGCCGAAGCCAACGCCGTCGTGTCGGAGTGCAAGGCGACCACCTGGTGGTGCAGCGCGCTCACGGGCTTCGTCCGGCACGCGCAGGTCGATGCCCCCGGGGCAGAACGGGCCTTCAATGCCGCCCTCGCACAGATGCCGGCCGAACAACGCTGTGAGTGGCAGAACATCGCGCCCTGGATGAAGAAGGCCGACAGCCTCGCCTACCTCGCCAGGAGCTGCGAGGAGCGCATCGCCCACAACAAGCGCGTGTTCTGGCTGGGCAAGCCCTTCGCGCACGTCGATGGCAACGACCTGCGCAACGAGCTGCTGGCTCGCCGCACGTTCAACACCATCGAGCTCGGCACCGCAACGGTGTATGGGCCATGGAAGCCGGAGTTCGGCGAGACACAATTGCGCTACGGCTGGCCGGTGGCGTGGTCGAAACAGAACACGATCATCAATCAGCGCGGGGCGATGGTGTCCAACACCATCGGCCACGAGCGTACGCCGAGCCATGACTTCATGCCAAGTGACTCGGCATTGAAGAATCCGTTCACGGCCACGCCGGCGGATTATCCGTTCAACGCGCGATACGCACAGATGCGCTACGCCCCGTTGTACGCGCCCGGTGGCTTTCAGGACCTCGGTGGCCAATTCGTGCGATTCCTTCGCGGCGACTCCACGCTGCTCGTCGGCGCCTACGTACTCGAGGGAAAGGCGCGGTATGAGCGTGGCAAGACGCGCACGGCGCTGACGCTCGAGCGCGGCCCGGAGCAGCGTATCTCGCGGACCGTGAAGGACGGTCAGCCGTTGCGTGGCGCCGTGGCCGTGAATGCCGGCGTCTTCCGTGACACACTGCTGGCGAGCCTCGAAATCCTGAGCGAAGCCCGGAAGTTCGCGGGGCGTATGCGCACGGGAGTGGTCCCGATCGAGCCCAATGCCCGCATGTCCGACCTGCTCCTCCTCGCGGTGCGGGCGTCGGACGCGGCGTCGGCAGGACTCGCCGACGTGGCGACGCTCGATTCGGTGCTGACCTCCGCGCTGGGTGGCACCGACATCGGCGATGGCCAGTCGTTCGGCCTGTTCTGGGAGTACTACGGCACGCCGGGCGCAACGGTCACCATCTCGATCACGCCGACCGACACGGCCAGCGGGTTCCGGCGGCTCGGATCACTGTTCCGGCTTGGCGGGCCCACTGCCAATGGCGCCTCGCTGCGCATTCCCGATCCGGCACAACCGGATGGCGGACCAGGTCGGCGCATGATTCTGACGATGCCCGAAGTGAAGCCCGGCCGATACCTGCTGGCCGTGCAGGTCACGGCACCTGGCGCGCCGGCCGCGCGACGCGAGATCATGCTTCGCGTTCCGGAAGGTCCGCCGGCGGCGATGCGCTGACGCGAACGTCGGCACGTTTCGGCATGATCCGGCGATCCTGTGCGAATATGTGATCAGCCGTTGCGCGTCTGAGTCCTGCGGATCCTGCCGTTTTCTTACCGTATGCAGGTCTTTTAACCCCATGGGTTTGCGCGTAGATGAGCGCGGTCTATTGACGCGGCTTGTCCCACTTGTCAGCTTCGGCCCACTGTGTCCCGACGGGCACAGTGGGCTTGCCGCTTCGGCGCGACGGACCTGACGCGTGCACAGGTCGTCAAACGGCTGGCCTCAACCACACTACGAGGTGCTGAGTGCTGCCATTCATCGTTCGCCGACTGCTGGCGGGAGCTGCGGGTGCCATCGTGCTCGCGACATCCGCGTCAGCGCAGGGCGGGTCCCTGACGGGACGCGTGATCAACAAGGACGCCGGTCGCCCCCTGAGTAACGCCCGGATCACCGTCAGCAGTGGTGCCGTCGTCGCGGCCGCCGTCAGCGGTGAGACGGGCCAGTACGCGATCAGCAACGTGGCGCCCGGGACGTACACGGTCGCCATCAGCCGCATCGGGTATCAGTTGCAGCGGTTCCCGGGCATCGTGATCCGCGCCGGCCAGCCCACCACCGTCAACGCCACGCTGGACGAAATTCCGACGCAGCTCAACGCCGTCGTCACCACGGCGTCGCGTCGTCCGGAAAAGGCACTCGATGCGCCCGCCGCCCTGTCGGTGGTGACCAGCGAGGTGATCGAACGTCGCCCCTCCATCAGCGTCGCCGACCTGGTCAAGGGCCAGCCCGGTATCGACGTGTCCAACGGTGGCATCGCACAGTCCAACATCGTCGCCCGCGGATTCAACAACGCCTTCAGCGGCGCGCTGCTGATGCTGCAGGACTACCGCTTCGCCGGCGTCCCGTCGCTGCGCGTGAACGTGCCGTATCTCTCGCTCGGCCAGTCGGAAGACATCGAGCGGGTCGAGTTGCTGCTTGGTCCTGCCTCCGCACTCTACGGCCCGAACTCCGGTGCCGGTGTGCTGCACGTGATCACCAAGTCTCCGTTCAGCTCACAGGGCACGACCGTCTCGGTGCAGGGCGGACAGCAGAGCATCTTCCGCGGTGCGATCCGTCATGCGGGGACGGCGGGGACGCGCTTCGGCTACAAGCTGAGCGGCGAATATATGTCGGGTGAGGACTTCGAGTATCGCGATCCGGGCGAGCCGGCCACGATCCTCCGGCCGCCCACTCCCGGGGCCACCCGCGTGGCCACGGCCAATCAGCGTGACTTCGGTTTCGAGCGCATGAATGGCGAAGCCCGCATGGACATCCGCCCCACCGACAATTCCGAGTTCATCACCACGGTCAGCTACACCAAGGTGCCCAGCGCCCTCGAGCTCACCGGTGCCAACGGCGCGTCGCAGATCCGCAACTGGTCGTACCAGAACTACCAGCAGCGCATCCGGTTCGGTCGCCTCTTCATTCAGGGCTTCGCGAACATCAGCAACGCCGGCAACGAAAATTCCGGCGACTCGCGCGGCACGTTCCTGCTGCGCAACGGCCAGCCGATCGTGGACCAGTCGCGGGTGTACACGGGCCAGATCCAGCATGGCTTCAGCGCCGGAAAGAATGCCCGCAGCGACTTCATCTACGGCGTGGACTATATCAAGACCAATCCGCAGACCGGCAACACGATCAACGGCAACAATGAACTCGTCGATGACGTGACCGAGTACGGTGGCTACATCCAGGGCAAGACCCGCCTGACCAGCCGCTGGGATTTCCTCGCGGCCCTGCGCGTGGACCGGAACACTGTGATCGATGGTGAGTTCATCTCGCCGCGCGCCGCGCTGACCTACCGTGCCGCCGAAAACCAGTCCCTGCGCTTCACGTTCAACCGCTCGTTCAGCACACCGGCGAACTTCGCTTTCTTCCTCGACCTGCCGTCGGTGGTCGATGCCGCCGGATTCCGTCGCAACCCGAGCCTGGCGCCGTTCACCCTGCCGACGTACGACGTGATCGCGACGGGCAACCGGCCGAAGGTCGGCATGGGCTTCGATCGCAGCTGCTCGAGCACCAGCGGCTACGGCAGCTTCTGCATGCGGTCGCCGTTCATCAGCGGCGGCAGCACGGTGGTCGGTGCCAGCGCCGCCACGGCGCTGCCGGCCTTCGTAGCCTTCCGTCAGCCGGTGTTCGCCGGCGCCCTGGCGCAGGGCTACGCGGCCAACCTCGCCGGCCTCTCGGCGCTCGGCCTGACGTCCACGCAAATCGGCGCGCTGGCGCAGGCGCTCGGTGGCGCGGTGGCAACCCGCCTCGCCACGTCCACGCCGACCAACGCACAGATCGGCACGGTCGGCCGTCTCGGCAGCGCACTGCTCGACGCATCGGCCGTACAGGATTTGCCCGCGCTGAACGCCTCCTTCGACAACACCTTCGAAGTCGGCTACAAGGGCCTCGGCATGAACGGCAAGCTCTCGTTCGACTTCAGTGCCTGGGGCCAGCAGCGTGGCGGCGGCGCGATCACGGCGACGCTCGTGACGCCGTGGATCTTCGCCAACCCGACGCAGACCGGCGCGTTTGTCGGTGCACAGGCTGGTGCGGCCATCGGTGCAACGATTCCGGCCTTCATCACGGCTGAAGTCACGGCTGGTCGCCTGACGCCGACGCAGGCTGCGGCGCTCGGCGCGGCGCTGTCGGCGCAGGGCACGGCGCTGGCCACCGGAGCGGCAACGAGCCTGACGCCACTGCTGGCGGGCGTGCCGCTCGGCACGGTCGGCTTCGACGATCCCATCCAGCGGAATTCGAACCTCCGCGCCACTTACCGTCGCGTGGATCAGACGATCAACGTGTGGGGCGCCGACCTTGGCATGTCGTACCAGTTCACGCAGAACTTCGCGCTCGACTGGACCGGCAGCGTGGTCAACCGCACCATCTTCGACGAACTCCGGGTCGGCACCTCGCCGCTGGCATTGAACGCGCCGGGCAACAAGACCACGGTCACGGCACGCTACAACAGCGCCGAGAGCGGCTGGGGCGTCGAGGGTCGCTGGCGCTACACCGATGCCTTCCAGGTGAACTCGGGCGTCTATGAGAGCGACGTGCAGAACCCGAGCAACGCCGGACCGTTCTCGTACCCGCCGGTGCCGGTCAGCAACCAGTTCGACGTGCAGCTCTCCAAGCGCTTCCCGAACTTCGGCAAGGGCGTGATGTGGAGCGTGAACGTGCAGAACGTGCTGGACAACAAGATTCCGACGTTCGTCGGCGTGCCGGCGCTCGGCCGCTTGGCGCTCACCAAGCTGTCGTATACGTTCTGATTGTTCCAACAGCAGGGCGCACGGGGCGGCTCGCGGAATGCGGGCCGCCCCGTCGTGCGTCCGCCACCCACACGAAGGTTTGCGTGACGATGGCCGATCTTCACCTGCCGGGGCGGCCGCTCGTGATCGGGCACCGCGGTGCAGCCGCGGTCCGGCCCGAGAACACGTTGCCCTCGATCCAGCATGCGCTCGATCTCGGGGTGGATGGCGTGGAGTTCGACGTGCGGGTGACGGCCGATGGGGTGGCGGTGGTGCACCACGATGCCAGCACGGGGCGCACCTGCGGCGAGGACTTGCTGATCGAGCGCGCGACGATCAAGCAACTCCGACGCCTCGATGCGGCGACGATGTTCTCCGGAGGCTCCGTGGCGCATCGCCAGACCGTGATCCCGATGCTGGATGAGGTGCTGGCCCTGACCCGGGGCGTGCCGGTGATCATCGAGTGCAAGACGGTGGATGCGGCACCACTCGTGATCGAGGCGCTCGCATCACACGGGGCCACCGATCGCGCCATCGTCGGCAGCTTTTTGCATGGCGCGATGCGGCAGGTCCGCCTGGCGGGTCTGCGCAGCGGTGCATCTCGGCGCGACATGATCGCGCTCACCGTCCGCAGCGCCGTGCACCTCGCGCCATCCCACCTGCCGTACGCCGCGATGTGTATTCCGCCGCAGTCGTCGGGGCTGCAACTGCCCATCGCGCGCTTCGCGAAATGGGGCGCTGCGCTGGGGATTCCCGTGCACATCTGGACGGTGAACGCCGCCGCCGAGGCCAACCGGTTCTGGGATCTGGGCGTGACCGGCGTGATCACCGATGATCCGGCGACCATCCTCGCGGCCCGTGCCGGCCGCCGTGAGCGGTAGGGCTCGCAGCTTCTGTTCCGGTTGAAAACCGGGCATATTGCGCGCTGATGACAGCCTCACAAACCATCCTCGATTCGCGCGCATGCGAGCGGACACTGCGCCGCATGGCCGACGAAATCGTCGAACGGACGGCGGGCACGGAATCACTCGTGCTGGTCGGCATCCAGCGCCGGGGGGTGCAGCTTGCCGCGCGGCTGGCGGAGCTGATCGAGGAGCGGGAGGGGAAGCCCGTGCCGCGCGGAGCGCTCGACATCACGCTCTATCGTGACGACCTGCAGACCGTCGGGCCACGACCGTTGGTGGGCGCGACGGAACTGCCGGTCGACATCCACGGCAAGCAGGTCGTGATCGTCGACGACGTGCTCTACTCGGGTCGCACCGTGCGTGCGGCGCTGGACGAGCTGGCGGACTTCGGCCGACCGGCCCGCATCCTTCTCGCCGTGCTGATCGACCGCGGTGGTCAGGAACTGCCGATCCGCGCCGATGTGATCGGCAAGGTGGTCAGTGTGCCGGCCGGCTCGCAGGTGGATGTGCGCGTGAGGGAACTGGACGGTGACGACAGCGTCGTCGTCGGACCGGCACGCACCCGCGGCGCATGACGGGGCTCGGCAAGGATCTCCTGGACCTCGAGTCGCTCAGTGCCGGGCAGATCACTGCCATCCTCGATACCGCCGAACCGCTGAAGGCGATCAGCCTCCGGGCGATCAAGAAAGTGCCGACGCTGCGCGGCGAGACGATCGTCAACCTGTTCTTCGAGGCCTCGACACGCACCCGTGTCAGCTTCGAGTTCGCCGAGAAGCGGATGTCGGCCGATGCCGTCAACGTGGCCATCGGCAATTCGTCGGTGAGCAAGGGCGAGACGCTGGTGGACATGGCGCGCAATCTCGAGGCGATGAAGATCGACATGGTCGTCATCCGCCATCAGGCCAGCGGCGCTGCGCGCTTCCTCGCCGAGCGCATCGAGTCCAACGTCGTCAACGCGGGTGACGGCACGCATGAACATCCCACGCAGGGCCTCCTCGACCTGCTGACGCTGCGCGACCGGTGGGGCTCGCTGCAGGGCAAGCGGGTCTGTCTCTGCGGCGATGTGCTGCACAGTCGCGTGGCACGCTCCAACATCCACGGTCTGCGCAAGCTGGGGGCGGAGGTTGCGGTCTGCGGTCCGCGGTCGCTGCTGCCGAACGGTGCCGAGGAGGCGCTTGGCGTGACGGTGTTCGATCGTATCGAACAGGCGATCGAGTGGGCCGACGCCCTCAACATCCTCCGGCTGCAGCTCGAACGGATGACGGCGGGCTACATCCCCTCGCTGCGTGAGTACAACCGTGTCTTCGGCGTCACGCGAGAGCGCCTCGAACGCGCACCGCGTGACCTGCTGATCCTGCATCCGGGCCCGATGAATCGCGGCGTGGAAATTGATTCCGACGTGGCCGATGGCCCGCACAGCCTGATCCTCGATCAGGTGACGAATGGTGTGGCCGTGCGTATGGCCGTGCTGTACCTCTTGCGGGGCGGACGCCCCGACCTCGCAGCGGCCGGCACGGCCGCGGGAGAATGACGACCGCGTGACGACACGTCCCCTGCTGCTGACTGGCGGCCACCTGCTCGATCCCTCCATCGGTCTCGATGGCGTCGGTGACATCCTCCTGATCGACGGCGTGGTGGCCGCAGTGGGAGGGCAGATCGCCGGCCCGGATGACGCCGAACGCGTCGACTGCCGCGGCATGCACGTCACGCCGGGCTTCATCGACGTGCACTGTCACCTCCGTGAGCCAGGCCGCGAAGACGTCGAGACGATCGCCACCGGTGCACGCGCCGCCGCTGCTGGCGGGTTCACCGCCGTCTGTGCGATGCCGAACACCGACCCGGTCACCGACAATCAGGCTGCCGTCGGATTCATTCGTGCGCAGGCGGCCAAGGCCAATGCGTCGCGCGTCTACCCGATCGGCGCCATCTCCGTCGGCATGAACGGGCAGCAGCTCAGCGAAATGGGCGAGATGGTGGCAGCTGGCGCTGTGGCCGTCAGCGATGATGGTCGCCCGGTGGTGAGTGCGCAGCTGATGCGCACCGCGCTGGAGTATGCGCGCACCTTCGGCATCCCGGTGGCCGATCACTGCGAGGAGCCGACGCTCGCGCACGGCGGGACGATGAACGAAGGCGTGGTGAGCGCGCGCCTCGGCCTCAAGGGCATTCCGTCGGAAAGTGAGGAGATCATGGTGATCCGTGACATCCTCCTCGCCCGTCGCACCGGGGGGCGTGTTCACCTCTGCCACATGAGCACCTGGGGCAGCGTGGAGCTGATCCGGTGGGGCAAGGAGCGGGGCATTCCGGTCACGGCGGAGGTGTGTCCGCACCATCTCACGCTGACGGAAGATCGCGTCGGGCAGTACGACACGAATGCGAAGATGAATCCGCCGCTGCGCACGCAGCGCGACGTCGAGGCCTTGATCGCCGCGCTCAAGGATGGCACGATCGACTGCGTGGCCACGGACCACGCGCCGCATCACAACGACGAGAAGAATCGCGAGTTCGCGGACGCGCCGAACGGGATCGTCGGGCTCGAGACGGCCTTGTCGGTGCTGATGACGTGGCTCGTCGCGCCGGGCACGATCACACTCGCACACCTCGTCGAGAAGATGTCGTGCGCACCAGCCCGCGTCTTCGGCCTCCCGGGCGGTACGCTGCGTCGCGGTGCGCTGGCCGACGTGACGGTGCTCGACGCGGCGGCGACGTGGACGGTGCAGGGCAGTGATTTCCGCAGCAAGGGCCGGAACTCACCGTGGCTTGGCGCGACACTCGATGGGCGTGTGTCGCGCTGCATCGTGGGTGGTGTGCAGGTGCACGTGCGCGACGCCCTCGCGTGACGCGCGCCTGATGGCGACCCGTCCGCACCGGCTGCATTCGCCCTTCGCGGCGCGCGAGGAGGTCGTGCGCGTCTGCGTCGCACTCACCGAGCGACAGCTGATTGCCGGGCAGGATGGCAACGTGTCGCTCCGCACCGGTGAGGATCGCATTCTCGTGACACCCGCCGGATTTGCGAAGGGTACGGTCACCGCCGATGACCTCGTCGAGGTGTCGCTCGCGGGGGTGCAGATCGGCGGCCGGAATGGCCCATCCAGCGAACTGGGGCTGCACCTCGCTGCATATGCCGCACGTCCCGACGTGCACGCCGTGGTGCACGCACATCCCGTCACGGCGACGGCATTCACACTGGTGGGTGAGACGATCCCCGATGGCGTCCTTGCCGAGCTCATGCTGACGGTCGGGCCTGTCGCGCTCGCTCCATACCTGCGACCAGGAACGGAAGAGCTTGGCACTGCACTTGCACCGTTGTTGCGGGAGCATGACGTCGTGCTGCTCGCGCATCACGGTGCGGTTGCGCTCGGTCGGACGCTCCAGGAGGCACAGTTCGCGATGGAGAGCCTCGAACATGGCGCCCGCATGATCCATCTGGCGCGACAGCTCGGACGGGTGGTTACGTTGGACGTTGCAGCGTGCGATGCGCTGCGCGTGGCCCGGCGCAGGGCGCGCAACGATGCGGCCCCAGGTGCCGCTCAATTGGAGATTAAGGAATGACTGACGTGACGAACGCTCTCGAGGCTGTCGGCGCGCTGATCGCGGAGCGCACGAAGTACGAAGGCTGGATCAGTGCGCTCGTGTCGAAATCAGATGTGCCGGCACACGTGATCGAGAAAGTGCGTGCCGACTACACGAGCCGACTGCGCACCGTGCTGCAGGGGTTCACCGCGCACACGCCAGCGCTCGATGCGGCTTCGAATGAATTGCAGTCGCGTGATGGTGCGCTCGCCGCGCAGGAAAAGAGCTGCCGTGACGAACACGCCGAAGGGGAGCTGCGCCACATGGTCGGCGAGTACGACGGCGAGCAGTGGGAGAAGATCCGGGTCGGGCATGAAGCGTTGCTGAGCCGCCTTGCCAGCGAGCGGCAGGTCCTCGCAGGCGAACTGGCCGACGTGCAGAAGAGTCTCGCCGCAGCGGCCGAGGCCGCGCAGCGTGCGCGCTCCATCGGAGACAGCATCGGTGCGCCGACGAGCGTCCGCGTCGAATCGCCCACACCGGCCGTGCAGGCGTTGATGAACGAGCCGATCGCACCGCCGCCGGTCATCGCCATGCCGGAGCCGGTGGTTCCGCTCCAGAACGGATATGGAACACCGCAGGCGTTTCCCGAGCCTGTGGAACGCCGGGTCAGTGCTGCCGACGATCTTGGATTCCTGCGCACCGCACCGCGTGCGCCGACGCCGCGCGAGAGCGGGCCGGCCAGTGAAGCTGCTGCCGCAGCCACGGCAACACAGACGCCCGAGGCACCGGTGCTGCGGATCGTGCCGAATACGCCTGCCGGATCACCCGTCGACGCCGCGAAGACGTTGCGATGCGCCGAATGCGGGACGATGAACTACGCGACGGAGTGGTACTGTGAGCGCTGCGGTGGTGAACTCGCCGTGCTCTGAGCCGCACATGCATGGCTGTGCGAAGGGCGGACTCCCCGGAGTCCGCCCTTGTGTTTTTCTGCCCGTGCCGCGCCACGGCGATCTCTGGCA
>JANOCB010000118.1:0-59001 GCA_031411975.1 Gemmatimonadaceae bacterium
ACAGCATCAGGCCGCAGGCAACGATCCAGCCCGCGCGCAGCATCCGGGCCGTTTCCGGCTCCGGTGACAGCAGCACTGCGAAATACCGCGCGAAGACGGCGCCGATTGCCGCACCGATCGTGTTGCTGATCAGGTCTGCCACCGCCGGTGCGCGACCGGAGGGGAACCCCGAGAGTTGCAGGAGTTCGATCACCAGTGATGCGGCCGCAGCGACGATGATTGCGCGACGCACCGACACCCCGGTCAACACGAGCGCAACTCCGAACGGTACGAACAGCACGAGATTGCTCACGATGTCGGCGAGCCAGGTGGCAGGACAGGTCACACATTTGACGCGCTGCCACGCCGACAGGCCGTCGGCGGCGGCGGCCATCTGGCCACCCGGCGTGAGCGTCAGCACGCCGATCAGCGCCAGCGACAGCAGCAACGCCAGCAGCCGCACGCGCGACGGGTACGTCAGGGAACGAGCGGCCGCGCTGGCGCGGAGGGAATCAGGTAAAAGGCCTCCTGTCGCGGCCGGAAGAACCGGAACCCCTCCGGCGTCAGGTGGGCATCGTCCTCCATCATGACGAACACCTTCTTGCCGCCCCATTCCGGCACCGGCGTGGCGGTGTTCAGTTCGATGGAGATGTAGGACCCGAGACGCAGGCGGCTGTTCAGCGCGGTCGTGTCACTGCGGTTGGCCGCGCGGAAGTCGATGCCGGCACCGAGGCCATGTCCCTGCGTGCCGATGGGATGTGAATACACCATCGCCTCGATGTTCTTCTCCTTCATCTCCGACATCGTCGCACGGAACACGGCGCCACCGGTGAGCCCCGGTCGCGAGTGTCGCAGCATCAGCGCGTCCTGCAGGGTGTTCGTGTTGGCCATGGCCTGCCGCAGTCCCGGCGGTGCATCGGTTTCGCCGGGCTTGAGTACGTAGGCCATCTTCTGCCAGTCGGTGTCGAAGCCCATGTAGCTGATGCCGAAGTCGATGTGCACCACGTCACCCGGCTCGATCACGATCGATTCCGGCGCCACGGCAAGGAATCCGCGCGACGTCGCGATGTCGCCGCCCGCACGCTGCACGCGCAAGTCGGGCTGAAACCAGGTGCGCACGCCCGCCATCCAGATCGCGTCGTAGAGGTGGCGTCGCACATCGCCCACCGTGGTCCGTCCCGGCGAGATCACCTCGGGAGAGAGCGCGCGCTTCACGATCGCTTCGGTCACCGACACCGCCGTGCGGTAGTGCTCCATCTCGTCGGGGAGGCGCGTATCGAGGTACTCCTCCACGAGGTCGGAGGCGCTCATGAACTTCTTCGTGCCATCGGGGCCCACCGCATCGGCGATGAACTGATAGGCATCGTAGCCGAGCGAGCGTGTCTGTCCGCGGCGACCCTGAATGCCGAGGGCGATGGTGGCCGGCTTCCACTGCTCGTAGAGGGCGCGGAGGGTCGGCGCGGCGGGGCGCGGCTCGGTGGTGGGGGCATCGAAGAAGCGCGCCAGATTCTCTTCGGTGTAGCCGGTAATCGCGTACTTCTTCAGCCCCTGCGCCCCACCGTCGATGAATACGAAGAGGTCGCGGTTGCCGGTGTACGGCCGCGGCGGCGCGACGTATTGCGAGAGCGGATCGTCGTGAAATTCCTCATTCACCACGATCCACATGCCCACGTTGTGCCGCCGCATCATCGGCAGCAGCATCTCGTGCCGCGTTCGGAGCCACCCCTCGCGGATCGCGATCTGCCGTGACCACGGCAGGAGGCCTGGCGCCGGAGTCACCGCTTCCGACATGGTCGCGCCGGTCGGGGCGGCCTTGGCCACGAGATGGGTACTGCATCCGCTGACGATGGCCGCCAGCAGGACGATCGGAGCGGCGTGACGTGCGGCGCTGAAACGCATGTGAGCTTCGAGGAAGAGGGTTCGCCGCAGAAGTTGTCGAATTGTTCATTTCCTGAAGAACGACGTGCGATTTCACTTGGCGGACGGTGCCCGTCTGGGGGGCGCGCAGGCGTCGGCAGGTTGGACTCCAAGGCTCTGGAGGTCGCGCAGGAGCAGCGGCCGCAGGGACGAGTCACAGGCGAGACCGGTGGCGACTTTCACTGCGGTGCCGCGGGCCGTCACCGCCAGCGACGCTTCAGCCAGCAGCATGGCATCGAGATAATTCACCGGCTTCGCCGACATCCCGCCGAGCGGAAGGAGACGCGCCACGGCGGTGTTCCGCTCTGCAAAGCGCGCATCGAGCACTGCCGCCGCACGCTCGCCCCACTCCGGATGGCCGAGCCGCGTCGCGACTTCGGCATCAGCCCACCCCTCACGGCGCTCACCGAAGCTCGCGCGCACGAGGGCACGCAAGGCGTAACTGGACGCAAGCTCGGCATCGGCTGCAACGGCCGCATTCAGAGCATGACAGGCCAACGTGATGTCGCCACGCAGTCGCGCAATGCTCGCGAGTTCCACCAGCAACTGGGCATTTCGCGGATCAGCTTCCACTGCGGCAATGAACTGGTCAAGGGCGCGCGCATCGTTTCCGCGCAGACGACGGTAGCGCGCAGCGACGCGCTGCATCCCGGGATGGTCCGGCTTTCGCCCCGCGACATCGAGCAGCGCCAGGACCGCCTTCTCCCGCTCATTGTTACCCAGATATGCTTCGGCGAGGGACACCTGCGCACCGTTGCTGCGCGGGGCGAGTTTCACCGCGCGGGCGGCAGAAGAGAGCACACTGGCGCGGAGTCCACGCACCACCGACGGATCGACCGAGGTGTTCCAGTCGATGAGCGTCTGCTCCACGCGTGCACGCCAGCGCCAGACGTCAGCATTGGACGGTGCGAGCGTCGTGGCTCGGACGAGCAGCGTCCGCGCACGCGACAGCGCGGCTGGGGTGGGGCTGAGTGCCTCAGCCAGCGCCACGACGAAGATGTTCCCGGCCTCTGCGCTCGGGAGTGGCGAAGGCACTGCGCCGAGGGACACGGCGGTCGGTGAGCTGGCGCGTGCCGCCATTTGCGCCAGCATCAGCGCGCCGCGCGACAGGTCCTGGATCGGCATGATCATTCGCTCGGAGCGCGTGGGCGTCACCTCGCTGCCGACCGTCCGAAGCATCCAGAGTAAAGTGACGCTGTCTCGCGTGCGCTGCACGGTCACCGTGAGCAGCTTGCTGCCGTCGTCGAGATCGCGGACGTCGTCCACGGCGGAGGCCGGGGATGCGATGGCCCGATCCACATTGATCCGCGAGCGCAGTGCGGCAGGGCTGCGTTCACTGAGCGCATCACGCGTGAGGAGCAACAGCGCACGCGCCGCAGCTGCGTCCAGGTCCGGGAGATCTCCCTCTGCCCGGATGCGCACCAGCACCGTCGGCGCTGTCATGCTTGCGAACAGGACCGGCACCGTGCCGCGGCAGATCGCAGGCGGCACATTGGCAGCATTCTGGGCCTCCACGGCATGTACGACGGTCGTGATCCACAGCGCGACCGAGGCTGCACGAAACACCGCGAGGCGGGAAACTGTCATGTCATGCGGGTTACTGGACCAGCACCAGTTTCAGGGCCGGACCGATGGTGTTGCCGAGGGAATTGCCGGTGCCGGTTCTGGCCGTCGTGATCACAGGATAACCGACCAGAGTGCCGCGCAGGTAGTTGTTGTCGGGAAGCCCAGGCGACGTCAGCCAAGGACAGGATTCCGTCGTGACCGTGGCTTCGTCCGCTCCACTGCCACGCACTCCCCGAGGTACAGGTGAGGGCCGGAAGCCAGCCACGGCAGCGAGCGCAACGTGAACCAGCCCCCCGATCATACATCACGACGCGTCGACGCGCAGCCGCTCGCTACCGCACCAGCACCAGCTTCTGGTTCGTACTCAGCGTGTTCCCGAGCGAGTTGCCAATTCCCGTGACGGCCGTCAGGGGCAACGGATATCCGACCAGCGTTCCCTGCGTGTAGTTGTTGTCGGTGCGCCCCGCTGCCGTCAGCCACGGGCAGACCTCCTGCGCACTCGAGGAACCCGGCTGATTACCATTGCCACCACGGAACACACACATCAACCGGAAGCCCATCAGCATGTTGATGTTCGCCGAATTCGTACCGGTCGATGTCGCGGCAGCGACGGTGATGCTGATACCGGCCACGTTCCCGGGCAGCGCGGGATCGTAGCAGGTCGCATCCCGGAAATTCGTTTGTGGCCTGCAGGTGACCTGCACATTCGGCGGATTGCCATTCACGTTGCCTTCCACGGCGTTCGCGGTGGTACGCGGAATGTCACCATTCCCCTGTCCCGGCTGCGTCGCGATCGTGGCTTCACCGGTCCCGACCGTGTAATCGGCGACGTTGTCGCAGGCTTGCCCGATGATCGCGTCCTGATACTCCTTGCGCGACGAGCTCGAACCCGTCAACGCGAGGAATACGCTGGGTGGTACGTTCGGCGAACCACGCGGGTTGTTGACGTTGGGACCGCTGACGACCGTCATGGCGTACTGTCCCGCGGGGGCGTTCGTGGTGTTGTTGGCGCGGATCAAGTTGATGCCGGCCTGCGATGTGGGCGAAACACCGCCAAGCAGCGTGGTGACGTAACTGGTCGGGATTCCCCACGGCTTGATGCAGTCCTGCGAGGCCTGATTGCCGATCCACGCGACGGCCCGCCGAGTCGGATTAAACGACACGAGACCGAGCATGCGCGCAAACCCGGATGATGTCGTTCGCGCCACGGTCACGCGCACGGCATTGGCGGTGGTCCAGCTTCCGGCAGTGAAGCTGCCGGTAGCTGGGTCATAGAAGCCGCCCTCGACATCGCCGGTCGCGAGCGACGTCGCGGAACCGAACGCACGATTGTTCGTGGCGAACGCCTGCGTCGCGGCGACGGCGTTGGTCCCGTTTCTCCACAGATGATGGGCACCGGCCAGTGCGCTGGCGTCAGCACTGGTCTGCATCTCGGATACGCCGCTGTAGACACGTGCAAAGTCGATGGCAAGCGCTGCCATGCCACCGACCACGACGATCATGATGGCCACCAGGACCAGCGTCGCACCACGACGACGTTGCAGTCGACCACGATTGGCATGCATGGCTACATCTCCACGACGAGTTCAGGATTTCAGTCTTTCAGGGAGGAGTCTGCCAACAGCGACCGCGCCCACCCGTGCCCTCCGAAGGCCGCTGCAGCGGTAACCCTCGGCCTACTGCACCAGCAGCAGCTTCTGCGCACCACCAACGACGTTGCCTAGAGTATTTCCGCCGCCCGTCAGCGCAGTCGAGGGGACGAGGTAACCCACGATCGTACCCTGCACATAGTTCGCGGCCGGAGCGAAGCCGTTGTCGGCGAGCCATGGACATGATTCGCTCGGGCTGCCGCTCCCCGGCTGATTGCCACCGCGGAACACGCACATCACCCGAAAACCGACGAACGCTTCGATGTTTGCCGTTGTCACCGCCACCGGCGACACCGCAGCGATCGTGACGGTGACACCGACCGCGTTGGTCGCCGGATCGAGGCATACCGCACTGTTCCCAGACTGCGCCGCACAGATGCCGTCGAAACGGTTGTTGGGATTGCCCGATGTGACCGGCTCCACGCCCTGCACCGTTGCGGCCGCCACATCGCCACCGCCCTGACCGGGCTGCCGACGTGCCTCATTCGTCCCGACGGCATAGTCGGCCGTGCCATCATTACACGACCGGTCACGCAACGCGTCGAGATATTCCTTTCGGGACGAACTTGGGCCCGTGAGCGCACTGAACTGCGTCGGCGCGACGTTCGGCGAGCCAGGGGGATTGTTTACGGGCGGGCCGGCGACCACCGTCAGGTTGCGTGGGGTGAGGCTGCCCAACGCGTTGACACCAGCCTGCGTGTTCAACGGACTCGGTAGCAGGGTGTTGATGTACGACACATCGATTCCCCATGGCTTGATGCAGTCACGCGTGGCCTGATTCCCGATCCACGCGATGGCCCGACGCCGAGGTGTCAGTGACGCGATCCCTAGCAAACGACCGAAGCTCAGGCCGGTGGAGCGATTCGCCGTGACGCGGACCGAGTTCGCGGTGGCCCAGGTGGCACCGGTGAAGGTCGACGCGTCAGGATTCCAGAAGCCGGGTTCCACATCCGCGCCCGCGAGAGTCAGGGCACTGCCGAACGCCGCATTGTTCGCCGCAAAGGCGATGGTCGCGTTGGTGTGGTCGGTCGTTGGCACGTTCTGGAGTCGCTCCGCGGCAGCGAGTGCGGCCGCGTCTGCACCGGTCTGCAGTTCACTGACGCCGCTGTAGACACGCGCCAGATCGATGGCGAACGCCGCCATCCCGCCGACCACGACGATCAGGACCGCAACGAGCACCAGTGTTGCCCCCCGGCGTTCCGGAGCGCGCCTCATGTCATCACGCATCTCTCCCCCCACCCGGCATGCATCCACCGGAAAAAGAAGTCCTTCGCTACCCGTCTCGACACTTCGCCACCCGCACACCACAGGAATGTTCGCCATCACTTGAACTCCGTCATGAACGAAATCGCCGCCGGCCCGAGCACCACGACCATCAACGCAGGCAGGATCAGGAACGCCAGCGGGATCACCATCTTCAACGCTGCCTGCGCGGCGCGCTTCTCCGCTTGCTGCCGTCGGCGCAACCGCAGCGTTTCCGCGTTGACGCGCAGAACGCGGGCGATCGACGTGCCCAACCGTTCGCACTGCACCATGCTCGCCACCAGCGTACGCAGTTCGTCCACACCAGTGCGTCGATGCAGACTCTGCAGTGCCTGTTCACGGGCCATGCCGGCGTTGACACGTCGGACGACCTGCGCGATCTCCAGCGCCATCTCGGGATGGGCGGAAAAGATGTCCCTCGACGTCCGGATCAGCGCCGCGTCGAGCGAAACGCCCGCTTCCACACAGACCACCAGCAGGTCGAGCGCATCGGGCACCGCCCGGCGGATCTTGTTGCTGCGAGACTGCGCCATCCGATCGAGCGCGGCCTTCGGCCCGAAGACCCCCACCATCACACCGATGACGATGCTCACCAGGTAGTTGCCGATATCGTCCTTTGGCCCCAACACCACGGCGAGCACCGGAAACAGCACCATCGTCACCACACGGATGGCATTGAAGATCACTGGCGCGGCCGCCCCATCCAGCCCGGCGTGCACCAGCGTCGCCGATGACTTGTCGCCGGAGAACAGGTCCGTCGGCATCCGGTCACTCAGCCACGACGCCAGACGCGAGGTGCGGTCCTCCTCGGGATTCAACAGGAGGCGCGCCACCATGCGCTCGGTGTCACCCGTGAGGTCGCCGCCGAGACGATCGATCACCTTCTTCCGCCCCTGCTCCGCCACCACCACGTAACCGGCCGTCACGAGGGCCACGACGCCGGTGATGATCAGGAAGATGAGCGAGAGGGGAATCTGCGAGAGGTCTGGCATCGTGCTCACATTTCCGCGTCAGCGATGCGCATCATGATGAAGAACCCGAGTGCCATCGAGATGATGGCATAGGCAATCATCCCGTGCCCCTGCGGCGTCGTGATCAACGGCTTCACGTAGTCCGGTGTCGTCACGTAGATGAAGCCGAAGACGAGGAACGGCAGTGCTGTCAGCACGTAGGCCGACAGCTTCGGTTCGGCCGTGAGTGTCTCCACCTGCCCGCGGAAGGCCAGCCGCTGCCGCACGAGATTGCCGATGTTGCCGAGGATCTCCGTCAGGTTACCGCCGGTCTCGCGCTGCAGCAGCAGTGAGGTGACGAACATCTTCACGTCTTCGGTGCCGACGCGTGCCTGCAGCGCGAGCAATGCGGTACGGGCATCGACTCCCAACCGCGATTCGTCGTAGAAGCGCATCAACTCCGGACCGAGCGGTGCCGACGTCTCTCGCCCCGCGAACTCGATCGCCGCCTGCAGCGAATAGCCGGCACGCAGGGCATTGATGAGCAGATCGAGCGCCTCGGGCAGCTGCTGCGTGAACTTCGCCATGCGCGCCTTCTTGCGCTGACGCAGCACCAGCAACGGCACCGGTCCACCGAGCACGAATCCGAGACCCGCCAGCACCCCACCACCGGCCCACTGCCCAGCCGTCAGGCCGACCAGCGCACTCAGCACGCAGAACAGCACCACCTCGCCAGGCTGCTGCCGTGAGCCCGCCTGCGCGATCTCCTTCTCGAGCCAGAAGGTGAGCCCCTTGCCAGACAGCAGCTGTTCGAGCAGCGGGATCTCGGAGACGCGCGAATCCCGCAGAATCGACGACGGCATGTCGCTGCGCAGCAGTCCGCTGCCCGGCAGTTCCCCGCCGCCGAGCCGCGACCGCACCGCGTCTGCGGCCGCCAGCCGGCGCCGGTTCACGAACACGAACGCTCCCACCACCAGCAGGAGGGCGCCGATGAAGACGCCGGCAAGAATCAGGAGATTCATGACTGCCTCACCGTCAGCGCACCCGGAACAGGTCGGGCGACAGCTCGATGCCGCGCGTCGCGATCATGTCGGCGAACAACGGACGCACGCCCGTGGGTTCGAACTCCCCCTGGACCCGCCCGTTCGAATCCACACCGCGGCGACGATACCGGAAGATTTCCTGCGCCGTCACCACCTGATCTTCCATGTTGGTAATCTCGGTGATGCTTGTTACCCGGCGCGAACCGTCAGTCTGGCGTGAGACCTGGACCACGAGATGCAGGGCGGAGGCGATCTGCTCACGGATCGCGCGAGCCGGCAGCGCCGTACCAGCGAAGAGGACCATCGTTTCGATACGGGCCAGCGCGTCGCGCGGTGTGTTGGCATGCACCGTCGCCAGCGACCCCTCGTGACCGGTGTTCATCGCCTGCAGCATATCCAGCGCCTCGCCGGAGCGGACTTCACCGATGATGATGCGATCCGGGCGCATGCGCAGCGCATTCTTCACGAGGTCGCGCGCCAGCACTTCGCCGCGACCTTCCGTGTTCGGCGGGCGCGTCTCCAGCCGCACCACGTGCGACTGCTGCAGGCGCAACTCGGCGGCATCCTCGATCGTGACGATGCGTTCGTGGCTCGGGATGAAGGCCGACAGTGCGTTCAACATCGTCGTCTTTCCGGAACCAGTACCACCCGAGATGATGATGTTCAGGCGTGACACCACACACGCGGCCAGGAACCGCAGCATCTCCTGCGTCATCGCACCGTACTCGACCAGCTTGTCGGGTCCGAGGCTCGCCCCGAAACGGCGGATCGACAGCACGGGACCATCGAGCGCCAGAGGCGGAATGATCGCGTTGACTCGCGACCCATCCGCCAGACGCGCGTCAACCATCGGCGAGGATTCGTCCACCCGACGCCCCACATTGCTCACGATGCGGTCGATGACCGTCAGCAGGTGCGCATTGTCGCGGAACACCACCGGTGTGCGTTCGAGCTTGCCCTGTCGCTCGATGTACACCGACTTCGGCCCGTTGACGAGAATGTCGCTGATCGACTTGTCGCGCATCAGCGGCTCGAGCGGTCCGAGGCCGGTGACTTCCCAGACGATCTGCTCGACCACGCTGTCGCGCTCCGCCGCGCTCATCGGCGCCTGCTCGGCGCGGAGGAACTCGAGCACCGCCGCGCGGATCTGCTGCACCAGCATGCCTTCGTCGCGGATCTTCTCCAGCGCGGAGAGATCCAGGCGCTCGACGAGCCTGGTGTGCAACTCGCGCTTCAGCTTGTCGACCGTGACGCTCTCGGCGACGACCTGCACCGACTCCGGCACCGACCGCAGACCTTCCAGCGGATCGAGGGTGACCTCGAGCGCCGGAGGGGGCGTCAGCTGGTCCGGATCCGGTACGGCAGGAACCGGAGGGGTCGGCGTGCGGCCGAGCAGTCGATCACGAAGCGAACCCGCCATGTGCTATCTCCTGAGCAGGCCGAAGAGTCGGCCTTTCTTCGTGGCAGTCGAATTGCCATTGCGGCCGGAATACTCCCACGCCGTCGCGACCGGACCGGCCACGCGTGTGGCCAGGGCTTCGTACGACTTGGCCAGCACCGAGCCAGCCGAATGCCGGAGAAACGGCACGCCTTGCGCCTGCGCCTCGCTGGCAATTGCAAAGTCGTTCGGAATACGAGCATCGATATTGCGCCCCAGCACCTTCTGCGCCTCGGCCGGCGTCACCAGGTTCGTCGATCCCTCGCGATTCACGACGATCTGGATCTTGTCGTCGTCGTACCCCAGTTCCCTGAAGACACTGAGCGTCCGCTTGGCCACGACCAGCGACGACACCTGCAGCTGCGCCACGAGCAGGATGCGATCGGCGGCGTCCAGCGTGGCCACGGTGCGCGACTCGAAGGCATGTTCGCAGTCGACGATCGTGTGTTCGTAGGTCTGTCGGCACTGGGCGAGGAGCGCCCCGACGACATCGCCATTCAGGATCGGCGCAAGGTCGAGTCGCTCCGTTGCCGCCAGCACCGACAATCCATCGGGGCCGATCGCCGCAACCGACTGCAGCAGTTCGCGATCGAGCCGATCCACCTTCTGCGCCAGCTCCCCGACGTCGTAATCGGGACGCAGGTCGAGCTGCAACGCCACGTCTCCCATGGCGAGGACCAAGTCGATGATGACCACGCGACTGCTCCGTCGTGCCAGCGCGTGCGCGAGGTTCACCGCGATGGTGGTCGCTCCCTGCCCGCCCTTGGGCGAGAACACGGCAGTGACGGCACCTCGCACCGGCGCATTCGCCCACCGATGCTCGAGACGACCGATCGCGGCCGCCAGTTCATCGACCGACGCACTGCTGAGCAGGAACTCCGAGATGCCGGCCCGCATGGTGTTCAACACCAAGTCGGCGCTGGCTTCCGGTGCGGTCCCGATGGCCACCAGCTGGGACGATGATCGCAGCAGCGCTTCCAGCGGGGCCTTCTGCGCCGCATCAATCGCCGCCACTGGCAAAATCAGGAGCTCGAACGCCTCCGTCTGCAACACCGCCAGGGCGCTTTGCAGCGAATCGACCTTCTCCGGCGGCGCGAACCCGGCTCGCAGCAGCGCTGCCAGGAGCGGCTCCGGCTGCCCGAAGGCACCGTCAACCAGAACGCACTGTCTCATCGCAGGCGACCGCTACTCACCGGGAGGTGGCGTGGTGGGACGTGCGGGCGGCACGGCCGGCGGGAGCCGCTTCTGGATCGCCTCCGCCGCTGGCGGTGTGGTGCCCTCGGGCGCCAGCTGCATCACGTCGCGGGCCCGCGGCGCGTTCGGATCGAAGAGTTCCGGCGTCACGATGATCAGCAGTTCGGACTCCGACTTCTGCCAGCGGCTGCTGGAGAAAAGTGCGCCGAGGATCGGGATGTTCATCAGTCCGGGGATGCCGGTGCGCACGTTCTCGCGCTCCTCGTTGAAAAGCCCGGAGAGGATGAGGCTCTGGCCAGGCCGGACGTCCACCGTCGTATTCACGCGCCGCGTCCGCAGCGCAGGGATCCGGAAGCCCGAGAGCAGCAGCGCGTTGGCGAAATCGAGCGTCGAGACTTCCGGCATCACCTGCAGCTTGATCAGGGAGTCGGACAGCACTTCCCCAATGAAATTCAGCTTGATGCCGAACGGCCGGTACACGATGGTGATCTGCACCTGGCCGCCGATGCCCGGCTGCGCGATCGGAATCGGAATTTCACCGCCGGCGAGAAACGACGCCGAATCCCGATTCCCCGCCAGCAACGTCGGCTCAGCGAGCGAACGGGCATTGCCACGCTGCTCCTGCGCACTGATGTAGGCCGTGATGTCGCGGGTCGACCAGCTGGCGAGCCCGCTGAAGAACCTCGACGAAATCCCGCCATCGCTGACCGGGGGCGCATTCACGATGGCGGGACCGAGCTGTCCCGTACCGATCGTCTGCGTCCCGTTCCCGCTGCGATTCGTCGTCGTGGCGTTGATGCCGAGTTCCGTCAGCGCCTCACGCCGCACCTCGGCGAACTTCACGCCCAGCGCGATCTGCCGTCGCTCGGTCGCCGAGAAGACGGTGATCCGCAAATGCCGGCGGCCGAGCGTGGCACCGGACAGCAGCACATCGGTCTCGCCCGCCGACTTGGCGTTGATGACCACGCTGCGTTCGGTGAGCACGACGACGTCGGCGATGTCCGGATTGGCGATCGTGACCTGTGTGACCGCAGCGGCCAGATCGATCGGCAACGAACGCCCGACCCCGATGGCGATCGTTTCGACGGGTGTGGCGGCGGCGACGGGCACCTGCGCGACCAGCGAGCGTGTCGCACACGGTGCGAGCAGGAGAGCCAGGGTTCCCAGTGACAGCCAGGAGCGACGAGTGCGCAAGGTCCGAAGAGCGGGCACGAATCGGGGAGTTCGAGAAGAGATCGGGTGGATCGAACGAAGGGTCACGGCGCTGACGGGAAACGTTTACGGCTTGGCGTTGGCACGCCGTGCCGAATCCGCCGCCGCCTGTGTCGGGAACTGCTGCTGCGACATCTGTGTGCCGCGGTACACGCGCACGGTGGTGGACTCCGGGCGCACCGGCCGCGGAGCTTCGACCACGACGGGCGCCACCGGGATCGGCAGCGGTGCCGGCGCGCGACGGGGCGCAGGTGCCGCGCGGCGCTCCGGCTCGGGCTGCGGCCGCACGTTCCGTTCGGCAGTCCGCCCGCTGCGCAACTGTGCGAGCACATCGCCGGCGTCGGCTCCGTCGGTCGAGATGGAATCGGGATCGCCGTAGCCGCGCATCACCAGCTGGATCGCCCCCTCACGCATCGCGACGGCGAGACGCTCGGCCTCGTCCGGCGTGACCTCCAGCGCGGCCGTCGCCGCGTTCAGCGCCTTGCCATCAGCGCCGCGCTGCACTTCCGCACCGATCGACAGCACGCGCATGTTGCTCATGAACAGCTTCGAGACCTGTTCGCTCCGGCCGTCCTGATTGTCGCGCAGGGTGACGAGCACATCCACCCGACTGTTCGGCTGGATGAGTCCGCTCAGTCCGGCCACATCGTCGATGCGCACGGCCATGGCCCGCTTACCCGGCGCAATCTTGACCTCGAGACCGGCGGTCGTCCCCGTGGGGGCGAGTCGGCCAGGGACGACGGGCTCACCCGCGAAGATTGCGACACGCGTCACGCGGCCCGACAGCGAGTCGACGTTGCCGAACACCCCGGCCGGGGCGGTCACTTCCGGCCACTGGGCGACCGTCAGCACCGAGGCCGTCAGACTTGCGCCCTCGGGAATGTCGGCGGCGGCAACCACCACGGGTCGCGTCGCCACGCGGGCATTGGTCTGCATGGCCGTGATGACCCGGTACACACCAAACGTCGCGGCGGCGGCGATCACGAGCGCGAGATAGAGCACGAATCGGTACCGGCGTTCACCAAGCATTGCGACACACCTGCGACACGGGGAAGGATCGAGACGGCATCATGGCGACGACTCCCAACGGTATGTCGCCGAAACATTGATGCGAAGCAGACTGGCATTGTAGTTGATCAACCGGAACACCGGGGTGATCGGCGTGAACTGATAGTTCACTATCGAAACCGTCATGTTCGTGACTGCGTTGGACGCGCAGGCGCCGGTGTTCGTTACCGTCACCGTGGGTGAGGCGCCACCGATGTTCGTCATGTACAGCTGAGTGCGGGCGATGATCGGCCCGGTGTTCGTGCATGGCGGTGCCAGCGCGACAGCGGCCACCCGCGCCCCCTCCCGTGCAGCCGCCACGAGATTGTTGCGCAGGAAGAACGCGCGACCGAAATCAATCATCCCGAACAGCAGAATGATCAGCACCGGAAAGATGATTGCGAACTCGACGATGGCGGCACCGCGGTCATCAACCAGCGAGGTGCGCATCAATCGTCGCGTTGTGTGCAGAGAACTCATCATGCATTCCCACGGAGAGGCGGCATACCCGCGAATAACGTCCAGAGACAACCCAGCGCGATCGCGACCCCGTACGGCACACGATCCAGGTCCGGCCCAGCGTCGAGCTGCAACCGCGACATCCCGTGCGAGGCGTCATCCATCGGACCGTCGTCACGTCGCGGGCGGCGCCGGATGTAGAACAATGCTAGCACTCCTCCGGCGAATGCCGTCGCAAGTGCGGCATCGAGTGATGCCCCCCGGAGCCAGAGCGCGCTCGCGGCAAACAACTTCACATCCCCACCACCAACCAGCCGCAGCCATTGCATGAGGCTCCCCGCGAGCACGACCA
This sequence comes from Gemmatimonadaceae bacterium, assembly GCA_031411975.1. Taxonomy (GTDB): domain Bacteria; phylum Gemmatimonadota; class Gemmatimonadetes; order Gemmatimonadales; family Gemmatimonadaceae; genus JACMLX01. Next base: position 14,070 of record JANOCB010000118.1, read on the forward strand.
CTGCAACAGCCGTGAGGCCGGCACGCGTGTCGACGTGATTGCGGTGGAGCAGCAGCGAAATCATCCCTGTAAACGCACAGGAGGCGGTCAGCGCGTTGGGAATCCGGCGAGTGCGGAGGTCAAAAACCGCCGCCGCCACCAGAAAAGCCACAAACACGAGACCGCCAGCGAGATCCAGCACGGGACTCCATTGACGCCCCGCGACGATCGACCCATCGGGAACGGTGGTGCAAGTCTGAGACGAACAGAAGGTTACGACGTAGACGGCCAGTGCAACGGCACGTCCGAGTGTCGGCTACAGGGAGCCAATACTCGACGCCGAGCCGCTCAGATTCGTGCTCACCGATCCACCCAGTGCGCGCGCCGCTACGATCACGACGATGGCAATGACCGCCACGAGGATCGCATACTCGGCCATGGTCGCACCGCGGTCGTCGGAGAAGAGCCGCCGCATTCTGAAGGTCTTCGTCATCGACACCGGATCGGAATAAAGGGGGTGGGCACGCGAAGCCCACGGTCGGACTGCAGAAATGTACCCTGCCGTCGGTACGCCAGAATCTATCTCCCTCACGATCACCCCCGTCACGACGTAACGCGACGATGGCCGGGACGACCCCGACCTCCGTGAAATTGGACTGAATGTCTCAGGGGGCACTACAGCGGGAGCGGGAGGCGAACCAGCGCGCCTCCCGCACCCACCGAGCCGTCGCTCAGGTGATCTGCGCGGCGGCGTTGCCCAGCTTCGTGCTCACCGAGTTACCGAGCGCGCGCGCGGCGAGGATCACAACCAGTGCGATGACGGCAACGAGAATTGCGTACTCGGCCATCGTGGCGCCGCGGGAGTCGCGGATGGAGCGGAGCACCCGCGTCATCATGGTCTTCATTTTGTAGTACTCCAAATGGAATGGGTGAGAGCGGCACGGTACCGTCTCTGGCTGGTGCCGCTCTTCCGGCACGACGCGGATAATTGGGGCAACATGTATTCCCGCGAGGTCGTCCATATCTCCGCGCAACGAGCCCAAGCGAGGCGTGCAGTGACGACGCACCGCCGTTACGATCCTGTCCGACCGCTGACTTCGCTGCCAACTTCACGATCTGCAACGACTTATGCGTCGATTAATGGACTTACGTATCCTTACCCCGTAACAGGGTACCGCAAGTCGTACCACCCTTCGTGACACAAATGGAGTAGACACGACAGCGAACTCAAGCTTTCACGATGCGAAGAATGGCCAGCAATTGTCACTTCTGCGCTACAGCTTGCTGAGACAACGCAACACTTCAAGCCCGGTTTTGTTCCGTCAGGAGCTTCCCGGAGGAGCTTGCCCCTGACTCACCACCGGTGTGTCGCTTCCATGCCTCACCGATCGTGCGCAGCAGCGGTGGACGCTCCCCCTGATTGGGGCGGCGAAGGATGAAGACCAGTACAGGCCCGTACGTACACACGACGGAGATCGGGCGCATCGTATCGATGGGGTCGCCTCGACCAACGAAGAAAGAGAGCCAGGTCAGCATGCCGCACAGCGTGATCAGCACCAGGCCGATGACCTCCCGGCGCGTGCGGGCGGCCAGCAGGAGCGGCAGCTGATCGGCCCAGTACGGCAGCTGCGGCAGACAGGCCAGCACCACGAGGAGACGCGCTTCGGGCCGCCGCCACCGCAGGAGGCCGAGCAGCAGAACCACCCCAGCACCGCCGAACATGGTCACCGGCGCCGGGTGCGGCGCGGTACGGCCCAACTCCATCCCGACGTTTCGGAGCCAGTCTGCCACCCACCATGGCGCGATGACGGTCGGGACCAGCAGCAACGCAAGGCATCCCAGCGTCGCCGCCAGCGTCGGGCGGGCGACGAACACGGAAACGCCGAGATTGGGCTTCGCAACCAGCACGGCGCCAAGCCAGGGGAACACGAATGCCGCCGCGATCAGCGGGGACCACTGCCCGAACCGCATGGCGATGAAGAACGGGATGCTCCCGCACAACCACGCCCGGTGGAGCCCCTCGCGCGTCACGGCGACGGCAAAGAGGAACGCACCGCACGCATTGAAGACCGTGGACGCCACGATGAACGAGAGGGTCGCCAGTGGCATCCAGAGCACGACCGCGGGCATCGGGTAGTAGAGTGGGTCGCGGAGGCTGATGCGCCAGCCGATGTCGCCGGCGAGCTGGCCCGGACCGGGCGCATGCCACTGGGGCGCGGACCAAGGGTTCACACCGTCCAGCAGCAAACTCGCCGCCCGCCAGAGATACAGGGAGTCGGGCGCCGACCCTTCGGCGAGCAGGTACCGGTGCTGCACGACGGTGTACAGCGCGCTGATCGCCGCAACGACTGCCGCGACGAACAGCCGCTGCGGCATCCGGGGCCTCACGTCAGGTGGCGCCGCGGTCGCGTGTTGCGTCAGCGCCGCGACGCCGTCAGAGGTTTGCATTGCCGCACGATCTCGTGCTCGCGCCTGCCGCGCAACCGGCGCGCCGCTTGACATCGCGCATATCGTATCCGATCGGCACTGGCTATGGTGCCGAGGCGCCAGCGCACACGACGACGCGTCGCTGACACGGGTCCCCCATCCCGCCAACGTGTCCCCTCCAGTTTCGAACGCGTCCCCGGTCCGGGCACTTCTCCCGTCGCTCGCCGGCCTGTTCGTCTTCACGCTCGGCCTGCTCGATCCGACCGTCTATTCGGATGGTGATCCGTACTGGCACGTGGCCGTCGGCGAGTGGATCGTCGCACAGCGCACGGTGCCGACGATGGATGTCTGGTCGTTCACGTTCCCCGGCCTCGCCTGGACGGCGCATGAATGGCTGTCGGAAATTGCGATGCATGCGGCGCACGTGGCGGGTGGATGGCCGGCAATTCAGATCGCGATGAGCGCCGCGTTCGGACTCTCGATCACCATCCTGCTGCATTTTCTGCTCGAGCGCATGTCGCTGGCCAGCGCCGTGACGCTTGCCGTGATCGCTGCGAGCATGATGTCCATTCACTACGTCGTCCGCCCCCATGTGCTGGTGTGGCCGATCACTGCGCTCTGGATGGCGGCGCTGGTGCAGGCGACGGAGACGCGCCGGCCGCCGCCGTGGTGGCTGATTCCGGTCCTCGTCATCTGGGCCAACCTGCACGCGAGCTTCACGCTGGCACTCGGGTTTGCGGGGGCGCTCGCCCTCGAGGCCTGGTCGGTGAGCGAGGCCGGCCCCGAGCGCACACGGCTGGCACGTCAATGGTCACTCTTTCTCGCGCTGGCGACACTCGGTGTGCTGATCAATCCGCGAGGCGTGCACGCCTTCACGCATGCCGCGGGCGTGATGAACATGCAGGCGACGCTGGCGATCGTCGGCGAGTGGCAATCGGCAAACTTTCAGCGCTTTCAGTACATCCTGATCTGGCTGGGATTGGTCCTGACGGTGGCATTCACCGGACGACTGCGGCTCTCGCCAGTGCGCATCGTCTTCGTGCTCGGCCTGTTGTATCTCGCACTCAAGCACCAGCGCTATCACGCGCTGCTCGGACTCGTCTCGCCATTCCTGCTGGCGCGCCCCCTTGGCGAAGGGCTCGGCACGCGGCCCCGACCTTTTGACACCGCTGCCGATGGAGCTCCGCCTCGACTCCGCCTCGTGACGGGAGCGATCGGCATGGCGCTGGCGGTGTTGATCGCCGTGGCTGTCCGCCCACGCATGCAGGCTGCTCCGGCGGCTGCGGTGACGCCTGAAGCGGCGATCGCCGCCTACCAGGCTACGGGCGTCACCGGCAACGTCTTCAACACCTACGAACTTGGTGGTTATCTGATCTTCCGCGGGATACCCGTTTTCATCGACGGGCGCGGCGACATGTACGGCGACGCCTTCATGAAGGAGGCGGCCGACGCGAGCTGGCTGCGTGTCCCGCACGCGCTGGATTCGTTGCTCGTCCGACGGCAGATCGGGTGGACGCTGCTGCGGCCGGATGCCCCCGCCGCCGAGCTGCTGGATCACCTGCCGGCCTGGACGCGGCTCTATACCGATTCCGTCGCGGTCGTGCACGTACGGCGCGACCTGCTGGCGGCCAGGCCGACCACGACGCCCGCGTCAGTGACCCGGTGACGCGCCTTCGCTGATGGTGCGGATCGATGCCATCATCATCGTCGTGCGATTGCGAGGAGCGAAAGTCCGAATGGCGCACGGCGCCGGGGAATCCATGCCTGCTCCCACGACCAGATGCGGTACAGCAAGCGATTCATGCGACGTTCCAGCATCGCTCCGACGCCGAAACCCATGACGCGCTCGCTGACACGTTGCACGATCGCGAGCGGCAACAGCAGCGAGTTGAAGTAGGTGAGGTACTCGATCTCGAATCCCGCTCGCCGCAGTTGCGTGGCGAGGAGTGCCGCACTGTAGCGACGATGATGCTGGTGTTGTTCGTCGTGCGGCCCCCACAGCCATTGATAGGCTGGTACCGTGAGCAGCAGCGCCCCACCCGGAACGAGGCGCGCACGCAGTGCGGCCAGCGACTCGACCGGCTGATCGAGATGCTCGAGGACGTCGAAGATGCCGACGACGTCGAAGCGCAGATCCTCGAATGGGACGCAGTCAGGGAGTGCGCCGAACTCGACGCGGCCCTGGCCTCGCGCCGCTGCGAGCGCACGCGCCGGACCGTCATACTCGAAGCCGCAGACCGAACCGTACTGCGACAGAAGCGCCAGATTGCCACCCGATCCGCACCCCGCGTCGAGAATGTGGGCTCCTGACGGTGGTCCGATCCGCTGCAGTGCCGCCGCGATGACGTCGCGACGTCCACGGAACCACCAATTCGTGTCCTCGGTGGCAGCCATCAGGTCGAAAATGTTGCGGTCCATGTGATGCGGCGGACGGAGTCAGCGGGGAGTGACGGCGAGGTCGCCCGTCGCGCATGTCGATGCCGGGCCAGGTCTGCGAACGCTCACCGGATCACGATGTCGCGGGGAGACGCTCGGTGGCGCTGCCCCGGAGCCTCGCCGGAAGATAGCGGACCGATCGCTCCACCAGCGCCGGCATGCCCCCGACGTTCGGACGTCGCATGATGATCACGAGCGCAGGCAGATAGGTGGCGATGAGCGCATATGGCTGCATCACGGGTACATAGAGTTCCACTTTCGGCGCAAATACCTGGTACGCGGCGAACGCCAGGCCTCCGCCGACGACCGTCCAGATCACCTCACGTCGGGACTCGGGAACGGTGGCCAGCACGAGTTGGTCGGCCCAGAACGGCAGTTGCGGCACGCACGCCATGCAGAACAGCAGGCGCGCCTCGACGCGCCGCCACCGCAACAGCGCGAGCGACAGCAGGAAACCCAGACTGTCAGGCTGCAACAGCGGAAGTGGATGCGGGGCCGACCGCCCGAAGGGCCCCGTGACATTGCGCAACCAGGCGAAAATCCACTCGGTGCCGAACGCCAGTGACAGCGCGACGAACGCGACGCACCCGACGAGCACCGCCCGCGTCGGATGCGCCAGCACCACCGGCAAACCGATGTTCGGCTTTGCCACCGTGAGAAAGCCGAGGACCGGGATGAGGGCAGCCGCCGTCACGAAGGTGCCCCACTGCCCGAAATGGAGCACCACGATGAACGGGACACTGCCGCACAGCCACAACCGATGCAATCCGCGCCGCGAAATCGCAAAGGCGAAGAGCGCCGCACCGACACCGCAGAACAGTGCGCTACCGGTGAGGAACTCGTCGGTGGCGAACGGCAGCCAGAGCAGCAGCGCCGGCATGGGGTAGTACAGCGGTTCGAGCTTTGTCCGCCACGCCAGCAGATCGGTCTCGCCGGGGGGCATGAGGTTCAGCGCCTCCACGGGAAAGGGATCCCCACCGACGAGGAGGATCCTCGCTGCACGCCAGAGGAACAGCGAGTCGGGCACGGTGTCGTGCACGAGGAGAGCCGCGTGCGCGTGCCAGACATACACCCCGGCGATCATCCCCACCAGCAGGGCGAGCACCAGCCGCAGGCGAAACGCTGGCGGCGTGGTGGGGAGCGCGGTGGCACTCACGAGACGGGCATCTCCACCCCGTCCTACCAGTCCGTCGGTACATAGTCCTTCAGGAACTGCCCCCACACATGCGTCCCCGTGTTGACCCCGTCGATGATCGGGTCCACGATCCGCGCGGCCCCGTCCACGATGTCGAGTGGTGGATGGAAGCGATGCTCCGCCGTCTTCCGTGCCGCAATCTCGACCGGATCTTCATCCGTCACCCAGCCGGTATCCACGCTGTTCATGTGGATGCCGTCGGTGAAATAGTCGGCCGCCGAAGTGCGGGTCATCATGTTCAGCGCCGCCTTCGCCATGTTGGTGTGCGGATGGCGCGTGGTCTTGAAGCGACGGTAGAACTGTCCCTCCACCGCCGACACGTTCACGATGTGCTTCTCGCGCCCCGGTGTGCGGCGCATCAGCGGCTTGAGTCGCGCATTGATGAGGAACGGCGCCACGGCATTCACCAGCTGCACCTCGAGGAGCTCGACGCTCGGCACCTCGTCCATCTGCAGGCGCCAGCTGTTGCGATCGCGCAGGTCCACCTGCTGCAGGTCCTGATCGAGCCGGCCCACCGGGAACAGCGCCTGCTGGGCCTCGTGCTCCTCGTCGAGCAGTTTCACCTGCGACAGTTGTGCGGCGTGCGTGAGCCCCACGGCGTGCTTCAATTCGGGCGCGAGCACGGGGTCGATCCCCTTCCCTTCCGGCAGCATGTGATAGCCGCGAACCCCTTCGTACGCGCCCAGCAACCGTCGCACCGGTTCGGCCATGCTGGTGACCGCGGCGTTCTCCACGTCCATCATGTGCTGATAGAAATCAGGGGGACGGCGCACCGTCTGACAGGCATTGTTGACGATGAAGTCGAGCCGGTCGCGCGTGGCGACCAGATGGGCACAGAACGCCTCGACACTGGGCGTGTGGCGCAGGTCGAGCCCGAAGATCTCCAGCCGATGCCCCCACTCCCCGAAATCGGACTCGGCGGCGTACCGCGCGGCGGAATCACGCGGGAAGCGAGTCGTCACGATCAGGTGTGCACCGGCACGAAGCAGTTTGATGCCGGCCTGATAGCCGATCTTGACCCGTCCACCCGTCAGCAGCGCCACGCGACCAGTGAGGTCCGCCGTCTCGGTGCGCTTGGCATAGTTGAACGCCGCGCACGAGGGGCACATCTGGTCGTAGAAGTGATGCAGCTCGGTGTAATCGCGCTTGCAGACGTAGCAGTTCAGGACCTCGGGGGCGCGGAGCAGCTGCGGCTCCTCCTCGACAGTCTCCTGCACGAAATCCTTCGGAGCGAAGAGCCGCGGGGTGATGAACACCTCCTCGCGGCGCAGCTTCCGGATCCCGGTGTCCTGCAGCACAGATTCGGCACGTTGCGTGCGCTCTGCCTTCCGCTGGTTTCGCGTCGCCTTCACCAGCCGACGTCGCGCGAGCGCGTCGGGGCGCGACACCTCGCCAGCCGCATGGAGCAGACGAGTCCGATCGTCTGGGGTCATGCGGGCCAGAATGGCGCGATCGGCGGCGATGGCCTCGAGGAGGGCGGCAGCCTCGCGGGCCCTTCCGGCGACCGCCTCCGGGGGCAGACCGTCCAGCAACGACGCTCGGGCGACCTCGGCAAGGTCGGTTCCGGTCGCGGTCATGATCTCGGGGGAACTCGGCTGGGACATGCCACAAGCTAATCCGGACAGGCAGTCCACTTCGGGCGGTTCGCTTCCGTGGCCGATGGGCATGCGGTAGGATCGAAGAGCGGTCGGCCGTGAAAATCAGGGTCGATCCAATGCGAAGGCGCTGTATCGCTGCTCCCGCTTACTCCCCTGCCGAGCCCGCCGATGACCAGCCGTCGTGACTTCCTGACCGTTGCCGCTTCCCTCGCGGTCGCCCCGAACTTCAACGCGACCGCCTTCCGCCAGCTGGCGCGGGCCCGTGACGTGGCCGGCACCCGCAGCGCCGAGGCGCTGGCCGAGGACGAAACCTTCTGGTTCGAGATCCAGCGGGCGTTCGAGGTGGACCGCACCTGGGTGAACCTGAACAACGGCGGCGTGAGTCCGGCCCCGTCGATGGTCATCGAGCAGATGATCCGCGACATCCGCTACAGCAACGAGATCCCGGTGGATCACATGTGGCGGCACCTGCAGCCGCGCATGGAGAGTGTCCGGCGCGAGCTGGCCGCCGAATTCGGGTGTGATCCCGAGGAGATGGCGGTCACCCGCAACGCATCGGAAGCGCTGGAGACGATGATCTTCGGCATCGACCTGAAGCGGGGCGACGAGGTGATCATCAGCACGCAGAACTACGGGCGGATGATCAACGCCTGGCAGCAGCGGGTGAATCGCGAAGGCATCGTGCTCAAGCGCGTGCAGTTCGCCGTGCCGGTGCAGCGTGACGACGACGTGGTGGCGGCCTTCGCCGCGGCGATCACGCCGCGCACCAAGGTGATCGAGATCACGCACATCACGAACCTCACGGGACAGATCCTGCCGGTGCGCAAGATCGTGGACATGGCGAAGGCGAAAGGCATCGAAGTGTTCGTGGACGGGGCGCACGCCTTCGCGCACTTCCCGTTCAAGCGCGACGACCTCGGTGTGGACTACTACGGCACCAGCCTGCACAAGTGGCTGTACGCGCCGATCGGGACCGGCTTCCTGTATGTGCGCAAGGAGAAGCAGCGCGCGTTGTGGCCGCTGATGGCCGGCAATCCGGGCCAGGAAAACGACATCCGGAAGTACGAGGAGATCGGCACCCATCCGCAGGCGAACTTCAACGCGATCGCGGCGGCCATCGTCTTCCACCGGGGCATCGGCTCCGACCGCAAGATCGCCCGCATGCGCTGGCTGCGTGATCGCTGGGCCAAGCGGCTGCTGGCGGAGGGCGGCGGGCGGGTGAAGGTGCTGACACCGCTCGATTCACCCAACGGCGGTGGCATCGGCTTCTTCAACGTCGATGGACTCGACCCCGTGAAGCTCGGCGGGTGGCTCTACGCGAAGCACAACATCGTCACCACACCGATCGTGCACGAGAAGGAGTTCATGGGCATCCGCGTGACGCCGAACGTGTACACCACGCCACAGGAAGTGGATGTGTTCGCGGACAAGGTGCTCTGGGCGATGAAGCAGGGCATTGCGTGACGTCGGTGCACGATGGTTGACCTGGATGGAGGCGCAGCTGAAGGCGAGCGCGTGCTCGTGTTGGTCGTCGCCTACGAGGCGGCGCAGCATCTCGCGCGCATGCTCGACCGCATCCCGGTCCAGCTGCTCAACGATCCGGATGTCGACATCCTCATCATCGACGACGGGTCGTCCGACGCCGGCGCGTCGCTTGGCGCGCAGTGGGCTGCCGACCATCAGGCGCACAACGTCTCGGTGCTGCGCAATCCCGAGAATCAGGGCTACGGCGGCAACCAGAAGCTGGGCTACCGCATCGCCATCGAGGGCGGCTACGGATTCGTGATCCTGCTGCACGGTGACGGGCAGTATGCGCCGGAACTGCTGCCGGAGTTCATCGCGACGTGGCGCCGTACCCACGCGGACGTGGTGCTCGGGTCGCGCATGACTGACCTGCGTTCGGCGCGTCGCGGCCGGATGCCGCTGTACAAGCTCGTGGGCAACCGGATCCTCACGACCTTTCAGAACACGCTGACCGGCCGCAACCTCTCGGAATACCACACCGGGTATCGTGCCTTCTCGACGGCATTCCTGCGTCGGGTCCCGTTCGAGATCAACACGAACGATTTCCACTTCGACACCGAGATCCTGTATCAGGCGTTCCATGTCGGTGCATCGGTCGAGGAGTTCGCCATCCCGACGCACTACGGCGATGAAATCTCGCGCGTGAACGGGTTGCGGTATGCGAAGGACATCGTGGCCACGACGCTTCAGTTCCGGCTGCACCAGGTGGGCATGTTGTGCGACCTGAAGTACCGGCGGCTCGAGATCGGCCGATACGAAGAGAAGACATGGATGGCCTACTCCTCGCACGCGCTGGCGCTGCGGGAGATCGAGCGGCTGCAGCCGAAGCGTGTCCTCGACATCGGCTGCGGGCCCGGCTTCCTGGCGCGCGAGTGCCGGACACGCGGGATGGAAGTGACCGGCATCGACGCGTCGCCGCCGCTGCCGGACACAATGGATCACTTCCGGCAGATGGACCTGGAAACCGATCCGACGCCATCCGACGTCTTCTCGTTCGACACCGTGCTGCTGCTCGACGTGATCGAGCATCTGGCGGAGCCGGAAGCGTTCCTGCTCGACCTGCGGAATCGCAGCGAGGTGGACGAGCAGCGCACCGGCTCGCCGACGTTCGTGATTTCGACCCCGAACGTCGCCTTTCTCGGCGTGCGGTTGAACCTGCTGTTCGGTCGGTTCACGTACGCCGAGCGCGGCATTCTCGACATCACACACAAGCGCCTGTTCACGCGCAAGTCGTTGCTGGCCATGCTGCGCCAGTGCGGGTACGAGGTGCAGCGGGTGCATGCGTCAGCCGTGCCGTTTCAGGCGGTGATGCGTGGCCGGCTTGGTGACGTACTCGGTTCGCTGAGTGCGATGGCTGCTCGCCTGTTGCCGACCCTGTTCGCCTTCCAGTTCGTCGTGGTCTGCCGTCCACGGGCGGGCGTGATGCAGATCATCCAGCGCAGCGAGCGGCACGGCATCGTGGTCCCCACGGTGGCATCGGTCGTGGCACGGCGTATCGGGGAACAGCGCGTCGTGCCTGCCGCGCCCGTGTGAGCAGCGTGCGGCTGTCGGACGTGGACGGTCGGCGTCCGACGACCATCATCCCCTTGCTCCTCGCCGTCACGGCGTTGGGGCTGGCGCTGCTCGAACGGGACGGGACGCGGTCACTGCCCGCGCTCGCGCTGCTGGCACTCTCGCTGACGGAAAGCTGGTTCGCGGTCTGGGCTGGCGACGCTGCGTCCGATGGTGACGTGCGGTGGGCCGGTCCCCTGGCGCTCGCGGTACAGTGCTCGGGCATGATGTTCGTCAGCGCACTCGAAGGGCTGCAGCGCTCCGCCTACCTCGTGCACGCCGGCCTGGTCATGGCAATGGCCGCGAGCGCCATCGTGCTGCTCACGGCACAGCGGCGGGAACAGCGACGGTGGATTCTGCTGCTGCTGATGGTCGTCACGGCGCTGACCGGACTCAATCTCGTCACCTCACTGCCGCGCCCCGGCATCGACGTGCTGATGTTCCAGCGTGAAGCACTGGATCGGTTGCTGAGTGGAATGAATCCGTACGCCATGGAATTCCACGATCCGTATCCGCCGGAATGGTCGGCACTGTTCTATGGCCCGGGCGTGAGTGTGGACGGGATCCTGAAATTCGGCTACCCGTACATGCCGCTGACGCTCTTCACCGCGTTACCGGGTCACCTCGTTGGCGATGTGCGGTATGCGAGCCTCCTCGCGATGCTGGCATCGGCAGCCCTCATTGCCCATGCCCGCGAGTCGCGGACGTCGTACATCGCCGCCGCGCTGCTGCTGACGACACCGGCCTTCCCGATGATGCTGCTGAAGGGCTGGGTCGAGGCGCATGTGGTCGTCCTCGTGGCGGCAACGTGGTATGTGCACTGCCGGGCACCACGCCTGCTTCCGTATGCCGCAGGGCTGCTCTTCGCGGCCAAACAGTACACGATCATCATCGTCCCCGTCCTGATGATGCTCGCCCGCACTCCCGCGCTTCCGTATGGCCCAGCGGGCTTCCTCCTCCGTGCCGTCATCACCGGCTCGGTGGTGACGCTGCCACTGGCACTCTGGGACATCGGCGCGTTTCTGCACAGTGCGGCGTGGCTCCAGTTCCGACAGCCGTTTCGACAGGACGCGCTCAGTTTTCTGACGCTCGTGAAACCTGCCGCACCCGAGCGGTGGGTGGCACTTCCGTTCGTCATGACGGCCGCCGCATGGATCGCGATTGCGCGCTGCGGTCGGCGGGTCTCCTTTCCGCTCGCCATCGCCCTCGCCTTCCTTGCGTTCTTCGCCTTCAACAAGCAGGCGTTCCTCAACTATTACTATCTCGTCATCGGCTGTCTCTGTACTGCCCTGGCGGCCACGGAGCCTCCGAGCGCGCACCGACAGGCCGCATGACTCGCACCGCGACAGGCCACACCCACGTGCACGACGCCACCGCAGACGACGCTGAGGACGATCCGCTCGCGGCTCGTCTCAGTGCGACACGACTCACGATCGCGATCGTCGCGATCGGTGCCGCAGTGCACGACAACGATGGAGCGCTGGCGCAGGCGGCACTGGCATGGCTGACGATCGCGATCGCCTATGCGTTCTGGGGTATGATGCACGGACACGCGGTCATCGGTCGCCTGCACCACATCGTCAGCACGGCCGCCCTGCTCGTGAGCGCGGTGCTCTTCTGCCGTTCCGGCGTCGCTGCCGCCTTGCCTGCGCACGAGCACCGCCTCGCTCTCGTGCTGGGCATGTCGATGTCAGTGACCGGTGTCGCGATCTGTGCCGTCCGGAGGACGCGGCTGCCGCGGCTTCATGACCTGTTGCTTCTCCTCGCCGCAAGCCAGACACTGCTGCTGGTGACGCAGCTTCCGATTCCCGGCATCGACGTGCTGCAGTACCAGCGCGAGAGCGCGACGGCACTGCTGGAGGGGAGCAACCCGTATGCGATGACCTTTCGCGACCCGTACACGCCGGAACAGTCGGCCCTGTTCTTCGGCCCTGGGGTTTCGGTCGATGGCGTGTTGCAATTCGGGAATCCCTACATGCCACTACCCACGCTCCTCGCGCTACCGGGACTGCTGCTCGGTGACGTTCGGTATTCGAGCGGACTCGCCTTGCTCGCCTCGGCGTGGCTGATCGCAGCCGCCACGCGGTCGCGGTACGGCTACATCGGTGGCGCGCTGCTGCTGCTCTGCCCTGCCTTTCCGGACATGGCGGTGTTCGGCTGGACGGAAGCCTATGTCGTCCTGTTGCTGTCAGCGACATGGTTCTGTCAGCGTCGTGCACCCCGACTGCTGCCGTATGTGGCCGGGCTGTTCTTCGTCTCGAAGCAATACACGATCGTGGTGGCGCCTGCGCTGCTGCTGCTCCTGCCGCGACCGTGGCGCTGGCGGGACGCCCTCGCATTCGGGCTGCGTGCCGTCGCTGCGGCAAGTGTGGTGACGCTGCCCATGGTGCTGCGGGATCCGGACGCCTTCCTGCACAGTGCCGTCCTGCTGCAGTTCAGGCAGCCCTTCCGGCTGGATGCGTTGTCATACCTGGCGTGGGCGCAACCAGCGGCGCCCCAGCAGTGGATGCTGCTGCCGTTCGGGCTCGCTGCGCTCACCTGGGCGAGCATCTTCTGGCGTGACCGCCGACGTCCCGTCTCCTTTCCACTGGCACTGGCACTCGTCTTCCTGGTGTTCTTCGCCTTCAACAAGCAGGCGTTCATCAACTACTACTTTCTGGTGATCGGTTCGCTGTGCGCGGCGCTTGGCGCCGAAGAGGCGGAGGAGCCGGGGCTCATCGTAACGCGCTGATCGTACTGGAGAAGTCATCGGTCCAGACGTTGCCGGGTTGGCGCGGGCGCGGCACGTGCCAGGCGGTGCCACGCAGCAGCACCGTCAGGTCAGCCTGCGGCTGCGCAACCAGCATCCAGATCGAGGGTGTCTTTCCCATCGCGGTCTCGACCGGCCCAACCGCGACGTCGCGACCGATCAGGACTCGCAGCCCCGCATCGGCGGCAAGCGCCGTCACGACCGGCTCCAGATCGAAGTAGCGATTGGAGATGTGGAAGGCGATGATCCCGTCACGGGCAACCGTCCTCCGGTACAGTGCCAGCGCTTCACGAGTGATCAGATGCAGGGGAATGGCGTCCGCACTGTATGCATCCAGCAGCAGCAGGTCGTATGCGCCGTCCGCTGACTGCTGCAGCGAGAGACGCGCATCGCCCATCGTGACGGTCGCCGTTGGCGCGCAGTCCTGCAGGTAGGTGAACAGCCGTGGATCACGGGCGATCCGCACCACCACCGGATCGATCTCGAAGAACGTCCAGCGATCCTCAGGGCGGGCGTGGCACGCGAGCGCGCCGGCGCCGAGGCCGACGACGGCCACGCGTCGTCCCGTCGCCAGCGTCGCCGTGGCGCTGAGCAGCGTACCCACCGGGCTGGTGCGGGTGTAGTACGTCAATGGTTCGCGGCGTGAGCTGGCGGTGCGCACATCCTGCGAACCATGGGTGATGCTGCCATGCGCGAGTTCGTGGAACCGGCCGCCATCCGCAATAATCACGCGGCTGATTCCGAAGAAGCTGCGCTCGGCGTGGATGAGACGACGATCCCCACCCATCACGGTGCTGGCGACCAGCACCGCCGCCACCCCCAGGCCGAAACGGAGAGGTCGCGCAGCCAGCGGGAAACAGAGCAGTACGGCCACGCCCAGCGCGACGCTGCGCGCGATCGCCCCGCTGCCGTCGCTCCACGCGCGCACCGCAGCGTGGATGAGCAACACTGACGCCGCCAGGCACAGTGGCAGCGAGAGATCGAGGGCACGGGTCATGGCCGTAGGCGCGGTCGCGATGGCTGTGTGACCGCGATGTGGCGGGCGCATCACGAGCGCTGCAACGACGAGCGCGAGCGGATACTCGAGCACCGCGCCGAAGACCCGCGGTGCCACGAGCGCATTGAACACGCCGCCCAGCGCACCACCAATCGACACCCAGATGTAGAACTCCGTGACGGCCGGCGCAGGAGGCGCATCGATCGCGAGCTCGCCGTGGCACGCCAGCGCCAGCAGCGTGAAGGCCAGCAGGTGCAATCCGATCAGGAGCCGGATGGGCGACGATGCCTCGGAGAGCGTCAGTGCCAGCAGCGGCAGGAGCACCAAAGGGAAGACCCGACGCAGCAGTTCGGTGCTCAGGATCCGGCGTGAGGCGAAGGCGACGATGAAGGTGAGGAGATACAGCGCCAGCGGCAGGATCCAGAGCAGCGGCACCGGCGCAATGTTGGTGGCCATGTACGTGGTGACGCTGAGCATGAGGCTCGACGGCACGAACGCCAGCAGCACCCACCGCAGGCGACGCACGCGCGACACGGCGACCGCCCCGGACCCGGGACTCGGGATCGGGTGCGCAGGTGCGGCCGCTGACGCGGCGCGGCGCAGGAAGACGACCCCGCACGCCACCACGAGCACGCCGAAGCCGATGTATCCGCCTGACCAGCCCCGGCTCTGTGCGTCGAGCCGCAACGACGGTTCCACGATGAACGGGTACGCGAGCAATGCCAGCATACTGCCCGTATTGCTGGCCGCATACAGCGCATACGGGTCCCGGCCACCGCCCTCGTCCCCATCGCCAAACCACGATTGCAGTAACGGACTGGTGGTCGACACGACGAAGAACGGCAGCCCGACGCCGACGGCGAGCACCGCGAGCAACCGAGGCACGGGATCTTCACCGCCGACGGGCAGCATTGCCGTTGGCACGTGCATCGGAAGCACCGCCAGTGGCAGCAGGACGACCACCAGATGGACGGCCAGTTGCCAGCGGGCGGGCAGCCAGCGTCGCAATGCATGGGCGTAGAGGTAGCCAAGCAGCAGCGTCACCTGATAGAACAGCATCGCCGTGTTCCACACGGCCGGTGCCCCGCCGAACAACGGAAGCACCATCTTCGCAAACATCGGCTGCAGCAGGAACAGCATGGCCCCGCTGAGGCACATCGTGACCGCATACAGCAGTGTCATCTGTGTCACCGCATCGCGCTGAGTGCGCTCGAGAAGTCATCGGTCCACACGGTCGGTGCCGGACGCACCTTCTCCCAGCGGACGAGTGTGAGCAGTGTGCTCAGGTCCGCCTCGCGCTCCGCGATGAC
Source organism: Gemmatimonadaceae bacterium (assembly GCA_031411975.1). Taxonomy (GTDB): domain Bacteria; phylum Gemmatimonadota; class Gemmatimonadetes; order Gemmatimonadales; family Gemmatimonadaceae; genus JACMLX01. The sequence continues at coordinate 29,836 of JANOCB010000118.1, forward strand.
GATCCAGTCGGAGGTGTTCTTGCCGCGCGCCGCATCACCGGCCGAGAGGCTCGTTTCGTCGCGGAGCCTGGACACCATGCCGGCATCACTCGCGAGCGCCGCCACGACGGGGGCCAGGTCGAAGTACTGGTTGGAGATGTGCAGGGCAATCACGCCGCCGGGAGCCAGCTTGCGCCGGTACAACGCCAGCGCTTCGCGTGTCAGCAGGTGCACCGGGATCGCGTCGGCACTGTACGCATCCAGCAGCATGAGATCATACGACTCGTCGGGTGCGGTCGCGAGTGAGCGTCGGGCATCGCCAAGCACGACGGCAGCCTGCGGCGCACAGTCACGAAGGTAGGTGAAGTACCGCGGATCACGGGCGATACGGACTACCGCCGCATCGATCTCGAAGAACGTCCATTCTTCACCCGCCAGCCGGTAGCAGGCCAGGGTCCCAGCCCCGAGTCCCACGACGGCCACCCGGCGCACCAGTCCCAGTCGCTGCCGAGGGATGATGAGTTCACCGACCGGTCCGGACCGCGTGTAGTACGACAACGGTTCACGTCGACGTGCAGGCTCGGTACTCTGCGACCCATGGCTGATGTTGCCATGCACCAGCGAGTGATACCAGCCCCCGCCAGTGGCATAGACGCGTGTGATACCGAAGAAGCTGCGCTCCGCCACGAGCAGTTGGCGGGACCGCTCGAAGGTCAAGCTGCCGATGAGAAGCGACGCGACACCCAGCCCGAACCGAAGCCGTCGTCCGGCGAGCACATAGCAGATCGCCGCCGGCGCACCGAGCGCGACGATCCGGCGGGCGACGGCTGTATCGAGACCGAACTCGCGCGCGACGACGTCGCAGAGCACGATCATCGGGATGAGCGAGAGCGGCAGCGCGACATCGATGGCGCGCGCACGGGTGAACCACGGCACGGGTGCATGGTTCCCACTCTCCGGCGTCACCTCACCACGATCCACCTTCAGGCTCAGCGCCGCAACCACCAGCACGAGGGGATACTCGAGAATGGAGACGAACAGCGACGGTGCGACGATCGCGTTGAAGAGGCCACCACAGGCGCCACCGACCGACAACCAGAGATAGAACTCCGTCAGGTGCTCGGGTGGCGGTGCGTCATCTGCCAGCGCGGTGTGGCTGACCAGCGCGACGATCGTGAATGACACGAGGTGCAGCGTGACGATCGCCCAGACGGGCTTGGAGAGATCCGCGAGCACAGCCACCATCACCGGCACGATCGCCACGGGGAGTGCCAGCGCCGGCGTCGTGAACGAGCCCCGCCGCGCCGCGAAGGCAACGATGAACGTGCCGAGGTAGAGCACCAACGGGACCACCCAGAGCAGCGGCACCGGCGCGATGTTGAGGGACAGGTGCATCGTCACGCTCAGCATGAGGCTCGATGGCACGAAGGCCAGCAACACCCATCGTGCACGACGCCACACGAGGATTGGCGCGCCGGCCGCCGCAGCGCGGCCGGATTGCACGGGTGTGTCGGCGACGCGGGGGAGGCGCCAGGCGGCTGCGACCACGAGCATGGCGAGCACCACGTATCCTGCAGCCCACAGGCGGCTCTGGTGCCGCAACGTCAACCACGGTTCGAACAGCAACGGATAGCCAAGCAGACCGAGCAGACTGCCGGCATTGCTCGCGGCGTACAGCGCATACGGATTCGCGCCCGCAGTGCCACGCAGGCGGGCGTACCACGACTGCATCAGTGGGCTGGTGGTGGCGACGACGAGGAATGGTGCCCCCGCGCTCGTCAGCAGTGTGGTCATGACCCACCATGACGGATTTTCACCCGACGGCGGTGCAGCCGTGACAGGCAATGCGATCGGGAGGAGGAGCATCGGCACGGCGAACAGCACCACATGCAGCATCGCCTGACGGGAGAGGTCGAGCCACCGTGTGATGGCATACGCGTACAGATATCCTGCCAGCAACAGAAACTGGTAGCACACCATCACGGTGTTCCAGACCGCCGGGGCGCCGCCGGCCAGTGGCAGCACCATCCGTGCGAACATGGGCTGGATCAGGAAGAGCAGCGCACCGGCGAGCAGGAGGATCAGGCCAAAGAGTGCAGTCACGACATGTCATCCGTCACGCGACGCGACGCACCCGGCGGGCGAGCGACAGGAGTGCAGCGGGCGCGAAGGCGACGCCGATCAGCAGGAGCGACGAGAGCAGCATCCCCCAATACGCCGTGTTCTGACGACCCACCACCATGAAGGCCGCGATGAAGCCGCCCAGGTACAGCGAAGCGCGGCGGGCGAGCGGGTGCGTCCAGTGCGCCCAGCCGAGCAGCGCCAGCGGGACGATGACGGCGACCACCCACAGCGGCGTGATGATCAGCGCCGAACTCTCGTGCACGATGCGGAGGATGAACGGCCAGCCGCCGCTGCGCACCCACCCGGGCGAGGCCTTGTCGGCCAGCGTGCTCACGGCATGGACACGCGCCGCGTGTACGGCAAGTGCCGCCCCGAACACGCCGATGGCCAGGCCCCATCCAATCGCTTCGGCGCGCCGCCGCTCCCAGAGTGCCATCACGAACATGACGCAGAGGAACGGCGCCACGAGTTCACGCATGAGCGCTGCGGCAAGCGCGATCGGGATACTCAGCGCCCAGGTCCGCTCGGACCAGCAGGCCAGCGCCAGCAGCACCAGCGCTGCCGACCACGCCTCGTACCAGAAGATCGGAACGGTCTGCACGAACAGGAACGTCAGTGCACCCAGCGCAGCGCCGAGGGCGAGCGGGCGCGACTCGATCGACAGCAGGAGGCGAATGACCATCAGGATGGCCGCACTGGTGACCAGCACACGGAAGATCCGTGTCGCCGGCACACGGCCACCGACGCTCGCCAGGAAGCGGGTGAACCATGGCGGACGCACCGTGACGAATGGCCGCAGTGGATACCCGCGCAGGCGCTGCTCGGTCGCGGTGGCCTGATAGAACCCCTCGCCGGCCTGCACCCGGTTCAGGACGGCGCCATACAGCGCCAGGTCACTCCGCGTGGAGTCCGCCCCGGTCGCGAGCGGCGGCGGCGGAAACGCGGGTGCCACAAGACCATGACCGATCAGGACCGCGACGAGCAGCAGGACAGCTGCCGCAGCCCATCGTGGCAACGATGCGAAATGGCTGTCCATCAGCGCGCGTCCCACCGGCGGCGCAGCTCCCGGCTCACGCGCATCATCACGTTCGCCATCACGGGCGGTGGCGCCGTCATGACCGCGGCAGCCCTGCGCGCAGCAGCCGCAGCACGTTGCCCCCCATCACCTGCGCCACCTGCGCCGGCGTGAACCCATCGTCGAGCAACGCCTGCGTGATCTCGTCGAGCGCCCCCGTGTCGAACGGCGTGGCGGTGGCGCCATCGAAGTCCGACCCGAGCGCCACGTGCTCGATACCGGCCACGGTCACGGCATGCCGGATGGCCTTCACGATCGACGCAGCACCCAGTGTGCAGACCGCCGCATCCCAGTATCCGATGCCGACGACACCGCCATTGGCGGCGATCGCGCGCAACTGCGCATCGGTGAGGTTGCGGGGCCCGGGACAGGTGCCAGCCACGCCGGTGTGCGACACGACGACGGGCCGCGTGGCCATTGCCAGCGCCTCAGTCACGGCCGTCGGCGCCACATGCGCGAGATCGACGATGATGCCCAACGCCTCCATGCGCGCGATGACCTGCCGACCCAGCGGCGTCAGTCCCGCATGCGTGACACCGTGCGCCGAGGCCGCCACCTCGTTGTCGAAGAAATGGGTGAGGCCCATCATCCGGAATCCGTGCGCGTACAGCGTATCGACACTCGCGAGCTGGCCGTCGAGCGCATGCAGTCCCTCGACGGCAAGGAGCGCTCCGTGCACCCGCGGATCCTTCACCCGCTCGGCCACGAGGCGCTGCAGAGAGGTCGTGTCGGTCACCAGCACGAGTGCACCGTCACTCCTGGCGACGGCATCGTGCAGACGGTCCGCCTGATGAATGGCGCGCGCCCTGAGACTCGTCAGCGCGGCCCACGGCCAGCGCTGCACGAGGGCCAGCAGCGTGATGTTGTCGGTGGCGCCGGTGTTCGCGTCATAGTTCATGTCGCGCGGTGTCTTCGTCACCACGCTGAACACCTGCAGTGCGACGTTCCCGTCGTTCATCCGCGGCAGGTCCACATGACCGTGTGTGGACCGCGCCAGCGGGTCGCGCGCCCAGAGCAGCTGGTCGGCGTGCAGATCGGCGATCAGCAGCGCGCGGTGCAACCGTCGCGCCGAGTCGCTGACCGTCACGTGCGGCGCCGCGCCAATGGTGTTCTTGCGACGGTCCACCATGCCTGGCAGCACACCGAACGCCGTCACGAGCACCACCGGGATCAATACGGAAAGACCGACGATGACACGTCGCAGCACGGAGACTCTGGGCAGGGGAAGGGATAAGCAACCCAGAGGGTGGCCACGGTTCAAGCAGCCCGGCAGCCTGGATCAACCACCGCGCTTGCCCATTGCTGCGCCGCTCCCGATGTTCTGGGCGACATGTCCCTCTCCATCCGGGCCGCGCTGGCCACCCTCGTCGTGCTGCTGGTGCTGGCGCGGCTCTTCCGGCGTCAGCTCGCGCGATACACCGACCGCGTGGCGGCACGGGTCCGGCTCAAGTACCGCGGGCGGCTGGACCGGTTCAAGCTGCTTGGCCGCGCGCACGTCCGTGGCCTCCTGCTGGCCGATCCGGTCATCGCCGCGGCCGTCGAGGCACACGCCGCGGAGACGGCACTCGATCGTGACGCCTGCTGGCGCATGGTGGATACGTACGTGCGTGAGATCGTGCCGTTCTTCAACATCATCGCCTATTACGAAGTCGGGTACCGCCTGTCGCGGCTCCTGCTTGGCCTGTTCTACAAGGTCACGGTGGAGTACGAGGACCGCGACGCCGTCCGACGACTGCCGCGGAACGCCGTGGTCGTGTATCTGATGAATCACCGGTCGAATGCCGATTATGTCCTCGTAGGATTCGCCCTGTCCGGGCAGGTCGCCATTTCCTACGCGGTCGGCGAATGGGCACGCGCCTTCCCGCTGGAGCAGATCTTCAAGGCGTTCGGCGGCTACTTCGTGCGACGAAAGCACCGCGAGAAGCTGTATCACACTGTGCTCGAGCGCTATGTGCAACTCATCACGCGGGAGGGGGTGACGCAGGGCATCTTCCTCGAGGGAGGACTCACCCGCGACGGCAAGCTGCGCCCGCCGAAGCTCGGCCTGCTCGACTACGTCCTCGGCATTGGTCAGGACCCAGCGTACCACAGCCGGATCTACGTCATTCCGGTCGCGATCAACTACGATCGCGTGCTCGAGGACCGCTCGCTGTTGCGCGAACTCGACACGTCGAGTGGCGGGACGCCCCCCGGCCGACTCACGCAACTCGGCGAAGTGCTGCCGTATCTGTGCTGGAACGTGGCACGACTGATCACGCGCCGCTGGAAGCGGTATGGCCGTGCCGCCGTGATGATCGGTGCCCCGGTGCCGCTCGCACCGTGGTATGCCAATCAGCCGGAGCTCTTCACGATGGCGCGCGCTGAGCGGCTGTCGGAAGTGGCGGCACTCACCGACCGCATCATGACGCGTATCGGTGCGCTGATTCCGGTCACTCCCGTGCCGCTGGTCTGTGCCGCGATCCAGAGTCTGGGGGGCGAACTGATCGCGCGTGACCGGCTGCTGCATCGCATCGCAGAGTTGCGGGACGAGCTGGTCGAGCTGAACGCGCGCGTGGTGCGCGCGGATCGTGAGGCGACGGACACGCTCGATGTCGCGCTCCTGATGCTGTCCATGCGGCGCGTGGTCCTGCAACAGGGCGACAGCTTTCTGGTGTTGCCACGGGGGCGCGAGTTGGTCAGCTACTACGCCAACAGCATCGCACACCTGCTGGGGCCATACGAGGCGGCGGTCCGGGCGCGGGACGCCCTGCCGATGGAGACGCTGGTCGGTTAGCACAGGGTCGGGACCCTGCCCTATCCCGCTTCCCTGTCCCGGTCGGTACTGTTGGGGCACACCGAACGGCTCCCCGCCGCCAGACCGAATCGCCATGACCTACGCTGCCATCACCGGATGGGGGAAGTGCATGCCCCCCGCCACGCTGACCAACGACGACCTCGCGACGTTCCTCGACACGACCGACGAGTGGATCACCTCGCGCACCGGCATGAAGGAGCGCCGCGTCTCGCATGTGAGCGCGATCGACATGTCGGTCGTGGCGGCGTCGCAGGCGCTGGCCTGTGCGGGGCTCGACGGCGCCGATGTGGAGCTGATCATCTACGGCAGCTGCAGCAACGATGAAGGGGTGCCCAACAGTGCCAGTGGCGTGCAGATCGCGCTCGGCGCGACGCGCGCGGCGGCGATGGACGTGAACACCGCCTGCACCAGTTTCTGTTACGGCCTCGCGACGGCGACGGCGATGATTCGCAGCGGCATGGTGAAGAATGCCGTCGTCATCGGCGTGGAGCTGATCAGTCGTTTCATGGACTGGAGCAACCGGAACGTGGCGGTGCTGTTCGGCGATGGCGCCGCCGCCGTCGTCCTGCAGGCCAGCGACGTGGAGTCGGGGCTCATCGGCACCGTGCTCGGTTGCGACGCTGAGGCTCGCGAAACGCTTCGCGTGCGCGGGCTCGGCCTCTGCTACGCGAACAAGGACGTGCGGTTCGGCGACACCATCTGGGACTTCGACGGGCAGGTGATCTTCAAGCGCGCCGTGCAGGCGATGGCCGAAGCCTCACGGCAGGTGATGACGCAGTGTGGCGTCACGCCGGACCAGATCGATCTCGTGGTGCCGCACCAGGCGAACCTGCGGATCATCGAGTCGGTGGCCAAGTACGGTGGCATCCCGATGGAGCGGGTGATGGTCACGGTGCACAAGTACGGCAACATGAGTGCGGCGACGGTACCGGTGGCGCTGGTGGAGGCGCTCGAAGAGGGCCGCGTCGCTCCCGGTGCCACGATTCTGATGCCGGCGTTCGGCGGCGGTCTGACCTATTGCTCGCTGCTGGTGAAGTGGGGGGAACGAGTCACACCACTGGGCACCTCGGACCGCGCGCTGCCGCCGTGCACCAGGTCGGCTCTCGAGCTGGTGAACGAGGCGCGCGCCGTGCACGATGCGCACGGACGATCACTGGGCGGACTGATGTCGCCGGAGTTCGTCGAAACAGCGCTGGCCTGATCGCTTTCGGTCGCCGCAGCCTGTCGGCGCATCACTGCCTGCGCACCGATGGGTGAGCGGTAGTGCCAGTGGTACCAGTCGCGAGCCGCCGATGGAGTTCCGCATGGCGTGCCCGGGCACACCGTGATCACGCGTCCATGGCAACCGGGCTCGGTGCTGACCACATACCGCAGGGAGACGTCGAGCACGTTCGTGTGATTGGCGATGACTGCGGCCCGTGACTCTCCGCACACGCGGATGACGGCAGCGCGCTGTGCACCGATCGTCATGCCGTAATGCGGTCCGCGTGTGCCATCATGTGCGCTGACCCATGCCATGACCGTCGTCAGGGTGACGACCTGAAGGGTGCTGCACACGACCGTCCCGCTGACGAGCACGTCTCGCACGGTGGATCGTTGACGGGCACTCAGCCCGGCCGCCAGCAGCAGAGGAACGATCCACCCGGTGGGAAACTGGTAGTGAGGTTGCAAACCCGCTCCGAGCGCCGCCATGAAGATCGGGAAGACGAGCGACCCACCCGCGGCAAGGCAGGTCAGGTGGCGGGCTGTTCCACGGAGATGGCGCCACCCGGTGACGGTGCCGACGCCCATGGCAGCCGTGCACAGCAGCAGCCCGAGCGTACCCACGATGTCGTTCCGCACGGGCAGTGTCGCCGCCACGGCTGCCCACTCCCCGTCGAAAACGTATTGCAGACCGAACGACCCGAGTGCCAGTGGGACTTCCAGCCACCGGTCAGGAAAGATCGGCGCGTCATGGCGAACGCGCATCGCGACGTCCGATGGCATGTGCTGCGCGAGTGCGATCAACCAGGGAACGTTCACGACGAGGAGCAGCACAGCGAAGGCTCCGAGCGTCGCAATCACCCTGCGAGGGCGACTCCAGTTCGATGCCGCGATGCCGGCCGCCGCGATTGCGACCAGCGGCAGGATCATCGGGTGAGACGAGACGCCGACACCGAGCACGGCGCCCGTCACGGCCGCCCGTCGCCACGAAATCACGGCCGGAGCGGCCAGCACGCCAACCGCAATGAAAGCGGTCACATTCGAGAGTTGATCCCACGCAAGCCGGGACCAGACGAACTGCGACGGCGAGGCGCTGAGCAGGAGCAGGACACTTCCGGCCACACGACGCGCATCCGCGGAACGCCACACGCTCTGCAGCAGCGACTGCGACACGGGAACGGCCGGCCCGAAGACTCGTGCGACCGCGAGGGCGAAGAACAGGTGCGCGGCCGAGGTCAACGCGCACATCGCACCGATCATCCCGAGAGCCGATTGCCCAAGGACGGCCTGCAGCGCTCCATACAGCCACAGGATCGAGGGGCCGTAGTGGATTGAGGAGCTGCCTGCGATCGGAGACTGAGTTGCCCAGTCACCGGTCGTCAGCTGCATGGCTGCGGCAGCAAGGAAGCGTGGCTCGTCCTTGTGGAACGGTGCCAGATCGAGAAAGGCGAAGCGCGCGATCAGCAGGGCGATCGCCGTCCACAACAGGATCCAGGTGCCATCAACGGTCCGGTGATGGGCGTGCGACACCGGGAACGGGCCGGAAGACACGTGCGTCATCATGTGACCGGCTAATCTGTACGGATGCGTCCGGCGCCGCCGGATGTGGTGTCCCGCTCCAATCGGACTCGCGCCCGCGTCCTTCGTTGCGACTGCTCTCCCCAGTCGCCACCTTTCCCAGCTGACCCCTTCAGGAGCCTGCGTCATGCCGGTCACGTTCTCCGTCAACGGTACCCCGCGCACCGTCGACGTCCCTGCGGACATGCCACTCCTCTGGGTGCTGCGCGATGTCCTCGACCTCAAGGGCAGCAAGTTCGGCTGCGGCATCGGCCAGTGCGGGGCCTGCACCGTGCACCTCAACGGCGCCCCGGTCCGCTCCTGCCAGATGCCGGCGGCGGCCCTGCAGGGGCAGAAGGTCACCACCATCGAGGGGCTCTCGCCCGAGGGCACACACGCCCTCCAGAAGGCCTGGGAAGAACTCGATGTCCCGCAGTGCGGCTACTGTCAGGCGGGCCAGCTGATGAGTGCCGCGGCGCTGCTCGCCAAGACGCCCAAGCCGACCGATGCCCAGATCGATGCGGCGATGAACGGCAATCTCTGCCGCTGCGCGACCTACACGCGCATCCGCGAGGGCATTCATCGCGCCGCCGGCACCACCACTCGCAACACGACCGAAGCCGGGGGGGCCCGCTGATGCCGACCAACACGACCCTGCCCCGCCGCGAGTTCCTCCGTGTCACCGGACTCGTCGGTGGCGGGCTGCTCCTCGGCACCTGGCTCGATTTCGGCACCAACGGCGTGCTCGAGGCGGCCGAGGTCGCTACCGGGAGCGCCGGTGAATTCGCACCGAACGCCTTCATCCGCATCGCGCCCGATGGCGTGATCACCATCATGGCCAAGAACCCCGAGGTCGGTCAGGGCATCAAGACGATGCTCCCGATGCTGATCGCCGAGGAGCTCGACGTGGACTGGGAGTCGATCCGGATCGAGCAGGCGATGAGCGACCCGGCGAAGTACGGCACCCAGGTGGCCGGCGGCAGCACCGCCACGCCCACCAACTGGGAGCCGCTCCGCCGCGCCGGCGCCGCCGGCCGCCAGATGCTGGTCAGCGCCGCGGCCGCCGCGTGGAGCGTCCCGGCCGCTGAACTCACCACCGCCTCTGGCGTGGTGCATCATCGCGCGTCGAACCGGCAGATGTCGTACGGCCAGCTCGCCAACGCCGCCGCTGCACTCACCCCGCCCGAACTCGCGTCGGTCACGCTCAAGAACCCGAAGGATTTCCGCATCATCGGCCGTGCCATCGGCGGCGTGGACAACCACAAGGTCGTCACCGGCCAGCCGCTCTTCGGCATCGACGTGATGGTGCCGGGCATGCTGCACGCGTCCTACGTGAAGTGCCCGGTGTTCGCCGGCACCGTCGCCTCCGCGAACATCGACGAGATCAAGGCATTGCCGGGCGTGCGAAACGCCTTCATCGTCGAACCGGGTGGCACGGCGCTCAATGGCCTGCTCGGCGGCGTGGCGATTCTCGCCGACAACTTCTGGGCAGCCAAGTCGGCGCGTGCGAAGCTCAAGGTCACGTGGAACGAAGGTGCCACGGCGTCGCAGAGCAGCGCGGGGTTCAAGGCCAAGGCCACCGAATTCTTCGCGCAGGCGCCACAGCGTTCCCTGAGAGCCGCCGGTGACGTGAACGCCGCGTTCGCCTCGGCCGCGAAGACGGTGGAAGCGATGTACGAGTATCCGTTCATCGCACACGCCACCCTCGAGCCGCAGAACTGCACCGCACACGTCAAGGGCAACACCGTCGAGATCTGGGCGCCCACCCAGAACCCGCAGTCCGGTCGTGTGCTGGTGGCGAAGACGCTCAACATCGCCGAGAAGGATGTCGCCATCCACATCATGCGCAGCGGTGGTGGCTTCGGGCGTCGCCTGAACAACGATTACATGGTCGAAGCGGCGATGATCTCGAAGATCGCCGGCGTGCCGGTGAAGATGCTCTGGACGCGTGAAGACGACACGCAGCACGATTTCTATCGCCCCGGTGGCTTCCACAAGCTGAAGGGTGCGGTGGATGCGAGCGGCAAGGTGACGGGATGGCAGAATCACTTCGTGTCGTACTCGAACAACGGCACCGACTTCGTGCCGAGCGCCAACATGGATGGCGGCGAATTCCCGACGCTGGCGGTGCCGAACCACAGCATCGGCGTTTCGACGATGCCACTTGGCGTACCGACGGGATATCTGCGCGCACCTGGCAGCAACGCGCTGGCGTACGTGATGGAGAGCTTCATCGACGAACTGGCCCATGCCGCGAAGAAGGATCCCGTTGCCCTTCGGCTCGAACTGCTGGCCGCACTCCCGGCCGAAGCGCCGCGCGGTGCGATGGTGGCGTCACGCATGAAGGGTGTGCTGGAACTGGTGGCGCAGAAGTCGGGCTGGGGAACGCGCAAGCTGCCCAAGGGAACCGGCATGGGCGTGGCCACGTACTTCTCGCACCGCGGCTACTTCGCCGAGGTGGTCGAGGCGAGCATCTCGAAGGCGGGCGTGGTGAAGGTGAACAAAGTCTGGGTGGCCGGCGACGTGGGCAGCCAGATCATCAACCCATCGGGCGCGATCAATCAGGTGCAGGGATCGGTGATCGATGGCATCGGTGAAGCGATGCTGCAGGAGATCACGATCGAAGCTGGACGGACGAAGCAGTCGAACTTCAACGACTTCCCCCTGATGCGTCTCACGCAGACGCCGCAGATCGAGGTGCACTTCCGCACCACCGAGTATCCGCCCACCGGCATGGGCGAACCGGCGCTGCCGCCGGTGATCCCCGCCCTCTGCAACGCCATCTTCATGGCCACGGGCAAGCGGATCCGCTCCCTGCCGATCTCGAAGCACAACCTGAGCTGGGTGTGATCTTCCGGTGAAGCAGTGGCTGGAAACACGACTCGTCCTCGATGCACTGGCGGCGCGGCGCTCCCACGGAGCCCGCGCCGCACTGGCCACGGTGGTGCGCGTGAACGGCTCCGCCTACCGGCACGAAGGCGCGAAGCTGCTGGTGGTGGAAGACGGGCACACGGTGGGCAACGTCAGCGGCGGCTGCCTCGAAGCCGATGTGCGTGAGGTGGCGCTGCGCGTGATGGCGACGGGATGCGCCGAGCAGCGCGCCTACTGCGGTGGCGCGGATGAGATCTCCGCGTGGGACCTCGGTGTGGGGTGCGACGGTGAGGTCGAAATCCTGATCGAGCCGGTGACGACGATGCGCACGCCGGAACGCGACGCCATCGCGTCCGAAATCCCGTTCGTCACCGTCACCAGGCTCGGGGCACCGAACGTGGAAGGTGAGGCGCCGCGCGCGGTGCTGGCGAACGGCACGATGCACGGGACGCTCGGCGACGCCACCCTCGATGCGCTGGTGCGAACGCACGGCGACAAGTGGGCCGAGCGCGGCGAATCACGTCTCGTCGGAGTCGCGGGTGTCACACTCTTCGTCGACGTGATGTTGCCACCGCCGCGACTGGTGGTGGTGAGCGCCGGCGAGGACGCACGGGTGCTGGCACGGCTGGCGAGTGACGTGGGTTTTCGTGTGGTCACGGTGGATCGGCGCCCAGGACTTCTGCTGCAGGACCGGTTCCCCGCCGCAGTCAGACTGCTGGAATCGGATGCCGCCCGGCTCAACGAACAGCTCAAGCTCGATGAGACGGGGTTCGCCGTGATCATGACCCACGATTTCGCTGACGACGCAGCCTATCTGGAGGCGCTGCTGCAGACACGCGTGGGCTACATCGGCATGCTGGGACCGCGCCAGCGCACCGAGCGCATCCTCACACGACTCGGCGTTGCCGATGCCGAGGATCTCGCCCGCATCTACGGACCTGTTGGTCTGGACATCGGCACCGATGGCGCCGAGCAGGTGGCGTTGGCGGTGGTGGCCGAGATGCTGGCCGTGAAATCCGGGAGGCAGCCGCAGTCGTTGCGCGACCGTCGCGCCCCGATCCACGTGGCGCGTGCCTGACCGTCGCACCGGTGCCGTGATCCTTGCGGCTGGCGCCTCGAGCCGGATGGGGCGCAACAAGATGCTGCTCGACGTGCACGGTGTGCCGATGGTGCGACGCGCCGTGCAGGTGGCGATCGACGCGGGCGCCTCACCGGTGGTGGTGGTGGTCGGCAACGACGAGGCGCAGGTCCGTGCGGCACTGGCAGGGCTCGACTGCATCTTTGCCGTGAATCCCGATTTCACCGGGCCGACGAGCACCTCGCTGCACGCCGGGCTGCACGCGTTCGACGAGTCGGTCGGCGCGACCATCATCCTGCTGGCCGACATGGTGCGTGTGACCGCCGACATGGTACGCACGCTGATCGCGTCGCTGCAGTCGAGCGATGCGCCGCTGGCCGTGTCACGTTACCGCGACGTGCTGGCACCGCCCCTGCTCTTCCAACGTGCACTCTGGCCGGAACTGCTGGCATGGCATGGCGAGGGATGCGGCAAGGCGGTGGTGAAGGCGCACCAGCACGAGGCGCTCCTGCACGACTGGCCCGAGAGCGCACTGCGCGACGTGGACACCCCCGCCGACTATCGCGACCTCGTGGCGCCATGAAGCGACGCACCTTCGTGATCCGGGGCGTTCTGGCGGCGGGTGCGCTCGGTGTCGGCTGGGCGCTGCTGCCGCCACGCGGGCGAATGGGTGACGGCTCGCACATCACGACCGGCGGCGACGAACGTGTGCTGAATGGCTGGGTGAAGATCGGGACCGATGGCAGCGTCACGATCATGATGGCGAAATCGGAGATGGGACAGGGGATCCACACCACCCTGGCAATGTTGCTGGCCGACGAGCTGGATGCCGACTGGGCGTCGGTGCGCACCGAGTCGGCACCGATCGACGCGATCTACAACAACGCGCCGGCGATCACGGCCTCGCTGCCCTTTCGTCCCGATGATGACGGGCTGGTTCACCGCACCGCCGACTGGCTGGTGCGGAAGTTCGTGCGTGAGGCGGGTGAAATGTTCACCGGCGGCTCGACGAGCATGGCCGACCTCTGGCTGCCGATGCGCGAGGCGGGAGCAAGCGCCCGCGCGATGCTGGTGGCTGCCGCCGCAGCACGGTGGCGCGTGCCGGTGAGCGACGTCACCGTGGAACGTGGTGTGGTGACAGACAGCGGATCGAACCGGCGTGCGGCATTCGGTGACCTGGTGGTCGAGGCAGCGCAACTCGACATCCCAACCGGGGTGCCCCTCAAGACTCCCGCGCAATTCCGCATCATCGGAAGACCCACCGCGCGGCTCGAGTCCGCACCGAAGCAGCGTGGCACCGCGACCTTCGGCATCGACGTGCAACTCCCGGGCATGCTGCACGCGAGCGTCGTGATGTGCCCGACGATCGGTGGCGGCGTGACATCGTTCTACGCGTCCGCCGCCTTGGCACTGCCAGGCGTGAAACAGATCATGAAAGTGGCTGGGTGGAACGGTGGCACTGCAGGCGTGGCGGCGATTGCCGACACACCGTGGCATGCCATGCGTGCGGTGCGGGCGGTTCAGGTGACATGGAGTGACGGCGCGATGGCCGGTGTGACCTCGGCAGCACTGATGCAGCAACTCACCTCGGCGCTCGGTGCGGATGATGGATACGCGTATCATGCCGATGGTGATGCCGCCGACCAGCTGGCGCGATCCGCACGACGCGTCACGGCCGAGTACACCGTGCCCTACCTCGCGCACGCGGCGATGGAACCGATCAACTGCACCGTGCTCGTGAAAGATGGGCGCGCCACGGTCTGGGCCTCGACGCAGATCCCGAGCGTGGCGCGGAGTGCGGTGGCCCGTGCGCTCGACTTCGACAGCGACGACGTCGAGATCCGTGTCCAGTATCTGGGTGGCGGATTCGGGCGGCGCCTCGACGTGGATTTCATCGCGCAGGCCGCTGCCATCGCCAAGGCCGCGGAAGGCACACCGGTGCAGGTGCTCTGGACACGGGAGGAAGATCTCCGTCACGACTTCTACCGGCCTGCGTGCGTGGCGCGCTACACCGCCGGCTTCGATGCCGGTGGGACGCTGACCGCGTGGAGCAGTCACTCGGCGTCGCAGTCGGTGGTGTCCAACGTGATGCACCGCTACTTCGGTCTGCCCGATGTTCCGATCGACCGCAGTACGGTCGAAGGCGCGTTCGACCAACCATATGCGTTCCCTGCCGTCCGTGCCGCGCATACGATCGTGAAGTTGCCGGTGCCCGTGGGGTACTGGCGATCGGTGGGGTACTCCCACACGACGTACTTCACCGAAAGCTTCATGGATGAAGTGGCTGCAGCCGCGTCGCAGGATCCGGTGACCTTCCGACTGTCACTGCTGCAGGAGCGTCCACGACATGCGGCCGTGCTCTCGCGCGTGGCACGGCTCGCCAACTGGACGACGCCGCTCCCCGAGCGGGCCGATGGTGTCCGCATGGGACGCGGCGTGGCGCTGCACGAGTCGTACGGGTCGGTCACGGCACAGGTGGCGCAGGTGGAGATCGGCCGCGATGGCGCCATGCGCGTGACGCGTGTGTGGTGCGTGATCGACTGCGGATTTCCGGTGAATCCGACGATGATCCGGCAGCAGGTGGAAGGAGGCATCGTGTTCGGCCTCTCGGCAGCGCTGCATGGAGAGATCACGATCGACAACGGTCGCGTCGTGCAGGGCAACTACGACACGTTTCAGGTGCTGCGCCTGAACGAGACACCGCAGATCGTCGTCGAGATCATGCCCAGCACGGCGCATCCGACAGGCGTGGGAGAGCCGCCCGTTCCGCCGGTCGCTCCGGCGGTGGCGAATGCGATCTTCGCCGCCACGGGTCAGCGACTGCGGTCGCTCCCGCTGCGTCTTCCAGCCACGGCCTGACGATGCCGACGACCATCACCATCAACGGCACGCCGACAACCGTGCAGGCCGAACCCGACACGCCGCTGCTCTGGGTGCTCCGCGGAGAGCTTCACCTCACCGGCACGAAGTTCGGCTGCGGTATCGCCGCGTGCGGTGTCTGCACCGTGCACCTCGATGGCCAGCCCGTGCGCGCCTGCGTCACACCACTCTCCGCGGTGGGCACGCGCGCCGTCACGACGATCGAAGGGCTGACCGGCGCTGACGCCGATGCGCTGCACGCCGCGTGGACGGCGCTCGATGTGGTGCAGTGCGGCTACTGCCAGCCCGGCCAGCTCATGAGCGCCTGCGCCCTCCTTCGCGCCAACCCCACGCCAAGCGATGCCGACATCGATGCCGCCATGACTGGCAACCTCTGTCGCTGTGGGACGTACCCACGCATCCGTGCCGCGCTGCGGCGAGCGTCGGCCGGATTGCAAGCTGGCGGCTGACCGTGTCACTGCTCTACGCAGAAGCGCAGGGAAGCGCGGAGGACGCAGACGGGGGATGGGGAAGAGCCGTCCTGGTGGTCGTTTCTGCTTCTGCGTCACGCACATGACAGAATATCTGGGAACATCAACACCTTCATTTCTTCTGCGGCCTCTGCGTCCCTCTGCGCTTCTGCGTCAGGCAGTTCCCGTAGATGTCAGTTCACGAGCACCAGCTTGCCAAGCACTCCGCGCGAACTCATGCGAGCGAACGCCGTCTTGAGCTCCGACATCGGCAGCGTCGCATCGAGCAACGGCTTCACCTTGCCCTCGCCGTACCAGATCATCAGGTCGAGCATCATCGCAGCGGCCGCGCGGGGTTCGCGCTTGGCGTAGTCGCCCCAGAACACACCCACCAGTGACGCGCCCTTGAGCAGGGCGAGGTTGAGCGGGATCGCCGGGATGGGGCCGGCCGCGAAGCCGATCACGAGGTGCCTGCCGCGCCAGGCGATGGAGCGGAAGGCCAGTTCGCTGAGCTCTCCACCGACCGGATCATAGATCACGTCGGGCCCCTTGCCCTCGGTGATCGTGCGCAAAGCATCGCGGAGGTTCTGCGTGCCATAGTCTATCGTGGCGTCGGCGCCGAGCGACTGGCAGAACCGGCACTTTCCCTCGGAGGACGCTGCCGCGATCACACGCGCACCGGCCGCCTTCGCGATCTGGATCGCTGCGGTGCCGACACCTCCTGCCGCTCCAAGTACCAGCACCGTCTCGTTGCGCTTCAGCTGCGCCCGATCGATGAGCGCATGATGTGACGTGCCGTACGTCACGATGAATGCCGCTGCATCGGTGGCAGGGAAGCCCGTCGGCAGTGGCACGCAGAGCAGCGCGCTGACGACGATGTGTGTGGCGAAGGCCCCGACGCTCGACAGGCCCGCGACCCCCTGCCCGACCTTCAGTCCTTTCACGCCCTCACCAACGGCCTCGATCACGCCGGCAAACTCCGATCCGGGAATGAACGGCAGCGGTGGCTTCATCTGGTACTTGCCCTGCACGATCAGCAGGTCGGGAAAGTTCAGGCTCGCCGCCTGAATGCGGACCAGCACCTCGCCGGGCCCGGGGGTGGGCGTCGGCTGCTCCACCCAGCGGAGGTCGCCGACCCCGGTGGCGGTTTCACAGATCCAGGCGTGCATGTCGATCTCCGGCAGGAAGACGTGAAGCAGGCGTCAGGCGGATGGTGCGAAGCGCGCCAGCGAGAACAGCGTCGTGTCGAACGCCACCGGGTCACCGGTCGCCATGTCGGCCAGCACCTCACCGAGCGCACTCGAAAACTTGAAGCCATGCCCCGAGCAGGGCGAGGCCACGATCACCGATGCGTGCGCCGGATGGTGGTCGATCACGAAATGATCGTCGGGAACGTTGGTGTACATGCACGGTTCACTGGCCAGCAGTGGTCCATCGGCGTCCGGCAAGTACCGCCGGATGACGGTCCGCACCAGCTCCACTTCGTCGTCGCGTACCGTGCGGCGCAGCACATCGGGATCGGCCACGTCGCCATGGTGATGCAGTGCGAGCTTGACGCCGTCACCCGTATCGGGAAAGCCATACCACGCCGGCCCGTTGCCATGCTCGTGGATGAAGATCGGGAAGTGCTCGGGCGTGAAGTGCGCCGCATTGCGCAGTGGCGCGAACCAGTGGAGCACATTGCGCTGCACGGTGAACGGCAGCGACAGCTCGCCGAACACCTTCCCCGCCCACGCACCGACGGTCAGGATCAGCTTCGCCGTCAGATAGGTGCCCGCCGTCGTCGTGACCTGCACGCCATCGCCGCTCGGCCGCCATGACACGAGTGCCTCACCGGTGCGCACGGTGGCACCATGCCGCTCGGCGAGCGACGTGAACGTGGTGATCGCCAGTTCGGGTGACAGCATGCCGGCGCGTGGCTCGACCACACCGATCTCGTGCTCCGCCGGCCTGAACGCGGGATACCGGCGCCGCACTTCGGTGGCATCGATCACTTCATGCGGAAGGCCATGCAACTCCGCACTGCGCCGGGCACCGGTCACCACCTCGGTGTCGGCCGCGCCGAGCATCAGGCCACCGGTCTGCCGGAACACGGTGACGCCACTCTCCGCTTCGAGGGCGCGCCAGCACTCGTAGGCGCGCTGCACCAGGGGCACGTAGCGCGGATCCTCGAAGTAGGCCTCGCGGATGATGCGCGACTTGCCATGCGACGACCCGTTGGCATGACCGGGGGTGAACTGTTCGATGCCCAGCACATGCTGACCGCGCCGCGCGAGCTGGTGCAGCGTGGCGCTGCCCATTGCGCCAAGTCCGACGACGATGACATCCCAAGGGGTGACCATGGGAGCCAAGTCTGCCGCACCAAGCGCACCGCGTCAACGCGCGGTGCGGAACTCAGGGAGTCGCGGTGGCGGTGACCGTGACGGGATCGATGGCGCCAGCGCGAATCACAGCGGTGTTCACGCCCGCCACGGGCCCCATCGTCCACCGCGCCGTCGCTTCACCAAAGGAATTCGTCAGGACACTCTGCGGCGACATCGCGCCACCGCCGCCAGTGATCTGGAAGGTGACATTGACACTGTCCATCGGCACGCTGTTCCCGCCGAGCACACGCACCACGATGGTGTTCGGCAGTGCCACACCGACGCGCGCCGTCTGGTTGGCCCCCTGTGCGACGACGACATCGGATGGCAGGATCCCGATCGCCGGCACCAGCAACGCTTCCACACTCGGCACGGTGGCCTCCAGCATCTGCGCCGTGGACGCCGGACCAAGGGTCCAGCGCACGCGCGCCTCACCGTTGGCATCGGTGCGGATGGAGGCCGAATCCACTGCGCCGCCGCCCTGGACGACCACCAGCGTGATCGCCGCACCACCGACGCCCGCTCCCGACTCGCTCATCGCCCGGAACACCAGCGGCGCCCGGAGTTGGCGGCCCGCCTGGCGCGTCTGCGACCCGCCTGACACCAGCGTCAGGGTGGCAACCGCCTCGGGTTCGACGGTCTTCTTGCACCCGCCGAGCGGCAGCAGCAGCAGGCAGGTCATCCCAGCGGCGAAGATCGAGCGGTCCAGCGCGCGAGTCATGTCCATCAGGTCCGGAAGGAGGGTTCCCCCTCAATTCTCGGACGGCCACGGCGAAAACTGGTGTCTGCGCCCCAGCCTGGCGCGCCGGCGTCAGATCCGGACGGCAGCCCAGAGCAGCGCCGCCAGCGCGCCACCGATCATCGGCCCCGCCACCGGAATCCAGCTGTATCCCCAGTCGCTGCCGCCCTTGTTGGCGATGGGCAGGATGGCGTGCGCGATACGGGGGCCGAGATCACGGGCGGGGTTGATCGCGTATCCGGTCGGGCCACCCAGACTGAGTCCGATGCCCCAGACCAGCGCGCCGACGAATGCCGGCCCGAAGTTGCTGGCCGGTGTGTCGCCGGACGCACCGCGGCTGCCGATCGCATTGCCGACGATCACGAGCACCATCGTGGCAATCACCTCGCTCATCAGGTTCGGCCCCACCGCGCGAATCGCCGGGGTGTTGCAGAAGCACCCCCGGATCGCCTCGGCATCGCGGGTCACGGCCCAGTGGCGGTAGTAGTGCAACCACACCAGGGTCGCGCCGACGATGGCGCCGGCCATCTGCGCCGCCACGTGGAAGACCGCATCACCAACGGTACGCGTGCCGAGCATGACGTTCGCGAGCGTCACCGCCGGGTTGAGTTCACCGGGCGCCCCGAGTCCGATGGCCACCAGCACGCCGATCAGCACCGCCATCGCCCAGCCGGTGGTGATGGCGATCCAGCCCGCTCCGTTGGCCTTCGATTCAGTCAGCAGGACGCCGGCGACGACACCGTTGCCGAGCAGGATGAGGATCGCCGTACCAAGAAACTCACCGAGTGTTGTCGTCGGCATATCGCGGAGGTGGCGGTTCTGTCGGAAAGAGCTCAGCGCAGGAAAGCCGGCGCCGACTCAGGAGGTGATGCAGCGCGCGTAAGCTATTGCTGTGTACGCAACACCGCGCCACAGCCGCCCGTCACGGACGAGCGACGCCAAAGGCAGCATTGCATTAGTTCTCTCAAATGTCTACCGTCAGCGTGGCAACGCTCACGGGTCGTGACACGTAGCGACCCGTCTGCATGCCGCAGCGTGCACCAGTTGCCCACCCATGTAACGACCCGCACCGTGAATTCCCTGCGATCCGCTCGCACGTCCGTTGCATGGCTGGTGCTCTGCCTCGCCCCGGCCGCCTGCACACCGACACCGAAGCCCACCGACACCGGCACGTTCGCACAGTTCGTGGACCGGTACCTCGACGACTTCGCCCGACGCCATCCCTCCATTGCCGGCGGGAACGGCCTGCACCAGCATGACGACCTGCTCGACGACTTCCGCGCCTCGGCGATCACGGCCGAGATCGCGGCGCTGAAGCAGGATCGCGAAACACTGCGTGCGTTCACCGCCAGTCAACTCACCCCCGACGAGCGCGTCGATCAGAAGATCCTCGATGGCATCATCGATGGCTGGCTGCTGGAACAGGAGACGCTGCAGAACTGGAAGCGGAATCCGATGCTGTACGCCTCTGCGCTGTCGGATGGCGTGCACAACCTGATGACGATGGAGAATGCGCCGGCACCGGTCAGGATGCGGCGCGTCATCAGCAAGCTGGCGGGCGTACCGGCGATGATCGTCGCCGCGCGCACCAACATCACCAGCCCGCCGCGCATCTTCACGGAACGCGGGGTCGGCATGCTGCGTGGCGCCGCCGCGATGCTGGGCGAGGATCTGCCGCTGGCGTTCGCCTCACAGCAGGGAACGCCGCTGATGGATTCGCTCACGACCGCGGCAGCAGCGGCGCAGCCGCTGATCATCGCCTACGCCGATTACCTCGAGAAGGAGCTCCTGCCCCGAGCCGGTGATGACTATCGCATCGGTGCCGACGCCGTCGCGCGACGTTACCGTGGCGAGGAGCTGATCGACGTGCCGCTCCAGGATCTGGTTGCGATCGGCGAACGCGAACTGGCGATCTATCGGACGCAGTTCAGGGCCGCCGCCGCACGCCTCACGCCGAACCGCGATGCGCTCGACGTGTGGCGCGAAGTGCGCCGCGACCATCCGAAGCGCGGCGACGTGGTCGCGGCCACGCAGAAGCTGGTGGACTCGCTCACGGCGTTCGTGATCGAGAAGGGGCTGGCCGTGGTCCCTGCGGGGGAGCGCGTGGTGGTGGCCGCCGCACAGCCGTTCGATCTGGGCTTCGCGTCGATGCACGCATCACCACCGCTCGAGAATCCGCCGGTGAAGAGCTTCTACTACATCACCGATGCGCGCGCCGAGATGCCGGTGCCCGAGCAGGAGGCATGGCTGGAGCGCTACAACTACGCGTCGCTCGTCAACACGTCGGTGCACGAAGCGATGCCGGGGCACTGGCTGCATTCCACCTACATGCGGAAAACGCCGGGCAAGGTGCGGCGTATCTGGATCGGCCTCAACCCGTTCCCGCAACCAAGCTCCGGACAGGACGGCTGGGCGCACTACAGCGAGCAGCTGATGATCGAGGAGAAGTTCGGGGGTGGTGATCCCCGGCTCGAACTGGCACAGCTCAGCGACGCACTGACACGGGTCTGCCGGCTGCTCTCCGGCATCCGCATCCATTCGGGTGACTGGACCATTCCCGACGCGCAGCGCTGCTTCGAGGAGCGTGCCTACGTCCCGGCGTCGGCAGCCAGACGGGAAGCCGAGCGCGCCACCTACGACCCGACGTACGGTGGCTACTTTCTCGGCAAGCGCGGCATCCTCACACTTCGTCGTGACCTGCAGGCGACGCTGGGCCCGAAATTCAATCTGCGTTCCTTCCACGAGCAGCTCATGACCAACGGCATCGCGCCCATCTGGGCCCACCGCCAGCTCTTCCTGCCGAACGACACCGCCCCGGTGATCCAGTGAGCGCCCCGACCGGGAAGGTCCGCGTGGGTGTACTCGGCGCAGGCGCGTGGGCGAAGTTCGCGCACATACCGGGCTACAAGCGTGATCCGCGCTGTGAGCTGGTGGCCATCGCCGATCCGATGATCGAGCGGGCGCAGGACTTTGCCGCCGAGTTCGGAATTCCGGCGGTGTATAAGTCACACGAGGAGCTGATCGCACGTAAGGACATCCATCTGGTGGATGTGTGCACGCCCAGCGCGACACACTTCGAGCTGAGCATGGCCGCGCTCACCGCCGGCAAGCATGTGCTCTGCGAAAAGCCGGTGGCATACGACTACAAGGAAACGCTCCGGGCCGCCGCGTTTGCGAGATCGAAAGGCCTGAAGACGAAGCTCGGCTTCACCTTCCGCTACAGCCCGGCCATGCGCTACATGAAGGAGCTGATCGACGAAGGGTTCGTCGGCACACCGTTCATCTTCAATGGCTACGAACAGAACTCGCAGTGGCTCGACCCACAGACGCCACTGAGGCAGGTGGACATCGAAGCGGATCAGTCGGTGATCCAGGTGTCATCGCTGGAAGGGTATGGCGCGCCGATCATGGACATCGGGCACCTCTTCATGGGCAGCCGGTTCGAGCAGGTGGTGGGGACGATGCGCAACTTCATCCCCGAGCGCATGGTGCGGCAGACCGGCACCATGATGCGCATGAACATCGACGATGGCGACATTTTCATCGGCGAGTTCGCCAACGGTGCGATCGGCTCCATTCAGACCAGCTTCGTGACCGTCGGGAACTACCCGGGCATCGAGGCGCGCGTGTATGGCAGCAAAGGTGCGCTGATCTGCCGCCTCGTCGAGGAGAACGGCATCTGCGAAGTGTTGAAGGCCGCCACCGGTGACCAGGTGGAATTCCGCGAGCTCGAGATTCCCGCCCGTTTCTATCCGCCGGGGGGCAACCGTGAGGAATCGTGGCGCTCGCTGTTCTACGCGAATCTCGTGAGCTCGTTCATCACCGAGATCCTGAGTGACGGGCCGGAGAACGAAGGCAGTTTCGAGGACGGCGCGCATGTGCAGGAGCTGATCAACGCCGTCGAGCGGTCGTTTCGGGAACGGCGCTGGGTGGCGATCCCGCTGGAGCCTGGAGCGTCCGCCTGAGCAACGCCCTCGATCGCTACCTGGCCCAGTACTATTTTCGTCACCCGGTGAACGCCACGTTCACCGGGCTGCACGTGCTGGACGACCGTCTGCCGGACTGGTCGCCCGAGGGGCTCGCTGCCGACGCCGACGAGATGCGGCGCATCCGCGTGGCGCTCGACGACACGAAGAACCCGAGCGTGACGCAGCTGCGGACGAAGCCGGTGCACCTCGACGCGGAACTGGCGCGCGCCAACCTCGACGTTCGGCTCGCCGAGTACGAGAGCGGCTTCTTTCATGCGCGCAATCCGGCGCTCTGGACCGGTGAGGCCATCTTCGGTGTGGTGTCGCTGATGATCCGGGACTTCTCCCCGGCCGCGGAGCGCCTCCCCTCGATCGAAGCGCGGCTGCGTGCGGTACCTCGCTTTCTTGCAGCGTTGCCACGAACCGTGACTGCGGTTCCCTCGCCCTGGATCACGCGTGCCGTTCGGGAATGCGCGGCGGCCGACGGCCTGCTCGATCGCGGGCTGCGGGGGTGGCTCGCGCAGCACCAGATCGGAGAGGATGAAGCGGCGGGCGTGCTTGCCGCGGCAGCGACGGCGCGCGACGCCTTTGCCACCGTGGCCGCGTGGCTTGCGGCGTTGCCGGCACGATCGGAGAGCGCATGCGCAGCGGGCGAAGCGCTGTTCGCCCTGCTGCTCAAGCGTGGACACTTTTGCGATGAGTCACCACGCGCGCTGCTCGACCGCGCACTCGACGCGTTGCCGGTGGAGCAGGCGACGCTCGCCACGATGGTCGCCGCGCATGGCGGCGCGTGGAGCGACGTGCAGGCCGCGATGGCTGCGGATCATTCCTCGGTGGATGACTACTATGCTGCGTTCCACGAGCGCTGGGACGACTGCCGGCGCGTGGCGATGGAGCATGACGCCGTCACCTGGGAGCTCTGGCCGATCCGCTACGTTCCCATTCCCTCGTGGGCGCAGGAGTTTGCGCCAAGCCTGTACTGGCTCTTCTATCGGTCGCCCGCGCCGTTCGATCCGTACACGGTGTACGACTACGTCGTCACCCCAATCGACGCGTCCCTCCCGGCAGACGAGGCGGAGAAGCGGCTGCGCTCGTGGAACCACAGCACCATCACGCTGAACCACGTCGTGCACCATGGGGCGGTGGGGCACCATGTGCAGAACTGGCATGCGCGCCATCGGGCTGCGTCCCGCATCGGGCGGATCGCCGCCACCGACTGCGCCAGCCGGATCGCGATGTTTCAGGGTGGCTCGATGGCTGAGGGCTGGGCCTGTTATGCCACGCAGCTGATGGAAGAACTCGGCCTGTGCACCCCGCTCGAGGTACTGTCCGAACAGCACACCCGGGTGCGGATGCTGGCACGGGCCATCGTCGACATCCGTCTGCACCTTGGTCTCTGCACCTTCGACGAGGCGGTACAGTTCTACCACGACGTCGTCGGGATGCCGATGGACGTGGCAACCGCCGAGACGACGAAGAACTCCATGTTCCCCTGCACCGCCATCATGTACTGGCTTGGGACTGGCACCATTCTGACCCTGCGCGAGCGGATGCAGGCCGCGCAGGGCGAACAATTCGTGATGCGTACGTTTCACGACGAACTGCTCAGTCGCGGCGCGATTCCAGTGCGCCTCGCTGCCACCCTCATGATGGAGTCGATCGCGTGAAGCGGCTGATGCAGACCACGCTGGCCGTCGGTGCGCTGACGCTGGCCGCCTGTGGTGGTACGGAGTCGGCAAGACCCGCAGCTGGGGCCACCAGCCTGCTGACCATCGGCTACGACCGCGAGCCCGACACCATGAATCGCTACGCCACGCACATCCTCGAGGACATCGAGTCGTGCGTGGTGGAGGGCCTGGTGACCAACGACGAGAAGCTCGAGATCGTCCCGGTCCTGGCGCTCGAGGTGCCGACCATCGGGAACGGTGGCGTGACGCTGCGGTCCGACGGTGGCATGGACGTGACGTGGAAACTCCGCCCCGGCGTGACGTGGCATGACGGTGTGCCGCACACGTCGGCGGATGTGAAGTTCACCGTGGACGCCATCAACAAGGGCGACTGGAAACCCGAGAGTGTGGATGGGTTCGACCGCATCAGCTCCGTGGACACGCCGGATTCACTCACCGCCGTGGTGCACTACCGCGAGGTGTACGCGCCATACCGCCTGCAGTTCGTGCGCGGCACGCTGCCAAAGCACATCCTGAGTGGCAAGAGCATCGACGCGGCCACCGACTACAACAGGAAGCCGCTCGGCACCGGGCCGTATCGTGTGGTGGAGTGGAAGACCGGCGAATACATCCTGCTCGAAGGGGTGCCGAACTACTGGCGCGGCGCCGAATTCCCGAAGATCAAGCGGTTGCTGTTCCGCTTCCTGCCCAACACCACCACGCGCATCAACCAGCTCAAGTCGGGCGAGGTCCAGATGGTGGCGCTGGTGCCGTGGGACAAGGTGCGCGAACTGCGCGGCAACCCGGCCATCCGCCTGAACACGGTGGTCGGCAATGGCTACGAACACGTGACGCTCAACCAGAAGCACTTCCCACCGTTCGCCGACGTGGTGGTGCGGCGTGCCATGGCGCATGCGATCGACCGGAACCTGATCGTCAACACCCTGCTCGACAGTCTGGTGACGGTGGTGAACGGGCCGATCCAGCCGTTGTCGGCAG
This sequence comes from Gemmatimonadaceae bacterium, assembly GCA_031411975.1. Taxonomy (GTDB): domain Bacteria; phylum Gemmatimonadota; class Gemmatimonadetes; order Gemmatimonadales; family Gemmatimonadaceae; genus JACMLX01. The sequence goes on from JANOCB010000118.1 coordinate 55,582, forward strand.
CGTACGAGAAGCACGTCACCACATACGCGTTCGATCCTGCGCGCTCGCGTGCCCTGCTCGACTCGGCCGGCTGGGTGCCCGGCGCCGACGGCATCCGGGCCAGGGGTGGGCAGCGCCTGGCCTTCACGCTGATCACACAGTCGGGCTTTGCGATCCGGGAGAACGTGTCGCAGGCGTTGCAGAAGCAGTTCCGCGACGTTGGCATCGATGCCAGCGTGCGGCTCATCGACGGCACCTCGATCAGCAGCCTCTGGTTCAAGGGTGATTTCGATGCGATGCTGCACTGGTGGCAGTCGGGTGCCGACCCGGAGCTGACCCTGTTCTTCGCGTCGGACCGCATGCCGCCGGCGGGGCGAAACATCAATTACTTCAAGGACGATTCGATCACGGCCATGCTGTACGCCAGTGACCGAACCGCCGACGAGGCGAAGCGCATCGCGTTGCTCAAGGCGGCGCAGCGGCGCCTGTCGACACTCGTGCCCGAGTTGCCGCTCTATAACACGTCGAAGGTGGACGCGGTGCCAGCCAACCTCACCGGTTTCACCGGCAATCCCACCAACGCCGGTCCGTTCTGGAACGTGTGGCAGTGGCAGCTCACGGCACCGTGATGGCACTCCGCCGCACCGCATGACCCGTCAGCGCCGGTGATCCGCTTCGTCATCCGACGCGTGGCGCAGAGCGTCCCGCTGCTGCTGGTGATCTCGCTGCTCGTCTTCGCGCTGATTCATGCGGCGCCCGGTGGACCACTCTCGACCTATCTCGAGAATCCGAACGTTCGCCCCGAGGACATCGAGCGGCTGAAGAAGGCGATGGGCCTCGATCGTCCGCTCGGCGTGCAGTACCTGTCGTGGCTTGGCGCCTTCGTGCGCGGTGACTGGGGTTTCAGTTACGCCGATGGCCGCCCGGTGCTCGACCGACTGCTGGAGCGTGTGCCCGCCACACTGGAGCTGATCGGCGTGGCCTGCGCCATGGCGCTGCTGGCCGCGCTGCCGGTGGGCATCTACGCAGCGGTCAGTCGCCGATTCGATCGGGTGAGCTCGGTGATCGCCGTGGCGGGGATCTCGCTGCCGGTGTTCTGGTTCGGTCTCGTGCTGCAGCTGATTTTCGCCGGCGCGCTGGGCTGGCTTCCTTCCTCCGGACGCACCGCGTTCGACGGTGGTGATGCCGCCGACCGTCTGCGGCATCTGATCCTTCCGGCCACGGTGCTCGCCGCCGCACTCTCGGCGGCGTGGTCGCGCTATCTGCGCCGGACGATGCGTGACACCGTCGCGCGGCCGTTCATGCGCGCCGCACGATCGCGCGGGCTCACGGAACGCACGCTCCTGCTCCGGCACGCGCTGCCGAATGCCCTGCCGACCTTCGTGACGGTCGTGCTGCTCGACATCTCGATGATGGCATCAGGGGCCGTGGTGACGGAGAGCATCTTCGCATGGCCCGGCGTGGGCAGCCTCTTCACCGAGGCGCTGGGCAAACGGGACTACGCCGTGCTGATGGCCTTCCTGATGTGCGGCTCGGTGGCCGTCATGGTGTTGAACCTGGTGGCCGATCTCGCCGTGCACGCACTCGATCCGCGCACCCGGGACGCAGCATGAGCGCCAGCGTGCTTTCGGCTGCGGTGACCGCGGCGCCGCCGCGGATGGCGCGCGACCGTGCACCCATCGTGGCCGCGTCGATGCTGGGTGTGCTGCTGGCGGCGGCGCTGCTCGCGCCACTGCTGGCACCGTATACCGTCGACGCGCTGGACCTGGCCAACCGGCGTGCCGCGCCGTCACCGCAGCATTGGTTCGGCACCGACGAACTGGGGCGTGACGTGCTCACGCGGGTGCTCTTCGGTGCGCGTGTCTCGCTGGCCATTGGGCTTGTGTCGGCACTTGTGAGCGCCGCAGCAGGTGTCGCAGTCGGTGCGGTGGCGGGGTATGCGGGCCAGCTGGTGGATGACATCCTGATGCGCGTCACGGATGCGATGCTGGCGATTCCGCGGCTTCCCTTGCTCATGATCGCCGCGGCGGTGTTGCAGCCGTCGGTGCCGCTGCTGGTGGTGCTGGTCGGGCTGGCCGGCTGGATGGAGACGGCACGCGTGGTCCGCGCCGAGGTCCAGTCGCTGGCCGCACGCGACTTCGTGTCGGCAGCGCGTGCGATCGGCGCAACACCCGCGCGCGTACTGCTGCGCCATGTGTTGCCAGGCGTGCTGCCCGCCACCGCCGTCGCGACGACCCTGGCGGTCGGCCGCGGCATTCTGCTGGAAAGTGCGCTGAGCTTCTTCGGCGTCGGCGTGCAGCCCCCCACCGCGAGCTGGGGCAACATGCTGTATCAGGCGCAGACCACGATGACCAGTGAACCGTGGCTCGCGATCTTTCCCGGTGCCATGATCTTCCTCACCGTCCTGGCCTGCAACGCCGTCGGCGATGCGATCGGTGCGCTGAAGTCCTGAGTGATTTCGGTCCGCGCAAACCGCCGGACTCGGAGTCCCAACAGACCGCCGGACTCGGAGTTCCGACCCAGGAGTCCCGACCCAGAGTCCCGACCAAGCAGTGCCGACCTGAATGGACGATGCCTCAGTAGCCGCGATCGCGGTCGACGATCCACTTCGGCGTCTCGCCGCGCTCGAAAATGGCAAGACACTCGAGGAAACCATCCACCGCGCCTTCGATGGTGGTGAGGCCGGAGACGTGCGGGGAGATCATCACCCGTGGATCGTCCCAGAGCGGCGAGTCGGCGGGCAGCGGCTCGACCTCGAACACATCCAGCGCCGCGCCGCGCAGCCAGCCCTCGTTCAGGGCACGAGGCAGCAGCGACTCCTGCACCACCGCGCCACGGCCAGCATTCAGCAGCACCACACCCTTGCAGGCGCGCAGCACCGTCTCGCCGACGAGGCCTCGCGTGTCGGGGGTGAGCGGCACCGTGAGGATCAACCAGTCGGCTGTCGCCGCCACGTCGGCGAGCTCACTGGTCGTGTGCAACGCCGTGAAAATCGCCGGATCGCCACCGCCGGTCCGTGACACACCGGACACCCGGCAGCCCAGTGCCGCGAATAGTCGCCCGATGTGCGATCCGACATCCCCCGTCCCGACCACCACGGCATGTGTGCCCCGCAACATCCCCACATCCGACGGTGCCCAGCGATGATCGCGCTGTGCGCTGAGGAGTTCGGGAATCTTCGTCACGAAGGCCAGGGCCCTCGACAGGGCCCATTCGGCGATCATCGGACCGAACGACTCCGGCGTGCGCGTGAGCACGATCTCCCGCGGCAGTTCCGGCGCCTGCAGCCACGAATCGACTCCGGCACCGGTGGATTGCACCCAGCGCACGGCACCCATCGTGGCAAGCGGCGGACGACGGAACCCGATGTACGCGTCCGCCCAGGCGAGATCGTCAGCGGTGACCTCGGTGTACACGGCACCGCGCAGGGCGAGGTCGGGA
>JANOCB010000119.1:0-45850 GCA_031411975.1 Gemmatimonadaceae bacterium
TCAACGGCTCGGGCAAGCACTGCAACTGGTCGATGGCGATCGCCGCCGGCAACTCGGAGCTCAACGGCTTCAACCTGCTCAAGCCGGGCAAGACGCCGCACCAGAACGTCCGCTTCCTGCTGTTCCTTGCCGCCGTGCAGAAGGCGGTGCACAAGCACGCCGGTCTGCTCCGCGCCGGCATCGCCACCAGCGGCAACGAACACCGCCTCGGTGCCAACGAAGCACCGCCGGCCATCATCTCGATCTTCATGGGTGAGACGCTCACGAAGGTGATCGACGAGATCGCCGAAGGCCGCACCGGCGGCAAGACGGCGGCGCAGCGCATGCTCGACCTCGGCGTGGCCAAGCTGCCGGAAGTGGCGCAGGACAATACCGACCGCAACCGCACGTCGCCGTTCGCCTTCACGGGCATGAAGTTCGAGTTCCGCGCCGTGGGGTCGTCGCAGTCGATCGCCTTCCCGGTGATGCTGCTGAACGCCGCCGCAGCGGAAGCGATCGGTGAGGTGACGGTGAAGCTGCGCGCCCTGATCGCCGATGGTACGCCGGTGGACGAGGCGGTGCTGAACGTGGTGAGCGAGGCGTTCCGCGAAACCAAGGCGGTGCGCTTCGAAGGCAACGGTTACTCGCAGGAGTGGGTGGACGAAGCGGCGCGCCGCGGTCTCCCGAACTACCGCAAGACGCCTGAAGCGCTGGAGCAGCTGATCACGCCGTCGTCGCGGGCCACGCTCACGTCGCTGGGCATTCTCTCCGATGCCGAGCTCGAGAGCCGATTCCACGTGCGCATGGAGCGGTACGTGAAAGACGTGATGATCGAAGTGAGCACCCTGAAGGAGATCGTCGACACGCTCATCCTGCCAGCCGCCTTCGGCTATCACGGCGATCTGGCACGTGCCGCAGCGCACGCCGTGACGGGCGGTATCACGATCGTGCCGCAGGTAGCGCAGGCCAACCACATCGGGACGATGATCCAGGAGCTGCAGACGCGTCGCGATGCGCTGGCCAGCGTGATCGATCGCGCCGAAGGCATGCACCATGATCCCACGGCGCAGGCCAAGCTCCTCACCGGCGAGGGCAGCGACATCGCCGCTGCCGTGCGCGAGCGCTGCGACGCGCTGGAAGTGGTGGTGTCCGATGACTGCTGGCCGATGCCGAAGTACCGGGAGATGCTGTTCCCGGTGTGACCGTGCCCGCACGGATCTGATCCGGTTTCGACGGGCGGGGTGCGGATTACGCACTCCGCCCGTAGTCTTGTGAATCGATTCCAATCATTGTCTCCGTCGGTGTCTTTCGTGTCGCTTCGTCCGGTTCGCGCCGCCCTCTGTGCGGCGGCTCTGTTCTCCTCCTCCCTCGGCGCGCAGGTCAGGCCGGACACGGTCGAGATCACACTGTTGCGGGCGGTCCACCCGTGGCTTTCGGGCAATGGCAGCTTCGCGGATGTGCAGCGCATGGTGCGCGATGCACGCCTGGCCGACTCGACCGCCGGGCTGCGATGGACGTCCGACCGCGGGTCGCCCACGGATGCGGCCGTCGGTGCGCTGCGGCATGTGATCGGTGACGGCGAGTCGTCAGCGAGCGAGAAGGCGGACGCGGTGCTGTTGCTGGATGCCGGGGTGCGGGCTGGCACGTCAAGCGCCTGCCGCGGCCTGTTCGACGTGGGTGTGGACATCGTGATGGCGCGGCATGCGTTCGTGCACCGGCAGGGGCGTGTGGACCCGTCGCGTGTGCATGCCGAATGGTCGCTCTCCGCCGAGGCCGTGGACCTCGGCACGCTGCGTCGCTCCGTGGCGGAGGGCGCTGCGGTGGCTGGTGCGTTCCGTTCGCTGGAGCCGGACACACACGCCTACCAGTTGCTGTTGGAGGCGCAGGAGGCCGTGCGTGCGCAGGACGCCGACACGACCTGGCGAATGCCGGCAGCGCCTGCGCGTCCGGTCGCGTCCGGGGGGCGCTACGCGGATGCCCGTGCTCTGGCGACCGTACTGGTGCGCCTCGGTGAGCTGCCGCCGACTTTTGCGGTGGCCTCGGTGCGACGCGTCTACACGCGACCGATGGCCGAGGCGATCAGTCGCTGGCAGAATCGTAAGCTGAAGAAGGGGCGCGTGACCGGCATGCTCACGGGCCCGGTGCTCACCGCGCTGCTCGCGGAGTACACGTCACGCGACGAGCGGATCGCACTGGCGATCGAGCGCTGGCGCTGGCTGCCGCGGAGCTTTTCCAACGATCCGCTGGTGGTGAACCTGCCCGAGTACCGGCTGCACACCTACTCGCGCTTCCAGGGTGGCGAGACCGATTCGCTGACGATGAACGTCGTGATCGGCCGCGCCGACTCGAATGCGACCCCGGTGTTCGCGGCGAACATGACGCAGGTGGTGTTCAGCCCGATGTGGCATGTGCCGAAGTCGATCATGCTCAAGGAGATTCTGCCGGCGGCACAGGCCGATGCCGGCTACCTGGCAAAGCACAATTACGAGCTGACATCGAACGGTCGTCGCGTGTTGCCGATCACGGCGGCGAACATCGCACGCATCGGCACGACGGTGATGGTGCGCCAGAAATCGGGTGATGACAACTCGCTGGGCAAGGTGAAGTTCCTGCTGCCCAACCCGTACGACATCTACCTGCACGACACGCCATCACGATCGCTGTTCAACCGGACCCGTCGCGACTTCAGTCATGGCTGCGTGCGACTTGGTGATCCGATGGCGATGGCGAAGTACGTGCTCGGCAGCCAGCCGGTGTGGACCGAATCAAAGATCACCGAAGCGATGAACGCCGGCGTGGAGCGCTTCGTGCGGGTGCCGAAGCCCATTCCGGTGCTGATCGTGTACCAGACGGCGGTGGCGGAGCCGAGTGGTGTGGTGCGGTACTACAACGATGTGTACGGACACGACACGGTGCTGGCGGCGGCGCTCGACAAGGTGCGCTGAGCAGACCTTCGTGCTGTGCGTGCCGCGTGAACTGCAGGCTCACACGGAGCCGCGGAGTGACGGAGAACGAATCGGCTGGCCTTGCTCAGTGGCTCCGCGGCTACATGGGTGCTTGCCGTTTTGAACGGTGACTCAGCGGTCTATCGATCGAGCGCGAAGGCGAAGCGTTGCTGCACGATCATGCGGACTTTGCGACCGCCGGCTTCGGCGGGCATGAATCGCATGCGGGGCAGCGCGACCTTCACCGTGTTGCTGAAGCCCTCGTGCGAGGATTGCAGCACACGAAAGGACCCCGGTTCGACGCGGCCTGCCGTGTCGACGACGAACTGTGCGAGCACGTCGCCTTCGATGCCCGATGCCTTGAGCATCTCCGGGTAGGCCGGTGCGGGCGAGCCGGGCAGGGTCGCCGCGACTTTCTCGACATCGAAGCTGGCGTAGGGTGTTCCATCGGCGGCGTCACGGGTGGCTGTGCCATCGGGCGAGCCGGTGCCTCGACTGCGTGGTGACATGGTGTCGGCGAAGTCTGCGGCCGTGATGGGTGCCGCGGTCAGATCGACGCCCGGAATGTCGATCGGTACCTGCAGGGGGGCGACGAGTACCGGGTGGCCTGGGCGTGCGGGCGCAGCGCCGAGGGCTCCGGTTGGCGGGGTCCTGCGCTCGGGTGCGGGTTCGTCGCGTGGTGCGCTCCGTCGCACGAGCACCTCGTCCGGCTTGGGCAGGGCGACGGCGACTCGGTGCGTGGCGCGAAATGCGCCGAAGACGAGCGCGGCGTGCAGGACGACCGACACCGCCGTGCCGAGTGGCTTCCGTTGCGGTGCGGCCTGCGTTTCCAGCAATCGATGCAGCATGTCTGCCTCCAATCCGTCATCGGGGTGGTGTGAACAGCTCACCCGAAGGATCGGAGGCGAACATTGGTATCAGATGTACATCATCATTGCTGCGTGCTTAACCCTGCGTGACGAAATGATGAATCATTACGACTTGTCGTCCTCTGCGTTGCGATTGGATTACGGAGCAGGCCGACTGATGGGTGCGCAGCATGTTCAGGCAGCGGAGCGGACGTGGCGTGAGCAGACGACGAACGATTTCTCGGCCTCCTCAGTAAACCGGGCACTGCAGCTCAGAGCGAGATGTTCATGTCGTTCTTCTTCACCGTGAAGCCGGCAGGGAGCACGAAAATCGACGCGTCGGGGGCCTGTGTGCTGAGCGACGTGATCTCGACGCTGGAGCGCTTCGGTTCCTCGCCGGTTTCCGTGACGGTGACGATGGCCCTCATCGGTACGCCCGTGAACAGTGCGCTCCGGGCGCGGGAGAGGTTGCGCTGATGGGTGGCGTCCTGCTGCGCGAGGGCGGAGGCACCGCGCATCATCAGTTCCATGACAGGGTTCCGTGGGACGCCGGCGCCGGTGGGCACCCAGTACTCTGTGACGACCCGGTGGTGCTTCTCCTCGGCATTCATGCCGAACACACCGATGCGCACGTTGTACTCCTCGACCATCCGGTACTGCTTCGTGGCGAGGCCGGCGATTTCACCGCCGGCACCGATCTCGTTAGCCACGATACCGGCATCGCGGACCTGCATCTGCACCACGCTGCCGACCATGCCGAGCGCCTTGCCGATGATCTGCTCGAAGGTGGCGAGCGGGAGTTCACTGATCTCGCGTTCGTCGGGCTTGACGGTGCGAACGGTGTTGGAGGCGAAGTCCACCAGCATGTAGTGACCCTTGGAACGGCTGCTGCTGACGTTGACCGTGGCGGCAGCGCCGCGGCGGTCACGGTTGCGACGCTCGGTCTTGACGTCCATGTCGATGCGCATCTGCTGTCCCATCCAGCGCACGGTGCCCGCCGAGACGTCGCCGTCATCGTCGGTGCTGGTGAACCGGTAGGTGCCGGAGGGGAGGGTCCGTGCGGCGGCAGCTGGAGCGGATGTCGTGGCGGCGCGCTGCTGCGCGGGAAGAGCGGCGGTGGCTGCCAGGAGGGCAGCGAGGGACACGACAGAGGGCAGGGAGCGACGCATGGGGTGCCTCCAGAGGCGGGGAGCGACGGGAGTGATACGGGAGGTCACCTGCGCTGGTTTCGTCGCGTTCCGGCTGCATGTTCAACCGCTGGCCCGATTGGTACGTTAGGAGGTCGCAGGATCAGACTGAGCCACACACCCTTTCCATTCTCCGCATGCCGCAGTTGCACGATGGGCTGTTCTCCCTCGCCGGCAAGACGGCACTGATTACCGGCGCCTCTCGCGGCATCGGGCTCGCCATCGCGCAGGCATATGCGCGGGCTGGCGCCAACGTGATCCTCAACGCCAGAAAGGCAGAGACGCTGACGGCCGCCGTGGCGTCGATCGCCGAGACCGGCGGTACGGCGCAGGCACTGGCGATGAATGCCGGCTGGCCAGAGCAGGCACCGGCGCTGATCGAGCAGGCAGCGGCGATGTATGGCGGGCTCGACATCCTCGTGAACAATGCAGCGGCGAACCCGATCTACGGCCCGGTGGAGCTCGCCACGCCCGAGATCTTCACGAAGATCATGAACGTAAACCTGCATGCGCCGTTCGAACTGGCGAAGGCGGCGCGGCCGCACATGCAGCGTCGCGGCGGCGGCACGATCATCAACATGTCGAGCATCGGTGGACGGAACCCGGAGGCGGGGCTTGGCATCTACAGCGTGAGCAAGGCCGCGCTGCTGAGCCTGACGCAGGTGCTGGCCAAGGAATGGGGGGGCGACGCCATCACCGTGAATGCGATCTGCCCGGGGCTGATCAAGACCGACTTCAGCTCGGCGCTGTGGCAGGACGAGAAGACGCTGAAACACATGATGCGCGAGCAGCCGATCAAGCGGATCGGTGAAGGAGAGGACATCGCGGCGATGGCGCTCTACCTCGCCAGCGATGCGGCGCGCTTCACCACCGGCGCGACGTTCACCGTGGACGGCGGCTACCTGGCATGACACGTCCCGATGTAGGTGCACTGGTGGCGTCGTTGCGCGCATTGCTGGACGGGCCCGGCATGGCCGCCGAAGCAACGATGCTGCGGGATGGATGGGTGGCGGCACTGCCGCAGTTGCAGGCGCTGCGCACCGAGGTGAAGCGCATGGGGGCGTGGGCGCCACACCTGCCGCCGGCCCATGGTGGACTGGGACTGACGCTGGTGGAGTTCGCGCGCGTCAGCGAAGTGCTGGGCCGGTCGCCGATCGGGCACTGGCTCTGCAATTGTCAGGCGCCCGACATCGGAAACACGGAACTGATGTATACGCATGCCGACGCGCCGTTGCAGGCCAGGTGGCTCGACCCGCTGATGCGGGGCGAGATCCGCAGCTGCTTCGCGATGACGGAACCGGAGCACGCCGGCTCGAACCCGGTGTGGATGTCCACCACTGCGGTGCGCGACGGCGACGACTACGTCATCAAAGGCCACAAGTGGTTCACGACGGGTGCCGACGGTGCGGCCTTCACGATCGTGATGGCGGTGACGGACCCGGACGCGGTACCACGCAAGCGGGCGTCGATGATCCTGGTGCCGATGGACACGCCGGGTTTCTCGATTGTGCAGAACATCAACGTGATGGGTGAGCGCGGTGGTGATCATCACTCGCACGCCGAGGTACGGTTTGACGGTGTGCGGGTGCCGGCAGCGAACCGGATCGGGGCCGAAGGGCAGGGGTTCGAACTGGCGCAGGCGCGCCTCGGGCCGGGGCGCGTGCATCATTGCATGCGGTGGATCGGCATCTGTGAACGGGCCTTCGATCTGATGTGCCGACGGGCGGTGACACGCGAGCTGTCACCCGGTGAATCGCTCGCACGGAAGGACACGATCCAGCACTGGGTGGCCGAGTCGCGTGCCGAGATCGACTCGGCGCGGCTGCTGGTGCTCGAGGCTGCGGCGGCGCTCGAGACGCGCGGGCCGCTCGGTGCCCGCGAACAGATCGCGGCGATCAAGTTTCACACGGCGGCCGTGCTGCAGCGTGTGCTCGATCGCTCGATTCAGGTGCACGGTGCGATGGGGTTGACCGACGCGACGCCGCTGGCGCTCTGGTGGGCGCACGAACGTGGCGCGCGCATCTACGACGGGCCGGACGAGGTGCACAAGCAGTCACTCGGCCGGGCCATCCTGAAGCGCTACGCCCAGCACTGAATGACTTCGACCGACGCGGTACATCCTGATCGGCTGCGCGACTGGATCCGGGAACACGTTGAGTCGCTGGGCGTCGATGATGCCACGCCACTCACGGTCACGCGTGTGGGCGGAGGGTACTCGAACCTGACGTTCGACATCACCCTCGGCAGTGGTGACGGGCAGCAGCATGTGATCCTGCGCCGTGCCCCGGTCGGCGTGAAGGCGGAGCGTGGCGCGCATGACATGCGGCGGGAGTATCGTGTGCTGGCGGCCGTTCATGGCTCGACGGTTCCCGTACCGCGGCCGATCGCGCTCTGCGAGGACGAGTCGGTGATCGGTGGCATGTTCTTCCTGATGGAGCGTGTGCCGGGCGTGGCGGTGCGCCGGTTGGACGATGCACCGGCACTGCGTGATCCGGCGATCATGCGGGCGATGAGCGAGTCGTGCATCGATGGGCTGGCGGCGCTGCACACGCTGCCGGTGGAGGGGATGCCGATCTACGATGCCGCGCGGGTGGAGGGGTACGGTGCGCGTCAGGTGCAGAACTGGCAGGCGCGGTGGACGGCGGCCCGGCCGCCAGATGTGCCGGATGCGGATGCGTCGGTGGTGTTCGCGTGGCTGACCGAGCACCTGCCGGCACCGCTGCCACCGGTGTTGCTGCACAACGACTGGAAGTTCGACAACCTGCTGCTCGACCGCGACGATCCGGCGACCATCCGCGGCGTGCTGGACTGGGAGATGGCAACGATCGGTGATCCCCGTTTCGACCTCGCGACGTCGCTCGGCTACTGGGTGCAGGCCGACGATGCCGACATGCTCCAGGCGCTGGCACTGGGAGTGACGAACGCCCCCGGCTGCCTGACGCGTGACGAGGTGGTGGCGCGGTACGCATCACAGCGTGGCGTGACGATCGACGAGCCGGTGTACTGGTATGCGTTCGGGTTGTCGAAGGTGGCGGTGATCGTGCTGCAGCTGTACGCGCGGTATGTGGCGGGGCAGACCACGGATGTGCGCTTCGCGTTTCTCGGTGGCATGGCGGCGCTGCTGATGCAGACGGCACGTAGCGCCATTCAGCGGGGCTCGCTGTCGGCGCGGTGAGCGGGGTGACGGAATGCGAAACGGGCCGGTGTCACGTGAGGTGACACCGGCCCGTGCGACAACAACAGCGGAGATTACTTCGCGGCCTTGGCCTCGACGCCGATGTCGAGCGTGACGTCATCGCTGACGACGGCGACGCCTTCGGTGATGCGATCCCACATCAGGCCGAATTCCTTGCGCTTGACCGTGCCGGTCATGCTGACACCGGCCAGCCAGCCGTCAGCCGTCTGACGGGCGCCGCCCAGTTCGGCATCGAGGGTGACCGGCTTGGTCACGCCACGCATGGTGAGGTTGCCGGAGATCTTGTACTTACTGCCGCTCACCTTCTGGATCCCGGTGGAGACGAAGGTGATCTTCGGGAAGCTGTCGGCGGCGAAGAAGTCGGGCGACTTCAGGTGGCCATCACGACGCTCGTTGCCGGTGCTGACGCTGGCGACGTCGATGGAGAGGTTTGCGGCGCCAGCCTGCCCCGTGGCCGGATCGAGCTGGAAGCTGCCGGAGAACGTGCCGAAACGACCGATGACCGTGCTGACGCCAAGGTGCTTCACCTTGAACTGCATCTGCGAGTGTGCGGCGTCGATGGTGAAGGTCGTCATGGCGACCGGCGCCGCTGCGGTGAGCGGAGCGGCGGTGTCGAAGGCGATGGGCGCAGCGACGGCGGCGCCGACAGCGACTGCGGAGACTGCGAGTGCACGAAGCAACATGTGTGGTTCCCTTGCGGTGTAGAAAAAGAATGATCGCGCGCCGGCTGAAGCCGGCCACCGACCGTGACTACAGCAAAGGTATGACCTTTTCCTGATCCGTCACAATCCCGGGGGTCGCGAACTCGGTGGTCTTCGGGTACTCGGCTGCCAGCTGTGCGTTCCGGGACCGTTGCGGCAGCACGATCCGGAACACGGAACCGCATCCACCGTCGGCGCTTACCAGCTCGAGCGCGCAGCCGATCAGCTCACACAAGGTCCGGGTGAGTGCAAGGCCGAGTCCGGTACCCGTGGCGAAGGCATGCGAAGCTGGCGTCGCACGCAGTGTGCTCAGGAACGGCATGAGCGGGTCGAATTGCCGCGTCAGGTCACACATCGCACCAGCGTCCTCGACCTCGATCGCGAGGGGGGCGGCGGTATTGTCATCAGTACGCAGCCGCACGATGACCTGCCCGTCGCCGGTGTGTGCGAGCACGTGACCGAGCACGTGCGTCAGTGCCTGACGCAGCCGCGCGCGGTCGACGAGTGCGAGGCTGGTGGTGTCCGGCGCCAACGTCACCACCGGTGACGACAGTACGCGCGGATGTCCGGCGAAGGCCGCGATCGTCTCGTGGATCACCGAGGTGATGTCGCACGACTCCTGATGTACCGTGACCTCTCCGGACTCCATGCGGGTGTAGTCGGTGAGATCGGTGACGGTGCCGCGCAGCAGCACGGCGGTGTCGGTCGCGCGACCGAGCTGTTCGAGCTCGCGCACGGTCAGGCGACCGTCACGATTGGCGCGGACCTCGGAGAGCAGGCCGAGCACACAGTCGAGCGAGCGATGCAGCTCCCCGCTCAGTCGCGTGACGAACGTGTGCTTCTCCCGGTTCGACCGTTCGGCATTGTCGCGCGCGGTGATGAGGCGGGCTTCGGCCTTCTTCAGCGGGCCGATGTCGGAGGCGATGCCCAGCACGAGCAGCGGTTCCCCGCTCTCGCGGCGGCTGAAGACGGTGGCGCGGGTCTGGATCCAGCGCCAGGAGCCGCCCCGCGTGCGGAGGCGCACGTCGGTGGTGACGGTGTCGGTGTCGCCGTAGGCGGTGGCAATGCGTGCGGCACCATTGCGAAACAGCTGCAGGTCTTCGCGGTGCACGAGGCGGGCGATCTCGCGTCGGCCGAGCGTGCGTGCATCGCGCTCGTCGCCACCGAGGAATGCATGCGGGCAGCGGTTCATCCAGACCACGCGCTGGTCGGCGGGGTCGTACAGGTACATGAGATCCGGCGAGCTGCGCGCGATCATCTCGAAGAGGCGCTGACTCTCGGCGAGTCGCTTCGAGGCCTGCCGTTCGATGCTGACGTCGCGGATGACGATGGTGAGCGTCATGGGCGCACCGGCGTGATGCGGTGTGACGATCACGGTCTGCGCAGCGGGAAAGATGCGTCCGTCGGCGGTCTGCAGCGCGGTGTCACCGGTGGTGCGCCCTTGCCGTAACGCGGCGGGAATGACCTCATCCAGCAGCAGCGCGCGGGCGGCCGGGGTGTGTGCGGGAAAGATGCAGCCGATCAGCGCGGCGTCATCGTCCACATAGCCGAGGAGCTCGCGTCCGGCACGGTTGAGGAAGCGAAGCGTACCGTCAAGTGTGCTGACACAGACGATGTCCGAGAGCGCGTCGAACACGGCATACGGCTCGGCGGCGTGCGGCCCCCGGGGTGACGAGACACCGGCACCGGACCGCTGCGCGTCGGTGGTGCGGGCAAACTTCGGCGTCTGGCGGCGTTGGCGAACGAGGTGAGTCACAGTCTGTCACAGTCTCGGACTCCGCTGGCGCTCACTTGATCACACTCCGTCTTCATCTCTGAGCCGCAAACATCTGACGCGATCCGATCGGGGTTGGTGTGCTGCCAACCGCGAACGGCACATCGCAGCACTGCACCGCCGCGGAACTGCACGACCGCGGAACGGCAACTGCTGAACTGCTTCAACGCAAAGGAGCACAGACACGCAAAACCGCTGAGCACTCTCTCCATTGGCCACCCTCCTGGCGCTGCGAGGCATCGGCGTTTTTTGGGGGAACTGCCTCCGCGAGTGCAGTTCCCCTCCTCATTCGATGCTTCGTAGTGCAGGGATCGCGGCCAAGCGGTAGCGAGCCCGAGAGAGCCGTTCAGCGGCTGTGCTGTTCTGCGATGTGCCGTTCCCCGACGTGCCGTTCTCGGTTGACGGCACGCCGGATGGCATTGGATTATGCTGCACTGCGCTGCGGACGCCGGCGCGGGTTCAGCGCACACCAGCCAGCGAGGCGGGGATGGTACACGAGATGACGACGACGACGTTCACGATCGAGGGGTATCGGGTGACGAAGACCCTCGGGATCGTGCGCGGGATCATCGTGCGGTCGCGGTCGATCTTCGGGACCATCGGCGGGTCGCTGCAGACGATCGTGGGCGGCAACATCACGGCGTTCACGAGGCTCTGCGAGCAGACGCGCGGGGAGGCGTTCGACATGATGGTGAGTCACGCAGGGCATCTGGGGGCCAATGCGGTGATCGGGGTGCGCTACGACGCGACCGAGATCATGAAGGGCGTGACCGAGGTGCTCTGCTACGGGACGGCGGTGTTCGTGGAGCCCGATCCCGACGCCCCGCGCTGGCGACAGCCGGGCTGACCGGGCAGACGATGTGCAGGGCGAACATGGTCCGGGCTGCGGGTCAGATCGAGAGCGGCGCCGGTGCGAGTTCCGGGCTGTGACGGCCGCGTGCACCGACGTGCCACCACGTCTCCACGATGTCGCCCCGGACACCGAGCATCGCGTCGAAGAGGTGTGTGACGATGCAGGCATGGTTGGGAACGATGCGCACCTGATCCCCGACCTTCGGCTGCCAGAGGGAGTCGCTGAGATCGAGAATCCCGTGTTCCTCGCTCATGCGGGCGACGTTGACCTCGGGATGATCCAGCACGGCGCCGTAGCCACGGCCTTCCTGCCCGCGGATCGGTTCGCGGCCGAGGGCTTTGACGCCGGCGTCGATCACCACCTGACCGGGGACGGCATCGCTGATCACCGTCGCGAGCACGGTGATGGCGCAGTCATCCCAGGCGCAGGCGCCCATCGCGAAGGTGTCGCGGTCATTGAAGACGTAGGTCCCGGGACGGATCTCGGTCAGGCCCGGAATGAGGTGCATGCGAAACGCCGCCGGCGTGGAGCCGCCGCTGACCACTTCAGCCGGCAAGCCGGCATGGTCGAGCGAGGCGAGCACGTTGTGCAGGTCGCCGCTGAGGAGCTCGATCAGGCCTTCCTGCTGCGTGACCGACTGGCGGATGTGGCCGGGGTAGAAGCAGACGCCGCGGTAGCGCAGGCCTGGCTGACGCCGGATGGCGCCGGCCAGCCGGACGGCGTCGCTCGGATCGGAAACGCCCATCCGCTTCATGCCGAAATCGACCTCGACCAGCACATCGACGGTCTGGTCGCGCTGGCGGCACGCTGCGCCGAGTTCCTCGATGGCGGCGTGCGAGTCGAGGGAGACCCGCAGCTGCACGTCGCGGGCGAACGTCAACACGCGGCGGATCTTCGCACCAAGTGGTGGATGGGCGAGGAAGATGTCGTCGGTGACTTCGCTCATGACCTGCAGCTCGCGCGGCGTGGCGCAGGTCAGCCCAATGGCGCCGAGGCGCATCTGTTCGGCCGCGATCCGGCTGGACTTGTGCGTCTTGACGTGCGGCCGGAGGGCGAGCTGGTGCAGGGCGGCGTAGGCAGCCATGCGATCCAGATTCACCGCGAGGCGATCGAGATCGACCAGCGGCACGGGGGTCTCGATGTCGGTGAATCCATAGGGCATGGGAGCTAACGTGCGGGCCTTTGCAGCATGGGGCAAGGCATCGTGCGACGGTCGCGTACCGTTGCTGGCTCCGCTAGCCTTTCCCGCATGACGATTCTCTCCCGTTTTTCCCGTGCGCTGGCCGCGGCCGCGCTGATCGCCGCCTGCAAGGAAGGGCCACCCGCGAAGCCCTCGGTCTCCGGACAGCCGGAAGCCCTGACCTATGCGCCTTCGCTGCAGGTGAAGCTCGACTCCGCCGAACGGCGCCCGAGCGGCCTGTACGTGCACGACGTGGTGGTGGGCACCGGCGCCGTGGCCGACTCGATGGCGACGGCCAAGGTGCATTACACGGGCTATCTCGCCGACGGCTTCAAGTTCGACAGCAGCGTGGAGCGGCAGGAGCCGTTCTACTTCACGATCGGCATCGGGCAGGTGATCGGTGCGTGGGACGAGGGGGTGCGTGGCATGCGCGTGGGCGGCAAGCGCCGGCTGGTGGTGCCGCCGAAGCTCGGCTACCGTGACATCGGTCAGGGTCCGATTCCGCGCATGGCGACACTGATCTTCGACATCGAATTGCTCGACCTGCTGCAGGCGTCGCCGGCGGGTGTGCGATGATCGAGATCACCAGCCCGCGGGATGAGGAGCTGTACTTTGCGCGGCCAGAGCCGGAGAGTCATCCGCCGTACTACCGGAAGTACATCGATCTGGTGCCGGACGGCGACCTGCGGCGGCTGCTGCCGGTGATCTTCGACGCGAACTTTCGCGCGCTGCGCACGATCACGCCGGAGCAGGAGCATCATCGCTACGCCTCGGGGAAGTGGTCGATCCGCGAGAGCGTCGGGCACATGATCGACACGGAGCGGGTGTTCGCCTACCGCGCACTGCGCATCGCGCGCGGCGACCAGACGGCGCTGCCGGGGTTCGACGAGAACCTGTTCGTCGGCAACGCCCGATACGACGACATCCCGCTGGAGCAGATCCTCGGCGAGATGATGGCGGTGCATGCGTCGACCATCATGCTGTTCGAGAACATGGCGGACGACGCGTTCGATCGCGTCGGGACGGCATCAGGTGGGGCGGTCAGCGTGCGGGCGCTCGCGTACATGATCGCAGGGCACGAGCTGCATCACATGAACGTGTTCCGTGAGCGGTACGACGTGATGCAGCTTTCGTAGCGGCGAACCGCGAACCGCAAATCGCGGAACCGCACGGCCGCGGAACAGCACAACCGCTGAACAGCAACGGCAACGGCTTAACGCAAAACAGCGCAAGGACGGACAGCCGCAAAACAGCATGCGGTCGCTGTGTCCGACGCGCTCGCGTCGCTGCGAATCGAGATGACGGTTTTTGGGGGGAACTGCGCTCGCAGTGGCAGTTCCCTTCAATCAGCCGTACTCCCGCGCGCTGAGGAGGTTGGCTTCGCGAGCGGACGGCCGAGAGAGCTGTTTTGCGGCTGTCCGTCCTAGCGCTGTTTTGCGTCAGGCTGTTGCCGTTGCCGTTCAGCGGCTGTGCCGTTCTGCGATTCAGCAGTTTGCAGTCGCTGTTGCCTTCGGTACACGCCTGCCGACTGCGGTCAGAGCGAGTCGAGCAGGTCGTCGATGGCCTTGCTGTCGGCTTCGTCGAGCGGGCCGCCGACGATGATCTTCTGCAGGATGTCCACCGCTTCGGCGGCGAGATCGTCGGTGTGCTTTCGGTCGCTGTCGAAGCGGACGATGTGGCCGAGCAGCACGGTTTCCATGCGGCTCCGCTCGCCGTTCTCGTCCGACTCGCCGAAGAACTCGCCGTCGCCTTCCGCGTCGTCGGTGTTCAGCGTCTGCTCGTAGCTCGGGATGCTCTCCTTCCACGGCTCCTCGGAGGAATCGGAGTCCTTGAGCTTGTCGGGGGGGACGAGTGCGAAGAGGCGGCACTGCAGCCCCGGCTCCTCCTCGTAGGCGAAGAGGCCGAGGGTGACCGGGTCGGCGAAGAGATCGAGACGGAGCAGGTGATCGATCGCTTCCTGGGGCATGGCGCAGCGCGCGACGAGCCGCTCGCCGATGTAGGCGCCAAGGCACACCCCTTCCGGCGCGCGCTCGTCTTCCATCCGCTCGACCTTGATCGGGATGGCCGTGGTGGTGGTCACGAACACGGCGGGGCGCTCATCGTCGCCCGAATCCTCACCGTGGAACGGATCTGCCCCGTCGGGGCGCTCTTCTGCGTCGTCTTCGAACATGCCGGAAGGTAACCGTCTTGGGTTGGGCGCGACTCAGGCTTGCAGCGAGGGTATGTCCGACGGTTCGAGCCGGTCGAGCGCCTTGCCGAGCAGTCGGGCCAGCCCCAGCCACTCGAGGGTGATGATCGCCAGTGCCACGACCAGGCACAACGCGGCGACGAGCATGACGGAGAGGTGCGGGAGGAGCAGCGTCATGATCCCCCAGGCCGCACCAGCCGGAAGGGCAAGCAGCACACCAAGCGAGGTGATGATTCCGAGCAGCGTGATGTACACCTGACCGACCACCGAGGCCCCACCCGTACTGGCTCCTCCCTGATTGAGCGGGACCCAGGCTGGGAGCCAGAGTGCGACGGCGTTGTACAGCGTGACGTGCAGGAGGTTCACTCCGCCGAGCGCGAGCGTCGCGCCCAGCATGGCCAGCAACAGGCCACCGCTGCCCAGCGGTCCGCCGATGCTGCGCAACAACAGGTAGGCGGGTGGGCCGAAGAGCACCGCCATGGCGAGGGTCGTGATCGCCGCCGCCGTGAGGATTTCCGTGGCGATGATGGTGTGCGCCGGGAGCGGTGCGGTCTTGAGGAAGGGCAGATGCGCGAGATCGTGTCGCAGGTCGAGGCGGAACCAGGCCGGTGCGGTGAGCACCGACGCGACGAAGATGCTGAGGAAGGTGGTGGCGAAGGCCGAGCGCAGCGCGAGACCACCGGTATTGCCGGACTCATTGCGACTGGTGAAGACGACGACCGCCACCACGATGATGATCGTCACGAGGATCGGACGAGCCCGGAAGGTGCGCGTCGCCGCCGTGACGTTCTTCCAGGCGAGTGCCACGGCGGGATGGCCATGCAGCGCCAGCGTCCAGCCGATGCGCACGTTGCGGGTGCGTGCCGAGGCCGCGCCGCGTTGCATGCGGGCGACGCGGTCGGCAAAACGGGCGCTGGAGCCGACCGCGAGCTCCTCGAACGGCTGCGGATCGCGCAGGATCCAGAGGTAGTGCAGCAGCAGCACCGCCAGGGCGCTGGGTATGGCGGAGAGCCAGGTGGCCGCGTCGGGCGCGAACGCGGGTGCCGTGACGGCACGGATCGGCCAGAGCAGGGCGTGCACCAGCGGGGCGTCGAGGATGGTCTGCACCGCCAATCGTCCGGCCATCATGCGACCGAGCACGCGTGCGGCATCGGTGGCGCCGTCACCGATCGCCGTGCGCCACGTGTCGAGGGCAGAGCCGGCGGTCAGGGCCACCAGCATCGCGAGGACGGCGATGTAGAGCACCGCGATCGATCGGGCGACCGGCTTTCGCCGCGGTGCATCGGGGGCGTGCGTTCGCGCCAGCGTGGCGCCGAGCCGATGCAGCGAGACGGTGGTGAACAGGATCCAGAGACCTGTGGCGCGCAACACGCCGTTGAGGTCACCGCTGCCGCGGCGCAGCAACAGCGTCCAGATCAGCACCTGAACCAGCAGAACGGCCTGCACGCTGAACAGGCGTGCCTGCACCAGCGTGCGCCGCTTCACCGGTGCCGGGAAGAGGAAGTAGACCTCGGCGGGGCTGAAGGCGAGGGCGTTGTCGGTGGGTGCGGCCAGCCACCAGGCGCCAAGGGCGAGTGCGATGCCGGCGATGGCGAGGAGCTGGCGGACGTCGAGGAGGGTGAGGTCGGCGGCCGCGACCACGTCGGCGCTGGGTCGCAGCAGCAGCGAAACGACATAGGCCGACATGGCCAGCGCGCCGACCATGTACCGTGGTTGCCGCAGGCGTCGCAGCTGCAGGCGGATGCGGTTCTGCCAGCTGCGGGAATACAGGAACCAGAGTGCGCGCCACGGCTGCGCGGTGGCGGTGCTCACGCCGCCGGACCGATGGGGCGCTGGTCGTCGGTGAGTGCGATGAACAGATCCTCGAGCGACGCGGTGGCGAGCTCGGGGTGCATGGCACGCAGGTCACTGATCGTGCCGAGTGCGGCGATTTCGCCGCGGCGCAGCAGGAGCAGCCGGGTGCAGAGCTCCTCGACGAGGTTGAGGAGGTGGGAGCTGAGAATCACCGCCGTACCGCGTTCGGCGCGCCGCCGGATGGTGTCCTTCATGCGGCGGATACCGGCGGGGTCGAGGCCGGTGAGCGGCTCGTCGAGAATCAGGACGGCGGGGTCGTGCAGCAGTGCCATGGCCACCGACAGCTTCTGCTTCATGCCGCGGGAGAGTTCGCTGGGCAGGACGCTCCGCTTCTCGGTCAGCTCCATCTCGGCGAGCAGGTCGGGAATGCGTGCGTCGGCGTCAGGCACGCCGTAGAGGCGCGCGGTGAAGCGGAGATGCTCCTCGACGGTGAGGTAATCGAAGAGGTGCGGCTCGTCGGGGATGAACGCGAGGCGCCGCTTCGCTTCGACCGGCGACACGGCGAGGTCGTAGCCGGCGATGCTCAGACTGCCCTCGGTGGGGCGGAGGATGCCGGCGAGCGCGCGCAGGGTGGTGGTCTTGCCGGCGCCGTTGGGGCCGACGAGGCCGAGGATCTCGCCGGGGGGGATTTCGAGGTCGAGGCCCTTCACCGCGGCCACGTTGCCGTAGCGCTTGCTGAAGTTCCGGACGAGGATCGCCGCAGGGACTGCAGGTGGGGCTGGGGCCCCCGGACCGGCCACGGCACCGGGCGCGGGGGGGAGCACTGGCGTGACATCGGCAGGGAGCATCGTGCGAAGGGTCGCCGGGCTTGGGGGTACAGGCAAGCCCACCGGGGGTGCGTCCGATACTGAGAAGGGAGACGAAACATCCGGTCCGCCGTCCGCGGGCCGGAGCCCGCCCTGCTGCCGACTTCCCCATGTCCGACGCCATCGTTGCACGTCAGCCGATCTTTGATGACCGCCAGAAGCTGGTCGGCTTCGAGTTGTTGTACCGTCACGCCGAAGATGCGACGTCGGCGCGTGGTGCCACTCCCACCGTCATGGCGTCCACCACGGTGGTGCAGGCCGTGCTCGGCATCGGGCTCGAGCGGCTCACCGAAGGTGAGCGCGTGTGGATCAATCTCTCACGCGACCTGATCATCGAGCGGGCGTGGGAACTGCTCGATCCGAAGGCAGTGGTGCTCGAGATTCTCGAGCATGTCGAACCGGATGCGGATGTCATCGCGGCGGTGGCCGATGCGAAGAAGCGCGGCTACCAGATCGCACTCGACGACTTCGTGTGGGATGCGAAGTGGGAGCCACTGCTGCAGCTGGTGCACATGGTGAAGGTGGATGTGCAGGGCCGCAGCATCGAGGAGCTGAAGCCGCTGGTGGCAAAGCTGAAGGTCTTCAACGTGAAGTTGCTGGCCGAACGCGTGGAGACCGACGCCGTGCGCGCGGCCTGCGCCTCGATCGGGTTCACGCTCTTTCAGGGCTACTTCTACTGCCAGCCGGAGACCGTCACCAAGCGCGACCTGTCAGCGGCGGAGTCGAGCGCGCTGCAGCTGCTGAACCTCGTGCGCAACGAGAAGACCCCGACGCAGCAGGTGGAGCAGGCGATCAAGCGCGATCCGGCGATGACGTTCAAGCTGCTGCGCATCGTCAACAGCGCGGCGATGGGTTTCACGGGGATCGAGTCGATTCCGCACGCGCTGCGCCTGCTGGGTCGCACACAGCTGGAGCGCTGGCTGACGCTGTTGGTGATGGCGAGCTTCTCGAATGGCGGCGCGCGTCAGCGCGAACTGTTCAAGCTGAGTCTCACCCGTGCCCGTCTGCTGGAGCTGATGAGTGACCCGGGCGATCGCGACCAGCGGTTCCTGGTGGGCATGTTCTCGATGCTGCACGTGCTGCTGCAGGCGCCGATGCGCGATGTGATCGCCACGCTGCAGCTGTCGGAGTCGGTGTCGGCGGCGCTGCTCGAGCGCACGGGGCCGCACGGTCCGCTGCTGGCGGGACTCGAGGCGTACGAAGTGGGCGACTGGGATCGCGTGGAACAGGTGACGGGCAACGACGACCGCGCGCTGGTGCAGATCGCGGCGCACTATCCGGCGGCACTGGGCTGGGCGATCGAGCAGGTGAAGACGACGGGGTGAGCACCGTTGCGGGTCCTGTTCGATCGGATCGGGGGCAACGCACGCACAGCAACTCCACGCACAGCAACTCCACTCACACGGAGCCGCGGTGCCACGGAGGAACGGCGAAAAGGCTGGTGGAGCTGCAATCCCGAGGGGAGCAGATCCACCAGCCTTTCTGCGTCTGGAGTTGTTCCTGCTTTTCTCCGTGGCACCGCGGCTCCGTGTGAGCGGAGTTTCCGCACCAAGAGCCTTCTCGCCGTTCCTCCGTGGCACCGCGACTCCGTGTGAGCGGAGTTCGGTGCCGGACATTCGGTCGGGGGAGCGCGCTTCGTACCGATCGAGCCGTGCTCAGGTCTTGGCTGGCGGGCCGGTGGCGTTGGGGGCATCGGCGACGGGGGTGGACTCCTCGTCGTTGACATGGAAGGGCAGGAAGAGCGAGATGCGCCGGTTGGTGGGGTCGAACGGATCGTTGGGATTGCGCAGGTCGCGATCGGCGAGGCCGCGGACCTGCACGAGCCGCGTGTTGGCCACCCCGGAGGCGACCACGATGCGGCGTGCTGCGTTGGCGCGATCGGCGCTGAGCTCCCAGTTGGTGTAGCTGCCCCCCATCCCGAACGGCGCGCCGTCCGTGTGCCCTTCGATGATGAGCGGGTTGGTCAGCAGCCCGAGCTCCTCGGCGATGAGCGCGATCGCTGCGACCGCCTTCGGGCGAAGGGTGGCGGATCCCGTCGGGAAGAAGTCGTCGCCGCTGCCCTTCTCCACCAGCTCGATGCGAAGACCATCCTTGGTGATGATGATTTCGATCGAGTTCTTCAGTGACTTGAGCGCGGGGTTGCTGTCGATGCGTGCGGCAATGCGGGACTTGAAGTCCTTGAAGGCATCTTCCTCCACCTTGCGCACCATCAGCTTGATGGCCGTCTTCGACACCTTGGCCGGTGAGGCACCCGACGAGAGTGGCGACGAGCCGCTGCTGTATCCCTTCTTCACGCCGACGGGGTTCTCGAAGTAGTTCTGCACGGCCTGCTTCGTCTCGTCGTCCAGGCCGACGAGCCAGAGGACGAGGAAGAACGCCATCATCGCGGTGACGAAGTCGGCGTACGCGAGTTTCCAGGCGCCGCCGTGGTGACCGCCGTGGCCCCCGGACTTCTTCCTGACGATGACGATCTTCTTGCCATCCTTGCCGGCCATTACGCGGCCTTGGCTGCTTTCGCGAGCTCCTCGAGTTCGGCGAACGTCGGGCGGTCGCCAGGTTCGATGTTGCGGCGTGCAAATTCCACGGCCGTCATCGGGGCGTCACCGCGCGCGAAGCTGAGCAGTGCGGTCTTGATGCACATGAGATAGGCATGCTCGCTGGCATTGCGATACTCGATGGCTTTCGAGAGCGGGCCGAAGAAGCCGTAGCAGAGCAGGATGCCGACGAACGTTCCGACGAGCGCGGCACCGACCTTCGCGCCGATTTCCGCCGGTGGACCACCAATGGCGCCCATGGTGATGATCACGCCGAGCACGGCGGCCACGATGCCGAATGCCGGCATGCCGTCGCCGACGACGGCAATCGCGTTGGGCACGAGGCTCGCCTCGTGATGATGCTGGTCGAGATCCATGTCGAGGATCTCGGCCAGATTGTGATCCTCGATCGTGCCGGTGAGCAGCACCTTGAGCGTGTCAGCCAGCAGGGACACGGCGTGGGGGTGGTGCATGAAGCCGGGGTACTTGCCGAAGATGTCACTCTTGGCCGGATCCTCGATGTGCGACTCGAGGCCGACGAGTCCATCCTTGCGGGCCTTGTTGAAGATCTGGAAGAGGACCTGCAGCAGCTCACCATAGGCCTTCTTGTCGAAGGGGTTCGGCTTGAGCAGCCCGAGCACGCCCGACCCGATATGCTTGAGCACCGCCGGCGGATTCGCCATGATCAGCGCGCCGATACCAGCGCCGAGGATGATGATGAACTCCGTCGGTTGCCAGAGGACGGCTAGCTTGCCATGGTGCATCACGTATCCGCCGATGACGGATCCGAGGACGACGACGAGGCCGATGATCAGGAACACGGGTGGTAAGTCCAGGCAAAGGGTCAGCGGACGACCATGGGTCGCCTTCCGACTGGGAGTATCGGCCGGTTTTGTCGCGGGCTGGACTGTCGGACTGGTTCGCCGCCGGCGCGTCGGGTGAGCGGCGTGCGAACGCGTGAGCCGGCGTGGCCGGATGTGGTGACCTGGTTCGAGACCATCGACGCCATCATCCGGGGACTCGGCCACTCACTGAACAATCGTGCGCTGGCGTTGGGCGCCACGGTGGAATCGCTGGACCCGCGGCGGCCGCTGGGTGATGCGATCACCACCGGCCTGACCCGCGAAACGGAACGGTTGTCGGAGCAGCTGCGGCAGTTTCGTGCCCTGCCGTTCGCTGCGGCGTCGGAGCCGATGCCGCTGCTGATCCGCGACGTGATCGCGTCGGCGATCCAGCTGCATCGGACTCACGCGAGTCTCGGTCAGATTCCGGTGTATCTGGAGGGGTCGAGCGATGCGCCGCCGGTGCTGGCGCCGGAGTCGTCGCTGGTGCACGCCACGCTGGTGCTGCTGACGGCACTGAAGGGGTATGCGGCGCCGAATGGCGTGGTGCGTGTCCGGTATTCGGGCACAGCGGAGCAGCTGGTGGTGCAGTTCGAGGCGCAGCGCGATGGCACGGGCGCAGACGACGCTCCGGGTGCGTCGGCGTTGGTGCCGCCCACGGCGCTGGCGGCGGCGCTGCTGAGCGGGGCGTGTCTGGAGACGGAGCAATCGATCGGGCCGGAGTCGGCTCGGGTGATCTGGATGATGCCGAGTCTGCGGGCGATGCGGCAGCGGATGCGGGGGGTCGTGGCGTGAATGACGGCGCTGCGGTGAAGAAGCAGCGTCATGTCGCGATACTGTCGCAATTTTGGTATGATCGTGGTGGAACTGAGGTGCTCGGAAGGGAGATGGCCGCGGGGTTCGTTCGCGCGGGCGACGCGGTGGAACTGCTCTTTCTCGATGTCGCCAATCGCTCCTCCGTGGATCGGCCCGGCATGCCCGGCACCGTCGTGCCGCTGGTCGTCTGGCAGCAGGCACTCGATGCGCTGGCCAAATGGGGCGCTGACGAACTCGTCGTGCTGCTCGACCTCCGCAGCGGACTCATCGATGGTGTCGGCGCGTATCCGGGACCGTTCAAGACCACCCTGCTGGTCAACGTCAACAACGCCGACCTCGACGCCGTCCGCAGCGACGCCGCACTCGCCGCGCTCTGCCGCCAGCTCGTCCTGCGATACGACCGCGTCGGTGTCTTTTTCGAGTCGTCCCCGGCGGCCGGCCTGCTTCGCGCGTGGGGCATCCCCTGCGAGCTCGTCCGCATCGGAATCCCGCCCCTCCCACCCATCGCGCCGCACGCGTTTCGGACGCGCCACGGGCTGGCCCCCACGGAGTCGGTGCTGCTGTGCGTGGGCCTGATCGCACCACTCAAGTTCCAGGTCGAGATGCTTCGCATGCTGCCCGAGGTGCCGGGTCGGCGCCTCGTCTTCATCGGCGACATCTATACCGGTACCCCCGAGTACGGACTGGCCTTCAGCGACGAGATTCTGGCGCGCCGGGATTGTCTATGGCTCGACGGCCTGCCTCGTCACGAGGTACTGGAAGCGATGGCCGGCAGTGACCTGCTCCTCTTCCCGTCGCAGTCGGAGGGGGCGGGACTGGTCCTGCTCGAGGCGATGTCGGTCGGCCTGCCATGGGTCTGCACGCCAGCGGTGGACCTCGCATCGGAGCTCGACGGGGGAGTGCTCACCACGCTCGAGGCCATTCCGGCCACGGTCGACGCCTTGCTGGCCGCTCCCGATCGGCGCCGCGCACTGGGCGAGGCCGGTCGCTGGTCGCAGCGCGCGCGGTGGACGCTGGATGGCACGGTCGCAACGCTCCGCGACTGGTTCGCGCGGTCGGAGGAATCCGTGCAGGAGTTCGGCGCGAAGGCGCTCCGGTGCGAGGATGCATGGCCGGCGGTGCTGAACGGGGACGAGTTGTTCAGTGCGGCCGCAGCGCGTGCGGAGGCGGCGGGATGCGAGTGGTTCGTGGTCGCCGATGGAGCCGCGCCGCTTCGTGGAGCACAGATGACGTGGCTCGAGACGTTGCTGACGGCCGATCACGATGCGGTGATCCTGTTCCGCGACCCCGAACCAACGGTGCCGACGGACACCAGCGTGGTGGCATGGATGGCCGGCGGGGCAGCCGTGTTCGCGGTGCGCGCCGCGTGGTGGCGCCGGCAGCCGGTGTCGCCTGCTGCTGGTGCACGACCGCGCGGGATCTGGGAAGCCACCGCCATCGCCCGACTCACCGCAACGGCGCGGTGTTATCTGGGCAGCGTCGCCAGGTAAGCGTCAGACAGGGCCAGTCAGGCGGGCGAGTCGTCTTCGGCAAACCAGAGCATGGCGCCCAGTGCGGCGCCCTGCGCACTGCGCTGGGCGAGCAGCCCCTGCTTCCAGTAGGCCATGGCGTGGTCGCCAATCAGCCCCTCGCAATCCGAGGCCGGGGCCGTGAAGGTCGCGAGTCGCCGACTCGTCTGGGATCCCACGTTGTCGCTGTGCGACAGCGCACCGAGGAGGCGCGCTTCCTCGTCGGTGGGGGTGTGCGTGAGCCGCAGCCAGTCGGCGAGCGCCTCGTCGGGCGTCAACACTCCACGCTCGCAGGACAACACGGCGACATGCTCAGCCGCGTATGCGGCCGCACCATCGTGCACGGCACGAACCGTGGCCGCATGCACGTCGTCGAACTCGTACGGTGCCAGCACCGGATGCGCATCGGTACCGCGGAAGTGCAGCAGCGAACCCTCGAAGGAGGAACAGAGCACCTCCAGCAACTCGCGCCCGACGGCGAGCGCGCGCTGCCGGTGCGCCGGGGTACCGGCGTGGCTCAGAAACCCGTCGGCGTGCATTCCGTCGGGCGCTCCGGTGACGATCCCCGGCCATGTGGCGAGATAACATCCGTGCCAGGCGGGCGCTCGTCGGTCGGCGGCCGTGACGACGCGATGCAGGGCCTTCTGGATGGTGCCATTCCAGCCAAGGTCAACGACCAGTGATGGCGTCGCGTCGCGCAGACCACCCCGCTGCAGTGCGAGCAGCAGCGCATCACGCTCCCGCATGGCCACCGCGGTGAGCGACCGGAGCACATCCGGTGCGGTGAAGAGCCGCTGCACGAGTGCGTTGTCCGCAGGAAGCCTCGCGTCGACGAGGCGGTCCAGGTCGGCGATGCCGGCACGGGCAAGCGATGAACGGAACTGGGCGGAGTCGACGCCCAGGCGATCGAGATACTCACGAATGGGACGCAGTCCGACGCCGGCCAGCAGTTGTGGCAGCGTCCACTGTGGATCGGTGAGCAACGCCGGCAGCAGCGCGGCACGGCGGGACGATGGCAGCACCGACACCTCGACGTCACCCGGCAACACGGCCGCGATTCGACAGATGCGCTCGAAGAGCAATCCATCGCGAAGGAGAAAGACCACGCGTCGTGCGGCATGCGTCCGTGCCTGCGCGCCGATCCACTGGGCGAAGCCGAGCATCAGCGGGCCGAGGGTGCGGTATCCGATGCGCCAGGCAGCCCGCTCGGGGCGATGGCGTGCTGCCGCCACGAGTCCCGTCCGTACCGAGGCGGCCAGTGACGCGCCGGTCACCGACGAGGCGTGTGCCCCGTCAAACGGATGCAGGATCGTCGCGATACCCAGTCGTCGCGGCGTCTGTTCATCGCTCACCGGGTGATCGCCGATGTGCAGCCACGCCGACACGTCGGCGCCGATGCGTTCCTTCGCGATGCCGAACAGGGCGCCTTCCTGTTTCGTGACACGATGATCGGCGGAGGTGATGATGTCGTCGGGTGCGATGTCGATGCCGGCGAACGTCAGCAGGCCGTGCAGCTCTGCGGCGGAGTACCAGGTGTCGGAGATCGCCAGCACCCGGGCACCGGCACGTCGCGCGTGATCGAGCCAGCAACAGACGCGCGGGTTCGCGCGCAGGAGCCGTCGTTCGGCGGCGAGTTCGGCGGCGGCCAGCGGCGCGCCATCAGGGAGGTTGAGTCGGCGGGCGAGTGCGGCGTGGATCTCCGACAGCGTCACCTCACCGTCACGACGGGATGCAGCGAACCGCGCACGCCGCACGTCGTGTTCCGCGGCCTGTCGGTGCGCGTGCAACTCGTCGGGCGACAGCTCGAGTGCGTCGAACGGCGACTCCAGCTTCAGGAACAGGAAGACATCGGACGGAGCGGCGCAGCTGCGGGTGACGAGGGTGTCGAACACGTCGAAGGACACGATCCTGGCCTGCCCGATGGCCGCAGGCACGGCACGGTCGGCGTCGGTCGCCGAGAGCATCGCCCCGCGCCGGGCGCTCTGCAACGCGCGCCCGGCTTCGTGCCATGATGCAACAAAACTGTCGCCCGAGGGCACCGTGTGGTCCCGCTCCGTGGGTGCCGCGCCGGGCACGGTGCGCTGGACGGGCCCGCGTCTCATGCGCGACCTGCGTCCACCTCGATGACGTCGGCGATGTCATCGCCGAGCCACTGGCGCACGTCGCCGATCGGTGGCAGGTCGCGGTGGCTCGTGATCCGACGTGGTGTCGGCACGAACACGCGCGATCTTGCCGCAGGTCCGGCGAGTGCCGCCGCGAAGGCTGCCCCGAGCACGTCGGGCATGGCATCGCGGATGCAGTGCTCGCGCGAGAAGGTGCACTTCCAGCCGCAGCCGTAGCAGGCCAGCGGCAGGCAGGCGATCACGTCGTTGGGTGTGGCAGGGAGGAAGCGGCCGAAGTCTCCACCGCCCATGAGCACGACGGTGGGAATGCCAAGTGCGCTGGCGAGGTTGGTGGTGCCGGTCTCGGCGCCGACGACCATCCGTGCGCGGGCCACGAAGGCTGCCAGTTCGCGCAAAGACGTCTGCCCGGTGAGATCGACGGTGATGTCATCGAGTCCCTGTGTGTTGGCAGCAACCAGTGCCCGGTCATCGCTGGTACCGACGGCGGCGATCTTCAGACCATGCTGGCGGCAGAGCGCACCGATGGCCGTGCCGTAGCCGGTATACACACGATGGGCACGACCCACACCGGCCACGAGCACGATGGTCCGTTCCGGAACGAGGCCGTGCCGTTCGTACAGGGCTTCTGCAGCGGCGCGGTCGGCATCGGTGACGGTGATCATCGGCAGCATGTCGCCCGCCGGCACCCCGATCGACTCGAGGAAGTGACGGTGGCGCCCAACCTCGTGTCGCGCGTGCGACGGTGCAGGGACCAGCTTCGTATAGAACTGATCGGTGAGCGCCTTCTCGCCGGTGCGGAAGAGATTCTCGTTGCCGTCGTAGCCGATCACCGGCGCGCCAGCGGCGCGCGCGAGCAGGTCGATCAGCGTCTCGCGCGAGAAGTGGCTCACCAGCACGAGATCGTGATTCGCGGCACGGATCGCCGCACAGAAGTTCTGCAGGTACTCGGGCTCGCGGAACGCGCGGTCCTTGTCGATCACCATGCACTGATCGACGGCCGGGTTGACCTCCAGCAGCGGGTGCGTCTGCGTGTTGCACAGCACGGTGATGTGCGCCTTCGGCCAGTGTTGTCGCACGGCCGCAAGCATGCCGCTGGCCCAGATGGTGTCGCCGACCGCGTCGGTGCGGATCCAGAGGAGGCGCCGCGGCGCCAGCGGTGCGGGGGTGAACCTCGCGATGCCGAACCCGAACTTTTCGCCCGACTCCACCAGGACCTTGAAGCGGGGATCGCGCTTGATGAAGGCCCAGCTTCGGGAATGCTTGACGTGCCTGATGTCGTCCAGTGCGATGACCGTCGGTGACGTGAGCCGGTCGAGGAGATACTGAAACTCGACGTAGCCCATGTGACCACCGCTGTCGAGGAGCACGAGTCCGGGCGTGTAGTCCACCGCCTGCAGTGCGTAGGCGAGCAGGTTGTCGGGGACGCCGGGGTTGTGCGTCTCACCCATGTACTTCGCCACGCGGTCGGTCTCGTCATGATCGACAATCACCGTGCTGCCGGCGACGTCGTCGATCGTGGTGCGGCGGATGTCGTCCGGAGTCGGCAACAGACTTCGTGGCACCGACAGGCCCAGCAGCGGACGGACCACGTCGAGCAGCCCATCGCGACGCAGGTGCTGCAGCGCCACGGCGTGATGTCGCGGATTCACCTCGATGCTGTAGCAGACGCCGCCGTCACCACCCTTCTTCAGCGCGCGGGCGATGGTGGCCGTGGTGCCGGTCCCAAAATAGGTGCCGGTCTCGATGACGGTACGGATACCTTCGCGCGCGATCAGGGTGGTGAGTGCGCGGCTGAACTCGGAGTCGGCGGCGACGGTCACTGCCTTGTCGGCCGCGACGATGGAGGTCGTCGTGCGCGGCGCGGTGCGTGGGCGAAGTCGTGCGGGCGCGCTCATGCCGCCTGCCGCTCGGAGAGCGCCGCAGCGGTGAGCGACACGATGATCGTCGCGCCGGGCATGGCGTGCTGCGGCACGAGCAGTGTGCCGTCGGCGTCGGCCGCGACGACGAAGTGCTGCGTGCCAAGCGCTGCCAGCGCGCTGGCGACGCGGAGCGTGGTGTCATCCGACCCGATGCTCCAGACGATCGCCGCGACGCGTGGGTGGCGGACCGACTGCTGCAGCTCGGGGAGCAGTGCTTCGACGTCATCGGCCTGGCCGGCGTGGATCAGCACGCGGTGAGCGGCGGCAAGCAGGGGATTCTGCAGCATGACGCCGAGCGACTGCGGCCCGCCATCGACCGGGGCGTCGATCGCGACGTCGTACAGACCGTTGGCGGCGAAGGCGCGGCGAAGAAACCCTGCGTGTTCGTCGTCAGCCGCGCGCGAGACGATACTGACGCGGCCCGGATACCGGGTTGCCGCAGACAGGATGCCGAACCCGAAACCGGGATCACAGTCGATCACGGCGTCGCCGGGTTCGATCATCGCACCGAGGAAGACGCGGAGCTCTGCGTCGACACCATCGCCCTGCACTTCCTGCGCGACCACCTGCATCACCTCGGCCTGTCCTGCAGCGCTGGCGGGGATGGGGAGCAGGAAGGACGGTGTGCCATCAGGCTGCCGTTCGATCGAGGGGATGAGGAATTCGTCGTGCCGCAGGCCCTGTCGCACTGCAGCGGCGTCGACGGCTCGTGCTTCTGCGCTCCGCCGCCTCACCGCCTCGACGTGGTCGGCCGGTGCCCCCTGAGAACCAGCGAGTGTCGCGAGGTGTTCGGCGAGTGCCACGAACCCCTGGCTGAAGCACTCGTCGGCGATCTGCAGGAGGGCGTCCGGGGTCGGCCGATCGGTGGTCGGCGCGAGGTATTCAGCGGCAGAAGAAGACATGAGCGAAGGAGTCCGGTGTGGCGTGCGACGGCGTCGGGAAAGGAGGCGAGCGATGATGCGCACTCCGTGCGCTCCGCCAACCCTCGCGGGACGGAAAACGGTTGAGTGCTCGCTGCATGCGATTGCAGCAACCGGGCCGTTTGCCGAGAGGGGGCTGCCGTCATCGATCGCCGCAGTCGGCAGATCGGCAACAACCCATATGGGATATGGAGAAACTGATCATCGCCGTCGGCTGGACCGGGTGGGAGTGCGGCGCGGTGTGAGGTATCGACACGGCAAGAACTGCATGGGTCGGGACGGCAGAACCGTCCGCGTTCCCGGCGAAAATGACTGTGCGGGTGCGCGGGTGTGCGCCGGTTTCACCGTTGATTCCGGGCGTCGTGCATGCAGGTCGACAGACGGTGCTTACGGCACTTCCTGCCGAATCAGCGAGGACGAAACTGCCGACGACCAGCGTGCGTGGAAGACATCCGTCACACGTAAGGTCATGACATACAAGCGGTTGCGCTCTGGCATGACCCATGCTTCGCGGTGAACCTGACAACGATGGTTTCCCCCGCGACCCCGATGTGATGACGATGGCCGGCAGTCCGCACGCATCTGATGCTGCGGCGGACGCCCCTCAACGACATCGCGCCTGATCGACGACCGCCTTCGGTACCGTCACGCGGCACAGGCCACCTCACCAGCGCGTCCTTCTCCCGGAGTCAGGTCCACGTGGAATACTCATCGTACATCTACAACAACAACCCGTACACCGTCTGCACGAGCGCTGCGGATCCATCGGGCAAGGGATGTATCCAGGAGATCATCCATCAGAACGAGTACCGACTGGAGACCTTTGCGGACATCCGGTCGCACATCGTGGACATCGGAGCGAACTGCGGTGTGGCAACGATCATCCTGGCGAAGCAGAACCCCCGGTCCACGATCTATGCATTCGAACCGGATCCCCGTGTGTACGAGCTGCTGCTCGAGAACGTCAAGATCAACGGCCTGACGAACGTCAAGTGCCACAACATGGCGGTCTCGGACGGCAGCAAGCGATCGCTGACACTGTACCTGCACCCCAACTTCTCCGGGGGAAACACGACCTGCTCCGACGAGAATGGCTTTCGCACGTTCTTCCACGCGGACGGCAAGTCGTTCCGGGTCGACTGCATCTCGCTCGATGAGATCATCGTGACGAACCACATCGATTCCATCGAGTTGCTGAAGATCGACTGTGAGGGCGCAGAGTTCGAGATTCTGCGGGGTTCGCGCTTGTTCCGGACCGGCATCGTCAAGAACATCGTCGGCGAGTTTCACAATCTCCGGTACAACACGCAGTCGACGAATGACGTGGACGGCCTGCTCGAGTACTGCAAGGAGCATGTCGACGGCTTCATGAAGATGACGCTGCTCTCGCTCTGACCGTGCACGATGCCTGCGTGTGCCCCGGTGGTGCCGGTGCCGGCATCCGACGTCTTCACCTTTTCAACTGAAAGATTCCGGCGATGAAGTGGTCCATGCGCGACGGACGACCTGCACCGATGTTCTCGATTCTGGTGCCGTCGTACAATCATGATTCCTATCTGGGCGCGGCACTCGCGAGCCTGAGTGCGCAGACCGTGGGCGACTTCGAGGTCGTCGTGGTCGACGATGGTTCGACCGACGCGTCGCTGGCGGTGGCCGAGTCGGCGGCGGCGCGCGATCCACGCATCCGCGTCATCCGCCAGGCGAACGGCGGCGTGGCGTCAGCGCTCAATACCGCCGCGGCACATGCGCGCGGCCGCTGGTTCTGCTGGCTCTCGGCAGACGATCTGTTCATGCCGACCGCGCTGGCCACGTTCTCCGCCGGTATCGCCGCCAATCCGGAGGTGCGGTTCTTCCACGCGGATTTCCACCTACTGGACGAGCCGGCCGGCACGCGCCGCATGATCGCGAATCGTGCGGTCGATCTGCCGGGTCGTGCAGAGCAGGTGATCCGTCTGCTGCACTACAACTACGTCAATGGCATCACGGTCTGCTTCCAGCGATCGCTGTTTGCCGAGGTCGGCGCGTTCGATGGTTCGTACCCGTCGGCGCAGGACCTGGACTACTGGCTGCGTGTGGCGGCGCGGACCGAGCTGCATTACCTGGACGAGGTCGTCGCAGTGACGCGCGTGCACGAGGGGCAGGATACGCAGCGGCTGCCGGACGCAGGCCGGTTCGACAGCGCCAGGAGTCATCTGGCCTTTCTCGCGTCGCATGAGTTTCCCGCGCTGTTTCCGTCGCTGGACCTGACCACGATGCCGGGTCTCTCGGTGGCGCTCGACCACACGCTGCGCGTGGCCTTGCGTCTGGATGCCGACGTGTACGCCGGCACCGGACCGACGCCCTACCTCCTCGACCGATTCCGCCTGTGGTTGTACGGCGCGCACCCGGCACCGGTGTGTCATGCCATTGCGCATGGCTTCCGAAACCTCCTGGCCGCGGAGCTGTCTGGCCCACTGCGGGAGGCGCTGGAGCGTTTCGGGGCGCCCGTCAGCGCACCGTTCTCCGTTCCGGATCCGTTCACGCTGATGGCTGACGAGTACCGCCGCCTGATGGACGTGGGCTCGGTGATGCCAGCGGCACGGATCGGTCGCTACCTGCTGCGCCTTCGGCCCGAGCTCGCGGCCGCTGCGGGTATCAGCGCGCCGACGGCAGCGTCGGGTGCGCAGGCCCTCGCGTCCGCAGGACCCGATGCAGGCGCCCAGGCGACGATGGAGTCCCATGGCCTCACACCGCAACGGGAGATCCAGCGGATCGTCTCGGCGGCGGTGGATGGCGACGTGCATGCGCTGCGGATGGCTGCGGAGCGAGCGGCCGAACGATTCCCGCTGAACGAGTCGTTCGCGCGTCTGGCCACACATGCTGACGACGACGCGGCGCTGCGCACGGCAGCCCTCGCCTTGGGCAGCGGCTCGTGGCACCTGTCGCGCATCCCGCGGATCGCACATTTCTACTGGGGCGGCGAACGCACGTCGTACTTGCGGTATCTGAGCGTCGCCTCCTTCCGGCAGGCCAATCCGGAATGGGAGGTTCGTGTCTACGTGCCGGCGACCGTGACATCTGCCGACAGTGCCGCGGCATGGGTCACCCGTGAGTGCTACGAGGGAACACACTTCTTCGGGCGTGATTACACGCGCGACCTGTTTGCGCTGCCCGATGTGCAGTTCGTCGAAGTCAGCTTCGACGCATGGCCCGGGATCGCGGGTGCCCGCGAAACGTTCAAGGCGGACCTGTTCCGCTGGCGGATCCTGTCCACGGTGGGTGGACTCTACAGTGATGCCGACATCGTGTATCACCGACCGATGTCGGCGGCGAACTTCAACACGCCGGCGAATCGTGATGCGGAGATCGGATACTGCCGGCATCACGACCATCACTTCATCGGGTTCCTCCTCGCCGCCCCGCGCGCTGCCGTGTTCACCCGCATCGCGGCCGCCGCACCGGCGGCCTTCGATGAACGGAACTATCAGTCCATCGGTGCGCACCTCCTGAACGAAGCCTACCCGACCGACGCGGCGATCGTCGAACAGCACGGCGCCATCGGCCGCTTCAATGTGAGCATGGACGTCGTCTACGCCTACGACTGGCGCGTGATCGACAGGATGCACGCGCCGGGTGACCTCTCGTCACTGCCGGCGGATGCCATCGGCATCCACTGGTACGGCGGTGCGACCAGCAGCCAGCAGTACAATGCGCTGGTGACGCACGAGAACTGCGGCCGCTTCGGCAGCGTGCTCGATCAGCTGGTCGCAAACGTGAGTCGCACGCTGACCCCGACGCCCGGTGTGCAGCTCCCGCCAGTGGTTCGTCGAGCACACCCGCGTTTCTCGGTGCTGATGCCGACCTACAACCAGGCGCAGTTGCTGCCCCTCGCGCTCGACAGCCTGCTGGCGCAGACCTTCACCGACTTCGAGGTGCTGGTCGTCAACGATGGGTCCACGGACGACACACGATCCGTGCTCGATGCCTACGCGGCGCAGCATCCCAGGGTGCGGGCATTCCATCAGCCGAACGGCGGTGTCGGCGTGGCACTCAACGCGGCGCTCGCACACGCGACGGGCGACTGGATCTGCTGGCTGTCATCCGACGACCTCTTCGAGCCGACGGCGCTGGCGACGTTCGTGGCGTCGCAGCAGGCGTATCCGGCGACGCGGTTCTTCTACGCCAATTTTTCGCTGCTCCATGACGGAGACGGGCGGTTGGAACCGATGCCGACCCTCCGGCACGTGTCCGCACTGCCGATGGCCGATGTCCAGACGCTGACGCTGCTTCGCGCGAACTACGTGAACGGCATCACGACCTGCATCGAGCGTGCGCTCGTGCAATCAGCCGGTGGCTGGAATCCCGCCTATCGCTACGCGCAGGATTACGACCTATGGCTGCGCCTGAGCGTCCTCACACGCTTCCAGTACATCGACCAGCGCGTGGCCGTGACGCGGATTCACGCGGGTCAGGACACACGTCGATTCCCGATGGGTGGCTTCTGGGATTCGTCGCGCGCCGTCCACGCCTTCCTGAACACGCACACGTTCGTGGAACTCTGCCCCTGGGCCGATCTGGCGAACGACGCGTCGCTGCTGCGGGTGGTGCGC
Organism: Gemmatimonadaceae bacterium; assembly: GCA_031411975.1. Classification (GTDB taxonomy): domain Bacteria; phylum Gemmatimonadota; class Gemmatimonadetes; order Gemmatimonadales; family Gemmatimonadaceae; genus JACMLX01. The sequence goes on from JANOCB010000119.1 coordinate 32,763, forward strand.
GCTGCATTGGTCGTCATTGCCGATGCCGACTCGTTCATCCACCAGGGGGTGGGGCCAAGTACCGTCCTGATCGACCGGTTCGCCGAGTGGCTGACGCCGCCCGAGGTAACGGGGCGGCACCGCGCGCTTGCGAACGCGGTGTACGACGGGATCCGGCAGATGCAGGGGCTTGCGCCAGTGCTTCGCGCGGCCGCGGAGCGGTTGAAGGGACCGCCGCCGATGGCCAGAAGCGTCAGTGACGTGGTGACGCTGATGCGCGAGCGGCTGCGCGTGTCGCCAGCGGCGCCATGGGCGAGTGAAATGGAGCGCTACCTGACCGCGCTGGCGAGGAACGTCGCTCCGACCGAGGTCGAAGTCGTGTCACTCGTGGCGTGAGTGCAGAATGCCTGTCGCGACCTGAAAGGGCGCGGCAGGCATCGCGCCGTTCAGGCCGGCGTCGTGGGTGGACGTCGTGGAGCGAGTGGTCCGGAGCTCACCTCGCTGGCCGCAGTGCCCGCGCCGGAGACACTCGCCTTCCGGTTCTCCGCCGCCACCTGGTCCACCAGTTCCGCGCGCAGGATCGTCGTCTCGGCGGGCGCTTCGATGCCGATGCGCACACTGCCGCGGTCACACTGCACCACCACGATCCGGATTCCACCATCGATGACGATCGCGTCACCGGCCTTCCTGCTCAGGATCAGCATCCTTGCATCCCCGTCTGCTCGATTGTGAGTCCTGCCGGGTGCCGACTCCGCGTCACCCGCCCTGCATCATAACACGGGCACGCTCAGATCATCGACCGAGGTTGATCAGCGTCTGTGAGAGTTCGTCCACGACGGAGATCAGCCGCGCGGCCGCGGCATACGACTGCTGGAACTTCATCAGGTTCACCATCTCCTCGTCGATCGACACGCCCTTGATCGACTCGCGGCGTGCATCCGCCTGCGACGTCAGGACCCGCAATGCGTCGGCGGTGCCGGTGGCGGCGCTGACGTTGGCGGCGATGCTGGCCACGACGGTCCGATAGCCTTCACCGATCGACGCCGGCGTGCCGTTGACGGTGAACTGCGTGGACCGCATCTGTGACAGCGCCAGGGCCACCGTGTTGTCACCGTTCTGGCCGGACACACCCGAGGCCGCGATCAGGTTGACGTTGGCCTCGACCGCGCTGTCGAGCCGAATGGTGCGGGCGGTGGTACGGCTGGCGTCGAAGAAGTCGCCGGCTGCCGTGGTGCCGATGAAGCCGGCGCGGTGCAGCGTGTTGGTGTTCTGGACCAGCGCGCTGGCGACGCCGTCCAGCTGCGCCAGCGCAGCGGGAAAGACATCGTTGTACGAGTCGAGCATGCCGGCGATGCCGCCACCGATCTGATACATCGTCTCGGTGGGCCCTCCCGACGGCGACAGGCCGCCAAGCGCCAGCGACAGTCGCGTCGGAGCGTTCAGCGGCGCCTGCAGGCGCACGATCTTGAAGTTGGCGCCGTCCACCAGCGAGTCACCGCCGATGTTCACGTTCACCGACCCGTCGGCCTGCGGATAGGCGGTGGCGCCCACCAGCGCGGCGAGTTCGTCGATCTTCGTGTCACGCTGGTCACGCATGTCGGGCGACTCGTTGCCCGACGACTCCGCGGCAACGATGCGGGCGTTGATGTCGGCCACCTGCGACGAGAGTGCGTTGACGCGCTCCACCGTCTCGAGGAGCCGTGTGCGCATCACCGTCTGTGCATCGACGACCTGGTTGCCGTACTGGTTGAGCTGCGCGGCCACCTGCGCACCACGCTGACGCACCACACCACGCGCTGCGGCGGAGTTCGGGTTGGTGGAGAGATCACTCCACGAGCTCCACAGCTGCTCGAAGCTCGAGGCGAGGCCGGTGGTGCTGGGTTCGCCGAGGATGTTCTCGATCGATTGCAGCGCGTCGCGACGCTCCCCGGCGAGCGAGGCGCCCTGCGAATCGCGACGGAAGCTCCAGTCGAGCAGCTCATTGCGCATCCGTTCGGCGCCATCGGCCTGGACACCGGTGCCGAACACGCCCTGCGGCAGCACCTGTGGATATGCCGCCTGCACGCGAAGCCGCTGGCGTGAATAGCCAGGCGTCTGCGCATTGGTCACGTTCTGTGAGGTCACTGCGATCTGTGCCTGGCTCGCCGTGAGCCCGGAGCGCGCGATGTTGAGCAGGCCGCCGAAGGTCATGGGCGCTCCTCAGACCGAACGGTCGAGAAAGCGCGGTGCCGTGGGCACCATCGCCGGCGTCAGTCGGGCCGTCGTGGGACGGATCGCCGTGGCGACCTGTGTGGCGGCCGGGCCGACGTAGGTGGCCGTGGGCTGCGGGGTGCCGAACAGCTTCTGCACGTAGTCGTTGCCGTTGTCCATGGCCGACTTGAGCACCTGCTTGTTGGTGTCCACCTCGCGGCTCAGCTCCATGGCCGCCTGCTGCAACGCGTTGCGCGCCTCGATCACGTCGGGCGTGGCCCGATCGCCCAGGATCTCCTCGAGATCGTTCACGTTCATGTCCTCGGCACCACCGAGCAGGCGATTCACGCTCTTGCGGCGACGACGAGCCTCGCCGAGTGTGGCCAGCACACGATAGGTGGCGAAGACGCTGTCATCGAGCGCCTGCAGGTCGTCGGCCGAGACGGCCGCGCGCTGCTTGCGCATCACCAGCATCAGTTCCTCGAGGAGCCTGCGCTCCGTGCCCAGGACATCCGACAGCACATCCACCGCGGTTTCGCGACGAGGCGAGGCAGGGGCATACTTCGGGGCGTAAGTCGGCAGCATGGATGTCTCAGTGGGTCCGGACGGGTGAAGCAGATGGCGTGGCGGGATCGGGTGCTGTCGGTACGGGTGCGGTTGGTTCGGAGGCTGGTGCAGCAGGTGCCTCGTCGAGGCCCGCCTTGCTGCGCAGGGCGCGGTAGATGGCGTCGCCCAGACCGCGATGCCACCGCGTACCAGTATCGGCGGCAAGTCGCTCATCCATGAGGCCGGTGAACAGCTCCTCGCCCTGGCTCTGGTCCACGATGCCGCTGTCCTTCGGGACACTGTCGCGCATGGTCTTGAAGAGCTGCTGCACGAACATGCCCTGCAGGTCGGCGGCGGCCTTTCGCAGCTTCTTCTCCTGCGGGTCTGCCGGCGTGCCACCGATTCCGGAAACGGATGGCGTCATCATCGGATCACCACCTCGGCCGAGATTGCGCCCACTTCGCGCAGGGCGCTGAAGATGGCGGCGATCTCCTGCGGTGAGGAGCGAATGCCGTGCAGTGCACTGGCGATCCGCTGCACGCTGATGCCGTTTTCCAGGCGGACCTCGCCGGCCGGTGCCTTGGTCGTGTCACCGGGGACACCGGGATTGCCGCCGATCGAGAGGGTGAGCTGGCCATGGGTGACCATGGCTTCGCCGACGCTCACGTCGCCGCCCGCCACCACCGTGCCATCGCGACCGTCGATCACGACCTTGGCACCACGGGTGACACGGATCGGCAGTTCGCGCAGCTTGGAAATGGCGGCGCTGCGCGCGGAGCCGGCGGAATCCTTGAGGGTGAGCGTCACCGAGCCGGGATCGTCCACCCGAGCCGTACCCACACCGACGACACTGTCGATCACAGCCGCGATGCGACTGGCCACGGCGATGTCCGGCTCACGCAGCAGCAGCGCCGTGGTGGCGGTGGCGTAGTTGGAACGCGGCAGTTCGGTTTCGACCACGCCGCCGGCGGGAACGCGCGCACTGGTCTCGACGCGGGTGCCGTACGACCGGGCGCCGCTGCGATCGCTCCCTTCCGACAGCACGATGCCCCCCTGTGCCGTGGCAATGGGCGTCCCGCCGACTTCCGACAGCAGGGGCGTCATGTAGAGCACACCACCGCGCAGCGACGGTGCGTCACCGATACTGGCGATCTGCACGTCGAAGCGGCCGCCAGGGCGCAGATACGCACTCACTTCGGCGGTGACCAGCACGGCGGCCACGTTGCGGGTGCGCAGCATGGCCGCGGGCACGTTCACATCGAAGCGGCGCAGCAGGTTCACGATGCTCTGCACCGTCTGACCGCCCATCATGCCACCCATGCCACGGTCGCCGGTACCATCGAGGCCGGCCACGAGGCCGTAGCCCACCACACGCACGGGCGCGGCACCGTCAGCCATCACCAGGTCGCGGATGCGTGACTGGGCCGAGAGCACGGAGGCGGTGAGCATCAGCACGATCGAGATCATGATGCAGGCGACACCGACGGCACGCGCGCGCCGCTCGGCGCCGTAGTGACGACGCAGATGCAGTTCGCTCATGGCCAGAGTGCGCTGATGATCTTGCCGAAGATGCCCTGCTTCGGCTTGCCGAGACTGCCCTTGTTGGCGATGTCGAGTTTTGCGTCGGCCACGCGGCTGGAGGCAATGGCATTGGTGCCGGTCAGGTCCTGCGGACGCACGGCACCGGCAAAGGTGATCATCTGCTGTTCCTTGTCGACACCGATCGTCTTGGTGCCCTTGATGGTCAGCACACCGCTGACCGGGTCGATGCTCATCACCCGGGCGGTGATCTCGCCATCGAGGCGAAGCTGACGCGAGCGATCGCCACGCTGGGTGCTCTCGCCGTTGTTGCTGGTGGAGAATTCGGCGCCCATCCCCGCGGCCCCCGGCGTGAGGAGCGAGACGTCGGTGTTCTTCCGGCGGCGTTGCGTGGCGTTGTCGGTCATGTTGGCCGACGCGAGCGTGTACTCGTCGATGTGTACGATGATCAGGTCGCCGACCGTGTACGAGCGGCGGTCGGAGGTCCAGTTGAGGCGCGTGGGGCGGGCATTGAGCGCCGACGCAGGGGCTGCCGGTGCCACGACCACGCTGTCGCGCCGGGCCTGTGCGTGGGCACGCTGGGCTACCAGCATCGTCAGGGCGATGAGGGCGGTGGCGCGCATGAGGTCGCGGTGTGTGATGGTCATCAGTCGATTCTCACGGTGTTGCGTCCGGTGGCGACGCCGGCGAACCGGCGTCCGCGGGCGAGGCGGATGGAGAGGCGTGCGCCGAGCGAGGCGTTCTGCAGGGCGAAGCCCGGTACGACGAGGCGCACACCATCGCGCACCACTTCGGCGGTGACGGAATCACCGGCGACGATCACCGGTGGTGCTTCGGTATCGGTGTCGCGGATCGGTTCGCCTTCGCGGATCACGCGGCGTGACGAGCGGCCGAGTGCCGAGGCGAGGAGCGGTGGTGCACTGTCGATCGGTGCGCCCCAGACGAGGGCGCGCCTGGTGGTCACGTCCGTGGTGTCGAGCGTCCGGCCGCGTGCGATGCCGTGCCGTGCCACCACTGCGGTGCGTTCGAAACCCACGCGCAACCGTGCGACGAGGGTCGGGGCGGCGAAACGTGCGCTGCGCATCGTGATGGTGTAGATGCCCGAACGTTCGCTGCCGCTGATCTCGGCGGTGCTGGCATCGAGCAGCGTGCTGTCGCCGCGGATCACGCTCCACTCGGTGCGCCATCCGCCGGCGGGCGGGCGGCCCCAGGCATGCGTGATGCGCGCCACGAGTGAATCGACGGCGGTGGCCTGCTGCGCCTGTGCAGGCGCCGCGATGGCCACCAGTCCGAGCACGGCCAGACGACTCATCATCGCACCAGACCGTTGGCAACCTGCAGCATGTCGTCGCTGGTCTTGATCGACTTCGACGTGAGCTCGTAGGCGCGCATGGTGGTGATCATGTCGACCATCTCGGTGACCACTTCCACGTTGGACATTTCGAGTGCGCCCTGCATCAGGCGGCCCGTGCCTTCGTCCTGCGGGAAGTTGACCATCGGTTCACCGCTGGCCGGTGTGGCGACGTACATGTTCTGTCCCATGGCCATGAGGCCGGCGGGATTGGTGAAGCGGGCCAGTTCGATGCGGCCGAGTTCTTCGGGAATCGTGTTGCCGGAGCGCATCACGCTCACGATGCCCGACGGGCCGACGCTGAGCCTGGAGGCCTGTTCCGGCACACGGATGTTGGGCAGCACCGGGTTGCCGTCGGAGGTGACGAGCATGCCCTGATCGGACATCTGCAGCTTGCCGTCGCGGGTGTAGGCGATCTGGCCGCTGGGCAGCTGCACCTGGAAGAAGCCGTCGCCTTCGATGGCGATGTCGAGCGGGTTCTGCGTGGTCTCGATGGATCCCTGTGCATGATCCTTCTGCACACCGGCGAGCCGCACACCGCGGCCGATCTGCACGGCGGGGAGCGAGTTGGCGGCGGGGCCACCGATCACCTGCGGGCCGGTGACGGTCTGGTAGAGCAGGTCCTCGAAGTTGGCGCGGCTGCGCTTGTAGCCGGTGGTGTTCACGTTGGCCAGGTTGTTGGCGATCACTTCCTGGCGGGTCTGTTGTGCGCGCATGCCGCTGGCGGCGGCGCGAAGTGCTGGATCCATCGTGGGCTCCTGTGGCGTGTCAGACCGGCTTGCCGATCTGGTTGGCGGCGATGCCGCGGATGTCGTCCATCACGGTGATGGTCTTCTGCACGTCGGCGTAGGCGCGCACGGTTTCGATCATGTCGGTCAGCGACTCGATGGCATTGACGTTGCTGGCCTCGAGTGCGCCCTGGAGCACGTTGCGTTCGGCATCGGCGGCGGGTGTGCGATTGGCGTCGGGGAGGAACAGGCCGCCGCCCGCATGCTGGAGCACGGCGTTGGCCGGGACCGTCTCGATGCGGAGCACGGCGCGCTGCAGCTGTGCGGTGACGGCACTCCGGCCGTTGTTGGCGTCGCCGGTGAGCGGTGGCTGCACGGTGATGATGCCGGTGCGGCTGATGCCGACGTTGCCGGGGGGCAGCTGGATGGGCCCCTTGTCGCCGAGGACGAGGTGGCCCTGTTGTGTGACGAGGCGGCGCTGGTCGTCCATGCGGAGCGCGCCACCGCGGGTGAGGCGTTCGCCGTCGGGGGTCTGGACCACGAGGAAGGCGTCGCCTTGCAATGCGACGTCGAGGGCGTTGCCGGTGGTGGAGAGGTCGCCCTGCGAGCGGTCGGTGATGGCGTCGGCGGCGGCCACGGCGTCGTCCACCATGCGGCCGAAGACCCGTTCCTTCTTGAAGCCGACGGTATCGACGTTGGCGAGGTTGTTGGCGATGGCCTGCTGGCGCCGCTCATAGAAGTGCATGGCGGCGGCAGCGGAGGTGAGGCCGGTGTTCTTGAGGATGGGCGGCATGGACGGTTGGGGCAGGTGTCTGCCGGTGTCATGTGCAATCCCGGGGCCAGTCGTTGCATTCGGCTAAGTCGTTGTCCGACAACCGTTTGTACATCGGCGCTCACTCCGCGATGTCTAGCCGTCGGCGGCAATTCGTGCCGCGGGCGGTAGCAAGTGCCGTCGATGCGTGGTCGCCCGCTCTGGTCTCATCGATCGGAGGCGACGCCGAATCCTGCCGCGTCACCGCGCGTCCAATCGTGGAGTAAGCACGGTCACATATCCTCGATGCATCTGACCCTTCATCGCGTACGGCACCCGTGACCCGTCACCTCCTGCGAATCGACAGCCTGGCCGGCCTTTTCGCCGGGAGCGTCATGCTTGTGCTGTCGGCGTGGCTCAGCGCGCTCTATGCCCTGCCGCGGGCGGTGCTCGTCGCGGTGGCCGTGGCCAACATGGCGTACGGCACGTACTCGGGATTCCTGTCACGGCGACAGCGTCGGCCGTACGCGATGATCGTGGCACTCGTCGCGGCCAACGGCGTCTGGGCGGTGCTGTGCTTCGTCGCGGCGTGGCACTACCGCGAGACGGCAACGGTGTTCGGCCTGGCACAGCTGATCGGCGAAGGGATGATCGTCGGCGGGATGGCGGCGCTGGAATGGAGGGTCCGCGCGCGACTGCTCGTCGCAGAGTCGTGAGCGTCGTGCGTGACGAAACGCGCCCGCCAGCGAATGCGGGCGAGCGCGTCAGGGAATCGATCGGGACTCGGAGTCCCCCGCGAAGCGGGGACTCCGAGTCCGTCTGGGGGCGATTGCGTAAGTGCTGTCTGCGGAACGAGTTCCGCCACCAGCACCCCGCCTCCCCGCGCGGTCAAAGGATGATGGACGAATGCAGACGATGGCCCGCGAATCGCGGCAGGCTCAGCTCACCCGCGCATTGAACCGCGTCCCCACCCCAGGCCGCTCCACCTTGGCCGGAATCACCCGCTGTGCCTGCGTATACGCGCCCGGCGCCATCATCGCACGTCCCTCATTCGCATTTCCCGTCGCACGTGCTGCTGCAGTCGGCTGCGCCGCTGCCGTGGCCGGCTTGGCCTGCGTCTTCGGTGAAGCGGCCGCCATCATCATCACCACGCCATCACGCGACAGCCCGCTCTTCCGCGCAATCTCCAGCGGATCGGCACCGGCCCTGAGCGCACGTTGCGAGACCTTCGACACCGGCGTGATCACCTTGATCGTCTTGTGCGAACCGCTCTTCCGCTTGGGGCGCGACACCATCGCGGGCTGCTCGGCCGTCACGGCCTGCGAACCCTTCGGCGTGATCCAGCGCAGCATGCCGCCAGCGGCGGTGGACGTCGCTGCCACCGGCGACGCCGGTGCGCGGTTCCGCCAGATGTACGTCAGCGACAGCGCGGTGATCGCCAGCAGCAGCGCGCCGCTGATCACCAGGTCGAGATTCTCTCCGGCCATGATACCCTGCATGATCACGGCGGCCTGCGCCCGCACCGCATCGATGTCGACGGTCTGCATCACGCCACTTCCTCGCGCAGCGGGCGCAGCTCGGTGCGCAGCTTCTGCAGCGCCTTGCTGCGGATCTGCGACACGCGGCTCTCGGTGAGCTGCAGGATGTCGGCGATCTCGTGCAGCTTGAGCTCCTCGAAGTAGTACAGGCTCAGCACCGTTCGCTCCTGTTCCTTGAGGCGCAGGATCGCGTCACGCAGGTGATGCACTTCCTGCTCACGCGTGATCATGTCGTCCACCGAGTCGTTCGCCTCGTCGGCGAGGATCTCGATCGGCGTGGGTGCCAGCGTTTCCGACTCGCTCGGGCTCCGGTCCAGCGGCACGTGGTGCGCGCCTTCCACATCCGATCGCCACTTCCAGAGCGTCGGCAGGTCCACGCCGAGATGGTCGGCCACTTCGCGGTCGTTCGGCACACGCCCCAGCACACGTCCGAGGCTTTCGCGGGCCTGGCTGATCTCGCGTGTCTTGCGACGGATGGAGCGAGGCACATGGTCCTGACGGCGCAGTTCATCGAGGATCGCGCCGCGGATGCGTGGTGCGGCGAAGGTGCTGAAGGCGAGACCGCGGTCCACGTCGAATGCCTCGAGCGCCGACATCAGGCCGATCGAGCCCGAGCTCACCAGTTCGTCGAAGTCGGCCTTCACGGCAAGCGTCTTCGACATCTGGCGTGCGACATGGTGCACCAGACCCAGATGTTCCTTCAGCAGCTGCTCGCGGGCCGCCGGATCACCGGAAGCCATCGCGCGCCAGAGCGAAACCTGCGGGTCCATCGTGGGCTCCTTGCGCTTGGTAGTCGGCGCAGCGCTGCTGCGGGTGGTGGTCGTCAGCGTGGCGCGGGGCGACCGGGCGATGACGGGTTGGGTCACGAGCGGCAGCACCACGGTGGCAGACGCGCCGGCAGGGCTCGAGGAAACCAGCGAACGACGGGGAGATGCGGAGTTCGTCATGAAGCCACCTGTCCGGCCATGCGGCCGAGTGCTGCGAGAATGCGCTGAGGTGCAGGCTTGAGATCGGCCGGGACATCTAGTCCGTCGGTCAGCCAGCGCGTGGGAAGGGCGAGCAGTGTGGCGAGGTCGGCGATCCCGGTGTCGTCCGGGACCTCGTCGAGCTTGGAGAGCAGCAGGTGCGTGGGCTTCATCGCGAGGTGCGCGTTGAAGGCCACCTGCGCGATGTCGGGCCGAAGCCCGGCTGGCATGACGAGATGGATCTCGTCGGGACGCATCGCACGCAGCAGCGGCCACCATTCTTCCTCGCGGGCACCAGCGCGGGGACTGCGACCGGGCGTGTCGATCAGCAGTACGTCGCAGCCATCGAGCGACTCCGCCGCGCGAATGGCATCGGCGGCGTCATACGCCACTTCGAGCGGGCACCCGGTGATCTCGGCATACGTCGCGATCTGCTCGAGGCCTGCCACGCGATAGGTGTCGAGCGTGATCATGCCGACGCGCCAGGTGCCGAAGGCGTGCACGCTGGCAGCGAGCTTGGCGATGGTCGTCGTCTTGCCGGCGCCGGTCGGACCCACGACGGCGATGACGTACGGACGCCCGGTGCGCCGCGCGTTGGGCAGCGGCAGGTGTGCCGGTGTGATGATCGCGCGAAATGCATCGACATCAGCGGCGGCCGCGGCGACGACTTCCACCACGTTTTCGCCGTTGTCGCGCACGGTGCGCGTCTGCAGCACGATGGCATCGTCACCGAAGAGGGCTTCGGAATTGCGCGAGACCGAGCTGAGGTCACGGGCGCGGAAAGTCTCAAGCCGCATGCGGCAACTCCCAGGTGGCAACGGAGGTGAGGTTCACGGACGCCGGCAATTCGGCGAGGCTGATGACGGGCACGTTGGGCAACACCGGTTCAATGAGGCGGCGCACACCGACGCGCAGCGTGGGTGGCGTGATCAGCGGCAGCGGACGTCCTTCCACCGCGTGCATCGTCGCGATGTTGTTCAGTTCGCGAAGCAGCGTGGCCAGCGTGTCGGGATTGAGCAACGACATGCCCTGCTGCGTGCCGCGCGGGCTGAACAACCCGTTGAGCGCATTCTCGAGTCGCGCACCGATCGTCACGCCACGCACACTGCCGGTCATGTCGAGGTAGAGACGACTGATCGGATTGGCCAGCGCACGCCGCACCACTTCGGTGAGCTGCTCGGGATCCTTGGTCTGGTCGGCGGCATCGCCGAGCGCTTCGAGGATGCTGACGAGATCGCGGATCGGCACACGCTCACGCAGCAGGCGCTGCAACACCCGATGCAGCGTGCCAAGCGTGATGCGGCCCGGAATGATCTCTTCCACGAGTGCGGGATGACTCTTCTTCAGCGCGTCCACCATCTCCTGCACATCCTGACGGCCGAGCAGATCGGCGGCGTGCAGCTTCAGCGTTTCCATCAGGTGCGTGGCGATCACCGTGCTCGGCTCGACCACCACCCATCCTGCGGCTTCGGCTTCGACACGCGCCTGCGTCGTGATCCACTTGGCCGGCATGCCGAAGCTGGGATCGACGGTGTCCATGCCATCGATGTCCTGCATCACGCCACCGGTGTTCAGCGCCAGCAGGAAGCGCGGCATGACTTCGGCGCGCGACACTTCGGCACCGCGGATCTTGACGATGTATTCGTTGGCGGGGAGGCGGATGTCATCACGGATGCGGATCGCCGGCACGAGGATGCCGAGTTCCTGCGCGCCCTGCTTGCGCAGCAGCGAGATGCGCTCAAGCAGGTCGCCGCCCTGCTTCTCGTCGATCAGCGGAATCACGGCGTAGCCGACTTCCAGTTCGATCGGATCGATCTGCAGGAGGTCCTGCATCGGATCGGTGGTCGCGGGGAGCTGTGCCACCGGTGCATCGGCGATCAGTGCCGCCGCTTCCACACGCCCTTCGAGTGCGGTGGCCGAGCGGGCGACGAACGCCATCGTGCCGGCCAGTGCGAGGAACGGGAATGCCGGCAGGCCGGGCATCAGCGCGAAGCTGCCCATCACGCCGGCCGCGATCCACATCGCGCGCGGCTGTCGTGCGAGCTGCCCACTGATCACGTCACCCATGCCCACGCCGTTGCTGGCGGAGTTGGTGACCATCAGGCCGGCGGCCACCGAGATGATCAGCGCCGGCACCTGGCTCACGAGGCCTTCACCGACGGTGAGCATCACGTACTTGTTGGCGGCGGCAGCGAGGGGCAGGCCCTTCTGCATCACGCCGATGATGATGCCGCCGATGATGTTGATGAACGTGATCAGCAGCGCGGCGATGGCGTCGCCCTTCACGAACTTCGAGGCGCCGTCCATGCTGCCGAAGAAGTCGGCCTGTTGCGACACCCGCTCGCGTCGCACGCGGGCGGCGGATTCATCGATCATGCCGGCGGCGAGGTCGGCGTCGATCGCCATCTGCTTGCCGGGCATGGCATCGAGGGTGAAGCGGGCGGCCACTTCGGCCACACGTCCTGCACCCTTCGTGATCACGACGAAGTTGATCGCCAGCAGGATCAGGAAGACGACGATGCCGACGACGTAGTTGCCGCGCAGAATGAACGTGCCGAACGCCTGGATGATGTTGCCGGCGTGGCCTTCACCGAGAATGAGGCGGGTGGAGCTGACGTTCAGGCCGAGGCGGAAGAGCGTCAGGATGAACAGCACCGCCGGAAACGACGAGAATTCGAGGGGGTCCTTGGTGCTCAGCGCGACCAGCAGCACCACGAGGGCGCTGGCGATGCTGGCGGCCAGCAGGAGGTCGAGCACGATGGCGGGCAGCGGAACGACGAGCAGCGAGATGATCGCCACCACGCCGATCGCGAGCGCAATTTCTGCCGTACGGGCTGGACGCGCCGCACCGGCGGGCATCGTGGCGGTGGCCACGCTCACGCGGTGATCTCCGTGCTGCGGCGGGGCGCGGGTGCGCTGTAGACGGTGCCGCTGCGCGGCGATGGGGCGCGGTAGCGCGTGTATCGCGACGCTGGCACGTCGAGACGCGACGTGGCGCCGTTGGTGGGTGCGTCGTAGCGGGTCACACCGCGGGCAGCGGGGGCGTCGTAGCGACGGGTATGTCCGTCGGCCGGCTGTGCGCCGTAGCCCGCGCGGAGCTGGGTGCGATGGATGGCGGCCATGGGCTGGTCCTCAGGCCGCGAACTGGGGGAGTCCACGAAACAGCTCGGTCGTGAACTTCACGAGCAGCTGGACCATCCACGGCAGCGCCACGAGGAAGATCGCCGAGACGCCGACGAGCTTCGGCAGGAAGGCGAGGGTCTGCTCCTGAATCTGCGTGACGCTCTGGAAGATCGAGACGACGAGTCCGATGCCGAGGGAGACGGCCAGCATGGGGGCCGAGACCAGCAGCGAGAGGAGGATGGCGTTCCGGGCGAGGTCGACGATCTGCGCGTGTGACATGAGCCGTGGAGAGAGTGTGGAGTACGGTCTCATGCAGAAGCACGGCGGGTGCCACTCGTCGGGGCCGGGTTAGAGGAGGCTCAAGGCGTTGTATTTGAA
>JANOCB010000120.1:0-23435 GCA_031411975.1 Gemmatimonadaceae bacterium
TTTTTGAAGCCCGTCGATACGCTACAGCCCTCACCCGCAGCCTTCCGCCTTCCCCGCACTGGGGCATGACGTCAGCACGATTTATCGGACTTCACCGGCAGACTTATCGGCTCAAAAATTATGCCTTCCCGTTCCTGTTTCTTTATGCTGCGCAGAAGGTAGGGCGCTGTGCAGACATTCGTCAACAGGACGGATGGCGGGTGTCGAACGTCACGGCGTCAGCACCTGCACCTTCATGGCACACCGGTCAGATCTCCCAGTTCGACAGCATCACGCCATCGGCCGGCTGCGCCGGCTCGGCGTGTCCGCGCATCGTCATGCGGAGGTCGGTCCACCTGACACGGCCACCACGCGCGATCAGCGCGGCATACATGCGTGTGGCGTCACCCTGCACCCGGATCGCGATGCGTCGTGTCGCGCAGCGCCGTGCATACTCCGTCAGGTGCGTGACCAGCTGCATCGCGTCAGTGTCGGTCAGCGCCACGAACTTCAGCACGCGGACCTCGTCACGCGCGCGACCCTCGACCAGCGGCGCGGAATGACAGATCGCGAACGCCACCACGCGGCCGTCACGACGCACCAGCACCGTCTCCCCGATCGCCAGCGCGTCGGTGATCCGGATCTCGCGGGTGAAATCGTAGCCGTCACGCATCGCATGCGTGAGCGCCGCACACTCGAGGATGACGTCGTCGCGCTCGAGCTGCGGCAGCCGCCCCAGCAGGACCAGTCGGTGCTCGGTCGCCGCCGCGTCCACGGTGACGGTAATGGTCAGCGGACCGGGCACGAAACCCAGCTGCGAGTAGAAACCGATGTTGTCCATCGTGCGCGGCATCGTCTCGAGGCCGATCACCCCGCAGCCGAGCGTGCGGAGGTGATCCACGCCGAACTCGACGATCGTCCGCCCCACGCCGCGCGACTGCAGCTCGGGCATCACCGCGAGCGGTCCCATCCAGCCTTCGCTGCCGCTGCGGTGCGCAATGTTGAACGCCGCGATCGCCCCCCGATCGGTGCGCCACAGCACCGCACCCGCCCCGGCGCCCTCGATCGCGTAGCGCCAGATCAACGGATTGAGGAATGGCACGCGCACACCCACCAGACCGTCCTTCCGGTAGCGCTCCGAAAAGGCATCGCTGAAGACGGTGTTCAGTGCAGGAATGTCCGCCGGCTGGATCAGTTCGGGCCCGGTGATCACCGGGTCCGACCGCCATGTGCGCAAACTCGCCAACTCAGGCCTCCAAACCGACCAGGACTTCGTTCACGGGCTGTCCGCCGTCGCGCTGCTCCACCATCGCGCGACCGGTCTGCTCGTCGACATGGACCTCCAGCACGCGGTCGAGCCCGTCCCGCACACCGTCGATGTGTGTGATCACGATCACCTGCTCGAACCGATCCTGCAACCGCCGCAACAGTTCCACCACGTTCATGCGGCGCTGCTCGTCCAGCGACCCGAACACTTCGTCCAGCACCAGCAGCGAAAACGGCTGACCACTCCGCTCGGCGATGAGCTGCGACACCGCCAGCCGCAGCACGAGGTTGGCCAGGTCCTCCTCGCCTCCGGAAATGACCTGCCGAGGCACGCCCCCGCCGATCAGGATGATCTCGTAGTTCTCATCCAGCTCGAACTCGTTGTACCGGTCATCGGTGAGGTCGGTGAGAAACGCCCCGGCGATCTCGCCGAGTTCCGGCCTCAGCCGTGCATTCAGCTCAGCGCGCAGCTCGGCGTAGGCGATGTCGAGCTCATCGTGCACGCGACGTTCGGCTTCGAACTGCCGCTGCTGCTCACGAACCTTCGCGGCCTGTGCCGCCGCCGTTTCTGCGCGCGACAGCGCCGCCGCGGCATTGGCGGCATCGCGCTCGGCGCCCGCCACATGCACCTTCGCTTCCTCGCGCTGGCGGGTGGCCAGCTCCCAGACCGCCAGCGTCTGCGCATGCTGCTCGGGGCTGAACCCATGAGCGGCCCGGGCGGCCCGCGCCGCCGCGACGGCCTCCTGAGTCGTGACGAGGAGCCCCGTAGCCATCACGCGCTGTGCGACACGGTTCGGCAGATCATCGGCGATCGCCTTCGCGGCCGCGTGCTGCACCTCGAGGGTGGAGAGCGTCGCCACGGCCGTCCGCACGGTGGCGTGATGCGACGCGTCGTACGCCGTGGCCAGATCGGCGATCGCATGGACACGCTCGTCGCGCTGGGTCTGCAACACGTCGAGTTCCCGCGTCTTGTCCGCCTGCTCCTTCAGCGCCTGCTCGATCTTCAGCTCTTTCCGTTCGAGGGCGCGCACCGCGGTCTCCCGCTCCCCGCGCACCGCCTCCAGCGCACGGAGGTCATCCGGCTCCGGCTGGAGCTGTTCGGTGCGCTGCTTGAGGTACTGCCCGTCCAGCCGCAGCCCTTCGAGCTTGTCGCTCAGCTCCTCGAGCAGGGCCACATGGCTGGCGCCGAGCGGTCGCAGGCAGGTGGGGCAGGGCGCGTCGGCACCGAGCTCCTTCAACCGGTCCAGATGGACCTTGATGTCGGTGTACTCGTCGCGCTTCTGCGTCCGACGGGTTTCCACCTCCTGCCTGTCGCGCACCCAGTCGGTGCGCCGTGCGCTGGCGGCGTCGGTGGCCTGCAGGGCAGCAGCACGCGCCTCCACCAGCTGCCCATGCACCTCCTCGCGCAGCGCGGGCGCCGGCGCGAGTTGCGCGAGTCGTGCGGCTGCGGCATCGACGCTGGCGGTGAGCCGCGTGATCTCCTCGGTCAGCGCCTGCCGTCGTGCCGCCTGTCGCGACCGCTCCTCGAGCTGCTGCAGTTCCACGCGCAGCGCGGCCAGCGGCGCGAGATCCGCCAACACCGATGCGAGACCGGCCTGGACACGCTCGGCCTCGGCCACCGCCACGTCGGCGCGCTCCACGTCCTTCTCGGCGGCCGCGATTCCCGCCTCGGCGCGGATGATCGCCGTCTGCAGTTCGCGATCCTGATGGCTCGCCCGATCGGCATCACGCCATCGCGGTTCCACTTCCGCCACGGCGCGTTCGGCGTCGGCGAGCCGCGAGATCGCGGTGGTCCGGGCGATGGCGGTCATCCGCACCGTGAGCTGCGCAGCCTCCACTTCGGCCGCGAGCTCGTCGGCGTCGGCCATGTGCTGCGCGAGGGCGCGCAGCGCAGCAGCCACCTCGCTGCGCTTCTGTCGTGCCAGTTCCTGCGCCTTCTGCAGACGGTCGTAGCCCAGCACGCGCGAGAGGAAGCGCCCGCGATCGGCGGCACCCATGGACGCCATGGCCGCCAGATCCTTCTGGCCTGTGAAATACGTGGTGAAGAACTCGCGACTGGTCATGCCAAGTCGCTGTTCGATGATCTGCCCCACCGCACCGATGCTGTTGGCGACGGGGGCGGCACCCCCATCCACGAACAGTTCTGCGGACGTCAGGCCGCGCACGACGCGGTACCGATGCGGCCCGAGCTCGAAGTCGAGTTCCACGCGCACCGAGCTGCGGGGCGCGGCACCGTGATACCGGATCGACTCGCGCGTGCCACGCGCCACGGTGTTGCCGTACAGCGCCCACGCGATCCCTTCGAGGATCGTGGACTTGCCGGCGCCGTTCGGGCCGATGATGCCGGTGAGCCCGTTCTCGAATTCGATCAGCGTGTCGGCGTGCTGTCGGAAGTTCTGCAGGCGGAGCGCGCGCAGCCTCATGACGCGTCGTCGGTGGGCGTGAGCAAGAAACCCGCCTCGGTCTCCGGCTCGGTCGTGAGCGCCGCCGGCTCACTGACACGCTCCAGGTAGCTCATGCCGAGCGACACGAACGCCATGCGATCCACGTCGTTCGAGATCGGCCGCTGCTCGAGCTTTTCGCGCAGCAGCATGGGCAGCGACGGCCGCGCCCCACCAGCGCCCGACGCCGAGCGTGTCCGTACGAGTTCCGGCTTGCGGGTGTCGAGCTGGAAGTGCAGCGCGCGGCGCTTGTACTCGCGGATCGCCTTGTGATCGAGGTCACGCGCCACGTGGCGCGGAATCTCGCGCACCACCAGCCGGACCACGGCGTCCTCGAGCCCATCGCGAATGCCGTTCACACGATCCGCCACCAGTGCATCGACATCGGCCGGCGACAGCGCATGCGCATCGACCGCTTCGAGGTCGATGAAGCGCCGCTCGAGCGGTACCGGCACGAAGGTGTGCGTGCCGGTGGCCAGGTCGTGCAGCGCGAAACCTTTGCCCGGCACGCCATGCTGCCGCTGCTCGGCCATCTCGCCCCAGGCGTTGCTGCTGACGTAGTCCAGCGAGCCGGCATACCAGGCGCGGTCAGCCACCTGCCGGTGCACGTGATAGTGTCCGAGTGCCACGTAATCCCACGGCGCCTGGTGCAGTTCTTCCACGGTGACTTCGCTGGGGCTGCGGTCCACCATCACGGCACGATCCGGCAGCACACCCTGCACCTCGCCGTGCAGCAGCAGCACGTTCCAGGTCGCGTCGGTGTCGGTGGTGAGGGCCGGCAGCGGCTGGCCGAGCCGGTCGGGCACGGCGAAGAGCGACAGGCCGAGGTCGGGGAAACGCAGCCGTTCGGGTTCGTGCTCGATGACGGTGATGCCGATGGTGCGAAACAGTGCGAGGATACATCCCGTTTCGGCGGCACGCGGCAGGTCGTGGTTGCCGGCGATCATGACCACGGGCACGGTCGGCAGGGCGGCGCGCAGGCGGGTCATTTCGCGCAGCGCGAACAGGATCATCGGGTTGGACGGTCGCACCTGATGGAACACATCGCCCGCGATGAGGATCAGGTCGGGGGCCGCGTCGATCACGGCATCGATCGCCCGCCGGGTGGCCCGGGCCACGTCGGCTTCGCGCTGGTTGTTGCCGGCCGGGCTCAGCCGCTGGTACTGGCGGAAGCCAAGGTGCAGGTCGGCGAGGTGGGCGATGCGCATGTGCAAAGATACGCCGGGCGGGGCAGCGCCCGCGGGACGTGCCGGTCGTCAGAGGACGACGAGGTGCTCGGGGCGGGCGCCGATGACGGCGGTGGTCGTGATGCGGCGGTTAAAAGTGACGAGCCGCCCACTGTGTGCGACGGCCATTCCGAGCAGGTAGGCGTCGGTCAACTGCAGCGGCCCGTGCAGGCGGGTTGCGTCGATGCAGCTGGGATCAAGGAGCGAAATGTCGTCATTCCAGAACTGATGCAGCGGATGACTGACGGCGATGCGCAGTCGTTCTGCCACAGCGAGTACCGGCAGCGGCCGAGAGTACCCGCTGCCCGACATGACACGGACGCATCCGTTCTGCGTAATCGGGCAAGTGGCCCAGCCGAGCCGGGCGTTGGTTGTCATCCACAGTGCCGCAGTGTCATGCGAGACGTGCTCTGTATCGAGGAGCGCCATGAGCACGTTGACATCCAGCAGCGCACGCATCAGTAAGCGTCTTCCTCACGGATCTTGTTGATCATGTCGTTGGTTACGATGCCGCCTCGTGACGGAAACGGAACGAAACCATACTCTGCCAGCGCCTCGCGCACCGCGAGTGTAGAGGGAGGCTGCGCGGTGAGGGCCTGACGGAGAAGTTCGGAGACGACCATGCCCGCCGTTTTGTGCTCCCGCCTGGCACGCTCCTTCGCGGCTGAGAGCACGTCTTCGTCGATATCGAGTGTCGTCCGCATGCATCAGATGCTAATGCATCACGCATCAGATGTCAATCTGTGAGAGTTTGCGCGCGGAGGAACAGCGCCATTCGGCCGAACTCGTCGTCGAGCTCCCCCAGAAACGCGCGATCTGTCGGTACGCGCCCGGGGACGTAGCCGATGTCGGGCACCAGGACGCCATCGCGGACGGACAGGTTGGCCCACCCGATGACGTCGTCGCGCCAGATCAGCGGCAGGGCGTAGTACCCCCGGATGCGTTTCGGCGCCGGCGTGTAGGCCTCGAAGCGGTAGGGCCAGCCCCAGAACAGTTCGAAGCGGCGCCGGTCCCAGACCACGGGGTCGAAGGGCGCGAGCAGCCTCACGGCGTCGCTGATGCGGTGTCTGGCCGCGATCGGGTTCTCCCCCTCGGGCCACACCCATCGCACGCCGTCGATCACGACGCTGGGGTGACGCAGCAGCGCGCGCCTGAACGCGGGACGCCGATCGGTGCCCCATTGCGGCACGCCGAAGAACAGCCGGCTCACCAGTTCACCGAGGGAGCGTTCCGGCAGCGGGGCGTACTTGTTGATCAACACGCCGACCAGCGCATCCATCGCCGCCATCGGATCGGGGGCAGGGGCGTTGGCCTCGCGCACCGCGTACACCCGCGTGCCGCCGTCGCGTCGCGCGATGCGCAGCTGGCCGCGATAGTGCATGCCGTCGAGCAGCTGCGTGCTGGCGTTGCTGGTGCCACCGAACCAGTTGGTGACCTTGCCATGGCTGAAGTGGGCATCGACGTCGCGCGGATGAACGGTGCCCCGTTCCCGGATGAAGTCCAGCACGGCCGTGGCCCGCGTGCGCTGCGTGCGCGACCAGGCGCGACGCTCGCCACGGGGGTGCATCAGCTGCTGGATGCGTCGCGGCAGGAAGCCGTAGTTGATGAAGAAGTCTTCCTCGACGCCCAGGCGAGGATAGCGCCGCTCGAGATCACCGGCGCGGTACCCGGCCACGCGATGGCGGAGGGTGAGATCCTGTGCGCGTGCCGGCGCACGGATCGGATCGGCCTGCACGAAGCCGAGCGCCGCGATCGCGCGTGAGAGCGTGGTCGGCGTGAACAGCGACCGCGCCACGGCGAAGCGGCGGAGGTCGGCGAGCGTAGGTTGGCGCGGCATCGGGCAGGAACGGTCGTAGAGCGCCTTGTCCGCGTCAACCACTCACCACTCGCGCCGAGCGACGTGTCATGGCGCGAGTGGGGCAGACCCGCGTGCGGGACTGGCCAAAGCTACTTTTCACGGTGCGGCCACCGCCGACCCTGCCTTCAGCCCACTCGACATGCTCGTGCGTCTGCTGTCGCCGTCCCTGCTGTTGCTCGCCGCCCTCTTCGGCATCCGCCTGTCCGCGCAGTCGCCACCCGTCGCCGTGACGCTCTCCGGTCGCGTGGTGGACGTCGATACCAAGGTTGGGATGCCTTTCCTGACACTCCAGCTTCGCACGGCCAGGGACAGCGCGTTCGTCAGTGGTCGCCTCACCAGCGAGTCGGGAGCGTTCACGTTCACTGGCATCAAGCCGGGCACCTACGTCCTGCTCACCCGCGCCATCGGCTACCAGCCCATCCGTCAGCGGGTGCTCGTGGGGGAACTGAGCACCTTCCTCGACCTCGGCCTCGTGACCATGCGCCGCGAGACACAGGCACTGACCGGCGTGACCGTCAACGCGGATGCCGATGGGGTGGCGTCGGCGCTCGATCGCCGCACCTTCACCGTGGCCGACAACGTCAGCCAGGCGGGAGGCTCGGTGCTGCAGGCGATGTCCACCGTCCCGGGCGTGACCGTGAGCCAGGAGGGCACGGTGCAGCTGCGCGGCAGCGACAAGGTGGCCGTGCTGATCGATGGCAAGCAGACCGCCCTCACCGGCTTCGGCTCGCAGACCGGCCTCGCCAACCTGCCGGCATCGGCCATCGAACGCATCGAGATCATCACCAATCCGTCCGCACGCTTCGATGCCAACGCCAGCGCCGGCGTGATCAACCTCGTGCTGAAGAAACAGGAACAACGCGGCTTCAATGGCACCGTCGGGTTCACTGGCGGAGCAGGTGCGCTCTGGGTGAAGCGCGAAAACCTCCCGACGATCCGGCCGCAGTTCCGCGGCACGCCCAAGCTCAATCCGTCAGTCGCACTGAACTACCGGAGCGGCGCGACGAACAGCTTCCTGCAGGCCGACTGGCTGCATGCACCCACACTCAACAAGAACGAGTTCTCGACGCGCACCTACGATGACGGGACGGTGATCTTCCAGCAGGTGAAACGCAATCGTCGCACCGACTACGGCACGCTGAAGGCTGGCGTGGATCACGCCTTCGGCAATCGCAACACACTGAACGTGTCAGGGCTGTTCAACCGCGAGAAGATCATCGACAACGGCGACAACCCGTTCTTCGAAGGATCGCTGCAGAACCGCTACCGGCTCTGGCAATTTCTCGAGGACGAGGTGAAGTACACCGCGTTCGGCACCGCCGTGCTCACCCATCGCTTCGCACAGCCCGGGCACACGCTCGCGTTCACCACGAACTATTCGTTCCACCGGGAGGACGAGCGCTACTTCTTCACCAACACCCGTCCGGCCTCGGTGGGTGAAGATGCATTCAAGCTGCTCTCGGACGAACATGTCGTGGACCTGAACGCCGACTACATCCGTCCGCTTCGGCAGGGCCGCGTGGAAGCGGGCTTCAAGGGGCGCTATCGCTCGATCCCGGTGAACATGCAGTTCTTTCCCGGACTCGACTCGCCGCTCGACACCGGTGCGGGTGGCTGGGCGAAGTATCGCGAGATCATTCCGGCCGTGTACGGCAACTACGTCTTCGAGAGCCAGCATCTCGAACTCGAAGGCGGAATGCGACTCGAAGGGATTCGACTGAACTACGACGTCAATCCGGACCACAACACCTACCGGAGCGATGGGTACGACTACCTGCAGCTCTTTCCGAACGTCAGGGCCGCCTGGAAGATCAGCGACGCGCAGAAGCTGTCGCTCTTCGTAAACCGGCGCGTCGACCGGCCCAATGAGGTGGACATCCGCATCTTTCCCAAGTACGACGAGCCGGAGCTGATCAAGGTCGGGAACCCCGCCCTGCAACCGCAGTTCGCCACCTCGGCGGAGCTGGGATACAAGACCAGCTGGACGAGCGGCAGCCTGTACGCAGCAGCGTTCCACCGGATCATCACCGGCACCATCACGCGGATCACCACGCAGGTCCCCGGCAGCGTGCTGCTGTACAACGTGTTTCAGAACGGCGGTGCGAGCGCCAGCACCGGAACGGAACTGGTCTGGCAGCAGACGTTGTCGCCGCGCCTCTCGCTGGGCGCGAACGGGAGCCTCTTTCGTCGCACGGCCGACGCCTTCTCCGGGGTGAACCGATATCCCACACCAACGCCGTATGCCATGCCGCGTCAGTCACTCACATCCGGCACGCTCAAAGTGAACGGCCTGCTGCGTTTGCCGCATGACCTTCAGACGCAGCTGTCGGGCATCTATCTCGCGCCTGACCTGCTGCCGCAGGGCCGCATCGGCAGTCGCGTCTCGCTCGACGCGGGGGCCCGGATACCGGTGCAGCGCGGCAAGGGTGAGTTCGTGGTCAACGCCACCGACCTGCTCAACACCAATCAGGCCACGCGCACCATCCGCGGCACCGATTTCAGCCTCGTGAGCACCGACTATCTCGAAACGCAGGTCGTTCGGGTGGGCTACACGCGCAAGTTCTGATGGCGTATGGCGTGTGATGCGCCGTCAGTGCGCCGTCAGTGCGCCGGCAACACCCTGCGCGCCACAGGCGACACGATCGCACCGAGCACCACGCCGATCACGGCCGACACCGCCGCCGTCACCAGCCAGGCCACGGCACCGGCGGCCACCGGCAGCGCACCACCGGCCAGCGCGCCGACATGCTTCACGAAATCCTCCGGGCCATGCACACCGAGTTCGTGCAACCCATGCGTGATGATGCCACCGCCCACCCACAACATCGCCAGCATGCCGATGAAGCCGAGTGCGGCGAGCAGCTTCGGCATGCCGGTCACGATGCCGCGACCGAGGGCACGCACGAATCCGCTGGCCGTCTGCGCGAGATAGGCGCCGAAGTCGTCGGCCTTCACGATCAGCGACACGGTGCCGTACACCAGCACCGTCATGCCGATGCCCACCAGCACCAGCACGGTCACCTGCGTGAGGAACGGCGCCGTGGCCACGGTGGCCAGCGTGATCGCCATGATCTCCGCCGAGAGAATGAAGTCCGTGCGCACGGCGCCGGCGACCTTCGCCTTCTCGGAATCGACGGCCGGTGCTGCGGCATCGTGACCCGACGGTGCCGTGGCTTCCTTGCCGCGCACCATCTCCATCACCTTCACATACCCTTCGTAGGCCAGATAGAGGCCGCCGATCATCAGCAGCGGTGTCAGCAGCCATGGCGCCAGGTTGTTCAGCAGCAGACAGACCGGTGTCAGGATCACCAGTTTGTTGAACAACGACCCCTTGGCGATCTTCGCGATGATCGGCAGCTCGCGATCGGCGGCGTAGCCGATCACGTAGCGTGGCGTCACGGCGGCATCGTCGATCACGATGCCGGAGGCTTTCCCGATGGCCTTGCTGCCCTGCGCGGCGGCGTCATCCACTGATGCCGCGACCAGCTTGGCGAGAGCGGTCAGGTCGTCGACAAGCGCGAGGAGGCCGGCGCTCATGGGGCGGTGCGGGTGAGAAGCGTCATGCGACGAAAGCTAATGGTGCCAGCGAACGCTGCTGTTACTCTCGAAGGGTGGACCGAGCAATGTGAGGGCGCCACGCAGAACAGGACTACCGCACCACCTCGCCCACCCGCTGCTCCACCCGCATCACGAACCGCATTGGCGGCATGCTCCCCTGCGCACCCGTCACCGCGCGCATCGTCATCACCATCCGGCTCCGCGTGATCCACCCCCGCCGGCGATCCAGCAGCACCCACCCCACCACGCTCGCCCCGGCATCCGCCCCGGCATCCTTCATCACACCCTTCACGCTCACCCACGCGAAATCGCCGTAGCGCGTCAGCGAGTCCAGCGTGAACTCGGCGTCGATGCCATCACCCGGCGCACCGGCCAGCACCATGTGGCGCGTCCACTTCTCGTGCGCCCGCACGGGCTGTGACGGCAACGCCGCCGGCACACGATCCACCAGCGCCGCCAGCGTGGCGATCGTCGCTGCCGACTGGCCCGACGCATCGTCCAGCACCACCAGCTCACCGTCGGGCGCGACCTTCATGCGCAGCGTGCGCCCCTGCAGCGCCATGCCGCTCGCCACCCGCGCGCGACGGCTCTCGTCACGCCCACCCGTCGCCTTCACGGTGACACTCTCCACCTGCGACGTCACCACCGCCCCGACCGAGTCCACGGCGTCCACGCGCGACCGCAGCACCACCGACGTCCGCGTACTGACGCGCACCGTGCTGTCGCCACCGGGCATCGTGATCGTGCCCTGCTCGTCCACGTCGTGTTCCACGCGCAGACGGATCATGTCCCCAGGAAAGGGGCGCAGCACCAGCGCGATGCGTGCGTCGGCGGCGCTGCGCGGACGCTGCGCGGCGAGCGGGCGGGTGCAGGGCGCCAGCACCACCGCCAGCAGCACCAGCAGGAGCCGGGTGTCAGAAACCGTACGGATCATCACCAACGGGCAGCGCGAGGGGCTGGACGACGGGTTGCGGGGCGGCCAGTTCGCGCGGCGCGACCTGCCGACGGAACTGCGACGCGAAATACCCCTTCGCCTCACGGGGTTGTTCCCGCTCGGTGGCGCGCACCGCACGAATCACGTCCGATTCCTCGGCCAGGGCGGTCACGGTGCGCAGCCAGTCCAGCGTCAGGCCCGCATCCAGGCGACGCAGCCGACGCAGCATCGCCGCGTCGAAGTCCTCCACCGGCACAGCCGGGAACCGTTCTACACCGAGACGACCCGTCAGCACGCTGGGCCGCGGGAAATGCACGAACACCGGCTGCGTGAAGTGGGGATGACGCACCATCAACTGCCCCTTGGTCAGGGTGGACAACTTGGTCCGAACGGCAGGACTCAACACCGCATACCCCGGTGTGGCCAGTTCGTCGCCATCCATCCGTCCGTAGAGCGCCGTGCCCGCATTGCCCACCACCCGCTTGTGCACCTGGCTGCGGAACTGCTGCGCCGAAAAGAGCACCATGCCGAGGTAGCGCCCACGCTCGGCGATGTCGAGCAGCATGCGGCGGACGTAGGTCTCGGGACCGTCGCTGGGTGCGTACTTGTTCAGCTCGTCCACGAACACCACCACGTGATTCACGCCCAGGTCACGGCGTTCGAGATGTTCGCGCAGCTTGCTCACGACGCGCGCGAAGATCAGCCCCTGCGCATCCTCCTCGAGGTTGGCCACGTCGATCACGTGCACCGACCGATCGGTGAAGCCCCCCCACGGCAGGTCGCTCACGTCGGCGCCATCGGTCACCAGGCCGGCACAGCGCGTGGCCACGTTCACGAGGCGGTTGCGCACCTTGCGGATGGTGGCCACGTGATGGGTGCGCCAGGTCTGCGCATCCTTCCGTTCCAGTGCATCGAGCAGGGTGCGGAACCAGTGATCGAGATCGGCGAACGTCTGCACCGTCATGTCGCCGCCGATCAGCGGATCGCTGAACTTCTGTCCCACTACACGATCGGTGATGAAGTCGATCAGCGCGTCGGCCTTGGCGTCGATGTCCTCGCGATCGAGCAGCGTCACCGCATACTGCAGCACCTCCTTCAGCCCCCACGTCAGCGGCTGCACGTTGTGCTGCAGGGCGTCGTGGCTGCGGATCGTGGCCAGGCCGCGCAGCGCCGCGTCGTACGGCGCGTAGTAGCGCACGTGCTGGAACGGTTCGGCCGGCACCTGCAGCTTCTCGTACATCGCCAGATCCTCCGGCGCGAGTGTCGCAGGCTGATCCAGATACAGCAGGTCGGGGCCCTTCACGTTGAAGCAGACCGCCGCCACCGAGCCCTTGTCCGCCGGGAAGTGCGCGAAGATCGATTGCAGCAGCCACTCCACTGCACTGGTCTTCGTGGCCAGACCCGACACGCCGGTGATGTTGAGATGAGCGGCTTCGGGGCCGAGCAGGAAGTCGGCATCGAGGAACACCGGGCTTTCCGTGCCACCCGACCGATAGAGGCCCACCGGAATGCCGGTCTTGCCGAGGTAGCCGTCCATGCGCAGCGCCAGCGCGATGTCGTGATCGTCGGCGAGCCACACGGTGCCCATCGGCACGGGTTGCAGCGGCTCGTCAGGAATGTGGCGCAGCACACTCGCCGTGTAGAGGCGGATCTCGGTGCGCTGCGTGGACACGAGGCCACCATCGGGCTGGCCGTCGCGACCCAGCACATCGTCCAGCGGCGAGAGCATGTCGGTCCAGCTCTGCCCTTCCATCACCACACCGAAGATCTGCGGCACATGCCCATTCACGGCCACGGTGCCATCCACGCGCACGATCGTGCCGATGCCGAGGTTGGCATCGAGTGCCGTCCAGAAGTGGAACTCGTGCGGCGTGTTGGGCCGACGCTCGGTGGCGACCACACGCCCCAGCGGGCGGCGGACTTCGGCGTCCGGGGTATCGATCATGTCAGGCGGCGACGGAAGAAATTCACGAACGGTCAGGCGACGGCACGGAGATACACTTCGCAGTCGCGAATGGCATACGGCATGACATCCCAGCGCGAATCGGGCTTGGCCAGCGGCGACCGTTCGGCGAGCAGCCACGCGCTGATTTCGCCGGCCCGGGCCTCGACCACCCCCGCGTGCTCGTCACGCACCCCCGTCTCGGCGCGGATCAGGCCAAAGAACGGATCGTGTCCCGCCGCGCTGCGCAGGCGCAGGTACCATGTGAAGAAGCGCGGCGTCCCGCCGGCATCCAGCGCCGCGATCACCGACGTGCGCTGCCCGGCACCCAGGGCGCTCACCATCGGCAGCACGTCGTCGGGCACGTAGAGTGTCGCATGACTCTTGACCACGCCCACCACGCCGCCGGCATCCATCATCGCGCGGCTCGTGCGCAGCGAACCGTCCACATACAGCGGTCGATCACCGTGCGCGTCGCACCACGAGTCGCCCAGCGCGCGTTCCATGTCGTTGCGCACGCGGGACAACGCATCGAGACTCAGGCGCAGCAGCGCCGACGGATGCCGCGATGGCACGGGCTGCGTGTTGTCGGCGTCGCGCATCGCCTGTCCGCGCGCCTCGAGCACGTCGGCCAGCAGCGCCCACGTGGCCTCACCGAGCAGCGTGCGTGAGCCGTACACGGCGTGCGACACGTCGGGCCGGCGCCACGTGCTCATGCGTCCCTGCACGTCACGCACACGGATCGCCGCCGCCGCCGTGCCATGCAGCAACGGAACACCATCCACGTAGGCCAGCGTGCTGCTGCGCTGGATGCCATCGAGGAATCCGTCGAACGACGCGTGGGTGGGCTGCGGCACGTCGAACACCTGCAGCGCACCACCCACGAGCGCCACCGACGCGTGCTCCATCAGCGGCGTGTTGTCCATCGCCAGCGCCTCGGTGCGATCGGGGCCGGCGCTGCGAACGCGGTCACCCAGCGTGGCCCGCAGGGCACTGCGCGCCGACTCCAGCGCGCGCCCGGCCGCCGGCGCTGCGGTGCTCACTCCACGCCGATGTCCCACGCCTGCTCGAGATCCTTCTTCGAGTAGGCGCGGAAGGCGGTGAGCGTCTGTGTGCGCACGATGCCCGGCACCTTGGTGAACTCCTCGGTCACGACGTGCGCGATGTCGTCGAGCTCGGGCACGCGCACGATGGCCACCAGGTCCCACGCACCGCTGACCGAGTACACCTCGGCCACGCCGCGGATCTCGGCGAGCTTGATGGCCGTGTCCTTGATGCTGGTGGGGCTGGCCTGGATCAGCACGATCGTCGTGATCATGATGCGCAGTGTGCAGTGAGGAAGATGGTCACGCGGGCACCGACATCATCGAGCGGTA
Source organism: Gemmatimonadaceae bacterium (assembly GCA_031411975.1). Taxonomy (GTDB): domain Bacteria; phylum Gemmatimonadota; class Gemmatimonadetes; order Gemmatimonadales; family Gemmatimonadaceae; genus JACMLX01. The sequence continues at coordinate 14,581 of JANOCB010000120.1, forward strand.
CGCCGAGCAGATGCGGCGCATGGCCTCCAGCACGTCGGATTCGGCGGCGGCGTAGCTCAGGCGCACCCAGCCCGGCGTGCCGAACGCAGTGCCGGGCACGATGGCCACGTCGTGTGCTTCGAGCATGTGCGTGGCAAACAGGCCGCCGGCATCGCCGTCGGCATTCGGAATCGCGCTCACGTCGAGGAAGAAGTAGAACGCCCCCGAGGGGTGGATGTACGGCGGCGCGCCGTCCTCGTTCAGGATCGCCATCGCCGCATCACGACGCGCGCGGAAGGCGCGGACCATCGCGGTGATGCTCTCCTCGGCGGCATCGTGCTCGGTCAGTGCCGCGAGGGCGGCCCATTGGCTGGGCGTGGCGGCGTTGGAGGTGGTGTGGCTCTGCAGGTCGGTCATCGCCCTGGCGACGGCGCGCGGTGCCACTGCCCAGCCGATGCGCCAGCCGGTCATCGCGTACGACTTCGCGACACCGTCGATGACGATCAGGTTGGAGCGATCGGTGGTCAGTTCGAACGCCGAGGCGGCGGGCACCTCGTAGGAGATACGACGGTAGATCTCGTCACTCAGCACCCACCACCCCTTGGCGCGGGCGAGGGCGAGGATGTCGGTGAGTACCTGCGCATCCCAGGTCGCCCCGGTCGGGTTGCTCGGCGAGTTGAGCATGATGCCCCTGGTGCGCGGCGTGGCGGCGGCCTCGAGATCCGCCACCGTGACCTGAAAACCGTTGGCCGGGTCGCCGACCACCGCCACCGGGGTGGCCTTGGACAGGGCGACGATTTCGACGTAGCTGGTCCAGGCCGGCGTCGGGATCAGCACCTCGTCGCCGGCCCCGAAGAGGCAGAAGCAGGCGTTGAAGAGCGTCTGCTTGCTGCCGTTGCTGACGACCACGTCGAGGGCGACCGGCTTGTCGGCCTCAGCACCGGCCCATCGGGCGGCGGCGTGCGTGGCAATGGCCTCGCGCAGCGGCAGGATACCCTCCGTGGCCGTGTACTTGGTCTGCCCGGAGGCGACCGCACGGGCCGCGGCGGCCTTGATGAAGTCGGGGGTGTCGAAGTCGGGCTCACCGACGCCCAGGTCGATGATCTGGCGGCCCTGTGCCTTGAGGGCCTTGGCCCTGGCGGAGACGGCGAGGGTCGCCGACGGCCGGAGTTGGGCGACGTTCGGGGAGGGAGCGAACTCGACGGACATGCGGGGCAGGTTGGGCTGCGGAGACTTATTGGGTACCTTGCGGGGCTTCCGTATGCTAATCCGCCGTCGAACGGCGGCAACGGAGCCAGGTGTCCCGACCATGGGGTCAGACACCATGGTCGCAATTCGTTTTTTGACATCCCAGCTCCGTAGCCGCGCGCCGACCCCGGCCGCCGGCATCCGCATTTCCCGCCACGACGAGGCCATCGTGCCCAAGACAGATACAGACAAGACCGACAAGACAGAAAAGGCCGAGAAGGCCGCGGCCCCCAAGGTCACCCGCAACCAGCAGGTGGTCCTCACCACGCCGCCCACCGTGGCAGCGATGGTCTCCCTCGTGCAGCCAGCACTCGAGCGCATCCCGGCAGGCGAGCCGGGCGTGCACCTGCTCGTGCTGGTCCCCGATGCCGACACGGCGCTGGCTGTCGCCCAAGCCGTCCTTCCCGCAGGAGATGCCGCCCCGGTGCTGGTCCCCGTGACCTCCGCCGCCCGCGGCGCGCGCCTGCTCGCCAAGCCGCCCGCTGCCATCGTCGGCGCGCCCGCCGACATCGCCGCGCTGCTGCCGAGCGGGCTGCTCAAGCTCGACCAGGTGGCACAGGTGTTCGTGCTGCAGGCCGACCTGACGCTCGCGCTCGTGGACGAGCCGTCGATCACGACGCTCATGACCGAGCTGCCCAAGGACAGTGCCCGCACGCTGAGCATGGCCGGCGAGACCGATGCCGTGACCGCGTTCGCCAAGGCGTACATGAAGCGCCCCCGTCGCGTGGGTGATGACGTCGTCGCCGACGGCAGCGCGCCGGTCAGCCTGCAGTACGTGCTGGTCAGCGCCGGCACCCGCCCCGCCGCGCTCCGTCGCGTGCTCGATGCCGTGAATGCCGCGTCGACGATCGTCGTGGCGCCCGAAGTGGCGCAGGTGACCGAAGCCAGCGGCGCGCTGCGCGCCCTCGGCTACACCGCCAGCGGCGACGTGCAGGCCACCATGGGCACCGTCGAGACGCACAGCGTGCTGCGTGTGCTCTACGACGTGCCGTCCACGCGTGCCGCACTCGATGCCGCCATGGGTGGTCACCCGGCGCAGACGATCGCACTGGTCACGCCGCGTCAGGTGGCACATCTGCGTTCGCTGCTCACGGGTGGATCGCTGACGTACTACGTGCTCCCCGATACGATGGCCTTCGCCGTGGGTCGCGATGGCGCGCGCATGGGCGAACTGCGCAAGATCCTCGCGGAAGGGGTGAGCGCCCGCGAACTGGCTGCACTCGAGCCGCTGCTCGAGGACAACGACGCGATGGAGATCGCCGCCGCCGCGCTGCGTCTGCTGGAGCGTGAGCGTGAGACGGCCAAGGCGCTGCGCATCGGTGTCACCACCGCGCAGCCGAAGGAAGTGAAGCGCGCACTGGCGGCCAATGCGTCGCCGGAGTCGGCACCCGTGTCGCACGAGGCACCGATGGCCGACAGCGCAGCCGTGGCCGCCCCGCGCAACGATGGCCCACCGCCGGAGTTCCAGGTGCTGTGGTTCAACATCGGCAACGATGATGGCGCCACGGCGTCGTCATTCGTCGGCGCGATCACCGGTGAGAGCGGGCTCGATCGCAGCGTCGTCGGCACGATCGACATGCGCGACAGCCACACGCTGGTGGAAGTGAGCGGCGCGCACGCCGAGCAGATCGTGGCGGCGATGAATGCCAGCACGATGCGCAACCGGCAGGTGATCGCGCGCATCGACCGCGCCGGTCCGCTGCGCTCGTCAACGCAGCGTGGCGCACCGCCGCGTCGCGGCGGCAACGACCGTCCGTCGGGCGGCTTCTCGCGTGATCGTGGTGATCGTGGTGATCGTCCGGCGCGTCCGTCATTCCGTCGTGATGAGGGTGCCGCACCGCGTGAGCGCAGTGGTGGCTATCCGCGTCGTGATGACGGTGACCGTCCGTCGCGTCCGGCGTTCAGCCGCGATGATCGTCCGGCGCGTCCGCCGCGTGAGGGTGGGTTCAGCCGTGAGGAGCGTCCCTCGCGTCCGGCGTTCAGCCGTGAGGAGCGCCCGTCGCGTCCATCGTTCGGTCGTGAGGAACGTCCGTCGCGTCCGCCGTTCAGCCGCGACGACCGTCCCGCCCGTCCGCCGCGTGAGGGTGGATTCTCGCGCGACGATCGTCCGGCACGTCCGCCGCGCAGCGGTGGGTTCAGCCGCGACGAGCGCCCGGCGCGTCCGTCGAGCGGTGGGTTCGCCCGTGCCCCGCGTGAAGGTGGTGCACCCACGGGTCGTGGCTTCACGCGCGACCGCAGCGAGGCACCGCGCGGTCCGCGCACCGAAGGCAACGACTTCGCCGAGCGCGCCGAGCGGCTGCGCAATTCACGCCGCACGCCACGAACTGAGGACTGAGTCCATTGAGTGACGGCTTCGTCACATCCTCCGGCGGTTGGATCGAGGTGATCGCCGGAGTGATGTTCAGCGGCAAGAGTGAAGAGCTGATGCGACGTGTGCGGCGCTCGACGATCGCCCGCAAGCGTGTGCAGGTGTTCAAGAGTCATCTCGACGACCGGTACGCCGGGTTGTACAACGTCTCCAGTCACGACGGACGTGCGCTCGAGGCGATCCCGGTCGATTCGGCGTCGCAGATTGCGCAGCAACTCGATTCGATGGCGCAGGTGGTGGCGGTGGATGAGGTGCAGTTTCTCGACGCGGGCATCGTCGCACTGGCGACGGCGCTGGCCGAGCGGGGCCGGCGGGTGATCCTCGCCGGCATCGACACCGATTTTCGTGGTGAGCCATTCGGCGCGATGCCGCAGCTGATGGCGGTGGCCGAGGCGGTGACCAAGCTGCATGCGATCTGCGTGCTGTGCGGCAACCCGGCCAGCCGCACCCAGCGGCTGATCGACGGCAGGCCGGCGCGCTGGGATTCGCCGACGATCATGGTGGGCGCCGCACAGTCGTACGAGGCGCGGTGCCGGGCCTGTCACCGGGTGGTGCGGGACGACGCGACACAGGGCCGGCTGCTGTAGTCGGATGCATTGCACCGGACGCCAAACGCCCCGTCGATCGTGATGATCGACGGGGCGTTTGGCGTTCGTGCACTCAGGTCGGCGGTGTCAGTCGCGTCATCAACGTGGCGATGTTGAAGGTCACCGGATCCACTTCCATGTACCGGTTGTCGAGATACCGGCCGGTGGTGGGAAAGTACGGTGGTGGGCGCAGGTTGGCGCAGCGGTCATACGAATACTGCTTGATGAATCCTGTGCCACCCGACGTACCGACGGGTCCACGCGCTTCCTGAATCAGCCCGCCCAGCAGCAGCAGGCAGCCACGGCCCCAGTCACGACCGCTGCAGACGTTGCCCGTGGTCGGACCGGCGTTGCTGTTCTGCACGCGGAAGGAGGTGTTCATCGACATGATGACGGCGTGCAGCGTCAGGTCTTTGGTATCGTCAAGAATACGCCGATTCGCGGCAGTGACGCTGTTCGCCAGCGCATCGACCTGGTTGTTCAGGAGGTTGTCGGCCACGACCACGTCACGCTCCGACAGGACGCCAAGCACATCCACGCACCGCCCGGTGGTTGCCGGATTGGTGCCGTACCGGACATCGTCGAGGATCACAACAGTGCCCGTGGTGCGAAGTGTCACTCGTCCAACCAGCAATCCGCTGATGCCGACGGTCCCATCGACGTTGATGACACCGCGCGCGCCGGAGTTCACGGAACGATGCAGCGGGAACAGGAAGGCGGCCTCCGCACCTCGCCGCGCGGTGACGCGCGGATCGATGGTTCCGGTGTACGGCAGCCAGGTCCCCCAGCCATCCGCTGGCGTGGCCATGAAGTTGGACGACGTGGAGCCGAACGGTGCCGTGGTGGGCTGGTTCAATTCAGGTGCACCGGCCAGAAAGCACTGCGAGCGGCCGCCCGGTCGCGAGAGAATGGACTGCACGTCGGCCGAGTTGACGTTGGTCGTCCCAACCTTGAAGTTCAGCGCGGTCAGGTTAACGAACGAAAAGACCACGTTGTTCTGATTGAAGAGCCAGGTCCGGATGTTGTCGGACTGGCTGTGCGCCTGCGCAGTGAAGAACCGCTCCGTCCCGTTCACGTTGATCCACTCGCCGCAGAGTTCCCGGCGACGGGCGAAAACCACGTTGGCGGTACCCGTGAACGAATCCGCGTCACCGCGGAGATACCCCGCATTGGTGGCACCGTTGAGTCGGTACACCCGGAAGAACCCATCCTGCGGATCGGTGTTGCTGCCGTCGTTGTCGATGTCCACGTTCACGAACTCGATGCGCATGCGCACGGTCGTTTCGTCGCCGTTCGTCGGTGCCACGAAGTTCATGCGGCCGGAGGTCGCATACCCTGCCAGCGAGCTGAGTGCCGCCGGCGCCGGCATGTCGATCGGCTTCATGTTCTGGCCGTACCCCTTCCAGAAGTCAGCCTGATCCGGCGACATCACGATCCGTGCGGTGCCAAAGTCATCACGGAACTGCGCCGCAAACGGGTTGGCACCGCGCGGCAGGATGCGCACGGTGTCGTTGGACCAGGTCGGTCCGAAGATCACGTCGCCACCACCGAAAGAAATGGGAGTCGCACCATTCCGTTCGCGATTGGACCAGTAGGCAAAGCGAGCAAAGTTCTCCTGCGCGAGTTCCAGACGCCGCACCACCTTGGCGCCGGTCTGGTCCGTCGCCTCGGCGATGACCGATCCGAAGGCACCGAACTGTCCGCTGGTGGCACCCGTGGGACCGGCCCACACCCTGACACTCACACCGGGGATGACCGCGCCGCCGGCGTCGCGCAAGAGACCACCGTTGAAGGTGATTTCGCGATACCCTGTCTCCGGCATCGCATCCGGGTCGGCATTGATGTAGCTCTTGCCCATCTGCAGTGCCGCGTCGGCCGCATACTGCAGATCGGCGGCGCGATTGGACAGACCGATACCCAGCTTCGTGCCGCTGGCCAGGTACACGGCCGACAGCGCCAGCGCTCCAAGGGCTACCGTCAGGATCAGGGTGACGATGATCGCCATGCCCCTGCGATCGGCGGGGCGCACGGCGTCACGACTGGTCGGATGTCGAGGAGAAAATCGCATCATGGCACCAGAATGTTGGAGGCAGCAGTCAGCGCAGATGGCGCAGGGGTACAATCGAGGGCCGAGATCGCGTAGTCGTAGCGAACACCGGACATGGCGGTGTCGTCGATGTACTGCAGGACGCCGATACCTGCGCCCGGAACGTTGGTGAGCGGCTCACCCCAGTCGGCGCTGCCGAAGACGCGGCGATAGATCGCGTACATCTCGACATCGCGTTCGCCGGCCAGTTCGTCGGTACTCGCGTTCCACACCAGCCGGACGGCCCACACACCGCCCTGCAGCACGGTGGTGAGCACCGGGACCCCGGGCATGATCGGCGATTCACCGCACTGCGCACGCTGCAGCAGCCCCTGATTCGCGATGCGGATGTTCCGTTGCACCGTGTCCACCACGGTCTGCCCGCGCGGATCCCTGTAGAAGGCGATCAGGCTCACCCGTACCACCGAGACGGAGTCCACCGCAGCCACGGCACCCGTGTCCGCCGATGCACCGTGCCGCGGCACGCTGTGCAAGAGAGGCAGCGATGCCGCTGGAAACTCGTTCAGCACGCCGACACCGCTCCGTCGAAAATACCGAAACACCGGCATCGTGGTGGTCGTGACCAGGTTGCGTGCGATGATCTCTTCGGGCATGCGATTGACGCGTCGATACAGCACCACCCGCTGCCCACCCGGCAGCGGCGATGTGCCCGTATCCGACCTGACGTAGTAGCTGATGGTCTCGGCGTTGCTCACGTAGCTGGCGGCCGGATACGTCACGGCGGAATTGGGCAGCGTCACGCTCGTTGACGTGTTCAGCGATCCAAGCGCCGTACTGTCGGCATCCGGATCGTGAAACACCGCCACGAGATCGTTGAGGCGCGCCGTGACCATGTTGGCGTTGAAGGTCACCGCATCGGTCGCACCACGCACCACCAGCGGCTGCCCGTCGAACACGCCGACACCGGTGTTGCGAAGGTCCTGATCCATGGCGTCGGCAGCGAAGCTCGCTGAGCGCGTGGCGTCGGTCCGGCCCGCCGTGTTGTTGACGGCCTTCGTCTGCGCCCGATACAGCGGCGCGGCGATAGCGACGATCACGAGTGTGACCGACATCGCGACCAGCAACTCGAGTATCGTGAAACCGGCGCGGATCGCGCGCATCGTCCGGGGCGGCGTGGTGAGAATCGTCCGCGGCATCAGAACGCTCCGACGGTGGTCGTTTTCGAGACCGTGCGCACAATGCCCGGCGTGGTCACCCGCACGGTGATGACGCGGTAGTCCACCGTATCCGCTGCGCTGCCACCGATCCGCGACACCTGTGTGACGCGGGTGTAGCCCGGGTAGTTCGGGATCGAGGACTCCGTCGTCGCCATCGTATCGAGCGAGAGATAGGGCTGCGCCGAACGGACGCGTTCCAGTCGCTCGTTCGCCGCTTGTTGCGCCTTGCTCACCATGCGGGCGGCCGAGTCGATCTGCTGATACCGGATCGTGAAGCCCGCCATGGCCAGCAGGGCAGAACCGAGAATCACGGAGGCGACGATGACCTCGACCATCGTGAATCCCTTCCGATTCTGCCGTTGCACCACCGTGTCATGTCGCGTGATCATGCCCCCGCCCGGACCCATGTGGATCCCGTGTACTTGAATGGATCTGCCCGGCCCGTGCTCTGCGTGATCACGACGCTGCGCAGCGAACCCGGATCCGAGATTCGCGCCGTGAAGAACACCACGCCGTCCGAGCTGGCCGCGCCGTTGCGTCGGAAGATCACCGACGGAAAACCATCGATCGTCCGCGGCCGCGTGAACGTGACCGTGCCTCCCATGCCGTCGATCGGCGTCGGTGTCACGGCGAACTGAGTCCCCGGTTCCAGTGCCATCCAGACCGAACGGTCACCGGCGTCGATGACACCCGAGTTGTTCCGGTCCTCGACCAGCCGCAGCCGGTTGTTCGGCACGTCGACGCTGATGATGACGTTGTATTGCTTCGTCAATGCCGTTCGCTGCGCCTGCACGAACAGCGTGGTGACCTGACGGAGCGCCGCGTCGCTCTTCATGTGCGACAGATCCATCCGTGGCACCGCCATCATGGCAACGACCCCCATGAGGATCAGGGTCGTCAGCAATTCGATCATCGAGAAGCCGCTGCGTCGCGACATCTGCATACGTGGCCTACCAGGTCAGCGAGGTGAGGGAGTTCACACCTACAGACGACCCCGGCACCTGGAGGTAACAGCAGGGCTCGCCAGCGCGTCACCGGGGACCTTCCTGGGCGAGGAAGCCCCAGCCCCGCGACGCCGGAAGCGCCTCAGGCCCGTCCCCGGGCCCAGCGGGTCCCGTCAAACCGCCAGAACTGGACGAGCACACCCCGCCGACTCACCTGCACCGCCCGCCACGCCTGCGGTGTGCCGGGGTCACTGGTCAGGTAGAGGACGAAGTCGGCCGTGGCGCCGCCCACCGGGCGGAACGACACGACGCCAGACTGCGAGCCGGTACCCGGCAGCGGACGCGGCGGGTCGAGGATGTCCGCCGACGCGTCCAGCACGGTCCACTCCACTGTTTCGGCGGGGTCGCGTCGGCCGTTCCCATTGCGATCATGCACGGTACCCAGCCGTCCACCGGCCGAGTCCA
>JANOCB010000121.1:0-2600 GCA_031411975.1 Gemmatimonadaceae bacterium
CACCAGCGTCACGTTCCACTTGCGCAGCATGCCGCGCTTTTCCTGGATCATGATCGAGTGCAGGAACGCCGTCTGGCAGAGCCACGACGTGAGCGGTGCGTTCTCGACCGGATCCCACGCCCAGTAGCCGCCCCAGCCCAGCTCCACATACGCCCACCACATGCCGAGCACGAGGCCGATCGTCAGGAAGAACCAGCTGATCAGGCTCCAGCGACGGATGGCCGCCAGCCACTCGGTGTCGAGTCGGCGCGTCACCAGCGCCCCGATCGCGAACGCGAACGGAATCGTGGTGCCCACCCAGCCGAGGTAGAGCATCGGCGGATGGATGGCCATGCCCGGATTCTGGAGTTGCGGGTTCATGCCCCGTCCATCGGGCGGAACCCATTCCATCCGGTCGTACGGATTGGCCGCGAACAGGATCGTGAAGATGAAGAAGGTCAGGACCACGCCGAGCGTGCCCGTCACCCATGGCATCAGTTCACGGTTCTTCGTGCGGTTCGCCACCACCGCGATCGCACTGAAGATCGCGAGGATCAGGCACCAGAACAGCAGTGAGCCGGACTGGCCGGCCCAGAAGGCGCTGAAGAGATAGACCTTCGGCAGGTTCGCGCTCGTATAGCTGGCGACGAACTTGAGCGAGAAGTCATGCGTGAAGAGCGCGGTCCAGAGCCCGGCGCTCGCCATCAGCACGAAGAAGAGCGTGGCATACGTCGCGCGCTCGCCACTCATCACCAGTTCGCCGCGCCGGGTGGCTCCACCGGCAAAGCTCACCGTCATCATCCAGATGGCCATCAACAGCGACACCCAGAGCGACAACTCCCCAAGCAGGATCACGTCTGGGGTGCCGTGGCAGGGCCCTTCGGGACGTCAGCGGGATGCCCACCCTGCGCGCCGGGCGGATAGCCTGGCTTGCCGGGGGCGTTTTCGTAGCGCGACGCGCACTTGGCGAGCAGCACCGTGGCCTGAAAAGTGTTACCGGCATCGAGCTTTCCTTCCACCACCACGTCCACGCTGTCGGTGAAGGTGTCGGGGATGATGCCCTTGTAGACCACCGTGAAGCGCGCCGTGCTGGTGGGCATGGTGTCACGCATGATGAAGCGGACTTCCTTGTTGCCCGGCGCGCGCACGATCGTACCCGGCACCACCCGACCGCCGACCTTCATGCCGTTCTTCCGGAACGAATCGTCGGCCTGCAGGCGCTCGGCGAGTTCGTGCGGCGTGAGATAGAACTGCGCCGTGGCCGCCGTGCTCTTGGCGGCCAGGAAGCTGGCTGTGCCAAGGATCAGGAGTCCGCCCAGCATGAATTTCGAGCGCGTGTTCATGACATCAACCATCCTGGAGGGCCAGACGTCGCGCGCATGTCCGCGACCCGGTCGCCCTGTGAGAGTGCTGCGTTACAGCTGCTGGTCACGTAACGCCGAATACCGGCGCACCCGTGCCATGATCGATTCCAGCTCCGCCTCGGCGCGGGAGCGCTCGTCGGTGGTCAGGGTGGACGGACTCGCATTCAGCCCACGCACCCGTTCCAGCATCTCGTCGATCAGCGCACGGAGGACGAGATTCGCCCTCCGATCGCCTGCCTGTTCCGATGTCGAGATGACCAGTCCTCCGCTGGAGGTCGTGTACCTGAGGTCGGGGAGAGAGTTCCCCCTGCCGCCAACGTGGAAATATACCCCAGTAACCGTTGACGGCGAGGCTGCGCCGCCGCCCTGCGGCGTTCAGGCGGAGGGTGCCGAGCTGACGTCCCGGGCCCAGAACAGCGCCGTTCGCACCGCCCGCTGCCAGTCGCCGTATGCGGCGCGGGCCGACGCGGCGCCGGCACCGGGCGTGATCACCGCCACCCGCTGCGCCGACCGGAACTCCGTGGCGGAGCTCCAGACCCCGGTGTGCAGCCCCGCCAGTCCGGCCGCGCCCAGCGCGGTGGTCTCGACCATCGCCGGCCGTTCCACCGGCACGCCCAGCACATCGGCCTGAAATTGCATCAGCCAGGTGTTGTTGGCCGCGCCGCCGTCCACGCGCAGGGCATCCAGCGTCACGCCGCTGCGGGTCTGCATCGACTGCATCACGTCGGCGGTGCCGTAGGCCATGGCCTCGAGTGCCGCCCTCACGATGTGCGCCCGGGTGGTGCCACGCGTCAGCCCCACCAGCGTGCCGCGCGCCTCGGCTTCCCAGTGCGGCGCCCCGAGGCCGGTCAGCGCCGGCACGAAGTACACCCCATCGTTCGAGGCGAGGCCGCTGGCCAGCGCTTCGGTTTCGGCCGCTGTGGCGATCAGGCCGAGTCCATCGCGGATCCACTGCACCGCCGCGCCGGCGATGAAGATCGCCGCTTCGAGCGCGTAGCAGGGGCCGCCGTTGGCGTCGCAGGCGATCGTCGTGAGCAGGCCATCCCCGAGGCTCGGGCGCTTCTGCCCCGTGTTCATCAGCATGAAGGCACCGGTGCCGTAGGTGTTCTTCGCCTCACCCGGCGCCACGCAGCCCTGCCCGAACAGCGCCGACTGCTGGTCGCCGGCCACGCCGGTGATCGGCAGCGCCACACCCAAATGTCGCGCGCTGATCGTGCCGAAGTCGCCGCGTGAGGTGCGGACCTCGGGCAACATCAC
>JANOCB010000122.1:0-28324 GCA_031411975.1 Gemmatimonadaceae bacterium
CGTAGCTGCTGCCCCAGATGCCGAGCCGGGTGCCGTCGACGAACGGTTGTGCCTTCATGTAGTCGACGGCACTGGCGAGATCCTCGAGATCCTGACCGCCCCAGTCCATCAGGAACTTCTCGCGGAAGTCGCGACCGTACCCCGTGCTGCCGCGCACGTCGACCTGCACCACGATGTAACCCTTCTCGATCGCGAGGTACTGCTGCAGCGTGGCGTACAAACCGGCCCACCGGTTCCGCACCGTGTTGGAGTATACGGGGCCGAACAGCACCGGATACTTCTTCGTCCGGTCGAGGTTGGGGGGATACAGAATGCGGGCGTGCAGCGGTGGTGTGTCGGTCCTGCTGCGGAAGGTCACGTAGGTGGGCGTCACCCACGGCAGCGACGCGAACTCGGGGGCCTGCGACAGGGTGATGCGACGCGGAGTGGCCCCTGCCGTCAACGGCTGCATCCAGAGTTCGGACGGCGTGCGATCATCGGTCGAGAGCAGCGCGAGCGAGGTGCCGTCGGGCGAGGGGACAGGCGTGTGCGTGCCGGCGCGTTGCGTGAGTCGTTCGCGGCGTGATCCATCCGGGCGCATCGACCACACATGCCGTTCCGACGGCAACGGATCGTTGCTCATGTAGATGATGCGTTTCGTCGACGCATTCGGCAGTGCCGCGCCGGTCACATCCGACGTGGCCGCGGTGAGTGCGCGTGGCACCGTGTCACCCGGTGTGATCTGGTACAGCCGGTAGCGATCATCGAGATCGCCACTCAACAGGATATGCCGCCCATCGGCCGACCACGCACTGGCAATGTCATTGTAGATGCGGGTGTCGCGGTGATCATGCCAGATCCGTCGCGGCACCACGCTTCCCGGTTCAACGAGGTGAATCGTGCGATCGATCTCGTCGTCGGTGGCCCGGTCGATCATCAGCACACCACGCGGCGACCACGCGAAGTTCACCACACGCGTGCTCGATGAATCGGGCAGCTCGATGAACCGGAGCTGCCGTGAGGTCACGTCGACCAGCCCGATCCTGCGGACCTCGTTCACGTCGCCAGGCGCACTGCGACGGACCTGATTCATCACCGGCGCCGCACCGAGGTAGTACGGCATGTTCAGCGTCGGCACCCCACGACGATCCACGAAGTGCACGGCGATCGACTTCGAATCGGGGGCCCAGGCGTACGACGGAGCATCGCCGCCCCACGTCGCGCTGCCGATCTCCGCATCGGCACGATGGTATGTGCCCAGCGGCACGGTGCCGACGGGAGGCACGGCAACGCTGGTGAGTCGGATCGGTGTCGAGGTCCCCGATGGCAGCAGGTACAGGTCGCCATCGGAGAGATAGGCGAGCTGCGAGCCGTCAGGGGAAATCGTCAGGTCGGACTTGTCGCCACCGGTCGTGGTCAATCGTTGCGGCGTACCACCGCTCGACGGCACCCGATACAGATCGCCACCCTGCACGAAGACCAGTGCCGATCCGTCCGGCATCCAGACGAAATCGCTCACGGGAGCGGTGCTCGTCTCCGTCAGCAGCCGGCGCAGTGCGCTCCCATCCCGATCCACCAGCCACAGTGTGCGCCGCGGCTGCCCCTGATCGTTCCACAGGAACGCGAGCTGTCGCGATGTCGGTGACCACGTCGGTGCCACCGGGGCCGTGCCGAGTAACGATCGGCCCGATGTCATTCGCTCGATCGTCAGCGGTGAGCGGGCGGCCTGCGTCTGCGCAGGCGACGCGACGGCGATGGTCGCGAACATGGCAGCGCAGGTGGCGCGGAAGAGGAAACGAAGAGGCATTGCGCAGCGAGTGGACGGTGGAATCGATTGTATCGGTTGGCGTTCAGGCGTTGGTCGCTGACGTGTCGGTGACGATCGCCTGCCCATGCGTGGCGTTGCGGGCGCGGTCGGCTGGGATGGGGTAGCGGTGCGGCTCGGCCATGGCCCGCAGAATATGGCATCCCATCCGGCGCTCCAATGGCTGCGCTCGGTGAGAGTCGGCGCGTTGGCGAACCATCACGCCTGGAAGCATTGGGTGCCTTGCTTCAGCGCGCCGGTGTTTCCGCCGATACCACCACCTGATGATCTCCCGGCCACCCGCCCGGAGACGGAGTAACCCGAGACCGTGTCGCCCTCCCATGTTCCAGTCGCTGACTCTCCGCTCCAAGATTCTCGCACTTCCGATCGTGGCCACCGTGGGCTTCGTCGCCACACTGGCCACCACCATCGTCCTCGGACGTCGCGTGCAGAGCGAACTCGCTCGCATCGAGCGGGAAGCGTCGCCGGCGCTCGAGACCAGTCGGCGGCTCGAAACCCGGCTCGAGACCTACCAGCGGGCATTGCGCGACGCCGTCGCTGCCAGCGATACGCTGTCGGTGATCGCCGCCGATACGCTGACCACCAGCTTCGCGGCACTCTCCGACTCACTGGCCCGGAATCCCTCCGCCGACGCCGCGGCCGTGAAGGCCGTCGCCGCGGAATTCACCGCCTACACCACGCTGGCGCGAACCGGCAGCATCCGCATGATCAGCGGCAGCGTGGATGACATGATGGGGACGATGCAGGGGATGCGCACACAGTTTGCCGACCTGTCGAAGAAGCTGGCGCTGCAGACGGCAGGGCACGAGGCAGCCATCGCGACGGCCTTCGCGGAAGCGGGAGCGCTGCAGAACACGATGCTGAAGGTCAGTGCCGGTGTCCTCGTGCTCTCGCTGGTCCTGCTGGCCCTGATCGCGCGCGCCACCCTGCAGAATGTCATCGGTGCCGTGCGAGGCTTGTCGATGGCCGCCACCGAAATTGCCCGCGGACGCATCGGACAGCAGATCGACGTCACGAGCAATGACGAGATCGGTGCTCTCGGTACGGCGTTCCGCGGGATGGTGGAGTACATCGGTGGCATCTCGAAGGCGGCCGACCGACTCGCGTCCGGTGATCTCTCGGCCACGGTGCAGGAACGCTCGGAGCACGACATGCTGTCGCGCAGCATCAACCGCGCAACCGAGACGCTGCGCTCCATCCTCGGTGAGGCCAACACCGTGATCGATGCCGCACGCAACGGTGACCTCTCGAAGCGTGGCGACGCCGCACAGTTCGAAGGGGCGTATCGGGACCTGATGGCCGGAACGAACCAGATGCTCGACGCCGTCGTCGAACCCATCGCCGAGGCCAAGGCGGTGCTCACGCGCGTCGCCGATCGTGATCTCTCGGCCCGCGTCGAAGGCACGTACAAGGGTGAGCACGCCGCGATCAAGGAGTCGCTCAACAGCGCGCTGGAGAACATCGCGCAGGTCTTCGCCTCGCTCACGACGGCGATCGATCAGGTGAACTCCGCTGCCAGCGAGATTGGCGATGGCAGTCAGGAGCTGGCCAGTGGTGCCTCGGATCAGGCGGGTGCCATCGATCAGGTGTCCAACCGCATCCGTGTGGTCGATGAGCGCACCAGGGCCAATGTCGCCAGTGCCCGTGAAGCCCGCTCGGCGATGGAACGCGCCAATGTCTCCACGGAGCAGGGGGTGGAACGGATGGTCGCGCTGGCCGAGGCCGTGGGTGAGATCAAGCGGTCCGCCGATGCCACGGCGAAGATCGTGAAGACGATCGACGAGATCGCATTCCAGACGAACCTGCTGGCGCTCAACGCCGCCGTGGAAGCCGCCCGTGCCGGTGACGCGGGCAAGGGCTTTGCCGTGGTCGCCGATGAAGTGCGCAGCCTGGCGATCCGTGCATCCGAGGCCTCGCGCAACACGGCGACGCTGATCGAGGAGTCGGTGGCCAAGGCGGAGACGGGCGTGAAACTGAACGAGAGCGTGCAGCGTCGTCTCGAGGAGATTCGCGCCGGAGTGCAGGGGGCCGCCGCGATCATGAACGAGATCGCGGAAGGCGCCGTGTCGCAGGAGCAGGAGCTGGCCGAAGTGTCGCAGTCGATGGCGCAGATCGGCGATCTGACGCAGCGGACCGCGGCGAACGCCGAAGAATCGGCGAGTGCGGCGGCCGAGCTGTCGGCGCAGGCGCGCGAGATGCACGACCTCGCGGTGCAGTTCAAGGTCAGCGACTCGGACGCATCGGACGACGAGTTCGAGCCGGAGCCACCGTCGCACCGTCGCGAGCCGGTGTCCCGCGTGGCCGTCGGTGCGGGCCGGCCGCCGCGTCGCGCCGCCACGTCTGCACCCGCACCACGGGCTCCGAAGCAGTACGCCGAGTCGGCAGCGGCAGCGATGATCCCGTTCGATGACGACGGGGCCGATGCGGATGACGTCCTCAATTCCTTCTGAGCGCAGCTGATGCACAACCCCGGCCGGGGGCGATGGAATGTGCCGTCACCGCCAGGGCGTCTGCGGCCGGTGTCATGATGGTCACGGTGCCCTCAGTGCGGTGACCGGCGGACGAAATCACGGCGGCCGTACAGGCTGAACACAGCGAAGGGCAGCGCCGTCATGCGGCGCTACCCTTCGCTGCATCTGGCTGGTCTGGCGTGCGGCCAGGCTCGTGGTCGGAAGGCCTGCGCATCGAGGAAGCCACGCCCCGTCGTCCGCGCCCTGTCAGGGATGGTCGCGCCCCGCTCGGGTGGCGCGTGCGCTTCGCCGGGTGTGACACGACGCCGGGTGGTCCGGAAAACAGGGAGAGGGAATGCGAGACCTCGCACTCCCTCTCCCTGTATCCGATCATCTCAGCGAGTGCAGCTCGCGTGCTGGTTCAGCCAGCGAGTGACAGCACCTTCCGTCCGACCGGCCGTACCGGCCGTCGGCCGCGTGCGGCGGGAGCAGCGGACGTTGCGTTGCGGACGGTGAATTCGCTGAGCAGGTGTGCCATGCGCTCCGCTTCGGCCGCCAGCGCCGTCGCAACTTCCTGCGAGTGTTCGGCGCTGCCCGATGTTTCCATCGTGATGCGCCCAACCTGCTCGATGGCCGTCGTGATCTGCAGGACCCCATCGGCCTGCTGCTCGTTCGCCGAAGCGATCTCGGTGATCACGTCGCGTACCTTCTGTACGTGGCTGTCGATGTCGGCGAGCCGCGCGGACACGTCGGCGGAGAGCTTGGCACCCGTTGCGGCATGCGCAACCGAGTCGGCAATCAGGTCGGACGTGTTGCGGGCAGCCTCGGCACTGCGCAACGCGAGGCTGCGCACTTCCTCGGCCACCACGGCGAAGCCGCGGCCGGCGTCACCCGCACGCGCTGCTTCCACGGCGGCATTGAGTGCCAGGAGATTCGTCTGGAAGGCGATTTCGTCGATGGTCCGCACGATTTTCGCGGTCTCGTCGGCGCTGCGCTTGATCTTTTCCATGGCACCACTGAGCGCTTTCATCGCCTCGACACTGCTGGCGGCGGCGTCCCTGGTGGTGTCAGCCATCTGTCGGGCCGCACGCGCATGCTCGGTGGTGGACTGCGCCATGGCACCGAGTTCGTGCAGCGATGCCGATGACTGCTCCACCGCCGCGGCTTGCGATGTGGCACCGCGGGCCAGGGCACCGCTCCCCGCCGAGATGTCGGCACTCGCGTCACGGCACTTCGTTGACAGTGACGATGCATCGGCCAGTGTGGACTCCAGCCCGTCGAGCGCGTTGTTGAAGGCGACCTGCGCGTCCGCCTGATCGCCCGTGAACGTACCGACGAGCCGGGCGGTCATGTCACGTTCGGCCACCTGCGTCACCGCCGACTGGAGCGACGCAAGGAAGCCCAGCGCGTCATCGCGCTGCCGCTGTGCCTCGACATTCGCCTGCTGCACACTGTCCATCGAGGCATTGAGCCCCGTGATGACGTCACGAAAGGATCCCTCGAACAGCGCGGTGTCGCCACGGCGGGAGAAGTCGTTCCGCTGCGTGGCCTGCGAGACCGCAGCCGCCTCGGCAACGAGCGTGCGGACGGCATCGATCACCTGCCGATAGGCATCGGCCATCTCGCCCCCCTTCACGTCCACGTCGAGGTTACCGCGCGCGATCTCTCCGGCGACACCCTGCAGCGCATCAGCCTCACGGACCTCGCGCGCAAGCTTGAGGCTCATCCAGATCAGCACACCCGTTTCCAGCACGACATAGCCGGCGTGCAGGGCCACGATGCCGAAACTCGTGTGATGCCCCTTCGGAAACGCATACACGCTGTTCCCGGCATTCTGCAGGAACATGAACGCCACGTGATGCACGGCGATCACGGCCGCACCGACGACGGGTACCGTCCAGTCGCGATAGGTGAGCAGGAAGGCGAGGCAGACGAAGATGTGGAAATGCATTTCGAGCATGCCGTTCGTCTGATGAATCATCAGCGCGGAGAACGTCATGAAGGCTGCCGCGACGCTGTAGCGTGTGAGGGCGGCACCAGGTGCGGTGCGTGTCAGCCAGAATGCGCCGAGAGACACCGGCACACCGAGTGTGAGCGCGGCACCCCACGTGCCATGCAACGTGGCGAGCAGGAGGGTGACCGGCAGATGTGCGAGAAGCAGCAGGCCGAGTGTGCGGTCAACGTCGGCGCGACCGCGTTGGAGCATCGTTGTCTGAGTGGCGACCACGACAAACCCTTGAGCTGATTGGAGGTACCGAGGGCAGAACCGCGACGATCTGCCGCGGAAACCTCGACATCCTCCTGTATCGGCCTGAATGACGGTCCACTACAGGCAAACGAATGTGTCGTGGCATGAGGCACGGCACACGTGAGTTTTGTCTTATCTTCTCGGGGCGTTTCGCGTGTTGATGATCAGCACGCCACCGATCGCATCCGGGCCGAAGATTGCCCCGGCCTCATGCGGCGGAACGAACATCAGCGACTCCACGGCCGACGGTTCGACGAGCGGCAGCTCGCCGGATGTCCGGCTGCCGTCGAGGATGAAGACCCTGACACGCTGGCCCCGGTACCGCATGATGGAGGTCATGTCGCCAGTGGCGACACTGAGGCCCGGGATGCGCAGCGACATGATGAGATCGTCGACGCTGGTGGCGCCCGGATTGCGGTCGGCGAGGTCGGCGCCACCGAGGTAGTATCGGCTCATCAGGTCGAGGTTGAACCCGAAGGCGTTGATCCGGCGCTCCATCACCGTCACCGGATCGAGCACCGCCACCGTGCGGAGCCGCAGGACGACGTCCACGCTGTCCGACTCACCCACGATCGGGAACGAGGTGGTGCCTCCGGGTTCGTAGCCGATGCGTCGCGCGACCACGCGGTACCAGGTCTGGCGCACGTCGCGCCACCCGCCGACACCAGCGGTGTCGGTCCCGCCCCCGATCACCTGTTCGAAACGTGAGTCGATCGCCACCAGCGCCACCTCGGCCCTCCCGATGGGCGTCTCATTCCGCGCGTCGAGCACGCGGACGCGCACCTGACGCACGGGACGACCACTCACCCCTCGTGCAATCGAGCCGGAACTGCTGTCGGCGAACGTGGGAGGCAACACCGACTCGGATGTCACCGCCTCGCCCCGGACCCTCGCCGCCAGGCTCTGGCGGAACACATGCTCGTAATGCAGCGTGACGCCGCTGTCCAGCACGAACACCGGCGAGGCG
The DNA here is from genome assembly GCA_031411975.1 of Gemmatimonadaceae bacterium. Classification (GTDB taxonomy): domain Bacteria; phylum Gemmatimonadota; class Gemmatimonadetes; order Gemmatimonadales; family Gemmatimonadaceae; genus JACMLX01. Next base: position 7,470 of record JANOCB010000122.1, read on the forward strand.
TTGCGTCCGACCCGCTTCGCCGACAGCTCGAGCCAGTAGGTGCCGGCACCGGGGGCCTTGACCACGAACTCCCCGTTCCGGTTCGTCCGCGTGTTGACGGCTTCACGGCCGAGCGAGTCTTTCAGCGAGACCATGGCGCCCCAGACTGCGTCACCGCGCGCATCGAAACGCGCGAGCCCACGGATCTCCTGCGCCTGTGCGCTGCATGCTGCCGCAAGGCAGGCAGGCAGCAGAACCATGCGGCGGATGACGTGGCCGACTGGACGGTCCATGGTGGGGCGGTGCAGGGCGTGGCGCAACAACCATCTGGAAGGTGATGATCGGACTGACGGGAGGCAACGCCGGGGCATGTCGGATGGCTCCCGAAAGGCGCGGCGCGCTGCCGCGATCCTCCTGATGCCGGTTACTCTTCGCCAATTGCCCCGCTCGTCGGTGATCCCCGTCCCGTGCCCCTGTGCCTCCTGTGTCGCACCCCGCACATCCTGTCGACTACCACGTCTGGCGCACCCGGAGCGTGACCGTCGGCGGCGAGGCGTACACAGTGGCGACGAAACCGGGCCTGACGGCGCAGGGGCGAGTTGATGCCGCCCTCCTGCTCGCCGAACGGGTCGTGATTCCGCCGGGCGCGACGGTGGTGAATTTCCAGAGCGGGAATGGGCTGTTCGGCGCGGTGGCGGCGAGGCGGGATCGTGCGGCGCAGGTGTACCTGAGCGACCGGAGCGTGGTGGCGGTCGAGGCGTCGCGCCTGACGATCGCCGCGAACGGCATCGGGAACGTGACGGTGGCAGGCGGACATGGCTCCGCGCCATTCGCCGATGACCTGCGCGCCGATGTGGTGGCGATCCGCATCCCCACCGAGAAGCTCGCCCTGCTGCAGTTGCTTGCCGATGCGTTCGGCATCCTGCGTGTGGGCGGGCAGTGCTGCATCGCAGGCGCCACCAATGAAGGCATCAAGTCGGCCGCTTCGGTGCTCAAGGCACTCTTCGGCAACGCCACCGTGCTGGCCACTGAAGCAGGATGCCGGGCGGTGATGGCGGTCAAGCGGGCACCCACGCCGGTGGACACGAGCGTCGTCGCCAGTGCCTTTCTGAGCCATGACGATTTCCATCCGATCGACGTCGAGTTGCGCGGGCAGCGGATGCAGCTGTTCTCGCGACCGGGGGTCTTCTCGTGGGAACACCTCGACGAGGCCACGGCGATCCTCGCCGACGTGATGCGCGTTGGCGCGGGCGACGATGTGCTCGACCTGGGATGTGGCAGCGGAGCGCTGGGCCTCACCGCTGCGCAACTGAGCGGCACCGGACGCGTGTGCATGGTGGATGTCGATTCGGAGGCCGTCCGCTGTGCCGCGCGCGCCGTGCAGGTGGCAGCAGTCGCGAACTGTGAGGTGCACAGCAGCGACATTGCCTCCGCCGTGCACCACCGTCGCTTCGACGTGGTGGTGACCAATCCCCCGTTTCACGTCGGCAAGGCAACCGATCTCGACGTCCCCACGCAGTTCATCCTCGATGCCCACGCAGTACTGAAGCCGGGTGGATCGCTGCAACTCGTGGCCAACCGGACGCTGCCCTACGAGCGGATCGTGCAGGAGTGCTTCGGCAACCTGACGACGCTGCACGACGGAGCGCGCTTCAAGGTGCTGTCAGCGCGCCGCTGACGCTTCGAGGGCGGTCCGTTCGCTTGCCGTCAGCACGCGCCAGGTGCCTTCGCCGAGCTCGCCGAGTGCCAGCGTGCCGAGGGTGGTGCGGTGCAGGGCGGTGACGTGGTTGCCGAGCGCCGCGAACATGCGCCGCACCTGATGGTATCGCCCCTCGATGATCGTCACATCGGCGATGCAGTCGTCAATGACGACGAGCGTGGCTGGTGCGAGCGGCTCGGTCTCGCCCTTCAGCAGCACCGTGCCACTCGCGAGCGCTCCGGATTCATCGCCCCGCAGCGGCTCGGCCAGCGTCACACGATAACACTTCGGCACGTGGGACTTCGGCGACGTGAGTCGGTGATTGAGCGCGCCATCGTCGGTGAACAGCAACAGCCCGCTGGTGTCGCGATCGAGTCGGCCGACGGCCGCCATCACCGGTGTGCGACGCAGGAAGCGCGGCGGCATCAGATCGTACACCAGCGGCGGCGCGTCGTGCGTCGACGTGACGTAGCCGGTCGGCTTGTGCAGCAGCACGACGGACCCCGGCGGCGGATCCAGTGGGTCGCCATCCACGCGGAGGCTGTCATGCGTCCATGGGTCGTGCTCGCGGACCACACGCCCATCCCCCTGCGTCAGTCGGCGCGAGTGCACCAGCGCCGTCACCTCGCGCCGGGTGCCGTAGCCAAGGTTGGCGAGGTACTTGATGACCGTCACACGCGCTGCCATCGTGTGGGACACCGTTCAGGTGGCCACCCGAGGGTCCAGGAGCCGGACATGGTCTCGAGCAAGGAAACGACGCCCGCCGCATATCTCGCGAGCCTGCCGGCCGAGCGACGCAAGGTCATCGCGGCCGTGCGCGCCGTGATCCGGAAGCACCTGCCCGAAGGGTATGTCGAGACGATGAATTGGGGCATGCTGTCGTATGAGATTCCGCTGAGTCGCTATCCTGATACGTACAACAAGCAGCCGCTGTCGTACGCGGCCCTTGCGGCGCAAAAGAACAATTTCGCCGTGTACCTGATGAACGTCGGCACAACGCCGGGGTGGCTCGACGCCGTCAAGTCCTGGTACACCGCGGAAGGGAAGCGACTGGACATGGGCAAGTGCTGTCTCCGTTTCAAGCGGCTCGAGGACCTGCCGCTCGATCTCGTCGGCGAACTGGTGGCGTCTACGTCCGTCGACAAGATGATCGAGCTTGCGGAATCGTCCCGAAAGCGCCCCTGATTCAGCGCACCCCGAACGGCACACGCTTCAGCGCCACCCGGCCGTCGGTGATCACGATCACCGCATCCTGCAGTGCCCGTACGTCGTCGAGCGGGTTGCGCTCCACGACCACCAGATCCGCTTCCATGCCGGCCCGCAGCATACCGGTGCGGGCGTCGATGCCAAGGCATCTGGCGGCCACCGAGGTCGCGGAACGGATCGCATCCATCGGTGTCATGCCGAGCTGTACGAAATACATGATCTCGTGCGGAATGCGCGAGACACTCTCGGCGCCGTACTCCGTGTCCACGCCCGTGATGATCGGCACCCCGAGTGTGTAGGCGGCCCTGATCCCCTCCTCGGCACGGGGACGCATGTGCTGACCGCGGATGCGCAGCGGGGCGGTATCGTAGTCACCCCCCGGCTCCGACAGATCGACGAGTGTGGTGTAGGTCGGCGTGAAGCAGGTGCCGCGTGCCTTCATCAGGCGGAGCGTCGAATCGCTGAGGTAGGTGCCGTGCTCGATGGTGCGCGCACCGGCCTTCACCGCAGCATAGGCGCCTTCGTCGCCATGGGCATGCACCAGCACACCGACGCCGCGAGCGCGTGCGGCATCGACGATCGCCTTCAGCTGCACCTCGTCGTAGACCTGCTTGCGCGGGTCCTGATCGGCGAGACCGGCGCGCTCCGTCGCGCGTGTCTTGATCCAGTCAACGCCCCGGTCGATGTTGATGTTCACCACCGCAGCAAGCTGCACCGGTGTCAGCACACCGCTGGCGAACGGTGCCAGACGCGGATCCGCCAATATCGTCTCGCCAAGCACGGGCGTCACGAACACTCCCGCCGCCAGCATCTCCGGGCCGGGAATCGTGCCCTGCCTCACGAGCGCGCGAAGGCCCACATCCTCGTAATGTGGCGTATTGCCGCTGCGCACCGTGGTCACCCCCGATTCGAGCGCGCGCTTCATGCCGGCGGTGGTGCTGATATGGGTGTGCGCATCGATCAGTCCCGGCACCACCCAGCGTCCGCCCACGTCGATCGTATCGGCACCAGTGGCGCCCGGCGTTCCGATGCTCACGATCCGGCCACCCGCAATCACGATCGACACGTCGCGGAGCGGCGCCGCTCCCGTCCCGTCGATCACGTTGGCGTGCAGCAGCACCAGCCGGCGCGACGGTGAGACGGCCTGCGCGTGGAGGGGGACACTCGTGGCGAGCAACGCGCCCACCACCATCGCCATGACAGGACGGCGCATCGTCAGTATCCCAGCTTCTCGAGGAAGTACGGCAGCATCCGTCGCCACCAGGGCCAGTCGTGATTCACGTCGGTGCCCCAGATGTCGAGCCAGTGGGGGATGCCCCGCGTGTCGAGGATGCCGGACATGCGCCGCGATGCATCGGGCGCCTCGTAGGCCCCCTGACCGGTCGCCAGCACCAGACGGACGTCGTGCCGCAGCCGCTCCAGGTGATCCCCCTGCAGGTCATGGACATACCACGCCGGATTGTTGCGGTAGCTGTTGTCGTCGTTCAGCCCCTTCAGGTACCGCGCCGAGAGATCGTAAAACCCCGCCATGCCGATCGACCCCGAGAAGAGGTCGGGGCGGCGGAGGCACTGGTTCATGGCATGGAAGGCACCGAAGCTCGCGCCCGTCGTCAGGGGGCGTGCGGACGGATCACCGCAGACCTGACGGATGAACGGCACCACCTCGTCCTCCACATACGCCGAGTAGCTGGCCTGCCGCTCCGCCTGCAGCCACACCGGCAGGTCACGGTCCATCCACGCGTGGGCGTTGATGCTGTCGATGGAGAAGAGCCGTATCCGGCCCGCCAGCAGGAGCGGCTCCACGGCCTTCACGAGGAAGAAGCGCTCGTTCTCGAGAAAGTCGGCGGCGGCCGTGGGATACAGCAGCACGGGCGGTCCCGCGTGTCCGTAGGTCACGATCGGCATCTGCATCCCGACGCGCGCCGAGAACCATCCGTTGAGCTGGCGTCGCAATGCAGGATCGACGTACTGAAGCGGCATGAGTGGGAACCGGGGAGAGGCGGGGGAGCGACGGGAGCGGAGGTCAGCATCCGGAGTATTCACCCGGGAACCACGTCAGCCAAGCCTGTGCTCGCTTCGGTGGGTGAGCCAGCGGGTTGATCCGAGCCGGCGCTTCCAGCCGCCTGTGGCACGGTGTACTCTCACGCCGCGTCCGTTCAGGCGCCTCGCTTCTTCCTCCGCACCGCACATGCAATTGATCCGATGGGGCGCGCCTGGTGCCGAGCGACCGGGCGTCATGCTCGGCGGAGTCCGGAAGGATTGCTCGTCACACTTTGCCGATTGGACGCCCGCCTTCTTTCGCGATGGCGGCATCGATGCACTGCGCGCGCTGCTCACCAGTGGCACAGCGCTCGCGGAGGTGCCGCACGAGGCGCGCTGGGGCGCCTGTATCCCGCGCCCGGGAAAGGTGGTCTGCATCGGACTGAATTACACCGATCATGCCGCCGAAATCGGGGCCAAGGTGCCGCTCGAGCCGATCGTGTTCCTGAAAGGCACGAACACCGTCGTGGGGCCGTACGACGACGTCCTGATCCCGAGGCTCTCGCAGAAGACCGACTACGAGGTGGAGCTCGGCATCGTCATCGGCCGCGATGCGCGCTACCTCGGCTCGGTGAGCGAGGCGCCGACGCATATCGCCGGGTACTGCATCGTGCACGATGTGTCGGAACGGGAGTTCCAGGTCGAGCGCGGTGGGCAGTGGACCAAGGGCAAGTCATGCGACACGTTCGCGCCGACGGGCCCCTGGATTGCCACACCCGATGAGATCGGCGACGTGAACGCGCTGTCGCTGGAACTCGATGTCAACGGCGTGCGGCGCCAGACGGGCAGCACGGCATCGATGGTCTTCGATCCGGACGTGCTCGTGCACTATCTCTCGCAGTTCATGACGCTCGAAGCCGGGGACCTGATCGCCACCGGCACGCCGCCCGGTGTCGGCATGGCGATGAAGCCTCCCGCCTTCCTCGCACCCGATGACGTGGTCGAACTCCGCGTGCAGCACCTGGGCCATCAGCGGCAGCGATTCCGCCCGGCCTGACCGGGGACGGGGGGAGCAGAGATCCGATCGGACGACGGTGACGTAGCGGGTGGGAACGGCACTCCGCCGCCACGCTCATCCGATTCCCGGAGTCCTGCATGCCATATCTGCCCTTCCGTGTACGCCCTGTGCGTGCACTGGCCACCATCGGTGTCGCCGTCGCCGCAATCATCGCGGCGCAGCGCGTCAGCGCGTCCGACCATCAGGATACGCCCGAGGTCGAACTCAACCCGCGCATGGACATCAACGACGTCTATGCGTTCCCCGGGTCGACGGCCGATCGCATCGCCCTGCTCGTCACGACCTCCAGCCCGATCGCCGGGACCACGGCGTCGTTCGACCCGAACCTGCTCTACCAGATCAAGGTGGACAACACCGGGGACGCGGTCGAGGATCTCGTCTTTCAGGTGACGTTCGATGATGGCGTCGGCGCCAACCAGCGCTACTCCGTGCGTGGGCCCGTCGCACCACCGATGACCGGCACCCGGACGATGCTCGCCACCGGCGGTACCGTCGTTACCGGACGCGTCGGCACGACATCCGGCAACGCCACCGGCATTCAGGTCTTCGCGGGGCTCAAGGCCGATCCGTTCGTGATCGATCTCGAACAGTTCTTCAACATCATCCCGGATCGTCGGCCGAGCACCGGACCGCTGTCGGTGCAGAATGGTGCGCCCGCCGGCTCGTTCCGCATGCCTGGCGTGGACTTCCTGAGGCCCTTCAACTCGCTCGCCATCGCGATCGAACTGCCGAAGTCCGCATTGCAGTCGAGCACGGCGGCTGACGCAAAGTTCGGTGTCTGGAGCACCATCAGCCGATGAGCGCGCACCTCTCACATCCCTCACGCCCAACCGGAGCCGCATCGATGCGCTTCTCGACTTTCGCACGCGGCCTCGTGGCCGTACTCGCCATCACGTCGCTCACCGCCTGCTCGGACGATGACTCTGCTGGTGGGACATCGCCGAACGTGGCCCGAACGTACAATCAGGTGGAACGCCTCGGGAATCCGCTGGTCAGCGAGGTGTTCTTCATGAAGCGCGATCATGGCTTGCACAACAGCACTGCACCGGCCACCGACGTCGCGAACGGCTTCCCGGACAAGATCAAGGCGTTCACCAATGCCTTCAATCGTGGACCGACGATCGCCAATACGCTGGCGGCCGTGCTGGTCCCGGACGTGTTGCTGGTGTTTCCGAACCGCCCGGGCAACACCGCCGGCTGGCTCAGCTGGGCACTGGCCTCCGGGTACGGCGGCCGCCGGTTGCAGGATGACGTCGTCGATGCCGGCCTCGGCGCGATCTTCGGCAGGGTGGTCGATCCGAATGCGTCAGTCGTGACGGGTCTCACCTCGGATAACGTGAGCATGAGCGGCAGGACGTACCAGACGACGTTCCCGTATCTCGAGAACGCGCGATGAACGGAACACGGGTGTGGCGCGCCGGCGCTGCGGCGGCGCTGGTGGCAATCGTGGCCTCCGTCGCGCTCACCCGTGGCCAGGATGCCCCAGCGCACGAGGTGCCTGTACCTGTCGCGCAGGGATTCCGGGACCGTGCCGATCGTGATGTCCAGATCCGTGTCTGGCATCAGGCGTTGGACGCCGATTCGTCCAGCGCGATCGCGCTCGGTCAGCTTGCCGCGCTGCACCTGCAGCGCGCGCGTGAAGGTGGCACGTATGATGATTATCTGCAGGCCGAGACGTACGCGCGTCGTTCGCTTGCCAGGCGCACACAGCGCAACGCGAACACCGCGGCCACGCTGGTGTCGATCCTCCTGGCACAGCACCGCTTCACCGATGCGCGCGCGGCGGCTGAAAGCCTCGTGGTGCGTGAGCCGGATGTTCCGGAGTATCGTGCGGCGCTCGGTGAGGTCGCGATGGAACTTGGCGATGATGCGCTGGCGGATCGCATGTTCCGCTCCGTGTGGCGTGATCGCGCCGGGCTGACGATCGCGGCGCGGCTGGCCCGCTGGTTGGAGCTCACCGGGCATGTGCCGGAGGCGAGGCGTCTGCTGACGGATGCGCGGACGGCAGCCATGGCGCGGCGCGATGTGCCGTCGGAGACGAAGGCCTGGTTCGCACTGCGTGTCGGTGATCTTGAACTGCGTGCCGGTCGACGGCGTGCGGCGGGGGCTGCGTTTCAGTCGGGACTGCAGGTCGAGCCCGGTGACCCGCGACTCCTGGCCGCGATGGCGCGCCTGTCCGCCGCCACAGACGACCATGACGGCACCATCCGATGGGGCGAGCAGGCCATCGGATTGCAGCTCGATCCTGCGACGCTGGGCCTCGTGGGCGATGCGTATCGGGCACGGGGCGACACGGTCAAGGCCGCGGAGTTCTTTCGGACACTCGAAGTGGCGGTGAGCCTGCAACCGGGTGCCTTCCACCGCGCGTGGAGTCTCTATCTGCTCGATCATGATCTGCGCGTGACCGACGTGCTCGGGCGAGCTGAGGCGGAACTCGCAGGGCGCAAGGATGTGTACGGCTGGGATGTGTATGCGTGGGCGCTGGAAAAGGCGGGTCGCCACAGCGAGGCGCGTGTCGCCATGCAGCAGGCGTTGCGACTCGGCACGCCGGATCCACTGCTGCGCGAACATGCACAGCGCATCGGTGTGTCGGATGTCGTCGTCGCCCGGGGAGAGTGACCATGTCCGACCTCATCGCGTTCCTGCAGCTCGGCTTCGGTCACATCGTGGCGTGGGACGCTGCCGATCACATCCTGTTCCTCGTGGCGCTGGCCGCGATCTATCGCGGACGGGATTGGCGTGCAGCATTGGTCGTGATCAGCGCGTTCACCATCGGGCATTCGGTCACGTTGCTGCTGGCGGTGACGAATGCGCTGGTGCTGCCCGCCCGCATCGTCGAGTTCCTGATCCCCGTCACGATCGTCGCGACCGGCGTGGAAAACATCCTGCTCCGCGAGCGCGTCGCCCGCGGCACGGCGGCTCGTCACCGTCCAGTCTTCGCCGTGATCTTCGGACTCGTGCACGGCGCAGGGTTTGCCGGATACCTGCGGAGCCTGTTCATGGACGACATCGCGCTGCCATTGCTCGGATTCAACATCGGGATCGAGCTGGGACAGATTCTAGTGCTCGCCGGCGCCGCCGCACTGCTGTTCGCCCTCGACACGGTCCTCGAGCGCGTCCGCCGCGCGTCCTGGCCCGAGGCGTTCCAGCTGCGTGTGCTCACCGTGTCGGCCGCCGTCGCGCTGGTGGCTGGCGGGTGGGCGGTGGAGCGTCTGCCATGAGTCATGGATCGCGGGTGCGAGTGTTTCTCAGCATGGTCGCAGTGCTGCTCCTGTCGCCGAACGCGTTGCAGGCGCACGCAATTCACACCACGCTGACCGTATTGACGCTGACAGGCGGTGACGTGACCTTCACTGTCCGTAGTTTCGCCGACGACTTCTCGGCGTCCGTCGCACGTTTCGCCGGACGGTCAGCGCCGCGCGATTCCTCCGTGCGCGCCGGTGACGTGATGCGATACATACAGGCGCAGTTCGTCGTGCGCGATGCCGAGGGGCACGTGCTGCCACTGCTTCCGTGTGGCGTGAAACGCCAGCGTGAGCTGTACTTCGCCTGCTTTCGTGCGGCAGCTCCGCGCGGTATGGCCGGGCTTCGCGTCGTGAACCGCATGTTGACCGAGCTGCATGCGGATCAGGTGAACATCGTGCAGGTGGAGGGCCGCGGCCCGCGGCGCACGCTGTTGTTCACGCGTGCGAGCGCGCCCGCGGAGCTGTCCTCGCGGTCATGAAATGGATACGGCGGGCTGGATCAGCCACGCATTGAGCCGCTCGGTCGTCTCCGGCTGCTCGAAATACGCCGAATGCCAGATGGCACGTTCCGCCGGGAAGACGAGGCACGAGGTGGTGGCCAGCGGGAACGTCGGGCCGTCCGCCGTGAATACGCCGTCGGTGGGGACCACGAGATCGTTGGGCGCATCCTTGAAGATCCGGTCCACGATCGCGTCGCCCACCTTCTGCTTGATGATCGTCTTGAGTGGAGCCGTCTCGGGCGTGTTGGGCTCGAAATTCGCCGCGATCGCGTAGTAGCGGGTGGCCGTATTGCCCGGGCGGTTGACGAGCTTGAGGTAGGCACCGGCCGGGTTCATCGCCATCAGCCCGTCGAGCGCCTTCATGGTGGCATGCGCGATGATCTTCACCGTGCAGATGATCGCCTCGAGGATCTCCGTGACCGGACCGGTCGGCATGATGTTCATTGCGGTGGTGTAGCGATCGATCATGCTCATCATGTGATCGGGCTGCGCCAGCAGTGTGCCGGCATTCGGTGTCCCGACGAACACCACCGCACCGACACGGAAATCGTCCTCGCTCACGCCACCGGCGGTGGACCGCTCCACCAGCGCGCGCGACACCAGTCCGCCGCGGCTGTGACAGATGATGTCGCAGTCGAGCGTGACGCCGGCGGCCTGCATGCGCGCAAGGAATTGCGCCGCATTCGACGGCGGGTCTTCGCTCAGTGACGGATGGTCGAATGCGAACACGCGGCCACCGTAGTGTGCGCTGAGCATCTCGAGTGTGGCCTTCGGCAGCTGCTGGAAGCCACCGTGTGCGGTGCTGAACGTTCCGTGGACGAAGAGCAGCGACCGGCCTCCTGCCATGCGCACCCAGTCGTCCTGCGAGAAGGCCCCGGCACCAGCGATCAGGTAGTTCTCCGGCGTGAAGGTGCGGACACCATAGGCGCGGTTCTTCGCTTCCCATTTGCGCGCGAAGTGCTCGCCGATCGGACCCAGGATGGGATCGGTGATCGGATAGACCAGCACCTTCAGCAACTTCTTCCCGATGGCGCCGATGATGCCCCGCTTGCCCGTGGCACTGCCGCCCGCGCCGGGCGCCGTGTTGGGAATGCGAAAGAGCAGCCTGTTGGCACCACCACCGCGCGTGCCCGGTGCCTGTACGGTGTTGTCCTGATTGAGCGGCACATGCCAACTCAGCGCGCCATCCACCACGCTGAGCACGATCGCCCCCTGATCGGGCCCCGTCACCGGCACCTCGAGCTCGAGGGCGTCGTCGCCGTTCGGCGCGCGGCTCACGTTCACGCTGCCGGCTGGGCGTGACACACGCACATCGTCGAGCTCCACCTGCTTCACCTCGGTCACGTTGGACGCCGCCAGCGCCTCGTCCAGCGCCGGCATCTCCTGCGCCGCGGGTGAGCGGGTGCCCAGCGTGCGTGGACCCTCGCTGGTGCGGCCCGTCGCCGTCACGCCAGGTGCCCGAAGGGTGAATCCCTGCCCGAGGTCAACCCGGGCTCCAGTGCCGTCGAGAACGAAATCCGCCATGGCTGTCTCCGGCGCTACTGCGCGTGAGTGAGTGTGAAGTGGGGGTGTCCGTAGTGCACGTAGGCCAGCCAGGTGGACTGCCGCTTCTTTGGATCGGGCTCGGACAGGTACTGATTCCGCATGTCGGCCAGCACGTCACCGACTGGCCGTGACGCCGTGCCATCGGTGCCGAAGCATCGCCGGTAGAAGTCCACTGCAATCCGTTTGGCGACTTCGTCGTTCACGCTCCAGAGCGGGCCGATGAAGCCGCTGAAGCCGGCGGCAATCGCATAGCCGGCAAACCCGGCGTACTGCCCCAGTTCTTCGCCACCAACGCCAACCTGACACGCGTTCATGAAGATGAACGACTTCGCGCTGCGGCCGAGCGCCGACGCGATGAACAGCGTGTCCTGCAGGGGCGACCCGTCGTTCAGATACAGTACCGACCGCTTGGCGACGCCAGTGCCGAGGACTTCGCCGTGACAGGCGAAATGCACCATCTGCGGTGCCACCGTTCCGGTGGCGGCCATCACGGTGCCATCGAGCAGATCGACGATCGCGTCCGCCGTGGCCGCGACACTCGTGACACGCGGAAATCTCGCTGGTGCGGTGGTGGACTCAGCGGTCAGCGCGGTCGTCTCTTCCTTGGCGTGCGGCAACGGAGCGAGGCTCGACGCGTCGTAGCTGCCGAGGACGATCGCCAGATCGCGCACCGACAGGGTGGAGGGCGGGGGCACGGCGATGTCATCCTCGCCGTGAATCCAGCGCGAGATCGCGAACTGCGCGCCTAGGTAGGGCGCGCGTGTGATGTCGGGTGCCGCATCGAGGAATGCCAGCTCCCACGGCACATGGCATTCGTCGGTCAGCAGCAGCACCCGTGGCAGGCGTGCCGGTCCGACCACGGCCCGCAGCACCTGCAGCGTCGTCAGGACCTCATCGGGAATGGCCCGACGGATCAGCGTTCCGATGCTGCGCAGCATGGTGTCCACCATCACCGTGCCGTCGGCAGCGTTCACCTGATTGGTGACCTTGCTGGCGAACGAGCTCGCGTTGTCGCGATCACCAACCTTCTGCACCAGCGGAGCATCCGGCAGCGTGATGGCGGGATGCGCACAATCGACCAGAGTCCAGATCAGCTCACGTGCCGACGCACTCGCGTCGCGTCGCGAGATGCGGATGGTCAGGTCCACCGTCGCAGCGCTCGGCGCAATGGTCAGCGACGCGGTGCGCGGTGGTGCGATCGTGGCGACTTCGTCGTCGGTCGCGTCACCGAGTGCGATGACGCGCATCGCCACGCCAGCGGGCTGGCCACGATAGCTGTAATGCACACGAACGAGCGCGGTGCGGGCCGTTCGATCCGTCGGTGCGAGCGGCACGAGATCGAGTGTCAGCGTCGCGGCGAACGGATCTGATTTCTCTACCGTGAGACGGTGCTTCCACCCCGTGCGGCAGGTGAAATCCGGCGCCTCCACCATCACGTCGATGCCCAGCTGCGTCTCGCTCGTCGTCGAATCGAACCGCATGACACCCTCGTCGGTCGGTGACGGGGCAGGGGCCAGTCCGATGCGCAGCGTGCCCGAGGCGGTGGCCGACGGGGCGATCGCCGCGGGTGCGTCGACGCGCGCCACGGCCAGCAGCGAATCGGTGGTGGCCGGTGCGTTTGGCGCGCTGCCCGCTATGTCGGGGGCGCTACCGGCCATCGCCGGTTCGGCGCCTACGGTGTCGGGAGCATCGTCTGCGGGTGGGCGTTTGCGGCCGCGCGTTGGTCCCCGGGGTGCGGGCAGCGCGCCAGCGGCTGGCGCGGCCGGCGCCTGCATCGGCGGCGCGATGGCTGCGGGTGGGTGCGGCTCCGCTGCGACTGACGGCGGATCCATCATCGCGGCGGTCTCATGCTGCGGCGGCAGGACACCGACCAGGCGCGAGCCCGCAAACGCGACACGCCACTCTGCGCCATTGGTTCGCCAGTCGTCTCCTGGGCTCACTTCAACCCGCCTCGCCACCGGCCAGGCCGTATCGCTGCCTGCGCGCGGCGGCACCGCGTGCATGGCCGCGGCGAGACTGTCGCCCGAAGGTGCCTGTTGACACGCCGCCAGCAGCTGCTGCGCGCCGGCTACGTACCACACCACCTCGAGCCGGTGTGTCTGTCGTACCAGCACGATACCTGCGCCGGTCGCGGCGTCAGGGTCCTGCAGCAACGTCAGCACATCACCCACCGGCTGCCCGCCGTCGAGCATCATGGGATACCGCATCAGCATTGCACGCTCCGTCAGGTCACTGCCGGGACACCAGGACGCACGCCATTGAGTACTGCCATTTTCACGGGGCATCAAGCGCGCCCGACAGCAGAGACGCATGGATCGCCGCGAGACTCTCGGTCCATCCGGTCGCGTGTGCCTGCTTGTGGTCGCGAGGGCTGAGTATCGATTCGACGTGGTAGAGTCTGCTGAGAGGGCGTGCACTCTGTGCAACGGTGCGAGGCCGCCACCGAACTTTGTGTCGTTGTCGGCCGCTGCAACTCGCCGTGCCGCTGGGTGGCGCACCGGAAGGCGGCGCGCGACGGGTGCAAGACTTCAGAGTGCAGCGATGCACCCAGTGCGCCAGTCCTGCGCGGGTTCTCGGCGAGCACACGTGTCGATGGCCCGTGGCACGCACGGCGCGGACGACAGGTCCGGATCGCAGAGACCCGAGCTTCTTTCGATGACATCGGCGCGCCGGGCGGTGCGGACGGCTTGAGACCATCGTCAATCGCCCTCTGTTCGAAACAATTGTGGTGTCACAGGGCGAGCCGTACGAGCGCTGAGTTGGGATTCTCGCGACCCAATCGCACTTCTGAGGCCGAGTATGCGACGACGCCGCGGATATGCGGGAGTGGTACGGGGCGGGAGGACACGGTGTAACGTGTTGTGGTGGTGCGACTTCCACGCTCGGTATCTGTAGAAACCGCCGTAGAATCAGCGGAGTGGCGGTGGCGGTCGAAGTCTGGCGGATCGGGGGGCGGCGTGGGTATTCTGGGATTATTCGGAATAATGGCATTCCGTCTAATTCTCGTTAGAGTGCATGCAAGCATGGCAGAGCTCGAGGCAAATGCGAACGTCAAGATCAGCGTATCCGCCACCCTGCGAACGCGGGTAAATCTTGCACTTCACCACCTGCTCGCGGCCTGCCGGAATGCATCTCGCATCCGGCAGCTAGAACTGGAGCATCAAGGCGAGCCCTTTGGCGCATTCTGGGAGGAGGTTCTCCACTGCTCGCTCAGCGTCGTGTCGTTGACGGTTGCCTCAATCGAGTCGTATGCAAATGAGGTCCTCGCCGATTCAGCTGGGCTTCCAGAGTCCATGAATGCTCAAGCAACCAAGGAAATTGCAGACATTATTGATCGCAAGCCGATCCTCGACAAGTTTCGCATCGCGCTATCGCTCATTTCTGGAGCGACTCTGCCGAAAGACGGAGACGTCTACCGGCGCACAAAGTTGTTGATCGATGTTCGAAACGCGGTCGTGCACTTTCGACCGGAATGGTTTGACTCGCAAGCGGAGCACCAGAAGCTTTCCGCGAAGCTTGCAGGAGAGGTGACGGGCTCTCCATTTCTGGGGAATGAGCCTCTCTTTCCTCGTGCGTGGGCGAGTTCAGCATTTGCTGACTGGTCGTTGCGAACCACTATCGCATATCTGGATGCCTTCTTTGCCGCTGCCGGGGTGAAGAACTCGCTTTCGGATTTCAAGCCTCAACTGTCCGCGCTCGCAGGTATTGAGCTGTAGTTGTGCATTACGCATCGTTCTCCCGGAATGCACTCTAGCCCCAATGCTGTTCACTTAGCCTGATTTGTGGTAGGTTTGGCTTCGACACCATTCAGGAGTCGGGCATGGCAGGCACCGAGGCGACGTTGCCCGGCGGGATTCGGGTCGCGGATCATATCAGTCTGGGCGTGTTGACGGCGAGCGTGCCGCTCGATGTGGTGCACGCCGTACTGCAGGCGACTGACCGCGCCAGCGAGCGCGAACGGGCGTTACCCGCGCACGTGATGGTCTACTACTGCATCGCGATGGCGTTGTATGCGGAGGTGTCGACCCGCGAAGTCTTGCGGTGTCTGCTGGAAGGCATCCGCTGGCTCGGCGGCGACGCTCGCACGGTGGTGCCGGCCAGTAAGGCCGGGATCTCGCAAGCGCGCACGCGGCTTGGCGCAGCCCCAGTGGAAGCCCTGTACCGCCGCGTCGTGGCACCCATTGCGGTAGCCGGCACGCCAGGCGCGTGGTATCGGGGCTGGCGCGTGATGAGTCTCGACGGCACGACCCTGGATGTCGCGGACACGGCCAACAATGCCACCGCCTTCGGACGCCCCGCGAGTAGCCGCGGCGCAAATGCGACCGGGGCGTTTCCGCAGCTGCGGCTCGTCGGGCTGTTGGAGAACGGCACGCATGTCGTCAGCGCCGCGGCTCTTGGGCCCTACCGGGCGCACGAACGCGCGCTCGCGACCGCCGTGCTGCCGTCGCTCACGGCCGAGATGCTCGTGCTCGCGGATCGCGGGTTCCTGAGTTTCGATCTCTGGCGCGCCGCCGCGGCGACGGGCGCGGCGCTCGTCTGGCGGGCGAGTGCGCACGTCGGCCTGCCGGTGCTGGAACGCTACACGGATGGCTCGTACCGCAGCGAGTTACGCTGGAATCAGCGGTGTCAGAGCACCGACCGCACGCCGATCCCGGTGCGCGTCGTCGACTATACCGTGAGTGGCGCACCGCAGGGCGCGCAGGCGTATCGGCTCGTGACGTCGCTCGTGGAGCCGGCGCGTGCGCCAGCGGCCGAACTCGCGGCGCTTTATCAGGAGCGCTGGGAGATGGAGACCGCGTTCGACGAATTGAAAACGCATCTCCGCGGCGCACGGCGCGTGCTGCGCAGCAAAACGCCAGAGCTGGTGCGGCAAGAAGTGTGGGGCCTGCTCCTCGCGCACTTCGCGATTCGCGCGTTGATGCATGACGCGGCGCTCGGTGCGCTGCCCCGCGCGCGCGATCCCGACACGCTGTCGTTCACGCACGCTGTCCACGTCACGCGCCGCACGCTGTCCCACGTGACGGCCATTCCCCCCTCAGGACCTGGCGCGACAGCAGCAGGCGCGCCACCAGATTCTCGCCGAGCTCCGCGCGGAGGTCGTGTCTCGGCAGTGCGGCCGCGTCGTCCCGCGCGGGGTCAAACGCAAGATGACCAATTATCCGCTGCGCTCACGTCGGCGCGGGCGCACACGGCACGTGACGTACCGCGTCCGCGTCCTCACCAGACGTCGACCAAGACGACCTAAGTGAACAGCATTGACTCTAGCCCGGGTTGCTGCTGACAATGCGACCCGGGTCTCGTGAGCAGGAGTAGGTTTCGTGTGGTCGCATTGCAGCAGAACCCATTCTCGTTCGTTACTCCCCTGTAGTGGAGATGGCAAGTCACGAATGATTACAACTCCCACAGCGATCGTACTTGGCGCTGGCGCATCGATCGAATACGGATTTCCGAGTGGTTATCAGCTGGTGCAGCGACTCGCCATTGATGATCGGAATGGATCACTGCCGGGCCCATGTGCGCAACTGATTACGCTTGGCTACTCTGAAGCCAAAGTCCGCGCATTTGCGACCGCCCTACGAAAGTCCGGCCGCCAATCCGTCGATGCGTTCTTAGAGCATCGACCGGACTTACTGGACGTCGGCAAAGCAGCGATCGCAATCGCACTGATCCAGCATGAAGATCAGTTCACGCTCTTCAAGCCACCTTACGGCGGTCCGTCGCTTTACGATCACCTCTGGTCAAGGATGAACATAAGGCCGGAGCTGTTCGCTCAGAATGAGGTCAAGTTCATCACCTTCAACTACGATCGCTCACTTGAAGAGTACTTTGCTACGGCACTATCGAATGCCTACGGGCTCGGCGAATCGGACGTCAGAGAACTCGTCTGCGGCCTCTCCATCAATCACGTGCATGGCACACTCGGCGGGCATCCAGTGTTCGCAAAGGCCGGCACGCGCGAATACCGAAACGATATGCCTCGGGTTGATGTAGAACTCGCGGCCGGCTCAATTCGGATCATTCACGAACAGAATGAGGATACGAATGACTTCCTGAATGCCCGAACGACCTTGCAGAACGTTGATCGAGTATTCTTTCTTGGATTTGGCTACGATGCTACTAATCTTGGACGCTTGAGAGTCAAGAGTATTCCAGCGACGACTGAGTTGAACGGCACGGTCTTTGGTATGTCCGCGCCGGAAATTTCCGCGCTGCAAACAGCGTTCGGCAGGGGAATTGTCCTGGGGAACGCACATCAAGACGCTAAGATGTTCTTGAGAGAAATTGCCCCGCTTCGCTAGGACGGGCGCACGCAAGAAATTGTGCGCCAAACGGACATTGAACGGTCGAGCACATGATCGACACTTTGAACGGTCGGGAACATAGGTAACAGTCCAACCCGAGTAGATGGGTGACGCTCCGTGAGTGCGTACCAGGTTGTCCACGGCTCGCAAGCTTCTCTCGCGCGGACGCAGTTACGAGTGAGGCGCTAGGTCTGCCCTCCCCGAAGTGCCGCACACAGGAGTCGAGGTTTCCCGAACCCTACGTCCTCGCCATCCCACGCGAGCAAGTGGCACTGCCACTGGTGGCGGGCATCCCGCCCGAGCGTAGCATCCGCCGGTTGTCATCCCCACTCCGTAACTTCAAGCACCGAAGCGCCGCCCTTCCACCGTCGCCTCGCCCTCCCGACAAGCGCCCCCGCCCCAGCACCACGGAGCCCCCTCGTTGCACTGGATCGCCCCCTCCGAAAAAGACGCCGCCTCCGCCTCGCTCGAACGGCGACTCTGGGACGCCGCCGATCAGTTCCGCGCCAACTCCGGCCTCAAGGCGCAGGAATACTCCGGCCCGATCCTCGGCCTGATCTTCCTGCGATTCGCCGAAGTCCGCTTTGCCGCGCAGCGAAACAAGCTCGAAGCAGCCGGTGGGTCGTCCCGACGGGGCAGCCGCGTCGATGAACCCGCCGCGTACCTCGCCGACAACGTCATCTACCTCGCCCCCGAGGCCCGCTTCGACTACCTCCTCACCCTGCCCGAGGCCGAGGACGTCGGCGGCAAGGTCAACGCGGCTATGCGCGAGGTGGAAAAGCACAACACCCAGCTGGCCGGCGTGCTGCCGAAGACCTTCAACCTCTTCACCGGCACCCTGCTCAAGGAGCTGCTCAAGAAGATCTCCGAGATCCCGGCCACGCTCGACTTCGACGCCTTCGGCCGCATCTACGAGTACTTCCTCGGCGAGTTCGCCATGAGCGAGGGGCAGGGCGGCGGCGAGTTCTACACGCCATCCAGCATCGTGCAGCTGCTCACGCAGGTGATCGAGCCATACCACGGCCGCATTCTCGATCCGGCCTGTGGATCTGGGGGCATGTTCGTGCAGTCGGCGCGATTCGTGGCGGAGCACCACCGTAACCCGGCCGCCGAACTGGCCATCTGCGGGGTGGAGAAGACCGACGACACAGGCCGCCTGGCTCGTCTGAACCTCGCCGTGCACGGGCTGGAGGGTGACATTCGCCACGGCGGCAACGTCAACAGCTACTACGACGACCCGCACTCGGCCACCGGGCAGTTCGACTTCGTGCTCGCCAATCCGCCGTTCAACGTGAACGCGGTGGACAAGGAGCGACTCAAGGATATGGTCGGGCCGGGCAGGCGCTTTCCCTTTGGCCTGCCGAAGACCGACAACGCCAACTACCTCTGGATTCAGCTCTTCCACTCCGCGCTGAACGCCAAGGGTCGCGCCGGATTCGTGATGGCCAACTCGGCCTCCGATGCTCGCTCCAGCGAGCAGGAGCTGCGTCGAAAGCTGATCGAGGCGCGGGCGGTGGACGTGATGGTCGCTGTCGGCCCCAACATGTTCTATACGGTCACGTTGCCCTGCACGCTCTGGTTCCTCGATCGCGGCAAGGCCGCGACGCCGCGCGCCGACACCGTGCTGTTCATCGATGCCCGCCACATCTACCGGCAGGTGGACCGCGCCCACCGCGACTGGACGCCCGCGCAGATCGGATTTATCGCCAACCTCGTGCGCCTCTATCGCGGCGAAGTGCCGGACCTGACGTTGGGCGGCGAGGCGACGGCGGCGAAGCTGAATGAAGTGTTCGGCACGAAGCCCATTTATGCGAACGTACCCGGCCTGTGTAAGGCGGCGACGCTGGCCGAGATCGAAGCGCAGGGCTGGTCGCTCAATCCTGGCCGCTATGTGGGCGTCGCACCGGGTGAGGAGGTGAGCGACGAAGACTTCAAGACGCAGCTGGGCGTGCTGAACGAGGAACTCGAAACACTGAACGCACAGGCGCGGGAACTGGAACAGACGATCGCCGCGAATGTGGCGGGGATTCTCGGGGCGTGAGGATGAGCGGAGCTTCGACTTCTTGGCCGCGGCTGACAGTCGTCAGTCTCTGCGAAAGTCATGTTGACTGCGTGAATCGGACGGCACCAGTCGTTACTGAACCCACGCCTTTCAAGATGCTTCGTACGACTAACGTGCGGAACGGATACGTTGATGTCTACAACGTTCGCTATGTGACGGAAGCCGTCTACACGAAGTGGACTAGGCGTCTTGTTCCAAGGCGTGACGACATCATTCTGACGAGAGAGGCCCCGCTTGGGGGCGTAGGAAAGATTCGCACCGATGACAGGGTATTTCTGGGACAGCGCCTCTATCACTTTAGGCCAGACCCCAAGAAACTCGACGCGGATTTTCTGCTGTACGCGTTGTTGGGTGAGGATCTGCAAAGCCAGATCAAGAGCTTCGGGTCAGGATCTACTGTCGAGCACATGAGGCTCGAGGACATTCCTTGCCTGGAGTTTGCTGTCCCCCCGCTCCCCATTCAACGCCGCATCGCGGGCATCCTGTCGGCCTACGACGAGCTGATCGAAAACAGCCAGCGGCGCATCAAGATTCTGGAGGCGATGACCCGCGCCCTCTACCGCGAGTGGTTCGTCCACTTCCGCTTCCCCGGCCACGAATCCGTCCCCCGCGTCCCGTCCCCCCTCGGCGAGATTCCGCAGGGGTGGGAGGTGAAGCCTTTCACTGAAATTGCGGACGTCTTGAGTGGTGGCACGCCCAAAACAGACGTGACCGAATACTGGAACGGCGAGATCCCGTTCTTCACGCCGCGAGACGCCCCCGACTGCTTCTACGTTGAAGACACGGACAAGCACGTTACCGATCTCGGTCTCTCCAAGTGCGCGAGCGAACTCTATCCACCCGACACCGTTTTCATCACATCACGAGGAACAGTCGGCAAGGTCGCGATCCCGTCCGTTCCAATGGCGATGAACCAATCTTGCTACGCGCTGCGAGGTAAGCCTGGATTTCCGCAGCGATTTGTATTCCTAATGACGCTGCAGCAGGTGGAGTACTTGAAGACAAACACCGGCGGCGCGACGTTCGACACCATCGTCGTGGACACGTTCCGCCGGATGGGAGTCGTGAGACCAGCCTGCGACATCATCGCGGAATTTGTCAAGAACGCCGACGCCGTCCCCTCTCTGCCAATATGAGTGAGACACCGATCCATCCCGAGTTTATTGTACGAGGGTGATCGAGGAAGTCCCATGCCGTCCGCTCTTTCCGTCTTGCCGTTGCCACAACCACAGACCGAGGTGTCGCCGACTCGGACCCGT
>JANOCB010000123.1:0-19548 GCA_031411975.1 Gemmatimonadaceae bacterium
GGCTACTTCCCCGGCATGGGCATCCACGAGATGGGCACGGCCCGCATGGGCCGCGACCCGAAGACATCGGTGCTGAATGCGAACAATCAGGTGTGGGATGCGCCGAACGTGTTCGTCACCGACGGTGCCGCCATGACTTCGGCGTCCTGCGTGAATCCGTCGCTGACGTACATGGCACTCACCGCACGTGCCGCCGACTTCGCGGTCAGTGAACTGAAGAAGCGCAACCTCTGATGTGGGTTCGTCCACCGAGCCAGACCTTTCGGTGTCACGGACACCGCAACCCTGTGAGGAGTGAGCATGGCAACAAATCCTGAGGAACAGCTCTCCCTGATCGACCGTCGCGAGGCCGTCAAGCGCGTCAGCATGATGCTCGGCGGCGTGGCGCTGATCGGCAGTGGGTCCGGCTTCCTGACCGCGTGCGCAAAGGATCGCGGCGCGGCTGCAGCCACCGGCACCGGCTCGTTCACGCCCGAGGACATTGCGTTCCTCGACGAGGTGGCCGATACGATCCTTCCCGACACGCCGAAGTCCCCCGGTGCCAAGGCGGCCAAGACGGGCGCTTTCATGGCGATCATGGTCACCGACACGTACGCGCCGGAAGACCAGGTGGTCTTCCGCGATGGCATGAAGGCGCTTGACGAGGCCAGCAAGACGGCCAACGCCGGCGCGTCGTTCACCGCCGCCAGCGCGTCACAGCGCACCGCACTGCTGACGGCGCTCGACAAGGAGCAGTTCGACTACCAGAAGTCGCGCAAGCCGGAACAGAAGCAGCACTACTTCCGCATGATGAAGGAACTGACCATGTCCGGCTTCTTCACGTCGGAGATCGGCTACATGAAGGCGATGCGGTACGTGGAATCGCCCGGGCGTTTCGATCCCTGCGTGGACTACAAGGCGGGCGAGACCCTCTGGGCGTCGCACGCCTGATCCTGTTCGACGCGGCACGATTCCGATGATTTTCAGAGGGGTCAGACCCCTGTGATCGCTCGACCGCTTTGATCGGCAGGCCGTCGTGACGCGAGTCGCGGCGGCCTGTCGCCGATCCGGGATCCGCGCGACGCCATGCGAGGTGTAAGACCCCTTGCACGGCGCTTACCGCGGCACCAGAAGCGCCGCGAGATCCAGATGGTCATGCTCGCGCGCCAGATCGCTGGCCAGTCGCCCATCCTGCGTGCGGACGCCGGGGTCGGCACCACACGCCATCAGCAGTTCCACGACCGCGACGTCACCGCGTGCCGCGGCGAGATGCAGCGGAGTGTAGCCCTGCGCATCCACCGCACCGGCGTCGCTCCCGGCCGCCAGCAACGCGGTGATCACCGGCAGTTCACGCCGACCGGCAATGGCCGCGTGCAACGGAGTGTTGCCCTGCAGGTTGGTCGAACGTGCGGCATGACTGGCATCCGAACGGAGCAACCGGACCGTGACGGCCGCGTAACCGAACCAGGCCGCCAGATGCAACGCGGTCCAACCATCGGGGCTGTAGACGTGCACCGACGCTGGATGTGCCACGAGATGCTGCGTCAGCCGGCCGACGTTTCCGAAGGCGGCGAGTTCGGGGAGCGTGAGCTCCGCCTGCTGCGCCAGGGCCTCCGCCCTGTCGCGATCATTCGTGTACAGCGCCATCAGGATATCCGACGGTGCCATCGACGCGCGCGGTGCACGGCTGGATGATTGCGACAGACTGCCTCCCTCTCCGAGGATGGTTGCAATGCGATCAGCCCGACACGCAGGCGCACGCCAACAGCCGACGTCCGTCTCAGCCCACGATCACGGCGGCGTGATCGTCGCCGGGAGGGTGAAGGTCTGCACGTTCTGATACCGGTAGCGCGCACCGATCACACTGCCGCTCGCGTTCCGCGGGTCCACCCGGCTTACCTGCACCGTGTACGGCTGTCCAGGTACAAGTGGTTGTGCCGGCACCAGCGTCGTACCGCCGGCGGGAGGATTGCGACCGTACTCCACGCCGGATACGAGCGAGTTGGTGGTCGAACCCGTGATCGCCCACACGAGGTTGATCGAATTGCCGTCGGCAACCGTACCGCGATAGACCTGAATCTGCTGCGCACCGGCAGGCGTCCACGAAAACACCACCACAGGTAGAGCGAGGACCGGCGTGATCGTGATGCTCGGTACCTGTGACGCATCGAAGTCGTCACCGAGACACGCGCCGAGGCTCGCAAGCGCCACCACGGCCGCAAGTCGGGCCACGGCCGCCGTGGTGCTGCGGATTGAAATCTGAGTCATGGACTGAAGATAGCGGCCAAGACGACGCCGTACGCCAGCGCCGCAGGCCCACGCACCACTCAGCGCATCACCTTGCCGGCCAGGCGCATGATGTCGTCGAGCGGGTTGCCGTCGCCGTTCATGTCGAGCATGGACGCCAGGCCACCGGCGCTCGCGCCACCTCCCGACGGCGCGGCGCCGCCGCCCATGACACCACCCAGCAGTCCGCCGAGCATGCCGCCAAGCCCACCGCCACTGGACGGCCGCGCCGCGGCAGCCGGTGCGCCGCCACCCTTGGCCATGTAGCCCGCCACCATCATCGCGACCATCGGCAGCATCTTCTTCAGCACGCCCGAATCGACCCCCGACGCGGTCGAGGCGCTCTGGGCCACGGTGCGACTGACATCCTTCGACCCGAAGATCTGGCCGAGCAGGTCGTTGCCCTTGCCCACGTCAGTCGGCTCCGGCGAGAGCACCGAATCGAGCAGCCCGCCACCGCCAAGCTGACTGAGCAGACCACCAAGTCCTTCGACGCCGCCCGACTGCGCCTGCTTCTTCAAGCCACCGAGGATGGCCGGAGCCAGCGCCGCCGCACCGCTCGCAGCCTGGCTCTCGCTGATGCCGAGTTCCTTCGCCATCGACTGCAATCCGCCCATCTGGGCCAGGATATCGGTGATCTGCATGCATCTCTCCGTGTGGGGTGGCCGCTGGCAATGCGCCGCGGAAGTTGGCCTACGTTAATGCATCGGCATCCGCTGCGGCGAGGGTCCACCCACGGCAGCGACTTTGACCTCGTCGTCACCAGCGTCGCCGGCGCCAACAGCGCCTACGTGCGGGATGTGATCGCGAAGGCCGAGGTGGTGTTTCTCGCGGGCGGCGATCAGTCGAGGTACGTGCGGTTCTGGCAGGGCACGGCACTGCAGGCCGCCGTGAATGCACGGATTGCGTCGGGATATCCCATCGGTGGTACCAGTGCCGGCCTCGCCGTGATGGGCGAGCATGTGTACTCCTCGCTCAACCTGTCGTCCACCTCGGCCGCATTGCTCGCCAATCCGTACGACTCGAGCGCGACATTTGCCCGTTCGCTGTTCACGGTGCCGTTGCTCGACGGTGTGATCACCGATTCACACTTCGTCGTCCGCAATCGCCTCGGGCGAACGGTGGCCTTCCTTGCCCGGCTGCAGCAGGACGGATGGGCCTCCACTCCACGCGCCATCGCCGTGGACGAGAAGTCGTCGCTGGCGGTGACGTCCACTGGCTCCGGCACGGTGTACGGGGCGGGGGCCGGCGTGTACTTCCTCGGCGCGGCCAGCACCGCGACGCGTGTGTGCGTGCCAAACACCGCGGTGACCCTGGCGCCGGTCACGGTGCACCATGTCCCCGTGGGCAAACGCTTCGACCTGACGTCGTGGACCACGTCCGATGCGACGCCGTACACGCTCAGCGCGCAGGCAGGTGTGCTCACATCGTCAACGGGGCGCGTGTACTGACGGTCGGGGCGTCTTTTGACGCCGACTGCCGCAGACCGTAGCATATCCGGTGTCCCCCCTCTGCCCGGGGTGCGTCAGCGGCGTCGTATCGCCTTGGACGACGCACCCGGGCCTCCCACCCGAGGACCGCATGCCCCGCCTGTTCCGCGCCCTGCTCCTGTCGATGCTGGCGCTGTGCGCCGCCATTGCGCGCCCTGCCCTCGCGCAGCCCGCGTCCGCTGTCACGACGATCCCCTCCTCCATCTTCGGCCAGCTCCACTGGCGCACGATCGGCCCCGAAGGCAACCGCTTCACGTCGGCGGCCGGCATTCCCGGTGACCCGCTGACCTACTACGTCGGCGCCGCCTCGGGCGGCATCTGGAAGACTGTCGACGGGGGCGTGAACTGGACGTCGATCTTCGATGCACAACCGGTGCAGTCGATCGGATCGCTGGCGGTGTCGCGCTCCGATCCGAACGTGGTCTGGGCGGGCACCGGCGAGGCGCACATCCGCAGCCACATCTCCATCGGTCAGGGGATCTACAAGTCCGTTGATGCCGGTCGGACGTGGACCCTGATGGGACTCGAGAAGACCGGGCGTATCGCACGCGTGGTGGTGCACCCCACCAACCCCGATGTGGTCCTCGCCTGTGCGCTGGGTACCGCCTACGGTCCGCAGCAGGAACGCGGCGTGTACCGCACGAGCGATGGCGGCGTGACCTGGACCCGCGTGCTCTTCGTGGACGAGAACACCGGCTGCTCCGACCTGGCGATGGAGTCGCGCAACCCGCGCGTGTTGTTCGCCGGCATGTGGCAGATCGAGATTCGCACCTGGGGCCGCACCAGCGGTGGCCCGGGCAGCGGGCTGTTCATCTCGCGCGATGGCGGCGTGACCTGGACCCGGCAGGTCGGTCGCGGCCTGCCGACGAAGCCGATCGGCAAGGTGGCGCTTGGCCTCTCGCCATCGAATCCAGATCGGGTGTTCGTGATGATGGAGACGGGCGATGGGGTGCCGTGGGAGGGCAAGGAGACGGAGAGTGGCCAGCTCTGGCGCTCGGACGACAACGGTGGCAACTGGACCCTCGTCAGCCGCGATCGCAATGCGATGGGCCGCGCCCATTACTACTCGCGCATGGTGGTGGCCGCCGACGATCCCGACGAGGCATACTTCCTCACGGCCTCGTTTGCGAAGACGATCGATGGTGGTGCCACGATCAACGTGCTGCAGCGGAACGAGGCACCCGGCGGTGACCACCACGACATGTGGATCGATCCGACGACTCCGTCGCGCATGATCGTCGCACATGACCAGGGCCTCTCGATCTCGCAGAATCGCGGCAAGACGTGGTTCCGCCAGCGCCTGTCCAACGCGCAGATCTACCATGTGACGGTGGACAACGAGATTCCGTACAACGTGCTGGGCAACAAGCAGGATGAGCCGTCGTACCGGGGGCCAAGCAACAGCCGCGTTCAGGGTTTTGGCGGTGACGCCGGCATTCCGCGCGGCATGTGGCACTCGGTGGGCGGCGGCGAGAGCGGCTGGGCCACCCCCGATCCGACCAACAGCAAGTTGATCTGGTCCACCGCATCGGGATCGGGCATGGTCGGTGGCATCGTGGTCCGTTTCGAGGAGGACCGCCGGCAGTTCCGCAACGTGGAAGTCTGGCCGCAGCAGTCCAACGGACCGGCCGACGGGGTGAAGTACCGTTTCGTGTGGGATGCACCGCTGCTGATCTCACCGCACGACCACAACACGTTGTACACCGGCAGCCAGCACGTGCATCGCACCACCGACGGTGGTCAGAGCTGGCAGGTGATCTCGCCCGACCTCACGCTGAATGATCGCAGCCGCATGGGCAGCTCGGGTGGTCTGACGCCCGACAACATCGGCGTGGAGTATGCCGGTGTGGTGTACGGCATCGCCGAATCACCGCTGGCGAAGGGAACGATCTGGGTGGGCACCAACGATGGGCAGGTGCAGCTCACGCGTGACAACGGCGCGACGTGGACCAACCTCACGAAGAACCTCGTCGGCCTGCCGGTGTGGGGATCAGTGCGCAGCATCGCGGCGTCACGCTACGACGCTGCAACGGCGTACCTGACGGTGGACTTCCACCAGATGAACAACCGCGATCCGTTCATCTACCGCACCACCGATTTCGGCCGCACATGGAAGCTGATCGTCAATGGCATTCCAAAGAGCAACCTGAGCTACGTGCGGATGATTCACGAGGATCCCGTCCGTCGTGGCCTGCTGTATGCGGGTGCGGAGAACGCGATTTACGTGTCGTTCGATGCAGGTGACAACTGGCAGTCGCTGCAGAACGACCTGCCACGCGCACCGGTGTCGGGGATCACCGTGCAGGAGCACTTCAGCGATCTCGTGATCTCGACGTACGGTCGCGGATTCTGGATCTTGGACGACATCACGCCGCTCCGGCACGTGACGCCGGCGATTCTTGCCTCCGACGCTGCGCTGCTGCCGATCCGCGATGCCTATCGCTTCCGTCCCATCACCGCGCCGTCCACCACCTACGACGATCCCACCACGGGTGAGAACCCGAAGTACGGGGCGTCGATCAACTACTGGCTGAAGGCGCCGGCGACGGGTGGCGTGACGCTGACGGTCCTCGACGACAAGGGGACCGTGATCCGCACGCTCACCGGCAGCAATACCACGGGCATCAATCGCCTCTACTGGGACCTGCGGCATGAACCGTCGGCCGAAGTCCGCTTGCTGACGAGCCCTCTGTACGCCGATCACATCGTGCCCGGACCCGCAGGGCGCGTGGCTCCGGGCACCAACCGGCTGAGCATCCTCGCGGCCCCGGGTCGGTACACGGTGCGCATCAAGGCCGGTGCCGTGGAGCAGTCGCAGACGCTGGTGGTGAAGAAGGATCCCAACTCCGGTGGCACCGAGGCCGAGATCGCGGAACAGACGCGCGCCCTGATGTCGATCAGTCGCGACCTGAACATCGCGGCCGATGCCGTGCAGCGCGTGGAATCCGCCCGGGTGCAGCTGGCCGGCATCATCCGCGCGGTGGATGATTCGACCGTCCGTCGTGCGGCCCGTACGCTGGCGCAGCAGCTCGTGGACCTCGAGATGAATCTCGTGGACCTGCGACAGACGGGTCAGGGACAGGACGGTGTCCGATTCGGCTCGAGGCTGATCGCCAAGCTGGGCTATCTCGCCAACGGCATGACGGCGAGCGACTTCAAGCCGACCGACCAGCATGGCGAGGTGCAGACGATCCTCAACACCGAGCTGAAGGCGCATCTCTCGGCGCTGGACGCGGTTCTCTCGAAGGATCTGACGGCATTCAACGAGCTGCTCAAGCAGCGCGGGGTGCCGAACGTGCTGGTGCGGGCACGGGGGCCGGTGTTCTGAGTACATCGCGGTTCGAGTGACGCTGTAAACAGCAGGGATCGCACAGGGGCACGGAGGACACGGGGGACTGCACACCTCCTGTGGCCTCCGTGCCCCTGTGCGATTCATGTGGTCGGGTGGCCGGTAACTGGTCGCCGCCGCCGCGGCGCTGACCAGCCCGCGCAGCACTGCGGGTCGCGGAGCCGTACCCGGCGTGGCACATTCGCCTCACGTACCGCTTCGCCACTGGCCCTGCTCCAGCCCCTGCCCCGGCCCCATGCCACTCCGCCGCCTCGTCGGACTGACGTCGTTCGTCATTTGCCTGTTCCCCGCAGCGCTCCTCGCGCAGCGCACACGCAGTACCCCGCCGGCCACGGTCGGCCCCGCGCTGGACACCGCCTTCATCAAGGTGCCCACCTGGCGATTCGTCGGCCCTGACGGCAACCGCGTGATCGCCGTGGCCGGCGTGCCGGGTGAATACCGCACCTACTACGCCGGCGCCGCCTCGGGTGGCCTCTTCAAGAGCACCAACGGTGGGGTGCGCTGGGTGCCGGTCACCGACTCGTTGCGTGTGTCGTCGGTCAGCGCGGTGGCGGTGGCACCGTCCGACCCGAACGTCGTCTGGTTCGGCACCGGCGAGACCTTCCTGCGCAGCAACGTCTCCATCGGCGACGGCATCTATCGCTCCACCGATGCCGGCGAGCACTGGAAGCGCATGGGCCTCGAGAACACGGGACGTATCGGTCGCGTGCTGATTCACCCGACGAATTCCGACATCGTCTACGCCGCCGCACAGGGTCACGGGTACGGTCCGCAACAGGATCGCGGGCTCTGGCGCACCACCGACGGCGGTACCACCTGGAAGAAGGTGCTGTTCGTGAACGACAGCACCGGTGTGATCGATGTGGCGATGGATCCGAACAATCCGCGCGTGCTCTTCGCCGCGAGCTGGCAGCAGTACATCGTGCCGTGGAACAAGCACTCGGGCGGCGCGGGCAGCGGCATCTGGATGTCGCGCGATGGCGGCGATACTTGGCTGCGCCTCGATGGCGGCGCCGATGGCCAGGGCTGGGGCAAGGGGCTGCCCAAGGCTGGCACGATGGGCAAGATCGCGGTCGGTGTGGCGCGCAGCGATGCACGCCGTCTGTACGCGCTGATCGAGATGAAGGAACCGGCACTCTATCGCTCCGACGACGGTGGCCGGAACTGGCGTGCCGTGAACCGCGATCATGACCTCCTGGAGCGTCCGCAGTACTACACGCGCTTCGGCATCGCCCCTGACAACGCCGACAAGCTCTTCGTCGTCGGTGTGCGCTTCGTGGGCACCACCGACGGTGGCCTGACCAAGATGCCCAACCCGCCGCGCGCCGGCGGTGACCTGCACGACATCTGGTGGGATGCGCGCGACCCGAATCGCTTCATGGTGGGTGACGACGGTGGCGTCGGCATCACCATCGACGGCGGCCGGTCGTTCCAGCGCATCGCACTGCCCAACGCACAGATGTACCACGTGGCCGTGGACAACAGGATTCCGTACAACCTCTATGGCAACCGGCAGGACGGCTACTCGTACGTGGGCCCCAGCAACTCGCGCGGGTCGCGCAACATCGGCGTCTGGAGCCCGGTGGGGGGCTGCGAGAGCGGTTGGTCGATCCCCGACACGGTGGACAATCGCACCGTCTGGAGCGGCTGCTACGACGCCGGCCTCGAGACCTTCGATCTGCAGACCCGCATGTCCCGTGCAGTGGAGCCGTGGCCCGAGGCGGGCTACGGTGTCGCGCCAAAGGACCTGAAGTACCGCTTCCAGTGGACGTTCCCGATCACCATCTCCCCACACGATCACAAGACCGTGTACGTGGGATCGCAGGTGGTGCATCGCACCACCAACGGCGGCCAGACGTGGACGATCATCTCCCCCGATCTGTCCACGAACGACAAGTCGAAGCAGGAATCATCGGGTGGACTGGTGATCGACAATCTTTTCGTCGAGAACGTGACGGTGCTGTTCGCGATCGCCGAGTCGCCGCTGCAGAAGGGGCTGATCTGGGCGGGAACGATGGACGGGCTGGTGCACCTCACGCGTGACGGTGGCACCACCTGGACCAACCTCACCGCCAACGTGCCCGGCCTGCCGAAGTGGAGCACCATCTCCAACATCGAGCCGAGCAAGTACGACGCGGGCACGGCGTACATGTCGGTGGATGCGCACCTGATCAACGACCGCGATCCGTACATCTACCGCACCACCGACTACGGGCGCACGTGGACCCGCATCAGCAGTGACATCCCGAAGAGTGTGTTCAGCTACGTGCACGTGGTGCGACAGGACCCGGTGCGAAAGGGCATGTTGTACGCCGGTACCGAGAACGCGCTGTACGTGTCGCTGAACGACGGCGCCTCGTGGATCGAGATCAACGGCTCGTTGCCGCATGCGCCGGTGAGCTGGATCGAGATCCAGGGGCATTTTCACGATCTCGTCGTCTCGACGTACGGGCGCGGCTTCTACATCGCCGACGACATCACCTCCCTGCGCACGATGGCCGACTCGCTGGCAGCGAAGCCGGCGGCGCTGTTGCCGATGCGCGCGACCTATCGCTTCCGGAAGGTCAGCACACCGACAGGGTCACCCGGCTCACTGGTCAACGGCGAGGACCCACCACTCGCCGCCACCATCAACTACACCGTCAACGCCATCGCCACCGATTCCACCGCACGGGATTCCGTGAACGTCCGCGTCTTCGATGCGGCAGGCGCCATGATCCGGAAGTTTCGCGCGGCACCGGCGAAGCGGGGGTTGAATCGTGCGCTCTGGGACCTGCGCCACGATGCTCCCCGCAAGGCCAAGCTGCGCACCGCCCCGCCCGGCAACACCTCGCTGCGTGTGCTCGACTCACGCCCGTTGGTGCCATGGGATCTGGATCTCGTCGGTGGCCAGGCGGGGCCGCTGGTCGCCCCGGGCACCTACACCGTCGCGCTGCTCTGGAAGCGCGACACGCTCCGCCAGACGGTGGAGGTGCGTCGTGATCCGAACAGCACCGGCACCGACGCCGACATCGCCGCGCAGGTGGCGCTGGCGCTCCGTATCCGCGAGGCGATGAATGAGACGGTCGCGCTGATCGACGAATCGGAGTGGAACCGCCGCACCTTCGAGCAGCTCCGCAGCATGCTGCGCGAGAAGATCCGCGATGCCCGCGAGTGGGGCGCCTCCCCGGGTCGCGACCCACAGATCGCCGAGTCGGAGGCGTTCATCAAGGAGATCGACGCCGTCGAGAAGAAGGTGATCGAGATCGAGGGGCAGCTCTACGACATCACCCTGACCGGTGCGCGCGAGGATGCCTTCCGCTCACCGAACCAGTTGTACGAGAAGCTGGCGTCGGTGGGCAGTGACGTGGCCGCATCGAGCGCCGACTTCCGCCCCACCGATCAGCACACCGAGGTGTACGGCGTGCTGCGGACGCAGCTCGATACGCTCAAGCAGAAGTTCAGCACACTGGTCGCCAACGATCTCGGTGCGTTTGCCGCGAAGGCGGCGAAGCTCGGCGTGCCGATGCCGGTGATCTTCTAGCGGCATGGGGAGGTCGACGGCCTGACGCGCAGACGCCTGCGCGTCAGGCCGATCACAGCGGTGTCGTGGCCCGGCACCAGCTCAGCGAAACGGGATCACGCGGCCATCGGCCTGCACCACGCCGAACGGCGGCAGGACGTCGCCGGTCAGGTCGAAGGCGCGCTCCACACCGATGCGCCGCGCCGGCAACTGTAGCGCGTATCGGTCCCAGCTGCGCGTGTTGACCACATAGCCCATGTCGCCCATCGCACCCACGGTGAGTCGCGAGAAGCGTGTGGTGGCGCGAGCGAACGGTTCCATGAGCTCCAGCAGCAGCACGCGCGGCTCCCAGTGGCCCCGATCGGCTGAAATGGGCACCGCCGGCCCGGTGTAGACCGAGCGGTTGTCGAGCAGGTTGAACTGCGCGTTCGCCTGCGGACCCACGAAGATGCTGGTGGTGCCCGAGCGCGAGATCAGCGCAGGCAAGCCGTCGGAGCGATACCAGATGGTCCCGACGCCGAAGACATGCCCCAGCTCGTGCGCGGCCGTGTAGAATAATTCGTCCTCACCGAGCCGGTCGAGCACGTCGGCGTTGAACTCCATGAACCCCTGAATCGTCCGACCATCGCCCCGGAGCACACAGGCGGTGGCCTGCGCGAGAATGCCGCCGAATCCCAGCGACGGCACGCGCACATGCACGAGCACGCCGTTCACGGTTTCGTCGAGCGCAGGGTTGCGACAGGAGTTCGCCGCCAGCCGGATCGGCGCCGCAGGCAGATCCTCACGGATGACCTGACGCCACCGCTTCACGGCCCGGTCGAGCGCGCGCTGCAGCTTGGGCGGGATCGACGACACGGTGCCATCGCCGCCCACGCCGGGCCGCAGCGTGATCGTGAACTGCGACGGCGGCATCACGTTGACGGTATCGATGCTGCTCCGATCTCGCGCCGTGGCCCGGAGCACGATGCTGCCTGGCGCCGTCGCCTGCACGAAGCCGTTGCCATCGAGCACACCGGGGCCACTCAGCACCGCGAAGCGCACTTCATCCGCTCCGACGAGGCCGCCGAGCACATCGAAGGCCACCGTGGTGAGCGCTGCCCGGTCGCCGATGTCCAGCACCGAGGGCGCGGGAACGAAGGCGAACGTCTGGATTCTGGCCCCGAGCACGCGCACGGTGCGCGTCGCGACCCGTGTGCCGAGTTGTGCCGTCAGCGTGACCTGCCCCTGCGCCACCGGGCGCAGTGTCCGTCGTCCGGAATCGGTCACGATGCGCAGGATCGCGGTGTCGGACGACACGAACCGCGCGCCAAGGTCGGTGCGCACCGCGCCATCCCGACGGACCTCCGCCACGGTGGTCTGCACGGAATCACCGAGGCTCACGCTGTCGGGCGCCGTCAGGGCGATGTCGAGCGTCGCCGGCATGCCAGCGGTCAGCGTCTGTTCGGCCCGAGTGTTTGCCGTGACCGCCA
Organism: Gemmatimonadaceae bacterium; assembly: GCA_031411975.1. Classification (GTDB taxonomy): domain Bacteria; phylum Gemmatimonadota; class Gemmatimonadetes; order Gemmatimonadales; family Gemmatimonadaceae; genus JACMLX01. The sequence goes on from JANOCB010000123.1 coordinate 12,076, forward strand.
CGATCGCCACACGACCCGTGTCGGTGACGAGTGCCACGCCGTCCGCGATCTGGCGCACGCCGTCGCCCCGCACACTGATCGTGACGGCCGGCACGACGCCCGGCAACTCACGCCCGCCGCGATTGCGCGCCACCGCCGCGATCCGGATCGTGTCGCCGATCACCGGCGCGGCCGGCGCCGTGATCCGGATCGACGACGGCACGTCGCCGCCATCGTCCGCGCCGGTGCTGTCGCCACCGCAGGCAGTCAGGAACAGGGAGGTGCTGAGCAGGCGCACGATCGCGTGCATCGCGCCCCCAGGGAGCGCCGCAGAAAGGTTTGAACGCATTGAGGAACGATATCGTCGATCTCCCCGTCTGCGATAGCGCTGCGATCCCCACGTCGGTCCACACGCACATTCCAGCACGGTCCGACGGCGTTCAAGCCCTTGAGGATCAACATGTTGCGTGTGCGGGGCCGAATCGGCGTGTGGTGCCCGCGGCGCCAGTTCGGTGCCGCGCCGTGAGCGTCAGGCCGTGACGGCGGCCGCCACCCGTCGCCGATCCCGACGCGGGCGGTGCCGCCAACTCAGATGGTGCAGCGCAGGTATACTGGCAGTGCACTGCCCGGTAGCCGATGGCTTCATGACCTGTGCCCACGCCCCACCCCTGATGATCATCCCTCGCTCCCTGTTGCCGCTGTCGGTGACGCTCCTCCTGCTCGCGGCCCCACTCGCTGCCCAGCGCGTCACCGTCGGGACACTCCAGGATCGCGTGCTGCCCGCCCCCGACACGACCGTCACGCTCCGATCTGGTGACGCGGATCTGGTGTCCGAACTTCGAGTGCCCGCAGGGAATGGCCCGCACCCCATCGCGATCGTGATCCACGGCGGCTGCTGGGTCACCAAGTTCGCCGACGCGCGCTACATGAAACCCCTTGCCGAAGGACTGCGGCGCGATGGCTTCGCGACGTGGACCATCGCATACCGCCGGGCCGATGAACCGGGCGGCGGCTGGCCCGGCACATTCCTCGATGTGGCGTCGATGAGCGCGGCCCTGCGCGACATCGCGCCACGCTTTCGGCTCGACCTGACCCGCGTGATCGCCAGCGGACACTCGGCAGGCGCTCACCTCGCACTCTGGCTCGCGTCACAACAGAAGCTCCCCGCCTCGAGCGGCGTCCGTGCCACCAAAACTGCGGTGCCGATCGCGGCCGTCGTCGCGCTGGATGGCCCTGGTGATCTCGTCGGTGCCAACACCGGCGCGAGCAGGATCTGTGGCGGCGCGGTGCTGGAGCAGTTGCTCGCAAGTACGCCGACGGCCGATCCGGAACGGTGGAAGCTCGCGTCGCCCACGGAGTGGCTCCCACTCGGCGTACCGCAGGCGATGGTCCGAGGCAGCTTCGATCTGCGACTCGTGAGCAACGGCTCCGAGGCGGGGTCGATGCCGGTGCACGCTTCACGCGCTCGTGCCGCCGGCGACAGCAGCTGGGTGGTGATGGCCGATTCGACCAGTCACTTCACCTTCCTCGATCCCCAGCACCCGTCGTACGCCATCGTGGTGCAGGCGTACCGCGATGCCCTCGCCGCCATCAGGCCTTCGCGCACACGCCGCTGACGATCGTCGCGCTGATCGACAGCGGCAGTCACACCAGCCTCAGAGCGCAGGCCGCCTGGTGTGGACGTCGGTATTCTTCTGGAACTGGTGCGCCACGGACAGGATCTTGTCGTCGTCGTACAGCGCCCCGATGATCACGGCGCAGATCGGCTGCGGCTTGAGCACCGGCGGCGGCGGCGCATCGGCGGGCCGTTGCCCACCACCCTGCTGTGGCGGCACGTCGAACTTGTACGGCACCACCGCACAGGGATGTCCCGTCTGCGCATTGGGTGCGACGTCGGCCGACGGTGCGCCGATGAACATGTCGAGGTCCTTCATGAAGTCGCCCCACGCCGAGACGAGCAGGTAGCGCCGTCGCTGATTCTGCAGGAAGTCGAAGGCGCGAACGGTGCGACCTGCAACGAAGCGCGGGTTCCAGTCGGCCGGCGCCATCGGGTTGGCCGGCGGCGCCGGTGGCGCGGCGGGCGTGGCTGGCGGCGTGCCGGGTCGCGGCGGCTCCGGGAGTGCGGTGAGATCGAGACCGATCTCCTTCGCCTTCCGCTGCACGTACGAATCGAAGGCGGCGGCGTACTCCACGTTCAGGCCACCACCGGCCATGCCTGGCACGATCGGTCGCGCACCGATCGACGTCGGCGCCATGCCGAGCTCCTTCAGCTTCTCCACGAACTCCTTCGGTGCATTCGGATCGACACCGATGCGCAATGACGCGAGCGACAGGTTGCGATCGAAGTTGAATGGCGTAGTGATGGTCGACGGGTCCTTTTCGTCGACGCCGTGGATCACGTTGAAGACCATCGCGCAATCTTCGATGGTGCGGCACATCGGGCCGACCCGATCCATCGACCATGCCAGCACCATGCCCCCCTGCCGGCTGACCCTCCCGAACGTGGGTCGCAGTGCGCTGATGCCGTTGCGGATGGCCGGCGACACGATGCTGCCCTGCGTCTCGGTGCCGATCGAGAACGCCACGCATCCGGCTGCGGTGGCGGAGCCGGGCCCTGCCGACGACCCGCTCGCGCCCTGCACCAGGTTCCATGGATTGTTGGTGCGCCCTCGGAACCACTGGTCGTTCTGCGCGAAGAGTCCCGTGGAAAGCTTGGCGATCAGTACGGCGCCGGCCTCACGCAGGCGCACCACGACCTCGGCGTCCTCGTCGATGATGCGGTCCTGAAAGTCGAGTGCGCCCCACGTGGTGGGCACACCCTTCGTGTTGAACAGATCCTTCACGCCATACGGCAGGCCATGCAGCGGCCCGCGATATTTGCCTGCCCTGATTTCCGCATCGGCCTGCGCCGCTTCGCGTCGCGCCGATTCTTCCATGATGGTCACGGCGCAGAGCAGCGTCGGATTGAGCCGCTTGATGCGGTTCAGGTAGATGTCGGTGAGTGCAACCGACGTGATCTTCCGTTCGCGGATCAGCGCGGCCAGCCGGTGCGCTGGCAGGAAGGCGATGTCGTCGGGGTTCGTCGGCACGGCACCGGCGAACTTCGGCACGGTGAACACCGCCCGGTCAAACGCGGCGCGGCCACGTTCGCGCGCCAGCTTCGCCATCACGGCGCCGGTACCACCGGGGTACGGCATGAATTGCAATGCGGGCGCTTCGCCGTTGCCGAGCGCTGCGATCGCCTGCTGCGCGGCCTGACGCGAGGCCGGTGCATATCGTGACACACCACCAGCGGCCAGCGCGCGCTGCGCCTGGACTGCACTGGCGCCGAAGGTCGTGGCGGCCGCCGTCACGAGCGAATAGAACATGAACTCGCGACGACCGATGCCGGTGGATTCTTCGTCGTGCTCCGCGGAGGCGAGGTCGAGGTGCAGCTGGTCGAGCACTTCTTCGGGCGTCGGCAACGTGGAACTCCGGTCAAGGGCGCAGTGGAATGTCAGTACTGCAACAGGATCAGACGTGGAGAGGCAAACGACGTCAAGGCACCGGAGCCGTGGCGGGCTTCGGCATCGTCATGATCGCCGCCAGGATTTCCACGCCCTCGAACAGGTTCCGCAGCCGGATGTTCTCGTCGGGGCCGTGCTGATTGTTGTCATGGTTCACCAGTGACACGCCAACCGTCGGCAGCCGCAGCGTCTCGCTGAACTCGGCGAATGGCATGCTGCCGCCCAGCGTCGGCAACTGCACCGGCGGTGTGCCGTTGCGTGTGAGCGCCGCAGCCACACCTCGCGCCAGTGGCATCTCCATCGAGACACGCGCCGCGGCGTTGCCCCGTCCGCGATCCACGCGCACCAGTCGCGGGTGCGCGAGCCGCTCCGCATCGGTGGGGTCGCGGTTCTCCACCACCGTGTATCCCTGCTTCCGCACATGCGCCACCACCAGATCCACCTGCTTCACGGGATCGATGCCGTGGACCAGTCGCATGGCGAGGCGTGCCGTGGCGTACGCCGGGATCGCAGTGCGCGCCGGTGCCTTGGTGCCACCACCGGCATCCATCGCGAGCACATTCAGCGTCGGTTCGTTCAGCTTCGCCTCGAGTCGCGTGGTGCGGCGCTCTGGCTGCGCGATGCCGAAGTCCTTCGCCAGCATCGCCTCCACGTCCGGCATCGCCGCCAGCGCACGTTGCTCGATGTTCGTCAGCGGTAGCGCGGTGGCATAGAAGCCGTCGATCGTCACGCGGCCGTCGTCGTCCTTCATGCTGGCCAGCAGGCGCGACAGATGAAACGACGGATCGGGTGCCCAGTTGCCGTAGTTGCCGCTGTGCAGGTCCATCTTCGCCGTGTAGACGGTGAGCGTGAGCCCTGCGCCGCCGCGGACGCCGTAGTACATCGTCGGCCGGGTGCTGGGATGGCGTGGGCCGTCGAGGGTGATCACCAGATCCGCCGTCAGCTTGGCCCCTTCCTCCTTCACGTAGCGGATGAAGTTGGCGCTTCCCGCTTCCTCCTGCCCGTCCAGCACCACCTTGATGTTCCACGCCGGACCGCGGCCCGTCGCCTTGAGTGCATCGATGGCGTTCAGCATCGCCACGATCGGCCCCTTGTCGTCGGACGCCGAGCGTCCGTAGATGCGCCACTCCGGATCGAGCTTCGTGTCGGCGGTGAGCGTCACCGGGCCGTTGCTGCCGACGAGGCACGGCGCAAATGGTCCGCACGACGTCCACTCCTTTGCATCCACCGGCTGCCCGTCGTAATGGATGTAGAAGGTCAGCGTCCCACGGGGTTGCGCGGCGTTCATCGTGGCCAGGATCACAGGCGCACCGGCACCGGTGGACGACTCGACCGTGAAGCCCCGCTTCTGGAACAGCTGCGTGAGCAACACGGCGTTGGCACGCATGTCGCTCTCGTTGCGCGCCACGTTGGGCAGCGACACCAGCTGGATCAGTTCCTCGACGATCTGGCGCTCGTGCGCGACACGCCAGGTGGCGATCGCCGCGGGCGAAGCCTGCGCCCAGCCCTCTGCCGGAATCGCCGCGCCGAGCAGCAGCAGCGGTGCGAGGGCCAGACGAATTCGGTGGCGGAGTGAAGGCATCTCGCGCTTGGGGCTGGAGAATGACGGACCGTCGTGCACAGGCACGCACGGGGTAGAATACGCGGCGACGGTCAAGGACGCTGCAGCCCCGCGCTGAGGAGATTTACGAGGAGGCGCACCGCCCCGCTGCGTGCCGACTCGAGTTCGGGCCCGAAACAGAGCGTGGTGTGCACGAGGGTTCCCTTCCCCACGCGCGCCGCGATGATCGTCGGCGTCACTTCCTTCCCGGCGCCATCCAGCACACCCAACGGCGTGGCGTACCGTGGATCGACCAGCGTGGCGCGACTGCAGGTGCGGTCACCGTTCCACGCGGCGTAATCACGCATCGTGATCGCGCTGGGCCACGCGAGCAGCGCCGAGCGGGGGTCGGTCACGCGCACGTCGAGCGAGTCGTTCGCGGCCCGACCTGGAGCGAGCTCCACACCGATCGGATACGGATAGAGCCCGCTGCGAGCGATCTCCGCACCACCACCGAGCACCACCACGGTGCCGCCTCGCGCCAGGAACATCTGCAACGCAGGCACTGCCGCCAGTGAAGTCTCACTGCGCAGCGCACCGGTGCCGAGCAGCAGCGTCGTGATGCCGGTCAGATCGTAGGCGGGAAGCAGTCCGATGTCGATCGGCGTCACGTTCAATCGCAGCTGCAGCAGCGCGCTGCGAACATCTTCCGTGCCGCGGACGTACCCGACGCGAAGCCGCGGCGGCACCTGCACGGCGACCGTCTCCACGCGATCGCGCGCGAAGCGCACGAAGTGCTGCGACGGGATGTGGGGATAGTCGTTGATCACCGTGCCGAGCGTGAACTCGCGCAGCGCGGCACTCTGCATGCTGCCGATGGCCTGCGCCGGCGCCGCGCGCAGGCTGCGCGCGGCCGCCTGAATCACCTGTGGTCCCGGCGTCAGGGTGCCGCGCAGCGCGAAGAAGAGATTCTGTGAGCCGAAGGGTGGCAGTGTCACGACGCGGACGGCCGAGTCGGCCGTGAGGCCCTTCGGCAGCGTGAGTGTCACCTGCACGGTGTCGGCGCTCGTGCGTGCCGACGACACGAACACGCGGAAGAGGCGATTCACCAACATCCCCGCGCGCTCGTACTCTGCCCCGCGCTCGAACAGCAGCGAGGTTGGGGCCACGCCGATCACGGGATGCCGCAGGTCACCACGCAGCGCCGTCGGTGCCCGCGCCACCAACGGCCCCACACTGACCGGAACCTCCACGCCGCCGATCGTGAGCTGCGCCGTGACTCCGGATGTCGCGAGGCGATCTTCGCCCCGGATCAGCTGCGTGCGCATGGGGTCGCGCATCGCATGGAGCTGCATGCCAGCCGCGAGGCCGAACATCTGCCACCAATACCGTGACTCGGTGCGAAACACGAGCGCACTGCTGAACTGCGCGAGACTGTCCGGCTGCAGTACCAACGGCTTCTGCACATCGCCGGTGGCGCTTCCGCCCTGATGGAACGGCAGCACGCTGCGTAACGTCACCGGTGCGCCGCCGCCGTTGCGAACGATCACCGTCAGCGGGACGGTATCGCCAGGTGCCACCAGTTCACGCGCGGCGACGCCATCGATCACGATGCCCGCAGCATCGAGCATCGCACGCGTCGCCCGTTCGCGAATGGCGCTCAGCGAGAGCGCCAGATCTCCCGGCGCGCCCGCGCACCAGGGCACCGCCACCATCGCGCGACACTCCAGCATGCGCCCGAGCGATTGTGTCCGCGACACGATGCGTGCCAGCCGCGCAGCAAGGGTGTCGGCCCCGTCGATCCGGGCGGTGCGCTCCACCCCGGTGAGCATCGCCTGCAGGGTGTCGAACATCGCCCGCGCCGAATCGGGGACGGTCCTGCCGAATCGCGAGAACGCGGTGTCCGTAGCGGCGAACAGCGACACCGTATCGTCATCCGCGCTGTCCACGCGTTGCAGCCGGCGCACGAGCCGACCCGGCGTCGGTGCGGCGCGCAGGGGCTGTGTCCGCTGGAGACGGCGGGTCTCGGCGCCGATCTCGGCGTAACTTCGCTTCGCCTGGCGATCGAATTCGCCGACGTCGATCTGCAGCGTCCGAGCGCCCGGCATGACACTGTCGCTCAGCATGTACATCCGTGACGGACGCCACGCTCCCACCTGCCCCGACGCGAACGACGGCACCGCCAGCGTGTCGCCCGCCGCCGCGACGGCATCGGCCACCAGCTGTGCGGTGTAGCGCCGCGTGGCATCCCGCTCGCCGACCGTCGCCGTCAGGGCGATCACTACCTGCGGCCGGAACGCACGGATTACCGACACCAGCTCGGGCAGGAGTGAGTCGCGCGGCCACTCCCGTGCCACGACACTGTCGGCGTCCACCGCCCCGAAGTCGAATGCGCGCGTGAAGTACTGCCGCGCCCCGTCGCGCTGCCGTTCGGCCAGCACCTCGGCG
>JANOCB010000124.1:0-2064 GCA_031411975.1 Gemmatimonadaceae bacterium
CGGGCCGGTCTACGCCGTGGACAAGCTCAAGATGGCGTCGAAGCTGCAGACTGACCTGCCCTTCGCGCTGCGCCAGGCGATCCTGTCCTGCCGCAATGGTGGCGTGGTCTCGATCGTGGGTGTGTACGTCGGGATGGTCGACGCCTTCCCGATCGGGTCGATCATGAATCGCAGCCTGCGGATCGTGACCGGCCAGACGCATGTCCATCGCTACATGCAGCCGCTGATGGAGCTGATTCAGCAGGGGCGGCTCGACCCGACGTTCATCATCACCCACCGGATGTCGCTGGACGATGCGCCGCGCGGGTACGAGCTGTTCGACCAGAAGCTGGAAAATTGCGAGAAGGTGGTGCTGAAAGCGTCGTAACAGCCCGCAGGAGGCGCCGGCGCTCGGAGACGGTACCGGACACCGGTGCACGGCGATTACACTCTGGCAGGTCACGTTCACTCCTGCCCAGAGCCCATGCCAACGTCCGTCTTCCGCCCGCGTTCAGCGCGCTCGCGACTCCTCAGCGGCGCGCTCCTGCTCGCGGCGTGCACGACGCAGCCGGGTGGCGGCGGCGCCGCCGCGACGGGTGACGCCGACTGGCCCGTGTACGGCGGCAACACCGACCACACGCACTTCACCACGCTTGGCCAGATTTCGCCGGCGAACGTGAAGCAGTTGCAGGTGGCGTGGACGTTCGAGACCAAGGACGAGTTCAAGGGCTCGGAGATGCAGGCCAACCCGATCGTCGTCGATGGGGTGCTGTATGCCACCACGCCGAAGATGCACGTGTTCGCCCTCGATGCGGCGACGGGACGGCAGCGCTGGATCTTCGATCCGAACAACGGTCAGCCGCCCGCCTCGCGCTTCCGCCATCGCGGCGTGGTGGTCGCTGGCGACCGCGTGATCTTCAATTATCGATACAAGCTCTTCGCACTCGACCGGAAGACGGGACAGCGCATGCCCGGTTGGGGCAACGACAGCGGCTGGGTGGACCTGCGCGAAGGCCTTGGGCGCCCGGCGAAGGAGATTTCGGTCAGTGCCAGCACGCCGGGTGTCGTGTTCGAGGACATGCTGATCATGGGCAGCACCGTGCCAGAGCAGCTTCCCAGCGCACCGGGCGACATCCGCGCGTTCGACCTGAAGACGGGCGCGTTGCGCTGGAGCTTCCATACCATTCCGCACCCCGGCGAACCAGGCTACGAGACGTGGCCTCCGGACGCCTGGAAGATTGCTGGCGGTGCGAATGCGTGGGCCGGCGTGACCGTCGATCCCGCGCGCGGCATGCTGTTCGCCGCCACCGGCTCTGCATCGTATGACTTCTACGGTGCCAACCGACTGGGCGACAACCTCTACGCCAACAGCGTCATCGCCCTCGACGCGCGTACGGGAAAGTATCGCTGGCACTATCAGGTGCTCAAGCACGACATCTGGGATCGCGACCTGCCTGCAGCGCCGATGCTCGTGACGGTGCAGCGCGACGGCAAGCCGGTGGATGCCGTGGCACAGATCACGAAGACCGGTCACGTCTGGCTCTTCGAGCGTGAGCGTGGCGCGCCGATGTTCCCGGTGGAAGAGAAGTCGATGCCGATGCTCGCCCTCGATGGTGAGCGCCCCGCCGCCACGCAGCGGTTTCCCATGGTGCCGGCCGCATTCTCACGTCAGTCGCTGACGCGCGACGATCTCACGCAGCGCACCCCCGAGGCGCACGCCGCTGCGCTGAAGACGTTCGAGCAGTACAACCCCACGCATCCCTACGAGGCGCCCAACGTCACGAAGGGCACGATCATCTTTCCCGGGGTCGATGGCGGCGGCGAGTGGGGCGGCCCCGCATTCGATCCGGAAACGGGACTGCTCTACGTCAACTCGAACGAGATGGCGTGGCTGCTCAAGCTCGTGCCGCGCAGCGACGAATCGCTGTACGCTGCCAATTGTGCGGGCTGCCATGGTGACAACCGCCAGGGTGGGGCCGGGGGGCCGACGCTGGTGGACATCGCCACGCGACGGACACCGGAGCAGATCACGCAGATGATCAAGGAAGGCAACGGCCGCATGCCGGCGTTCGGCGGCGCGATGGA
>JANOCB010000125.1:0-47582 GCA_031411975.1 Gemmatimonadaceae bacterium
CGCTGCCGAGCGCAGTCGAGAAGGCCGCTGTGAGGCCAACGGCCTCGAGGTCAGAGTTCACCGTGAGTGTGATCCAGGCGCAAAGGAAGTCTGTCTTCAGTCCGAGTCGGCTCAGATCCGCTTCCCTGACGACGACAGACGTTCCCTCTGGCTCTTGCACCATAGCAATCACATCGGCAAGGGAAACGATCTTACCCGACGGCAGAGTTGCAAACGCAAAGGTCCCGGAGCGCAACTCGGGTTGCATTGACTTGAGGAGGGTTTCGAGGTCGGAGATGGGCTTCAATGTGATGCCGAACGAGACAGGGTTCTGCTGCGCGGCGACCGCACTGAAGGGCCGCCTGATCACAATGCTCCGGTCGCCGTGTCAGCAGCAACCCGGGTTCGGCGGGTCGCACGGAATTCCGCACACGCGTTCCCATTCACGTGAGGCATCGTCGCCTCGACGGGTGAATGTCTACGGCGACTGGAGTCCATCCATAAGCCAAGTCATCGGTCACCAACCGTCGTTAGGGGGAGCCAAGAACCGGGAGCGACGGATAGAACCACGCATGCCGGATCAGTCGGTCGCGGACCTCGTAGACTACGAGGCTGGTCTGTCCACCGACGCCGGATGACGACGTTTGCCATCGTGTTCTTTCGTGCGTCGTCACCCATGGCCCCGTCGCGTCGATCTTGCGCAGCTCCGAGCGCGCTGACGGAACGGCACGAAAGTATCCCGCGATCATCCGCCGAAACGCGTCGATGCCGCGCCCTACACCAGTCAGCGAGTCGCCAGCCACGCTCATCCAGACCACCTCGCTCGCCACCACCTTCATCATGGCGTCCAGATCCTTGGCATTGAACGCCGCCACGTACTCACGGACCACCGAGATCGGCGTGGTGTCGCGCGGGCTGTTCATCGCGCGCTGCGCGCGTGCGGCAGCGGTGTGGCCGAGAAGCAGGATGACAAGCAGAAGAAGGCGGCCTCGCTCGAGACCATCCAAGAGACAACGTATGTTGCTCATCGCTCCGCCTAGAAAATATGACTGGGCTGGCCCCCCGGTTTCGCGTGGGTTAGCTCCAGAGTGCTACCTGCCGGAGCCAGAGCCACCGGCGACGAGCCTACGTGTCGCCCCTTGCGGAGGACCAACCCATGTCAGTGTCGTCTCGAACGGCCGTGCGGTCGGACGTTACTCCCTCAACAATCTTCCTTGGCCTCGATGTGCACAAGGAGTCGGTCACCGTCGCCGTGCTGCCCAGTGACGCGGCGGCACCGACGAAGGTCGACAGGCTCGCCTACGACCTCAAGAAGCTCCGACGGTACCTCGAGAAGCTCGGCCCCGTCGCCAGCCTCCGGGCGTGCTATGAAGCCTCCGGCGCCGGCTACGTCCTGCAGCGCGAGCTGGCCACCTGGGGGATCGCCTGCACGGTGATCGCGCCGTCGCTGATTCCGACGAAGCCCGGTGTGCAGCGCAAGCATGACAAGTACGACGCCGCGCAACTCGCGCGCCTGTTTCGCGCTGGCGAACTCACCGCCGTGCACATCCCGAGCGAGGCGGAAGAGCGCGTGCGTGATCTCGTGCGGTGCCGCTCGACGTTTCAACGGGAGATTCTCAAGTCACGCCACTACGTGCTCAAGTTCTTGGCACGCCGGGGCCTCGTCTATCGCGAGGGGACGCCGTGGCGGCAACCGCACTACGAGTGGTTGCGCCGCCTGGTGCGCGCCGATTCACCGCTCGCCGCGGAAGATCGTATCGTCTTCGGGGAGTACCTTGCGCTCCTCGAGTACAAACTCAGTCGCCGCGACGAGCTGGATCGCCACATCGCCGCGCTCGCGCTGACGCCGGCGCTCGCCCCCAAGGTCGCGCGCTTGCAGTGCTTCCGTGGGCTCGACACGCACGGCGCCATGGTGCTGGCGACGGAACTCGCGGATTGGCGACGGTTCGGGACCGCACGCGAGTTGATGGCATACTTCGGCCTCGTGCCGCGCGAGCATTCGAGCGGCGACCGACAGCGACGTGGCTCGATCACGAAAGCCGGGAACAGTCACGTGCGGCACGTACTCGTCCAAGCCGCGTGGAGCTATCGGTTCGCGCCGAAGGTCGGGGTGGCGCTCAAACGGCGGCAGGAGGGCCAGGATGCGCGCGTCATCGCGCACGCGTGGAAAGCGCAGCATCGCGCTCACAAAGTGTTTCAGCGATTGAGTGCCGCGCGACCACCGCAAGTCGCCGTGGTGGCCGTCGCGCGCGAGCTGGTTGGGTTCCTGTGGGCGGTCATGCGCGGCATCCCAGAGCCAGTCACGGTGTAACCCGCATCACGCAGTCGATTATGTCACGGTGTCCTGCGGCACGAATGCGAAGCACGCTCGATCTCGTTATCGGGTCGATCTTCGGATCCAATCCCACATCCTAGCAGGAGCGTCTTCCGACGAATCCAATTCTGGCCGCAACGGTTCGGCACCGAACTGACCGGCGTATATCAGCAGGATTCATCGTCGAAGCCGCCGCAGGCACCGTGACACCCCGCGTCGTCACCCCTTCACGCGCACGCCGATGTGACTGATTAACTGCAACACAAAACTCTGTCCCTTGACAGCAGCCCAGTCATATCAACGAAACTGGGTTCTGCTGCAATGCGACCCCACGAAACCTTCTCCTGCTCACCGACCGCCGGTCGCATTGTCAGCAGCAACCCGGGTTAGAGCGCAGCGCGCCTGAACCCGAGGATCAGCCGGCCACGCCCACGCTTCGTGGGCGCCAGCGCAGATTTGGCTTTCGCTGCGACTGCGCACAGTCCCGCAGATACAGATTGATCAACGTCTGATAGGGAAGATCCAACTCCGCGCTGAGCGACTTGAAGTATTCGATGGTCGGCGCATCCAACCGAATCGTCACCGACTGCTTCAACAGCTTCGCATACGGGTTCTTTCGGGCCTTCGAGAAATCGTACTCAGCACGCATCAGTGACCTCGTGCGGCGTAGCGCCGCGATTCCGACCGGGAGGCGCGCCGGGCCGAGATCAGGCGGATTTCGGCGTCCGACGCGCGATAACAGTGCGCCACGACAAGGATGCGCAGCTGCTGGCTGAGGCCGATCAGCACGAAGCGATCTTCCGCCTCAGAGTGATCGGGATCGTCGAGCAAGAGCGCCTCGTCATCGAGGAACGCCGACTGGGCCTCCGCGAAACTGATCCCGTGCTTGCGCTGGTTGGCAGCATCTTTGCGCGGGTCCCAGGTGAAGGTCGGGGCGTCCATGCCAAAGTGTACGCACGGCGTACATACACCGCAACTGCGCCTCCCCTTCGAACGGGCACGTCAGCTGGACTGCGCTCTAACGAGAATTAGACAGAAATCAAATCTGAATACCCCCGAATATCCCCCCAGCGCCAGTCTTCTGCTGCCACAGCATCCCACGAAGACGGCGGACGTATTCTGCCGAGACCCACGACCCATCCTCAAGCACCGCAACACGTTGCACGATCGCCCGTGTTCCCCGGTCGACCTGCACGACCAGTAGCACTACGCATAGTCGCCACATACGCACGTTGCAGCCACGAGGGGCTCACCACGCCTCGCCACCCGCCGGTGACTCGGCCGCCGACGTCCGGTCACGCGTGTGCATCGTTTCGACGGGTGCGCCGCTCACGCGGGAAGCCGTCCATCGGCGCGTCGCGCGCTAGAAGACGACGCTCAACCCACCCGTCTGCTCAACCCGCACCGCCTCGCCACCACTGCGACGCTGGTCGAACCGCCACCGCGCCTCGGCGCGCAGCGACACACGATCCGAGAGTGCGAAGCGCACACCCGTCGGAAATGCCATCATCGTGCGCACGTAGCGCGATCCGTCTTCCTCGTCGCGATAGGTCAGCCCGCCGGCCACGCCGATGTAGGGGCGGATGTAGCGGGCTGGCAATTCGGCGCGCAGGCCGACCGTGGCCGAGCCGATCATCAACGACTTCGAATCGGGTGAGATCGCCGCGGTGCCCTCGGGGCGCGAGGTGGAGCCAACGGCGTACGACACACCCACCTCCGAGCGCAACCAGCGCTTCAGCCGCCAGTCGGTGCGGAGGGCGGCCATCGGCAGGTTCTCGTCGTCGTCCTCGCTGCGCAGCGCGCCCACCGACATCGTGATCTCGCGATCCGGCACCCGGTCGCGGCGCTCGTAGGTGAAGCGGATCGTGCGTGTGTCACGGCCCCGGGTGTTCTGGGCCTGTGAGAGGGTCGGAACGAATGCCAGCGCACAGAGCGCGGCGAGCGACAGGGTCAGACGGGGCAACGGCATCGGAGCTCCGGAGGTGTGTGGGATCGCGCGGACGACCCTTGGACAGCGGCCACCGGCATATGGTTTCCCGCATGTCGTACCTGCCGGTATAGTTGCCAGTGGCCGGTCGCGCTCGTTGGTGGACCCGGTCGCCTTCCGCACCGATTTCCCGTAATGAGCCCCCATGCGCCTCAGCTCAGCTCTCGCCGCTACGCTGTTCTCCGCCATCGTCCCCGCCACGGTGGTGGCGCAGGCCGGCGCCGCCGGCGCCCCGCGATTCGATCTCACCGTCGCCAACATCATGCGCGGGCCGGAACATGTCGGCCGCGAACCCCAGAACGTGCGCTGGAGTGCCGACGGGCAATGGATCTATTTCCGGTGGGCGCCGGCGGGGAGCGCCTGGGACGCCCCGACGCGCCCATACCGCGTTCGCGCGCCAGGGGTGACACCGCCCGAGGTGGTGACCGACGCACACATGGACAGTGTCGCCGCACTCCTGGCCAGCGGACCGCTGAATCGCGCCGGTACCACGCGCGCCGTCTCCGCACTGGGCGATCTCTTTCTCGTGGACGTGAAGCGCGGATCGGCGAAACGGCTCACCGAGACGGTCGCCGCCGAGAGCAACCCGCAATTCAGCGCCGACGGGCGCCAGCTGCTGTTCACGCGTGACAACAACGCCTTCGCGCTGACACTCGCCGACGGCGCCGTGCGCCAGCTCACCGACATCCGCGCCGGACCCGCGCCACGCGACTCCACGCCGGCCACGACGGGCATGCGTGGCGCACTGGAGCGGCAGCAACGTGAACTGCTGGCCGTGATCCGTGACCGACAGCGGGCCGACTCCATCGCCAGCGCCGAGCGAAAGCTGTCCACCGCGCGCCGCCTGCCGTCGATCTATCTGCCCGTCGGTGAGCGAGTGGTCACGCTGAGCATCTCACCGACCCTGCGCTTCGGTGTGATCGTGACACTCATCGCTCCCACGCCGAGTCCGCGCGTGACACAGGTGCCGAACTATGTCACGGCCAGCGGCTTCACCGAGGATATCTCGACTCGCACCAAGGTCGGCGACGCGACGGCGCGTTTCGGCGCCTACAGGCTCGATGTCGCCACGGGGACGCTGCGTGCATTGCACACCATCGGCGGAGACAGTACACGCGCCGCCATGCAGGTGGCCATGATGGGATGGAGCGACGACGGCGCGAACGCGCTGCTCGCCGGCTATCCCCCCGACTACAAGTGGCGGTATCTGGTGACCGCAGGCGACACCGGCGGCGTGCGCGTCGTCGAGGCGTTGCGCGATACCGCATGGGTGGGCGGCCCCTGCGGCGGCTGCATGGGTTTCCTGCGCGATGGGCGCGTCTGGTACGCCTCCGAGGCCAGCGGATACACACATCTCTACAGCGCCAACGCCGACGGCTCGGCGAAGCAGACGCTCACGTCAGGGACGTGGGAAGTGGAGCAGGCGAGTCTTTCACCCGACGGCGCGACGTTTCTGCTCCACACCAGCGAGGAGTCGCCGTTCGTGCGACATGCGTACCGCATGGCGGTGACCGGCGGCGCACGCACCAGGCTCACGCGCGAGCATGGCGGACACACGGTGGTGATGAGCCCCGACGGCAAGCGCATGGCCGACGTCTTCTCGATGTCGAATCAGCCGCCGGAACTGTTCGTGTCAGGCGCCGATGGCAGTGGTGCCTTGGCCCGCACACTGTCCACGTCGGAGGCGTTCCGCGCGGCGACGTGGATCAAGCCGACCATCGTGAAGATCCCCGCCAGCGATGGCGTGGCGGTGCCGGCGCGCATCTACCGGCCGCAGGACGTGGGGGCCGGAGCCAACGGTGCGGCGGTGATCTTCGTGCATGGTGCCGGCTATCTCCACAACGTGCACGATTACTGGAGCAGCTACGCCCGCGAGTACATGTTCCACCACCTGCTGATGTCGAAGGGCTACGTGGTGCTCGACATCGACTATCGCGCCAGCGCCGGCTACGGCCGTGACTGGCGCACGGCGATCTACCGATTCATGGGTGGTCGCGACCTGCAGGACCACGTCGACGGGTCACGCTACCTGCAGAAGGAATTTGGGATCGATGCCGAGCGAATCGGGATCTATGGGGGCAGCTACGGCGGCTTCATCACGCTGATGGCCCTGCTCAACGTCCCGAAGGAATTCGGTGCCGGTGCCGCACTGCGCAGCGTGACTGACTGGTCGCACTACAACGAGGGTTACACCACGGGCATCCTCAATCATCCGCAGGATGACACGCTCGCGTTCCGCCGCTCGTCACCGATCTACTTCGCGCAGAACCTGGAAGACCCGCTGCTGATGGCGCACGGCATGATCGACACCAATGTGCACTTTCAGGACATCGTGCGGCTGACGCAGCGTTTCATCGAACTGGGGAAGACGGGGTGGGAGCTGGCGGTGTATCCGGTCGAGGACCACGGCTTCACGCGTCCCGATTCGTGGACCGACGAATACACGCGCATCCTGTCGCTCTTCGATCGCACGATCGGGCCGGGGGGCACGAAGGCACCGCGCTGAACGTCGCGGTCAGCGCGGTGCCGCACCCGGCGCTGCGCTGAACCGCATCAGCACGTGCGAGTGCTCGCCGAGGAACAGCCGCGAGTCCTGCCCGGTCCAGTTGCTGGTGCCGCGCATCGAGGGGTCGCCGAGGGCCTGCACGTACCACGCCGACTTGGGGCCGTTCGGCATCGCGTCGAGCCGGATCGGTGTCGCGGGCACCGGGGCAGGGGCGTCGGTTTCAGGGACGAAGGTGAGATAGTTACCATCGGCGTCGAATGCCTTCGCCCCGGACACCTTGTTCAGCAGCAGCATGAAGGCGCCGACGTGCGTGTTCCACGAGAGCGACGGCCCCCAGTAGCCGCCGCCGTCCTCGCGCAGCCATGAGCGTGTGGGGGCGAGCAGGGGGGTGGCCTGTCCGAGTGCGACCGGCTTCCACGACTGCCCCACCCGAGGCCCCGGCGCGCCCTGCAGCCCGGGTGCCGACCACGCGCCGTTGTGCCACCGGTGGGCCTTGCTCGTGCCGTCGGCTGACACCGGCGCATCCAGATCCGTCAGCGCGATGCGGGCCAGCTGAATACCCTGCGTTCGCGGATCATCACCGGTGTAGTCGGTGAAGGCGATGTAGGCGTACATGCTGTCGGGGCCCACGGCCATGCTCGGATCGCCCACGCCACCGGCGAAGAAGCGCACCGGTGAATCGCAACTGATCGTAAAGCTGCCGTCGCTGATGATGATGCCCAGGTTCTCCCAGGTGCGGCCGTTGTCGCTCGAGCGTCCGATGCCGATGTGCGGCACGGAGAGGTAGGGTCGCTCGTTGGGGGCGGGACACTTCACGTACGGCCCTTCTTCCATGTGGTACAGGCCGTACAGCGTCCCGGTGCGTGGCTGGCGATACACCGACTCCATCCAGCGCATCTTGGTCGGCGTAGGGCCGTCGGCGCTGTTGATGTCGTGCACGTACCACTTCTTCGTCGGCTCCCAGCGGAAGCGTGGATCGTCGTCGGTGAAGCGCATCGGCTCGAACGGCTGTGCGCTGACGGCGTCAGTCCCGCCTTTACTGCGCCACGGATGCTGGTTGGACACCATCTGGAAGAGAGTGTCGCCCACCCACCACGACGGCCGGTTGCAGTCGCTGCCGACGGGGCTGGTGACACGGACGGTGTCGATGGTCACGAGGGTCACGGTCGGGGCGACGAATGCGGTGCGCTCCGATGTCGTCGCCGAGTCGGTCGTCGGGCGCGCCGCCTCGCGCGTGCACGCGGCGGCGATCATGAACGACGACGGAAGGAGAAGCAGGGTCGAACGCCGCATGGCTGGCTCGCGAAAAGGGGACCGTAGCGCATCGCACCGATTGAGTATCGCAAACTTGCAGCGTGGGGTCGATCAGAGCTACATGCCCAGGTTCATGTCCGGGTTCTCAATTCAAGGGGTCAGAGATCTTGACCTCCCAATTCAAGGGGTCAGAGATCTTGAACTCCCCAATTCAAGGGGTCAGAGATCTTGAACTCCCAATTCAAGGGGTCAATTCAAGGGGGTCAATTCAAGGGGTCAGAGATCTTGACCTCAACTCACCGCACATCCCGCCGGCTGAACGGCTCCTTCCGGCTCCCCAGCCGGTCGTACACCCGCCTCGCCGCCTCGCGTGTCCCCGGCGCGCGACGCACCGCCCAGATCCGATCACGCGCCGACCGCATCGCCGTCACGTTGTCCACGATCGGCAGCGGATAGGTCACGCCGATCTCGATGCCGTACATCTGCTGCAACATCGGCGGCATGGTGTGCGGCTCGGCCAGCGCGCCCACGGGAACGGCCGCGAGCTCCGGCACCCACTGCCGGATGAACGTTCCGTCGGGGTCCTGCTCCAGTGACTGCTTCACGGGATTGTAGATGCGGATCGCGTTGATCCCCGTCACACCACTCTGCATCTGGCTCTGGCTGTAGTGGATGCCCGGCTCGAAATCCAGAAAGTGCCGTGCCAGCAGCTCGCCGCTGAATCGCCAGTGGATCCAGAGATGGTAGCTCGCAAACGACATCACCATGGCCCGCATCCGGAACGGCAGCCACCCCGTGGCGCGCACCGATCGCATGCAGGCGTCGATCAGCGGATAGCCGGTGCGCCCTTCGTGCCACGCGTCGAGGCGCTCACGGTCGGGCGTCTGCTCGTCGCGCAGCCCGATGTACGCATCACACATGGTCTCGAACTCCAGACTGGGCCGGTCCTCGAGCTTCTGCATGAAGTGACAGTGCCAGCGCAGGCGTGACCGGAAACTGGCGATGCTGCCTCGCCAGCGCACATCGATCGCGTCACCAGCATCGGCAGACTCCTTCAGTTGCCGAAGCCGCGCCCGTGCGGAATGCTCACAGGTGCGCACACTGATCGCGCCGGTACTGAGCCACGCGCTGAGCCGGCTGCAGGCGTCGGGTGCTGTCACGGGGCTCGACATCTCGCGGCGGTAGTCCATGCCGCGCTCACGGAGGAAACTGCGCAGCGTGTCGCGCGCCGCCGCTTCACCACCATGCTGCACCTGCGTGCGAATGAACTGCGGACCGGGAAGGGCAGTGGGCAGCACGGCGGTGCCACGCTCCGGCAGCGTCACGCCTTCGATCACGCGCGGTGCCGGCAGCGGTGCCGCCGCCATACGCTCCTCCCACGCCGACGCCCATCCGTCGCGGGATGCAAGCCGGCGCACCACCCCGGTCTGCGGCAGCTCGTGGAAGGCGATGCCCTGATCCTTGCACCAGCGCCGCATGACTCGGTCGCGCTGGTAGGCAATCCAGCCGGTCGCTTCTTCGTGCGCCCAGATGCGTGCAATGCGCGACGGCTCGTCGAGGGCGGCCAGTTCGTGCTGCAGCTCGGTAAACACGTGCGGTACATCGCCCGTCCGCCGATGCAACGTGGCACCGCGCGCTGCCAGCGACTGCTCCAGATCGTCGAGGCACTCGTTCACGAAGCCGAGATGCATGGCATCGTGATCCCTGGCGTGGAGCAGCTGCGGTTCGTACACGTACACGCAGAGCACGGGCCCGCGCGCTGTGGCCGCCGTCAGCGCCGCGTGATCACGGATCCGCAGGTCACGCTTGAACCAGACGAGTTCGATGGCACGCATGCCGAACGAACACCCGGCTCACGCATTTCGATCCGAACCGGGCAGCCGCAGACTGAGTCCGAGCATCCCGAGCATCACGCCGGTCGCCGCCAGATATGCCACGCTCAGCCCGTGCAATCCACCGCCCGTCTGGTCGGCCAGCGCGCTCAGCACGGCCACCACCAGCAGGTTGCCGACCGCGATCATGATGTTCACCAGCGCCTGTGCCGCACTGCGCTGCGACGCACCGACCTCGTCCAGCACCACCGTGCGCAGCGTGCCACCCACGACGATGCCCACGCCCGTGCCGATGAACAGCGAGGCGATCATGAACACCACGAAGTTCGCGGCCCCGATGCCGATCAGCCCCGAGCCGATGGCCAGCGTTGCGAACCCCAGCAGCATCACCACGCGTGGCCCCAGCCTGTTCAGCACCCGCCCGAATCCCGCCGATGCCACCGCCGAGCAGAGTACCAGCGGCAACAGCAGCAGCCCGGCCTTGTTCGACGGTGTGTTGAACGCCTCGACGGCGACCGAGGAAATGAAGATCACGCTCCCCATGCCGAAGCCGGCGCCCACACACAGCATCCAGGTGGTGCGCAGGGTGCGCGAGTGGAACAGTGTCATCGGGACGATCGGCTGCTCGGCGCGTCGCTCGACCAGGATCAGCAGCGGCAGCCCGATCGCTGCCGCGCCGAGCAGCATCGGCCAGAGCTCGCGGGCCGTGGCCATGTCGAGGGCGCGGTTGATGCCGAGCATCAGGCTCGTGAGCACGAGCACCAGCACCAGCATGCCGGCGTAGTCGAATGGGGGCAGTGCACGCGTGTCCGTCCGCGTCGGCAGCGCACGCGCGCTCATCACGAACACCACGGCGGCCACCGGCAGGTTGATGAGGAAGATCCACTGCCAGCTCGCGAAGACCAGCAGCGCCGACGCGATGACGGGTCCGAACAGGAAGGCCATGCCGAACGTCGCCCCGATCAGCCCGAGAATCCTGCCGCGTTGCTCGGCGGGAAACATGTCGCCCACGACGGCACTGGCGGTGGGCGTGATGCCGCCGGCGCCAAGCCCCTGGATAGCGCGTCCCACCAGCAGCATCGCGAAGCTTCCCGATTGCGCGATGAGCAGCGAGCCGCCGGCGAAGAGCGCGATGTCGAGCAGGTAGATCGTGCGTCGGCCGAAGCGGTCGCTCAGGTTGGCCATCAGCGCCGTCGCACTCAGTGAACAGAGGCTGAAGACGATGGTGACGAGGCCGATCTGCCGGTTGTCCACGCCGAAGGCGGCGCGCAGGGCGGGGATGGCCGGGGCGATGATGGCCGCGTCGAGCGCGGCCATGAACACCCCGGTGAACAGCACCGTGAGGATGCGGCGGCGGCTCGCGGCATCCCCCGCGCTAATGGTGTCCGCCGCCGTAGGCGAGGTGGCCAGCTGATCCGTCGCGAGCATTCAGGAAAAGTACACGTTCACCGGCGTTTCGCCGCTGATCCTCCCGTGCCGCTCGCTGCCGTCAGGCCTTGCGACGCGCAGCCGAACGCTGCGCGACCGTCGCCGTCAGCAGCGCCTGCAACAGCCCGAAGTCAACGGGTTTCACGAGATGCGCATCGAAGCCGGAGGCCAGCGCCCGCTGCTTGTCGGATTCCTGACCGTAGCCTGTCAGTGCCACGAGCGTGAGACCCTCCCCGTGCGGGCTCGCGCGGAGCTTCGCCGCCACCTCGTAGCCATCCATTCCCGGCAGTCCGATGTCGAGCAGCACGACATCGGGATCGAATGCCAGGCCGCTCGCCAGCCCGTCCGGCCCCGTGTACCGGGTCTGCACCTCATGTCCGACCGCAGTGAGCAGCATCGCCAGGCTCTCGGCGGTGTCCACGTTGTCGTCCACCACCAGCACGCGCAACGATTCCACCAGCCGCGGGCGCGACATCGGCGCCGGGGGCGACTTCGGCGTCAGGGTCGAACCGGAGAGCGGCAGGTACACGATAAATTCGCTGCCGGCACCCAACGAGCTGTGTACGTCCACCCGGCCACCGTGCAGTTCCACCAGCCGCTGCACCAGTGCCAGCCCGATGCCCAGGCCACCCTGCGACCGGTCCAGCGATCGATCCGCCTGCGTGAACAGGTCGAACACGCGGCCCAGCAATTCGGGCGCGATGCCCATGCCAGTGTCGCGCAGGCGCACCACACACTCTTTGCCGACCTGCTCCAGCGTCAACGTCAGGACACCACCGTTCGGTGTGTATTTCGCCGCGTTGTTGAGCAGGTTCACCAGCACCTGCTCCAACCGTATGGAATCGGCGTTCACCGTGACGGGCGCGTCCGGCGTGACCACGTGCATCGTGTGATGATGTCGCTCGATCACAGGGCGCGTCGATTCGATCGCACGTTCCACGATCCCGCGCATGTCCATCGTTTCCAGGCGCAGCTGCACACGCCCGGTACTGATGCGTGACACTTCCATCAGGTCGTCCACCAGCCGCGTCAGCTGCGTCATCTGTCGTTCGATGATCAGCCGTGCCTCGCGTTCCATCATCCCCTCGGCGGGCTGCATGCGGAGCATCTGCACGGCGTTGGCGATCGGCGCCAGCGGATTGCGCAGTTCATGGCTCAGCATCGCGAGGAATTCATCCTTGCGGCGGTGCAGGTCGGCCAGCGCAATCGTCTGATCGGCGATCTGTCGCTCCATGCGGCTCCGCTCGCTGATGTCGCGGATGTTGCACTGCGCCACGTCGCGCCCTTCCACCTGATACGTATTGCACACGAATTCCACCTCGGCGCGCGCTCCGGCCTTCGTTTCCAGGGGGAGGTGGTCGTAGCGCATGTACCCATGCTCACGCAGCTCGCCGTAGGCCTGCTGACTGGCTTCCTTGTCGGCGAAGAATCCGATCTCCCACAACTCCTTGCCGATCAATTCGTCCTGTGTGTATCCCAGCAGGTCGGTCATGAACGGATTCGCATCGACGACCTTGAGCGTGGTGCCGTCGAGGATGAGGATGCCATCCTTTGCGGTCTGGAAGAGACGGCGGTAACGCACTTCCGACGTCTGCAGCGCTGCCTCGGCGTGCAGGCGGGCCGTGACGTCCTCGATCGCCAAGAGCACCAGCACTGGTTGGCCGGGCCCGGACGAGAAGGGACGGGAGTTGAGCAGCAGATCCTTCCGGCCCTGCCCCGGGAAGTCACCTTCGACGACGAAATCACGCACGCCCTGATTGGTGGAGGCAACACGGTCGAGCATCGCCCGCAATTCCGGAATGTCCCAGACTCCGCCACCGATGTCGTGCAGCAGGTGCCCTTCGGTGTCGAGCGCCGTGCGCTGGAACGTGTCGTAGAACGCCTGATTGGCCGTTCGAATCCGGCGGTCGCCATCCAGCACCATGAACGGCTCGCGCAGGCTCGCGATGATGTCGTTGCTGAAGTCCGCCGCGCCGGCCAGTTCCAGTTCGTGCTGATACCGCTCGGTGATGTCACGGAAGATCAGCACCACACCGGAGACACGGCCCGCTTCGTCGCGGATCGGCGCGGCGCTGTCGTCGATGGGTCGCTCGCTGCCGTCGCGCGCGATGAGCACCGTGTGATTGGCCAGCCCAACGACGACCCCATCACGAAGGGCCCGCACGGACGGACTTTCGACCCGCTGCCGCGACGTCTGGTTGACGATGTCGAAGACCGTTTCCAGAGGCAGTCCGGCGGCCTCGGCGTGCCCCCACCCGGTCAGCGTCTCCGCGACCGAGTTGAGGAAGGTCACCCGTCCCCCGACATCGGTGGTGATCACGGCGTCGCCGATGCTCGACAGGGTGACGCGACACCACTCGGGATGCGACGGCTGGAGACCGTCATTCGACTCTTCTGTGCTGCGCTTCACGCCCTCTCCGGCTTGTCCTGCACACCAGCGCGCTTCAGGCGAGTGCCCACGAACGGCTGTTAAATTGAAGGTATCCGGTTACGCGGCCGAAATCGGGTTTCGGCGCAAGTCCGTCTCCGCCGGAATGCTGCGGTGTACGACCGAACTGAGGGATTTCAGCCGGGCTCCTCCGCACCAATTGGCGACGTGTTCTGCGTCTTGCCGCTGTCGCTCAAACGACGACGCGCTCGGCGTCGGCGAGTTTGATGTCGGACACCACGACCTGCACGCTGCTCGCTGCAAGCCGCTTCGCAATTGCCTCACCGAGGCCTGAACCGCCGCCGGTCACGATGGCGACCTTTCCCTCGAATCCGCTCACGTCGAGCTCCCTGTTCGTGCGGACGCGGTGCGTCCGCGTGTGTGCCGTCGTGCGGTGAGCGCTCATGGCGGTGCAACTATCGTGCGGGGAGCAGCGAGGTGAGCGTGGGTCTGCCACCGAACAGGTGCGGGCAACTCCGATGTTCAGCGGTCGCGGCCGTGAGTGCGTTTCACTCGACACGCGTCCGCGCGATCCGAGCCCGACGTCACGGCAAGACCTGCCGCGACGCGACGGCGTTCGGCGGTTGCTCCATCGCATACCCCCAACTCACGCCGTGCTCCGTCTTTTCCCAACGGGTCCACTGTCAGGCCTCGCGCTGCTCGCAGCGGTCGTGGCGCAGACCTTCGCATCGTCACCGGCAGACGCGCAGACCTCCACGGTGGGTGCGCCGACGGCCGCCATTCCGCCGCGCGATACGGGCAACGCAGCGCCGCCCCGAGCGTTTCGCTCCACCAGCCGCCTCACGCTCGATGCCCGCTTCGACGAGTCCGACTGGGCGCGCACCGACTCGATCACCGAGTTCATCCAGCGCGATCCCGAGGAAGGCCGGCCCGGCACCGAACGGACCGTCGTCCGGCTGCTGGCCACCCCACAGGGACTCGCCATCGGCTGGTGGTGCTACGATCGGGAGCCATCGCGGATCGTGCGCTCACAGCTTCGGCGCGACGCAAGTCTCTCCACCGACGACTACGTCTCCGTCGCGATCGACGGACTCGCCGACAAGCGCAGCGCCTTCTACTTCCGGACCAATGCCAACGGAGCGTTGTGGGATGGCGAACATCTGACCTTCGAGTCGGGCAACGAGAACTGGGACGGCGTCTGGGACGCTCGCGCCCGCGTCACCCCCGAAGGATATGTCGTCGAAATGCTGATTCCCTGGGCCACGTTGCGTTATCGCAGCGGTGGCGACGGGCTCTGGGGCATGAACTTCCGACGGTTCATCCGTCGCAAGAACGAAGAGCAACTCTGGCGCAGCTGGCGCCGCACCGAAGGGTTCCGCTTCCTCGAGCGTGAGGGCACCGTGGCCGGCTTCGACACCCTGCCGGCGCGCGCGCGAGTGGAGATGCGTCCGTATCTGCTGGGCGAGGGACGGCTCCCCGAACGCACGCTGCTCGCGCAGGGCGGCGACTCCACGACCACTGCAGGGCGCGGTCTCGGCAACCTCGGGCTCGACATCAAGATCCCGGTCACCCGCACACTCACGGGTGACGTCACGTTCAATCCCGACTTCGCGCAGGCCGAGGTGGACCGGCAGATCGTCAACCTGACACGCTTTCCCCTCTTCTTTCCGGAGCAGCGACCCTTCTTCACCGAAGGGGCAGGCATCTTCGATTTCGGGCGCGTGCAGCAGACGCAGATGTTCTATTCACGCCGGATCGGGCTCAGTCGCGCCGGCACACCGGTGCCGATTCCTTTCGGTGTGCGGATGCAGGGACGCGCAGGCAACAATCAGATCGGATTCCTCGCGACACGCACCGCCGGCAGTGCCAGCGTCAACGACGTGGTGGCCCGCGTGAAACACGACGTGCTGGGTCGTGGTTTCGTCGGGGCGATGGCGACCCTCAGCGACCGCGTCGGCGGTCCGGCCCACGCCGCCGGCGGCGTCGATTTCAATCTCCCCTGGATCGTGCGCGGTGATCAGAACCTCGTCATACTCGGCAACGCCGCCTGGAGTCAGAATCGCGATGGTGGTCCAATGGGAGGGCACTATCGGCTGATGGTGGACTACCCGAATGACAACGCCGACATCGTGATGCGCTATGACCGGATCGAATCGGGCTACAACCCGACGCTCGGCTTCGTTCAGCAGCGCGGCGTGCACCGATTGGGTGGGAGTACGAGCATCACACCGCGGCCGCGCGGCGGGCCGATCCGGCGTCTCGAGTTCGATCTCCTCAGCTACAATGTGGTCTGGGGCCTGGACGGCGCGTTGAGCAACGCGTCGTTCGAGATCAAGCCACTCGGCCTGCAGTTCCAGTCCGGTGATCAGGTCGAGTTCAATCTGCAGCGTGCCTTCGACGCTCCGACCGAACCGTTCGACATCTTCCCCGGTGCCGTCGTCGCCGCGGGGGGCTACTGGTGGAATCGCGCCGAGGTGCAGTACACGGGAAGCGAACGTCGCGCCGTCAGGGCCTCGGCAACGGTGAGTACTGGCAACTTCTATGACGGCCGTTCCAGCGAGATCAGCGCGGGCCTTCGCGTGCGCCGCTCACCACACCTGCTGGCGAGTCTCGACCTGGTGCACTCGCAGATTGCCTTGCGCGATGCCTCGTTCTCTGCGCAGACCGTGCGACTCCGCACCGATTACGCCGTGGGGCCGCGCCTCAACACCACGCTGTTCGCACAGTGGGACAACGAATCCAACCGTGCCTCGATCAATGCGCGCCTGCGCTGGACCGTGGTGCCCGGGAGTGATCTCTACGTCGTCTGGAACAGCAACTGGGACACCGAGTTTCCGGAGCGTGTGCGGTGGCAGCGGCCGCAGCGCGGTGGTGTGGTGGCCAAGTACGTCTACTTCTTCCGGCGGTAGCGTTTCGCGACGGGCTGGTTCGTCAGGGCCGCGCAGTGGGACGCGAAATGCAGGAAGCGGCCCGCGTTTCCGCGAGGCGCACGCCCTCGTCGAGATACCGCACCCGATCCGCTGCCGCCAGGCACATTGCTGATCGCCGCAGCGGCGCCAACGCCTGCTCGACATCGATCACGTGCAACAGGGCCGACTGATCGGTGGTGGTCGTCAGCACCCACCGTCCATCGGGACTGGGCAGCGCCCGCGTGACGATACCGCCGCCACCGGGCAGCGGCACGGAGCCGCCGGTGCCATCGACGTTCCACATGCGCGCCTCGCCCTGATCGAAGCCGAGCGTCACGATCCGCGTGCCATCGGCCGTGAACTGCGCACTCTTCACCTCGATGCCGCGCGGGCGCAATCGTACCATCGCCTGCGCCGACACCACGTCGAACGCGGTCACCGACCCATCCTCCGAGACACTCAGCAGCCGCGAGTCGTGGGCGGAGAAGTCGAGTCGTGTGATCGCTTCGCGCTGGCCCTGCAGCACGCGGCCGGTGTCCGGCGCGGTGAGTTGCACGATCCGTGTGCTGCCATCCTGATGTCCGATGGCCAGCAGGGCTCCCGAATGACTGAACACGAGTGCCGTCGGTGTGCCGCGACCCGGGATGCGCACCGGGGCGCTTCCCGGGATGAATGCCCGGATCTCGATGCTGCCATCGGCCGTGCACACCGCCAGTCGTTCAGCGTCATCGGAGAGCGCCGCGCAGCGCCGATCACGTTCGGCGGGGGCCCGAAGCCGGCGCGTGCGCGTGGCGTCAGCCGCGTCCCACACATGCACTTCGCCCGAGTCGCGTGACCACAGACCGCGGCGGGCCTGCGGTGCAAACTCGGCCAGCACCACGCGTCGCGCCGATGCCGGGGGCATGGCGGTGGGTGCGCTGCCTGCGAGCGGCCACGAACCGGTTGCTGCGTCGCACCGCAGCACGTCGAGCACCGCCTCGCCGGGCGCGAAGGCCAGTGCGCAGATCTCGGCCCGTGCGCTGTCGAGCAATCGTGGCACCGGTGTCGTCGCATCGAGCTGCACCACCGACAGCGCGCCGCGGCGCGTGCCCAGGGCCAATCGTCGTCCGTCGCGCGAGAAGGTGGCCGCCCCGATGTCGTCGAGGCTGTCGCGCGACGCATGTGTGGCGTAGTACAGGGGCGGCGGCGGAAACGCCCAGAGACGGACGGTGCCGTCTTCGGAGGCCGTCACGACACGCTCGCTGCCGGGAACGAAGATGGTCGAGACCAGCGCATTGGTGTGCCCTGACAACGGCGCCAGCGCGGCACCCTCCACGCCACTCCAGATGCGCGCCTTGAAGGTGGTGCCGCTGGTCAGGATCAGTCGTCGGCCATCGGATGCAAATGCCGCCGACTGCACCATGTCGTTCGTGCCGCGCAGCCGGGACAGCGTCGTACCGCTCGACACGTCGGTGATCCGCACCTCGTCGTCAGCCGACGCCGATGCAAGGCTGCTGCCATCGCCGCTCAGCGACAGCGAAAAGATCGTCGCGGCAT
Source organism: Gemmatimonadaceae bacterium (assembly GCA_031411975.1). Lineage (GTDB taxonomy): Bacteria > Gemmatimonadota > Gemmatimonadetes > Gemmatimonadales > Gemmatimonadaceae > JACMLX01. The sequence goes on from JANOCB010000125.1 coordinate 18,135, forward strand.
GCGGCTCGAACGTGCGGAGCAGGCGGCCCCGTCTGGCATCGTAGAGGTGCATGCGGCCACCGACCGTGCCGAGTACGACGGTGCCGGCGCTGTCGCTGACATCGAGCGCGACGACCGAGTCTCCCGCCACGCGCACCGTCCGTGTGGGCACCTCGCCTCCGTCGGCAGCCCACCATTCCACCACGCGCTGCCCGGTGATCAGCACCACCTGCCGATCGGCATCGGCCCAGCGCGCGAGATCCACGATCGCCGAAGCATGACCCACGACGCGTGGCGTGACGCTGCCGTCGAGCGTGTATACCCGTGCCGGGGCCGCATCGTAGGTGGCCAGCAGTTTCCGGCCATCATGGCTGAACTCGAGGCGCTGCACTGGCGTGCTGCCACCCGACAGCGTCAGCGGCATACCCGATCCCTTCGTCGGATAGAGCCGCACAGTGCCGCGGGCATCACCCACGGCCAGCTGCTGTCCGTCACGACTGAACTGCACCACCAGCACGGTGTCTGCGGCACGCGTCAGTTCCACCGGAGCGGCCGATCCGTTCAGCGGCCAGATGCGCACCACCTTGTCCAGCGCAGCGGTGGCGAGCCACTGGCCATCGGCACTCACCACCGCGTCGGCGATGCCGGCCGCGTTTGCGAAGGCGGCGACGACCTGCGGGACACGCCGCAACTCGAGCGCTGCACCGAGCATGGCCAGTTGCGTGGCGTTGTCCGCGCCCTGGACCATGGTACTGTCGATGCTGCCCAGCAACTGCGCGGCGAGCAGGGGATCCTCGTTCACCATCGCGGTGGCCGAACGCACCACCGAGGCGATGCGCACCTGTTCGGCGCGGGCACTTGCCAGCCGTCCACCGATCACGGCCAGGACGCCGGCCGCAGCGATGGTCGTCAGCGCGGCAGCGACACTCGCGATCACGATGCGACGGCCACGCACGCTGCGCTGCGCAAAGGCGAGTTCGGTGACCGTCAACCACGGGGGGCGCCGCCGAACCAATGGCGCGAGCTGCGAACTGCGCGTCGCGTCGCTCCACACGAGGCCGTGTTTGCCCGTGCCTTCCGCGCGATGCCACTCCTGCGCCGCCCGGTTCAGTCGCTGCTGCTGCGCCAGTGGGAAGGTCGCGTCGTTCTCCAGCCGTACCCACTCGGCCAGCCGCCCCCAGCCGCGCACGAGTGCGTCGTGCGCCGGTTCGACGAAGCGCTCACCATCGGGTTCCTTGCCCTGCGTGAGCAGTCGGGCGGCAACGAGGCGCTGCACGATGGCCTCGGCCCGTTGCAATTCCGCCGGATCGGCGAACGTGAGGTCCGCATCACTGGCGCGACGCCGGACGATGCCCGTGCCCTCGGCGGTGACCAGGCGAAGCATCAGGCGCCGCAGTGTGCCGCGCGATACCTCGTCGAGGGCGTCGTGCTCCGCCTCGGCGCGTGAGCGCAGGGCCCCGACCACTCCACCCACGGCATCGAAATCCTCACGCGTGATGGCCCGGTCGTTGCTTTGTCGCTGGACGTAGCGGATGTACATCTCGCTCAGTGCGAACGAGAGCAGCGGCAACGCACCCGGCGTCGCGACCACCTCGTCGAGCAGGGTGTCCACCAGCGTGGACGGATCGAAGTACAGCACACGTGCCAACGCCGGTTTCTCGATCACATCGCGCAAGCCGGCGCGCGACATCGGCGGGACCACGAAACGCCCCTGTTGCCAGCGCTCGCCGAGACCGGCGCGATCGAAGTTCGGCTCGAAGTCCGAGCGCAAGGTGATCACGATCCGCAGCGCGTCGGGGTGCGCCGCGACGAGGCGCGCCAGCAGGGCGATCGTGCGCTCTCGTTCGCCGGCGCGGCGCGCCAGCGTGATCATTTCCTCGAACTGGTCGATCACCAGCAGCAGCTTCGTGCCCGGGCTTGCCTTGAGGCGCGCGTCCACCATCGCGGCGATCGTGTCGGCCGTCGCGCCCGTGACGGTGCGGCCCAGCGGTGCCAGGGCGGCGGCGAGCGCCGCGAGCGGCTCGGTGCCCGGTCGCACGATCGGTGCCACCTGCCACCCGGACGCGAGCAGGGCCGGAACCACACCCGCCTTCACGAGCGACGACTTGCCGCTGCCCGAGGCACCCAGTACCACCGTCAACGGCTGGGCGATGATCCGTTGCGTGAGTGCTGCAATTTCCGTCTCACGCCCGAAGAACAGCGCTGCGTCGCTGGAATCGTAGGAACCGAGTCCGCGCCACGGGTTGTTCTCGAAGGTCAGCGGTGGTGCAGGGGGCAGCGTGAGCTCGCGGCCTGGCACGAAAAACACGAACTCGCCGCGGTCGTGCTTGCGCAGGGGCCAGAGGCGTGGCGTCTGCTCCTTGCCCGCCGCCAGGACTGCCGACTGCAGGGTCTCCTCGATGTAGAGGTAGAGCTCCGTGGCCGTCACGAGGCCGTCGCCGGCGCCATGCGGCACGAGGTCGCCGGCGCCGCGCAGCGCGTCGAACAGCGCCAGCGCAAAGGGCGAGTGTGCACCGTCGCCGGGTCGGCTGCCCAGCGCACCGGCTGAGAGCTGATCGAGCGCCTTCTGGTCCTGTGCGGCGGAGGTGAGTACCTGCCACGCCGGATCGCGCACGAAGCGTTCGAACTTCTCCTGATGCACCACCTCGGGCTCTGCCTCGATGTCGCGGACCCCTGACCAGCGGAATGCACCCGAGAAGCAGGAGTCGAGGATCACCATCATGTGCCGGCACGGCAGCGCCAGCAACGCATCGTGCACCAGCGGCATGTGCAGGAAGGTGGTGTCATCACCGCGGACCGCATTCACCGGCAGCAGGTATCCGTTCGGCCCATCATCGCCGTCGCGGGCCACGCCATGCCCTGCGAAGTAGAACAGCACGCGATCATCGGCACCGATGCGTGCGGGCAGTTCCTGTGTCAGCAGTGTCGCGATGCGCTCCTGCGTCGCGTCATCGTCGAGGAGACTGATCAGGTCGTAGCCGTGCTCCTCGGCCAGCAGCGTGCCCAGTCGGCGCGCGTCATTCACGGCCGTGCGGAGCGCCGGAATGCCCTCCCGGTATGCGTTGATGCCGATGATGACCGCGATGGAATGTGCGAAGGGTGAAACGGTCTGCACGCGGGCTGAAATCAGTGGGGGCGGTATGGCGGCTGGGTGCAGAATGATCCCCCAACATTGCCCGGCGTCGCCATCGGCGGTAGGCAGCGGGAGGGCGGGGCCAGCACTGCGACTGGCGGACGCGGGTGCTGGCAGCGACTCTTCAATGCCGCCCAGCCTCGATCGTGCCCAATCCGTCGGCCGGGGTACGGCAGAGTCATCGCTCAACCCCGGGGAGTGTCGCATGCATCGCCGCTTGTCGTCATCGTCTGTGGTCGTCGGCGTGGTTGCCGTCAGTCTCGGCTTCGCACCACCAGTGCCGGTTCCCGATCACACCGTGCGTGGGCTGCGCGCACCGGTCGTGGTGCACACCGACCTCGATGCGTTCAGTGATGCCCAACTCGATCGCGACTTGCAGGATGAGCTGGATGACGTCTTCGAGGATCATGCGCCTGATGAGGTGGCGGACGTGGCCACGATTCAGGCGGATCTGCTGGAGGCGCTCTCGGACGATGGTGATGTGGGCGCCGAGGCCGAGATCAGCCTCGCCGATCTGCGTGCCGAGATGGAGGAGGCCGGGACGTCGATCGAGGAGGTCGTGCACGACGCGCTCGTGCGGCTGGATCGGGCGGCGGTGGACCGGCCCACGGTGCATCTCGCGGTCTGGCGCAACCCACGAGGCCGCGACCATCGGCCCTCGTACGGGTTGGCGGTGCGGGATGCGAAGCGCGGTCTGATTCGGGAGATTCGAAGGGCGCGCTGAGCGCAGGGTGCCCTGCCGCAGGGCGATGTGGAACGTCGCTGTCCCCCCCATCCTCGGTTTCGCGCTGTGGACTCGACCACTGCCGACTAGAGTTCGTGATCGCTGGACGCACGAACTGACCTCCCCAATTGCCAGGACCCACCATGGCGCTTGCCCCCGCGCAATCGACCACCACGTCAGCGGATGCCGGGGAGGGCGTGGACGCGCCTGATCTGCAGATCTTCGTCTTCGCCCTGTTCTTCATCTTCGGCGGCATCACCAGCCTGAATGATGTGATCATCCCGAAGCTGAAGGACCTGTTCACGCTGAACTACTTTCAGGCGCTGCTGGTCCAGTCGGCATTCTTCGCCGCCTATTTCATCTTCTCGGTGCCGATGGCCGCCATCGTCCGCAAGGCCGGCTACATGCGGGCGGCGGCGATCGGCCTGCTGATCATGACGGCCGGGTGCCTGATGTTCATCCCGGCGTCGAAGTCGGGCCAGTTCGGCGTCTTCCTGGTTGCGTTGTTCGTGCTGGCAGCCGGCATCACGATGGTGCAGGTCGTTGCCAATCCGCTGATCTCGATGCTCGGGCACCCGCGCACCGCATCGAGCCGGCTGACCTTCGCGCAGGCGTTCAACTCACTCGGCACGACGGTCTTCCCGATCGTCGGCTCGATCGTGATCCTGGGCAGCCTCGCGCGGATCGACCCGGCGACCCTCTCGGGTGCCGCGCTCGACGCGTATCGCACGCAGGAAACGCAGGTGGTCGTGAACACCTATCTCGCACTGGCGTTGTCGCTCGTGATCGTGGCCGCCGTCGTCTGGACCCGTCGCAATCGCCTGCCCAACGTGGTCGAGGAGAGCGGGAGCATCCTGCAGGCCTTCGACCTGCTGAAGCGACCGCGCTTCCGCTTCGGGGCGGCGTGCATCTTTCTCTACGTCGGAGCCGAAGTCGCGATTGGCTCGCTGATCGTCAACTATCTGATGGAGGCCGACGTGCTCGGCCTTGGTGCCGAAGCCGCGGGCAAGCATGTCGCCTTCTACTGGGGCGGTGCGATGGTCGGCCGGTTCATCGGAGCGGCCGTGCTGCGCCTGGTGTCGCCCGGCAAGGTGCTGGCGTCGGTGGCGGTGGGCTCGGTCACGTTGATCCTCGTCTCCGCGCTGAGCACCGGCTGGCTGTCGGGCTGGTCGTTGCTCGCGATCGGGCTGATGAACTCGATCATGTTCCCGACGATCTTCACGTTGGGGAGCGAAGGGCTCGGCAAGCGTGCGGCGGAAGGCTCCGGGATCATCGCGATGGCCATCGTCGGCGGTGCGATCATTCCGCCGCTGACGGGCCTGATTGCCGATGCGAGTTCCCTGAAGGTGTCGCTGGTCGTGCCGGCTGTCTGTTATCTGCTCATTGCCGCATACGGGATGTACGCACGGAAGTCGCCCGCGACGGCATGACGCCGCAGCGCCACTGGCACTGACGTTGCCTGACCCTGTTCCCGTGCAGTACAGCCCAATCTCTCGTCAGCACATTTCATGAGCATGCACCGTCGAAAGTTCATCAAGGCCACGGCGCTGGGTGTGGCCGCCGAGGCGTTGCACGCCGGTCGGCTCGGTGCGGTGACGCCGGCCGACGCATCGGCGGGCGCCGCGCACGGATCCGGCACATTCCCGAAGAATTTCTGGTGGGGTGCGGCCACGGCCGCCTACCAGCTCGAGGGCGCTGCCGCGACGGACGGTCGCAAGCCGAGCATCTGGGACACCTTCAGCCACACCCCTGGCAAGGTGCGCAACGGCGATACCGGTGATGTCGCGTGTGACCACTATCACCGCTACAAGGACGACGTCCGCCTGATGGCCGACCTCGGCGTGAAGCACTACCGATTCAGCACCTCGTGGTCGCGCGTCATGCCGGACGGACGCGGCGCGGTGAACGAGAAGGGGATGGATTTCTACAGCCGGCTCGTGGACGAACTGCTGGCGAACGGCATCACGCCACACGTCACGCTCTATCACTGGGATCTGCCGCAGGCGCTGCAGGATCGCTATCGCGGGTGGGAAAGCCGCGAGGTCGTGGACGATTTTGCCACCTATGCCGGCGTGATGGCGAAGCGACTCGGTGATCGCGTCTCGCGCTGGATGACGCTCAACGAGATCCTCACCTTCACGCAGCTGGGATACGGCGTCAAGACGGCTGGCCCCCATGCGCCGGGCCTCCCGCTTGCCACCGAGAAGGAGCGCTGGCAGGTGGGGCATCACGCCCTGCTGGCTCATGGGCGCGGATGCCAGGCGATTCGGGCGTCGTCACCGCGACCGTGCAAGGTGGCCATCGCCGAGAACTTCAATCCGTTCGTGCCGGTCATCGAGACGCCGGAACACATCGAAGCGACCCGACTCGCCTTCCTGCGCAGTAATGCCAATGGAGCGATCATCGTCCCGCTGCTCACGGGCCAGTACGATCCGTTCTGGCTGCAGCAGCGCGGTGCCAATGCGCCGACGATACGGAGTGGCGATCTCGAGACGATCCATCAACCGCTGGATGGCCTGGGCTTCAACTGCTACACCGGGACGTATGTGCGGGCCGCCGCAACACCGGCCGGATACGAGGAAGTCCCGATGTTCGACAAGTTCCCCAAGATGGGAACACCGTGGCTGAACTGTGTGCCTGAATCCATCTACTGGGGCATCCGCATGATCCGCGATGCGCTCGGGCAGCGGAACCTGCCGATCTTCATCAGCGAGAACGGTTGCGCGGACAGCGGCCCCACGCCGGCGACGTCGGAAGTGCAGGACATCGACCGCGTGATGTACCTGCGTGCGTACATGCGACAGGTGCAGCGGGCCATCACGGAAGGGCACAAGGTGGTCGGGTACTTCCCCTGGAGTCTGCTCGACAACTTCGAGTGGGCCGATGGCTACGACACGCGGTTCGGCATCGTGCACGTGGACTACGCCACGCAGAAGCGGACGCCGAAGCTGAGTTATCGCTGGTATCAGCAGGTGATTCGAACGGGGACGCCGGCCTAGGCCCGACGGGTCGGCTGCCGCTCGGCTCGATTGCTGGTGCCGGGCGGGCGTGATGCGGGGGCCGCTGTGCTTGCATCGCGCAGTGGCCTGCATACACTTGCCCGGACACTCCTGACGAGGTCTGCCCATGCACCGCCAGTCCACGTGCTCGTTGCTGGTCGCCGGTCTGCTCATGCTGCCGGCCGTCTCCCATGCACAAACGGCAACGCCGGCGCCACCGCGTCCGGCGCCGCTGACGTTGACCACCATGGCGTGGCCTGACGGCGGTGTCATTCCCGTCCGGTATTCGCAGGCCGGCGAGCAGGTGTCGCCGGCGCTTGCCTGGACGAATGTGCCCGCAGGGACCGTGACGTTCGTGCTCAACATGATCGATCCCGACGTGGCCATTCAGCGCGGCACCGAGACGCAGCCGCACTGGGTGTTGTGGAACATTCCGGGTACCGCTGCGGGAGTGCCCGAGGGCATCGCGCCCGGTGCACGACTGCCCGATGGGTCACGTCAGATCAGCGCCACCGGTCTGCAGTACCGCGGACCCGGTGCCGCCGCCACCGGCCCGATGCATCACTACACGTTCGAGCTGTACGCGCTCGACACGACGCTCGACGTGGTCGCCGCATCCAATGCGCAGCCGGTTGCCGCCGCGCTCGAAACACGCGCCAACGTGTTCAAGGCGATGCAGGGGCATGTGCTGGGCAAGGCGGTGTACGTGGGCCTGTTTCGACGACCGGCACCGTAGCGGGACGCGGCGCACCGCATGTTGCCGGGCTGGTCGTCGCAGACCCCGACAACCTGTGCCGGGGCGCGGGTGGGGGAAACACCGACAGCGTTCGTGCTCACGATGAGCCAGAGTGGTGTGACGATTGCTGTCTACACTGCTTTGCAGAGGCGCGATGACTGACACGATGGACAAGCGGACGGCGATCGTTCCCTGTGCGAGCTGCGGCACGATGAATCGCGTTGATCTGGCACGGGTCGATGCCGTGGCGAAATGTGGAGCCTGTCGCGTCGCGGTCGTGCTCGATGCCCCGATCATGCTGACGGATGCCACGTTCGACATGGTCGTTTCCGCCAGCACCGTGCCGGTGATCATCGACTTCTACGCCGACTGGTGCGGGCCGTGCAAGCAGATGGCGCCGGTGTTCAGCGAACTCGCGCGCCGGCAGCGTGGTCAGGCGCTCGTTGCCAAGGTGGATACCGATCGGAGTCCGGGCGTTGCCTCGCGATTCGGAATCCGGAGCATCCCGACGATCGCGGTGATGCGTGCGGGCAAGGAGGTCGCGCGACAGGTGGGGGCGGTGCCGATGGCGGGGCTCGAGCAGCTGCTTCGCGGTTGAGGGTCGCACCGCCGCAACTGTCGAGCTGGGCTCCGAGCCACGACGGCGGCCAAGGTGCCCTCGGGCTGCTGCCGGTCGATTCAGACATCCTGTGCCCCTGCAGGAAGTGCGAGACGGCGTATGCGTCGTATTGCGCTCGCCACCCATACCCATGACGACCATGAAGACGACCACGCCGTCATCACCCCACGAAACGGCCAGCGGGCCGAAGCACCCGCGAACGCACACCAGTCGTGGACGTCGGCACGCGCAACCGGAGAACGGTCGGTGCCGCATCGTCCTGACCGGCGGCCCCGGTGGAGGGAAAACCACCGCTGCGGACCTCTTTCGCCGCGAAATCGGTGAGCGCGTGGTCGTCGTTCCCGAGGCGGCCACGATGATGTTCTCCGGTGGCTTTCCTCGCTGTACCGAGATGCGTGGTATCATCGCGGCGCAGAACGCCATCTACCACGTGCAGCGCAATCTCGAGGATGTACAATCCTCGCTCTATCCGGAGCGGATTCTCCTCTGCGACCGTGGCACGGTGGACGGCGCCGCCTATTGGCCGGGGGAGCCGAACGCGTTCTTCGCGGGGCTCGACACCACACTGCACGACGAACTGGCGCGGTACGACGGCGTGATCTTCTTCGAAAGCGCGGCTGTTGGAGGGATGAGCATCGAAGGCGGCAATCCCGTCCGCAACGAGTCCATGGAACAGGCCGCAGCGCTCGATGCACGTCTCCGCCGCCTCTGGGAACAGCATCCACGGTTCGTCCTGGTCCGGCACGACAGTTCGTTCTTTCGGAAGATCAGTTTCGGACTCGCGCAGCTCGACGCCATGGTGGCCGACCTCGGCGCCAGTGGTGGCAGCCAGCCACCGCGCAAGGCCACGCGCCGCCGGAAACCATCGTGATTGCGGCAATCCACGCGCCCTCACTGGCGCCGGTCCAGGACACCGTGCTCGCGATGGCGCTTGCCGCTGCGATTACTGCGGCGTGGGTATCCCTATCGGCGCGCGCTCGACTGAGTCGATGAGTCATTGGCCCCACGCAGGCGTGCACGGACGCGTCGTGCTTTGGCTGGCTGCGTCACGTTGCACGCAGACGTTGATGGGGTCAGCGTCCTGGAGCGGCCGCCCTGAAGGTCCCCCGTCGACGATGGGCGGTTCCTGGCGCGCCGCGAGGGGGCTGCGCCTGGTCTGGCACGGCCGAGCGTCGGTTTCGCGGGCCGTCAACGCGGCGTGAGCAGCGCCGCCGGAATCGGGTTTCCTGGTGTTTCCGCCTCCCAGAAGATCGTCACCACCCACCAGCGTGTGCCGTCGTAGAAAAGCTGGAACGAGTTCACGCCACGTGCGAACGGCGCGGCGTCACTCAGCGCGCGCTTCGAATCGTAGGCACTCATGAGATGCACCACGTTGCCGTAGCGTTCGAGCCTGCGGCCGATCTCGCGCTCGAAGAAGCCGCTGCGTTCCAGCTGCGGGCCGGCGGTGGCGATGTATTCTTCCGGCGTCCAGACGCGCAGGTTGCCGACACCGTCCGGGCGTTTGCCGGTGGGGATCAGTCGTGCGCCCGGCGCCATCAGCGACCGGAAGCGATCCCAGTCGCGCTGCTGGCCAGCCGGTCCCGAGATCACGTCATAGACCGCACGCATGATGGCGTCGATGCTTCCGACGTCGGCAGGGCGTGCGGCGGGCAGTGCACGCGAGCCGTCAGTGCCGGCAGCCTGTTGTGCGTGGGCAAGTGCGGGGGAGAAGGTGAATACGCCGGCGAGCAGCGCTCGGCGCAGGTGGCGTGTCAACGGCATGGGATTGCTCCGGTTCGGGAGGGACGTCACGCGCCGAGGAGGACGTTGCACGCCCCTCGGCATGTATGCCTGGCTGTGCGCCGTGTCGCGCTGGACGTGACGCTACGGGAACTGCAGATCCACGCGCGCGCTGTCGGAGGTGAGCCCGTATCGGAGCACCACGGTGACGGTCGGCGCAATGAGGCTGTCGGCCGTCGCGCTGGATGACCGGCGCGCGATCACCTCCACGCACAGTGTGTCCGGTACCTGTGCGGCTGCCTGTGCGGCGTTGTCGACGAGGAAACGGTACCGTCCGGTCGCGTCGGTCGTGACCGTCCCCTGACTGACGGCGCGGAACTGCACACTGCGCGAGCACCGGGCGCCACGCGTGCCTTGCGCACGAACCACCGCGCCGGCGAGCGGGAGGGCGTTGGCGGTACGGATGGTACCGACGATGACGGCGGAGGCCACCGGCGGCGGGGAACAGCCGCAGGTCGTCGTCGGGAAGATGCAGGCGGTCAGGACGCCAAGGCTGATGGCTGCCGCCAGATGGTATCGCATCGGCGCTGGGCTGTGGGGAAACGACGCAGACTGTGAGGCGACTTCGTGCAGATCGCTGAGCGGAGCGCAGGGCAGGGCCTTCGGTTCGCGGAATGCGCGAAGGTTCGGCCGAGTGTTGTTGACGATGCTGCTGCGCAGAACGAGAGTCAAGCCGGATCGGTGCGCGGTGAACGGTGCCATGCCGGAAGGGGCTATGGCCCACCCGGACCTGCCAGCGCACTCCTTACGCACCACGCGGTACAACTTTCGGTGGACCCAAATCGGTGAACGGGGGCAGCGCGGGCCGTGATGCGGTCCGGCTCGCATGACGGACCTGCGCGACAGCCGCGCCTCGATTGTGCACGTGCAGCTTTTCGAGAATCCTGTGGACGTGCTGCTTCACCGTGGCGATGCTGATGTTCAGCGCCATGGCCATCTCCTTGTTGCTCATGCCACGATCGAGCAGCGCGAGCACCTCGATCTCTCGATTGGTCAGGTGACTGTCGGTCACGCCGACGTCCATCGGATCTGCGGATGCAGAACGGGTACCATGCCAGCGAAAGAGCAGCGCGGCGACACCAGGCGAGCAGACGAATTCGTCCGATCGAACACGGTCGATGGCAGCACGTAATTCGTCAGGCCCACATTCTGCCGACAGGAATGCCGACGCGCCAGCCTCTGCGCACGCCAGCACGTCGGTCTCGTGCTCTTCCACGCCGAACGCAATGACCGGAAGTGATGGTGAACCGGTCACCAGCGTGTGCAGCACCTCGAGCATACCATGGCTGCGGACATCGACGATCACGACATCTGGCAGCGTTGGTCGGAGCGCTCCGGCCAGATCGTGAGCGGTCGCAGCATGCACGTTCGCCACGCCGCGTGCCACGAGGGCTGTCGCGAGGGCTTCCCGCAACAGGCGCACGGCGCTGAGCACGAGGATCCGCAGAGTGCTACGCTCGATCATGTCGCTGTCCTGCATTGCCGGCGTCGGCATACAGAGTCTCCCGCAGCAGTATGTCACACGGGCTCGATCAACCCGCTACATCAAGACGAGCCAGGACGATCAGTGTCGTGCGAGTGCACAGCAGCGTATCGGTGGATGGGTCTGCATGGCGCGACCAGCAGAAAATACATGAGGTCGGGTGTAGACCTTTTGATCATAACCCGTTGTAGATCCAAAATGCATCGTTTTGCCGCTGGCTGGTGGCAGTCGGCGCACGCATCGTGTGCTCCCGACGATTCACACTCATGGAGACACACTATGCCGAGCACGACACGAACCTCGAGAATGGATGAGTCCACCATCGCGGAAGATCCCGGCGATGCAGCGGGCGCGACGGTGGCAATGCCGAAGAGCACCGGTGCCAACCGCATCGCCGCGTACGAGAACGGCCAGGGCGAAACAGCGGATGAACTCGCCGGTACCTACGCATCGACAACGAGTGAGGCAGGCTCGGCATTGCTCGACGATCCGTCGAAGCACGAAGCCGTGCAGGGCAGTGGGAGCGCAACCGAATTCGAGCCGGTGCAATTGCCGACGGAGAGTGCGGGTGAGGAAGTGGGGCTGGAAAGTGTGGAAGGCTACATGCCGCCCGCTCGTGAATCGGGGCGGGTCGATGAAAGCATGATTCCGGAAGCATTCACGGCGGATGCCAGCCTGAATGACAAGGAGTTCTGGCCCATCCTCGCCAAGCTCGCTCCGCTGCTCGTGTCCACGGTGCTGCCGGTGATCAAGAAGCGTGTGCTCAACCGCCGGACGCTCGGACGCATCACGGGCGTCGCCGGGTCGCTGGTCGGGAAGCTCCTCAAGGAGTCCGGTGAGGCAGCGGAATCGGAGGAGGCGATTGAAGCAGAGCTCGAGGCTGCCGCGGAGCAGATGGAGGTCATCATCGGCACTGACGACCGCCTCCGTATCCGCAACACGACGGCGGTACCGTGGCGGCGCATCTGTCATCTCACGATCCGGGCGCGGAATGGGCAGCAATATGTCGGCACGGGCTTCCTGATCGGAAAGCGCACTGTCATCACGGCGGGACACTGCGTCTTCATTCACTCGGCAGGTGGCTGGCCTGCCTACATCGATGTGTCGCCGGCCCGGAATGCCGCCGCACGCCCGTTCGGCACGGTACGCGGTGTCTCGTTCCGCTCCGTGACAGGATGGACTGTGGGCAAGAGTCGCGACCACGACTACGGGGCCATCATCCTCCCGCCGAACAGCCCGCTTGCCGTACAGTCCCTCGGTGGCTTCGGCTTTGGGTACTGGCCCGATCATCAGCTGCAGAACCGGATGGTCAATCTGTCCGGCTATCCTGGCGATGGCGGCAAGCTCGGTCCCGATCGTGAAACGGGAAGTCAGTGGTGGATGGCACGGGCGATCAAGTCGGTGCAGCCGCGCAGCTTTGCCTATGACATCGATACGGTGGGTGGACAGAGCGGTTCGCCGGTGTGGACTTTGTACAACGGCCAGCGTATTGCCGTGGGGATCCACACCAACGGGTTCGTCGGTGGAAACTCCGCCACGCGCATCACGCAGCCGGTGTTCAACAATCTCAAGGCCTGGCGGCTGCAGGGCTCGTGATCGTGCACGCATCGTCGTCGGAGTTCTCCGACGTGTCGCAACACGGGGTGGTCGCCGGCCGGGTCATGGTCGGTGATCACCCTGTGGCGGACGCCGTCGTGATGATCGTCGAAGGGCACGCGTCACACCCCGACCTCGCGGCAATCACGGATGAGTCCGGCCGTTTCGAGCTCGGGGGACTGACGCCGGGTTGGTACAACCTGGAGGCGCGCGATGGGCAGCGCAGCGCGCGACGTAGTGTGGAGTTGACGGCTGGGGATCGTGCTTGGATCGATTTTGCGATGGCCGCTCCGGATCCGTCATGAAATGACGTCGGCGGGCGGTTACGGTGTCCGCTCGTGCGACACCGGCGGCGCCCAGCGGACTGCCTGCGCGGCGTCGCACGACCCGGCGCCGTTGTGGTGCACGAACGCTGAATCGCCCACCGGTTCCATGAGTGACGTCCCTCCAGAAAGGGTTGACGTCCCGTCGGTCATGCTGGTCCAGTTCCGACGCAACCAGGGTCAGCCGATCACCGGTGATTGATGTCAGGCTCGTACCGCATCAGGTTCTCTGCACTTGCTTCGCGCGTTCCTGCGGCGCCCAGCCTCCGGACGCACGCTCCGGTGCGCCGACCACGATCATCCCGACGACCAGATGACGCCGCCCCGACCGATTCACCCGGACTTCCGCGTGCTGCTCGGTCGCAAGGAGCCCGAGCTCATCGAACTCTTCTCCGATTTGCGAACCTTCATCCTCGAACTGCATCCCGCGGCGAACGAACTGCTCTATCACACGCACGCGCTGACGGCTGTGTTCTCGATGTCGGACAGACTGGGCGACGCCTACTGCATGCTTCCGATCTACACCAGGCACGTCAACCTCGGCTTCAACAAGGGCACGCGGCTGCCTGACCCTCACACGTTGCTCGAAGGCACGGGCAACCTGATCCGACATGTGCCGGTGACGCAGGCCAGCGACTATCGGAATCCGAAGGTGACGGCGCTGGTCAGGGCCGCCATTGAATTCGCGACGTCGGACATGGACACACCCTCGCCGTCGGTCGGCAAGACGATCTCGAAGATTACGAAGGGATAGCCGACTGAAAATGCAGCGCGGCGAAACCAACGGCGTCGAAGCGCCTCGCTCGGGTGACTGCAACTGCGGGCACACCACTCGTGGTGCGAGAGTTCGCAGCGCCGCTGGACGGTAGTCCGCCGAGCCCAGGCAAAGGCCGAGGCTACCGGCCCGTTCATGGGGGCCGTTCATGGGGCGCAGAGACCTTCAAGCCTCGGCGGAGCCCCGGACCGTGGCGGCAGGGTCCAGGTGAAACCTCCGCAGACACCCTCATCCCGCCGCGAGGAGACACCTGAAAACCGGCGATGACGGCGGGGGCGCGCAGGCATTGACCGCCGCAAGCGCCTCAGCTCTTAGCCTTCGAGGACTCTGACCCCGTGAACCCGACCTCATAACCCCTGACCGCACGAACCCGTTCAAGGACTCTGACCCCATGAACCACACGAACCCGTTCAAGGACTCTGACCCCATGAACCCACGTTCAAGGACTCTGACCCCATGAACCAGACCCCATGAACCCAAGGCCATCGGCTTTGCTGTAGGGCCATGGCCGTTTTCCGCTCGTCACGTCATGACGCGCCATATTTCTGCAAACCATGGACACGCTTGATGTCGCCTTTGCCGAAGCCCGGCGCTTCCTGGCTTCGCTCGAAACCCGCCCGGTCAAGTCGCGCGGCACCGCGGACGACATGCGCGCGCCGCTGCCCGCGGCCCTGCCCGAACAGGGCATGGCTGCCGCCGATGTCGTGCGCGCGATCGCTGCGGCCGCCGAACCTGGCCTGACGGGCAACGCCGGCGGCCGGTTCTTTGCCTGGGTCAAGGGCGGCGCTTTGCCGGCTTCGCTTGCCACTGATATCATGTGCAGCGCCTGGGACCAGAATGCCGTGCTGGCGGTGACCAGCCCGGCGGCGGCTGTGCTGGAGGAGGTGGCCGGGCGTTTCCTGCTCGATGCGCTTCGCCTGCCGACTGATGCCAGCTATGCCTTCGTCACCGGCTGCCAGATGGCGCACACCACGGCGCTGGCTGCCGCCCGTCATGCGGTACTGGCCCGGGCCGGCTGGAATGCCGAGACACAGGGCCTGATGGGCGCGCCGGCGATCCGCGTGCTGGCCAATGCGCACCGCCATTCCTCGGTCGACCGGTCGCTGCGGCTACTTGGGCTTGGCACGGATTGCATCGTGCCGCTGGGCGGCGGCGGGCCCGCCAAGGTTGGTGCGGCAGCACTTGCGGCCGCGCTGGCAGAGGCGCCGGGGGCACCAACCATCGTCATCCTCAACGCCGGCGATCTCAACATCGGCGCCTGTGATGATTTTGCCGAGCTCTGCCCGGTTGCGCACGCCGCTGGCGCCTGGGTGCATGTCGACGGGGCCTTCGGCCTGTGGGCCAACGCCAGCCCGCGCATGGCGCCGCTGACAGCTGGCATTGAACTGGCTGACAGCTGGGCCACCGACGGCCATAAGTGGCTGAACACCCCGTATGACTGCGGCATGGCCATCACCCGCGACCCGGCGGCGCACAGTGCGGCGATGCGGCAGACAGCGGCCTATCTCACCAGCGGCGGCGACGTTCGCGATCCCATGGACTTCACCCCCGAATGGTCGCGCCGTGCGCGCGCGCTGCCGGCGCTGGCGGCCATGATGGAACTGGGCCGTCGCGGTATCGCCGCCATGATCGAACGATGCTGTGACCATGCCGTGGCGCTGTACGATGGAATCGCCGCGTTGCCTGGCGCCACAGGCATCTGGCGCCCCACCATGAATCAGGGGCTGATCCGTTTCGACGATGCTGCGGGTGCCAACATCTCGGACGCGGTGATCGCTGCCATCAACGACAGCGGCGAGGCCTTCGTCAGCGGCGGCAGTTGGAACAACGAACGGGTGATGCGCATCAGTGTCTGCGGCTGGAATACGACCGACGCGGATGTCGCGCGGACGGTCGCGGCCGCGGGTTCAGTGCTCGGCTGAGCGCGCGCGGACGACCGATCACCCGGAACTCGACAGATCGGGCAGTTCGCCATCGTCGGCTCCGTCCCGAGGCGGACCGTGACCGGCCCGAGCGACACGTCGGCTTTGGCGATGGTATCACGCACGGTCACGCTGATGGTCAGCGTCTGACCGAGCACGCGCCCCGAAAACACCGCAGGCATCGTCGGACCGATCGCGATCGGATAGGCGCGCAGCAGATAGGTCCCGCCACGCGTGAAGCGGCCGTCGGCATCCAGTGCCACGCGCCCGCGGAGGTCCCCGTACGTGCAGCCCAGGTGCACATGCGCCAGTGTGTCCGTCACCAGCACGCCCGACTCCGTGCCGCCCCACGTCCCGATGGCGAGCAGGCCATCGAGCGGCGGATCGCCGACCGACCTGCCGCCGCACCCGTGCAGGGGCAGCAAAAGTAGCGCAACGGTGCGCGCAAGACGGTGCGTCATCGCATCAGGGGGCTGGGTGAGGTCGGCGTAGGCCATCACGCCGCTCCTTGCGATACCCTGGAACTCGCCGATCCGTCACCGGCGCATCGCTCCGGCGCGGATCGCAGGACAACCACGCGATTCCGGTGGTGACCGTTGAAAGCGTCCGGTCAAGGGGTCAGAGTCCTTGAAGGCATCGTTCATGGGTCGGTCGTCGAAAGAACGGAACGAGCAAGAACTCTGACCCCATGAACGACCCCATGAACTGGAGCCCAACGGCGGACCGTCAGGCACCGAGCCGCCACACCCGTCGCCGACTGGACAACCCGCGTTTGGTCCTCTAACGTACCAAAGGACGTGGCAGCACACGGTGTGAGTGTTCCAAGCCGATGGAACGGACTGCGGTGGATCGCAGGACGGGCTGTCACTCTGGGGCTACCCCAGGGATCAATGTGAAGCTGTGATTTCGTCGCGGGAGCGACACTGCGCCAAGGCGCAGGCCCGCTCACGCAGAGTCAGACTCGTTGGGACACTCCGCCGTCGCTGCGCCACAATGACGTCATCCCTCAACGCCCGTGTCGCCGCCATCGCACGGGCGTTCGCCATGGGGTCACTCGACGCGCCCTCGCTGGTGGAGCGGGGGACCGCCGCCACCGGCGAATCGGTGCGCATGGTACGCCCGCTGGCAGAACAGGTCGCGCGCCGATTCGAAGGAATGACCCGCCCGCGCGTTCGTGAGATCGTCGCGCTGCTGACCGACGACTTGGAGTGGCTGAGACGACAGCTCACGATCACGGGCCCGGCACGACGACGTCTGTCGCGCACCACGCTCGCTGACGCCGCCGTCATGGTGCCTGTGGGAGCGGCCAGCCGATGGGCGGTGCCCTCGATCACGACGACTGCGGCGCTGGCCGAGTGGCTTGGGCTGACGGTCGGCGAACTGGCGTGGTTCAGCAACTGTGCGGCGCTTGGCCACGACGACTGGAGTGCGCCACGGCATCACTATCGCTATGTGCTGCGGGCAAAACGGCACGGTGGTGTCCGGGTGCTCGAGGCGCCGCAGGCACGGTTGAAGGCCCTGCAGCGTCGGATACTCACGGACATTCTGAACCACGTGCCACCCTGGTACACGGCGGCGCATGGCTTCGTAAAAGGTCGCTCCGTCCGATCGTTCGCGGGGGAACACGTGGGCCGGGCGGTGGTGCTGCGCATGGATCTGGCGGATTTCTTCCCCAGTGTCAGTGGCGCCAGGGTTCAGGCGCTGCTTCGCACGCTGGGGTATCCGGAACCCGTGGCGGACGCGTTGGGCGGACTCTGCACCAACACCACCCCGGCGGCGGTGTTCGGTGCGAAGCGCTGGCCGCTGCTGCATGCGGCCGACCTGCGCGATTCACAGCGGCTTCACAAGCGCGCGCACTTGCCGCAGGGCGCGCCGACGTCACCGGCGCTGGCGAACCTCTGTGCATGGCGACTCGACTGTCGGCTGACCGGTCTCGCCGACTGGGCTGGCGCCGTGTATTCGCGCTACGCCGACGATCTGGCGTTCTCCGGCGGTGCCGACGTCGCGAAACGGATCGACGAGTACGCCGCGCAGATTGGTGCGATCGCCATCGACGAGGGATGGCGTGTGCAGCACCACAAGACGCGAATCATGGGTCAGAGCGTGCAGCAGCGCCTGACCGGGCTGGTGGTCAACGCGCGCGTGAACTGCCCGCGTCGTGAAGTCGATGCATTGAAGGCAACGGTGACGAACTGCCTACGGCATGGCGCCGCGTCGCAGAATCGCGAGGGTCGGCCCGATTTCAGGGCGCACCTCCTCGGACGGATCGGGTGGGTGCGATCAGTGAATCCTGCGAAGGCGCAACGATTGCAGGAAATCTTCGATCGGGTGGACTGGTCAGCGTGATGGCGCTCACGACTACCAGCGACTCGGCATCGAGCGCTACCTGCGCGAGCTGTTCCAGGTGACCCGTGGCAGCGTGGAGTCGTGGCTCACGAGCGTCACGAGTGCACATCCGCTCCGTTGCCGCCTGAAGGAGATGCAGCATACCGGTCAGCCTGATCCCCGCGCCGTCGTTGGCGTCCCGGTGAGATACGTCACCGGAAGTGGCTGGCCCACGTTTGACCATTCGCCGACACGCCACTCCATGCCTGATGGGGCTGCACGTACGGCGAGAGCCATCAACTCGTCGGGCTGATACGTCCTCCAGCAGGACACGACCCCATCCCACCACACGGCGATCGGTATCAGCGGCACGACATACGTGAACAGCAGGCGCCACCAGCGGAACGGTCGGATCATCGGCGTCATCAGCAGCACGGCGATGGGGACGACGCACATGAGCGCGAGCGCCTTCACGGAGCGTTGCGTGACTTCGAACACCGCGACTGGCGTGCCCGTCTGGCTGGATTGCCGAAGCACATCGGTGGCCTGCGCAGGCGGGAAGTGATGGAAGGCCGAGAAAAAGGTTGCGAGGGAGGCGTCCACGGGCCACGGCGAGGTCGCTTCGAGGACCGTCGACCGGTACGTGACGGCAAGGTTCGCCGGGAAGCGCGCCATGGCCTGCGGATTCGGGAAGGCGTCGGTCAGTTCCAGGTGGGTGCCAGGCACGGCCGACGCGATCGACGGAAACAACGCCGGCCATGGACCACCACCACCTGAACAGAAGTCACGAATCAGAGGATCTGCTGTCTGAGCCACCGCGGTCACAAGCGTCGGCAGGACCGGCGCATACGGTTGCGTGCGCTCCGTGATCGTCGCGAGATAATCGGTGATTCCGACGCGCAGCAGATGCGGAAACCACGGCTGATCCTCGAACTCGAACAGGTGCAGTCGCGGGAGGCGCATCGGTTCGACGGAAGCAGTTGGGCAGGCTGACGGCACTGGATGGTCCAGCGCTGCGAAACCCTGACGGGAACTCCCGTCACGATACGCCTGTCGCAGCGTCCGGAGCAAGCTGGGTTCGGCACATGCGAGGCGCAGTTCGGGTGCACGCCTGCCGATCGTAGGGGTCGTTCATGGGGGCCGTTCATGGGGGCAGAGTTCTGGCTCGTCGCCGACGACGACGCTCCCGCTGACTTCACGAGCAGAGCGATGCCGAAGTTCACCGCGAGAACCTCGCCGCGAAGCACGCGCAGGCCGACAAGGCATTGCGTAACCGCCACGCAACGACACTGCGGGGGACGGAGCGGCGCTGACTCCCGCAAGGACTCTGACCCCATGCTCCCCTATTCGTGCGGGAATCGATCGCCCGGTGCTGGCCATGTCGGGCCAACTCGACCTGCCGATCCCGACCGACTGGCCGCAAGCGGTGCCACGGGTGTTGATCGGCGAGCCGTTCGCGACGATCAGGTTGGCTGACCGCATCACTCAGGTCGTTGGCACGTAGCGCGCTCCCATTGCCCCACACCCGCCCCGGTGCCAGACTGCCCGCATGTCGACCATCGAGCGGGTCACCGAGGCGCTGGCGAGCCGGTACACGGTATCCGCTCGCATCGCCGAGGGCGGCATGGCGACGGTATGGCTCGCGCGGGACGTCAAGCTTGGTCGGGATGTTGCACTCAAGGTCCTGAAGCCCGAGCTCGCCGCAGACCTCGGCGTCGCCCGCTTCCTGCGCGAGATCACAGTGACGGCGGCGCTGCAGCACCCTCGTATCCTGCCGCTCTTCGACTCCGGCGAAGTGGATGGGATTCCCTGGTATGTGATGCCGTACGTCGCCGGCGAATCCCTGCGCGACCGCATGACGCGCGAAGGCCGCCTGCCCATCGCCGCAGCCGTGGAGATCGCACACCAGATCGCCGCGGCGATCGCACATGCGCATGCACGGGACGTCGTCCACCGTGATCTCAAGCCGGAAAACATCCTGCTGCACGACGGCAATGTGTACGTCGCGGATTTCGGGATTGCACTGGCGCTGGAACGTGCGGACGCAGGCCGCCTCACGGAGACCGGTGTGCAGGTCGGCACGCCGCAGTACATGAGTCCGGAACAGGCGGCAGGAGAGAAGGCCATCGACGGGCGCGCTGACCAGTGGGCCCTCGGTGCCATGCTCTACGAGATGCTCTCCGGCGAACCACCACATTTTGGCGACACGATGCAGGCGCTGGTCATGCGCATCCTCGTCGAGCCGCCGACGAGCCTTCGCACGCTGCGCCCGGGGTTTCCGCATGCGCTCGACGACGTCATCATGCGCGCGTTGCAGAAGGTCGCCGGCGATCGGTATCCGTCGATCCAGGCGTTCGATGCCGCGCTCGCAGTTGCGTCTCCCGATCGCAACACGAGTCCGTCATCCCCGCCGGTGCAAGCAGGCGAGCGCGTGGCTCCGCCTCACAGATTGCGACCGGTGTCCGCCGCCGCAGTTGCGATATTGCTCGCAGGCGGAGGATACCTGGCGTACCGCGGGTTTCGCGATCGCGAGGCCGTGGGCCGCGAGGCCACGGCCACCGTGATTGCCGTGATCCCATGCGAGGACCGCACAGCCTCGGCGGATCTCGCCTACGTCGCCGAGGGACTTTCGGAAAATCTCGTCAACCGATTGACCACTGTGTCCGTGCTGCGCGTGCTGCCCCGCGGTACGGTGCGCGCCGCGTCGATGCAGTCGGCATCCTCGGCAACCGTTGCGGCGGAACTCGGCGCCACGCATCTCGTGACCTGCAGTGTCTCGCGCGCCGGTGCCTCACTCCGGATCGGCGCCCAGCTCGTGCAGGCGAATCCTGCACGTGAGCTCTGGGGTGCGGCGCTCCTCTCGTCGGCCAGCGACGTCCTCGCCGTCGAGGACTCGCTGCTCCGTGCATTCATCTCGTCGGTGCCGGTGCAGGTGAGCGCGGATGAACGTCGCCGACTGGCAGAAGGCGACACGCGGGATGGAGAGGCCCAGCGCCTTTTCCTGCTCGGACGACATCACTGGCATCGCATGTCGCTCCCCGAAATCCAGACGGCACGCGGATATTTCGAGCAGGCACTGGCCCGCGATTCCACCTTTGCACGCGCCTACGCCGGTGTCGCGACGATCCACATCGCGATGGCGTTCGGTGTCGGGGTGGAAGAGCCTCGCATCGCGATGGCCCGCGCGCGTGCAGCGCTGGAGCGCGGCCTCGCCGTGCATCCCGGCGACGCCGACCTGCTCGCGATCCGCGCCGTGGTGTCGCTGTGGGGTGATCGCAACCTCGAGGCAGCACGCAGGGATGCCGCCGTCGCCCTGACGGCACGACCCGACCTCGGGGTGACGAATCAGACGATGCAACATGTGCTGGCCACTGCCGGACGGCTCGACTCCGCGCTGGTCTTCAATGCCATCGCGCAGCAGCGGGACCCGACGTATGGTCGACTGGTCACCGATCGCGCCAGCTACCAGTTCTTTGCACGGCAGTTCCGCGACGCCGCGTCCAGCGCTGCCGAGGCGATCGCGCTGGACGCGTCTTCGGTCACCGGCTTCCTCTGGCGGTCCTATGCGGCGGCCATGCTCGGTGACGACCCCCGCGCCCGCGCCGACCTCGCGCAGGTCGCCTCCCTGAGCCGCGGCTCGCCGTTCGTCACGACGGAACGCGCGGTGATCCTCGGCCTGCTCCGCGATCGCGTCGCGGCGCGTGCAGTGATCGATTCGCTCGTATCCGCCACGGGGAGTCCGGAGCCGGCGCTGCTGGCAGCCGCGTGGGGGCTCGTTGGTGAGCGGGACCGCGCCTTCGAATGGCTCGATCGCGCCGCAGAGCGTGGTTCACGATGGTTGCTGACCATCGACACCGATCCGCGCTTCGATTCACTGCACGAAGATCCCCGCTATGCACCGTTCTTGCGGCGGATACGCGAGGGAAACTGAAAAGAATATGAGTGACAGTGCACTCATTGCGAGAAAATGGGGTAAATGGGTGACAGTGCACTCATTGCGGAAATACGATTCGTCTGGCGGAAATCGGTGACACTCGGACGGCAAGCGACGCATCTCGTCGAGGGACTCTCGCCCCGATCCCCCCGACCGCCCCCCACCCATGACCCGTCTCGCTCGCGTCGTCATTCCCGGGCTGGCCCACCATGTCACACAACGTGGCAACGGTCGCCAGCAGGTCTTCTTCTGCGATGCCGATTACGCCCGGTATCGGCATCTCCTCACCGAGTCGTGCGCGGCGACACGGGTGTCGTGCCTGGCGTATTGTCTGATGCCGAACCACGTGCCTCTGATTCTCGTGCCGGCCATAGCCGACGGGCTGCGCGAGCGTCGTCCGGCTCAGGCGACCGACTTCCGCGTATGCCGGTAGAGCCACCACACCAGCGTCGCAAAGAACGCGAGCCCGCCCCAGAGCGCGATCGGTTCGAAGCTCTCGCCGACGACGGCCAGCGGTGCATCGGTGCCCGAGGCGGCCACGATGCCGGCGAACGCCACGCCGAACAGGCTCTCACCAACGATCAGGCCAGTCGCCGCCAGCACGCCGAAGCGACGCGCCGTTTCCGGATCCTTCTGGCGATCAGCCCACGCATCGTATCGCGTTCCGAGTACCGAGCCGACCACGATCAGCAGTGTAAGCGACATCGGCAGGTACACGCCCATGCCGACGCCCAGCGGCGGGAGGCGCAGCTTCTTCGCGCGAGCGAGCATCTCGTCGATGAAGACGATCACGACGCCGATGACGGCCCCGAGCCCGAGCAGCGGCCACTCGAGGTCACCGCCCAGCACGCCCTTGGCCAACGCGGAGATCAGCAGCGCCTGCGGCGCCGCCAGCGCCTGCTCACGCGCGCCGGGAGCACCGGCGAAGCCGAAAGCATTGTTGAGCAGATCGAGGACGCCGGGAATGGCGAGGCTGCCGAACAGCACGCCGATCACCAGCGCGACCTGCTGCCTCCATGGCGTGGCACCCACCACCTGACCGGTCTTGAGGTCCTGCAGGTTGTCGTTGGAGATGGTCGCAATGCCGAACACGATGGCGGTGGCGAACAATGCATAGGCCACCATCGCCTCGGTGACCGTGGCGTCGTTGCTGCGCCCCACGAACGCCAGCATCATCAGTGACACGCCAACCACCGCGAGAATCCCGACCCCCGAGATCGGGCTGTTCGACGCACCGATCAGCCCCGCCATGTATCCGCACACCGACGCGATGATGATTCCGGCGAGCAGGATGTACACCACCGTGGTGGCGATCAGGACCCCGCTGTGCACCGCCAGCGGCCCTCCGGCAATGAACTGCCAGAGCAGGAATGCAATCGGGATCATGGTGAGCAGGATCACGATCGCGACCTGTCTGATCGGCAGGTCGCGCTCGTGCAGCGGGAGCGTCTCGCCACTGCCGCGGGCGGCCGATGCCGCGATCGCGGAGCGGATCCCGCTGATGATCGGACCGATGATCTTGAGCAGCGTCCAGATCGCAGCGACGCCGATGGTGCCGGCGCCGATGAAACGGGCCTTGGCCCGGAACACGCCGCCGGCGATCGCCGCAGCATCGGCGCCTGCGGCACCTTGGCTGAAGTACGGCACGAGGCCGCCCCAGGTGATGCAGATGCCGGTGAGCATCGCCATGCCGACCGAAAGCCCGACCAGGTGTCCGACTCCGAGCAGTGCAAAGCTGAGTGACGTGGCGGCGCCGGTCGCGCCGGCACCCACCTTGACGTACTTGCTGATCTCGCCGACCATCAGCTTCATCGCGATCAGCAGCGAAATGCCGGCCGACGCGAGCGACGTGACGACGATCGTGCGCAGTCCTTTCTGGTTCTCCTCCGCGCCGCTACCCTCGGCGGAGCCGATCCGCAGCACTTCGGCGGCGGCCATGCCCTCGGGGTACGGCAGATCGGAACCCGTCACCAGCGCGCGCCGCAGTGGCACCGAGAACATTACGCCGAGGATGCCGCCGGTGGCGCAGACGGCCGCGGTGGTGACGAACGGGAAGCCCTGCCAGTAGCCCAGGATGACCAGGCCGGGCAGAACGAAGATGATGGCCGACAAGGTGCCGGCGGCTGATGCGATGGTCTGGACGATGTTGTTCTCGAGGATCGTCCCGCCTCGAAGGAGGCGCAGGATGGCCATCGAGATCACTGCGGCCGGGATGGACGTCGCGAAGGTGAGCCCGACCTTGAGGCCGAGGTAGACGTTCGCGGCGGTGAACAGGAGGGTGAGGAGCCCGCCGAGGATGACCGACCGCAGTGTGAGTTCTCGCATGGCGGCAATTAAGCGGGGGGTGCCCGAGGGCGGCTACGGTCCGGGTGGCGGTCCGTTCAGGCCCCGAGTCGATCGGATCCGTGTCCGCCGTGACGACGGCCCACGTCAGCCGTCATTTCTCCGGCCGCAAGCCAGTCGAACCTGCCGTCTCGACTGACCGCGCGCCACAACATCGCCGCCCCTGCGAGCCTCGGCCGCCGGGACGGCCGCACGTCGAGACGGGTACGGAGCCCCAGGTCGTTCCGCGCCGACACCATGGGCACCATGAACGACCTCTTCGCAGAACTTCAACGCGCACTCGGCGACGACTACGCCCTCGAGCGGGAGACGACCGGGACCGCCATCGCCCGCGTCTTCATTGCGCGCGAGCGCGTGTTCAATCGTGCGATCCTGGTGTCTGTGCTGGCGCCCGATGCGGTGGGCGATCTCGATTTCGAACGGTTCGTCGCCGCGGCCGGACGAACCGCAGCGTTCGATCATCCCGGCATCATCCCACCGCTGGCACTCGGCGCCATCGGCGGCTTGCCGTATGTGATCACGCCCTACGTCCCCGGAGTCACGCTGCGTGCCCGCCTCGCCGAGGACCCGCCGCTCTCGCTCGAAGAGGTCGTCGCGGTGCTGCGTGACGTGGCCAGTGCGCTCGACTACGCACACACGCACGACGCCGTCCACCTGCATCTCACGCCAGATCTGATCCTGTTGTCGCAGAAGGCTGCACGACTGTCGGACTTCGGCATCGAACGTGACCTGGCGGCCGCACAGCGGATGCAGCGCCCCGCGCGGCCTCGCCTGACCGGTTCGCGTGATTGCCTTGCCCCGGAACAGCTGGGCGACGACGCCACCACGGCCAGTCATCTCGCCGACCTGTTCGCGTGGGGATGTGTGGCGTACGAGATGCTGACCGGCGTACCGGCCTTCCATCGCGCCGCCGCATCGCCTGGTACCGCTGTCCCGCTCGATCTGGACCCGGCACCGATCACGCTCACGCGGCGTGATGTGCCTTCCGCGCTCGTACGCGTGATCATGCGGTGCCTCTCCACCGACCCGGCGAGCCGACCGTCGTCTGCCGCGAATCTCGTCCAGCTGCTCGGCACCATCGACGTCTCCGAACGCGCCATCGCCGAGCGCGCGCTGACGCCCGCGTACGTACCGAAGGTCACGCGTCAGGTCACTGCGCAACAGCCGGTGCAGCCCGTCGCAGGAACACCGACGTGGTGGAATCGCCGGAAGATCGTATCCCTGGCGGCCGGTGTTGTGGTGGCGCTCGGACTGGTCGGTTGGACGATGCGTCGGGACAAGCAGCCCGAATCGGGGCCGCCGTTGCCGCCAGCGCCGCGACCCGAGGTGATGGCAGGATCGGTCGTCGTGTTGCCCATGATCGTCCCCGATGGTGACTCGGCGTCGTCAGAGATCGGGGCCGGCTTCTCGGACGAAGTCGCCGGAGCGCTGGCGCGTGCCGGCGTGCCGACGCTGGGTCGTCTGAGTGGTGGCGCACTGCGCCAGCGCCGGCTCGATCCGAAGGGTGTGGCACGGGAGCTCGGTGCCGCCTCGACACTGGCCGGCACGATGCATGTCGCTGGCGATAGCGTTCGACTCGACGTCACGCTCAGGTCGTGGCAGGGTAGTGCGGTACGCTGGACTGCGAATTATGCGACGTCCACCGCCGATCTTTTCGCGATCTCGTCGGACATCGCGAGAAACGTCGCCGCCGCGCTTCGTGGCACGACCGTCGGCCCCGGTGATGCACCACGCGTGGAAACCGCCGAAGCACAGGCCCATCTGCTGCTGCTGCGCGGCATCGGCGCGCTGTCTGCGCTGCAGGACGAATCGACCGTGAGGGCTGCGGCCCTGTTCACGCAGGCGATTGCCCGTGATCCGCAGTATGCGCGGGCGCATGGATTGCTGGCGCTGACGCACGCGCTGCCTGCGGCCGTCGATGCGTCGTCGGGATCGCGTCGGCCGGAGCAGGCCTCGGCTGCCGCGTCGCGTGCCCTCGCGATCGACTCGACGATTGCAGAAGCCTATCAGGCGCTCGCCTTCGTGCGATTGGGGCGTGCCGAGAATCGTGAGGCCGAGCGCCTGTTCAAGCGTGCCATCGCGCTCGACTCGACGCTCGCGCTCGGATGGAGTGGTTTTGGCTTGCTGGCGAATCACATCGGTGACTTTGCGCTGGCTCGCAGTCGTTTCGCGCGCGCGCGACGCCTGGACGGCGCGGTGCGCCTGATCGATGTGTGGACGGCACAGGTAGCGTTCGGGGAAGGGAAGGATGGTCGGGCCGAGGCGGAGTCACGACTCAGGTCCGCCGCCGATTCCGCATCCGCGGTGGTGCTCGCGACGCGGGTGGATGCACTGGTGGCCACCGATCGTGCGTCGGAGGCCGTTGCGCTGCTCGAAGCTGCTGGTGCCGCGAACGCCGACGCGTCGATCGATGCCCGTGCGCTGCTGGCGTATGCGTATGCATGTGCTGGTCACGCCGAAGCGGCCCGTGCGATCCTCGTCGCGATGCGCGACGCGTCGGGAGGGGGCATGCCACCGATGGCGACGCTCGCGGCCACGGTGGCCGCGCTCGGCGATGTCGATTCTGCCGTCGGATTGCTGGGCCGAGCTGCAGCGCGACGGGATCCGACGCTGGTGCTGTACGGGCGGAGCGGCCGGTTTGCAGCGCTGCGGAATGATCCTCGGGGCGCGGACGTCTTCGCGGGGCTCGAGCGGTGGTGAGTGGCAGCGGGGGAGCGCAGGCACACCGTCGCGCCATGCCGAGGCTCCCGGACATCGGGTAGCAGGCGCATGGCGGAGTTCTTGCACCATACTGCAGTCGTCCGGAAATTGTTTGGCTGATTCGAAGGAACGCAGGGTCCTTCGCAGTCGGCGCCACGAACACGAGTCAGTGTTCGTCGCGCCGCTTTGTTTGCTGGCTTGCCAATGGCGGGCTTCCCGATCATCGCAGGGAGACCCTCCTTTCGCTCCCGTCCCCAATGTCTGCAGCGTTCATGCGGGTGGCGTCCGTTCATGGGGTCCGTTCATGGGGTCAGAGTCCTTGAAGGATCCTTCATGGGGTCTCCTTCATGGGGTCAGAGTTCTTGACGGATCTGGTCAGCGCCCTGCGTTCATGATGGACGGTCAAGGGATCAGAGCCCTCGGTCACGGAGCGTCGCTCGAGGACTCGCTTCAAGGACTCTGACCCCTTGGACGGACCCCTTGGACGCGATCGTTCTGGATGCGAAGGGTACCGGACAACACCATGCCCGACTGAGAATGTTGCGATGGGCGTGTGGTCGCCGGTCACGGTGGCGGTTGCGATTTGCGGCCTCCTGCATCGCTCATCAGCCGACCAATCCAGCGGACCTCGTCGTAGGACTCGAACAGCACCTTGCAGGCGATCGACAGCGGGACCGCGAGCAGTGCGCCGACACCGCCGAGCAGCCAGCCCCAGAAGACCAGTGAGAGGACCACCACGGCCGGCGACAGGTCCAGCGACTCACCGACGAATCGTGGCTTGACGACGTTGTCCACGAGAAAGTTGATGACGGTGAAGCCTGCCAGCACGATCACTGCACGCACGAGGCCGAACTGAAGCAGTGCGAGCAGCGCGGGTGGGATCAGCGCGAGTGCGAATCCCACGTTCGGCAGGAAGCTCAGGAGAAACGACACCACACCCCACAGCACTGCGAGGTCCACGCCAAGCGCGAGCAGGAGAGCCGTGTTCAGAATGGCCGCCGCCAGTCCGAAGACGGTATTGATCACCACGTAGCTGCGCATGCCGTGAACGAACTGCGTGAGCCCTGCCGTCGCAGGTTCGTCGTCGGAGCCACCCAGGCCTGTTGCCTCATACAGCTTCTGCGGATAGCGAACGGCCTCGATCATCATGAAGGCCATGATGAGGATCAGGATGCCAAGATTGCCGGCCGTGGCGGTCAATCCCCGGATGAGAGCCAGGGCGCGCCCCACCAGCGTGCCGGGCTGCAGCGCATCAGATGAGAGGAATCGTGATGTGTCGAACGGCAGGCGCGACAGCAGCTCGGCACTGGCATCCCGCAGCGTTTCCAGCCGCGCCTGGTAGCCCGGAAGATTCTCCTGCAATTGCGTCAGCGACGTCCAGACCAATCCGACGAGCAACGCGAGCAGCCCGACGCCCACGACGATCCCGGTGAGCGCCGATACGGTTGGATGCCAGCCTCGGCGGCGCAACCATTGCGCCCCGGGACTCCACGCGATGGTGATCAGCAAGGCGATCAGCACCGGCCCGATGACCGATCTTGCCGCGCGCATGCCTGCCAACACCACCACGCCGCCGGCCACTGAGATCAGGAGGCGTGTGAACGGTGCGAGACTGGAAGAGCCTGGGGCTCGCTGACCTTCCATGTCCACCTGCGGTGCGAGGGTCGCTTTCGAGCTCAATGCGTGAAAGGCAAAGGTATCAGGCCGCCGGGATGCTGACGTCGCCGCACTCCCGGTTCCCGTGCACACCGCCCGGTGTGGGTCCTGAAGGCCGATCGCGCGATCGCGACTCGCAGCAGATCTTCGAGGTCGAGCCCCTCGCGTGCCTGTCCTGCCACGGCACACATCGGCACCTGCAACACAGCACTGCCGGACGTCCATTGGGTCGGCCTGTCCCGAGCGCACGCCCGTCAGCGCGCCGCCGCTGCCGTGATCAGCCGTTGCAGTTCCGCGGGGGCGCCGGGCCCCCCCGCCGCCCCGCCGGGCGGGGCGCGAAGGTTTTGCAAAAGGGTCGGGGTACCCAGGGGATGCTAAAACACCAACAAACCCCCCACCTCAAGGTACACGAATTTAGTGTT
>JANOCB010000126.1:0-70844 GCA_031411975.1 Gemmatimonadaceae bacterium
GCCGGTGATCGTGACGGTATCCACCGATGGGGCACTCCGCACGAGGGACGCCGGCGCGATGGACGTGAGCACGGGTGCGGGGAACTGCACGCTGAGCGTGAGCGGCTGCGAGACACCGCCACCCGGCGGTCCGTTGTAGACGGTCACCGCGCGGGTCGCCGCAGAGTCGGTGTCAGCAGCCGTGAGCACGAACGTCGCCTCGGTCGGGCTGACGACGGTGGTAGCCCGATCCTGTCCGTCGACACGGATCACCGATCCGCTGAAGAATCCGGAGCCGGAGACACGCACCACGGTGCCCGAGACTCCGACGAGTGCGACCCCAGTGGTGATCGCGCCTGCCACCGGCACCGGGTTGCGCACCTCGGTGGGTGGCGTGGTGCCACCATCACTGCCACCACACGCCGTCAGTGCCAGCAGCGCCGAGAGCCCCAGCAGGCCGGTTCCACGAAGGAAGGCAGGCACGCGGGCCTGCAGCGGACGGCATCGTGAATCGGCGACCATGTCGTGGATCAATGCGGGGGGTGGGCGCTGCCGACCTCGGAAGCGGCCCCTGCCGTGATCTTACATTCGGTGCGGAAGGCGCGTAAGTGCCGCCGGATCACCGGCCGAGAATCGCGACGACCGACATCCGGACGCCTGCCTCTGCGTGTGAAACCATCTCAGATCTGGATGACCGGTGACACCGGTGCATCCGGATGCCCGATCATCACGGCTGTCGGCACGATGCTCGCCGATATCATTCCACCGCTCGAGCTGCTCGGGTCAGCCACGGCCGGACGACTTGCGATCAGAATCGTGAAGCGACAGCGCCTGAGTGGAATCGGCGCGGTATTCGTCTGCTCCGTCACGCTGTCGGCGGGTGTTTCGACGAACTCGCCAGGCAGCATGGGATCCTCTTCCTGCCGCACGAGCGTCGCCGTGCGTCCGCGACCCGAGTTGTCGGTGCCTCTGAGGATCACCGCGCTGTAGACGTTGCTCGCTGCATTGATGGTGATCGCGACGGTGCGCGACGGGCCCGACACCATCCCGAGTTTCGGTGTGACGGTCACGGTCCCGACGCGATCGAAGGGGTGCGTGAATCGTGCCGTCCACGTGGCGCACACCATACCGCCACCCGGTCGTGATACCGTGCGCGGGACGGTACCGTCGGGCGAGGTGTATTCGAAATCGACGGCATCGGCACCGCTGACGGTGACGCTCACCGTCTCCTCCTGCGAGGGGCAGGTGGCGTTGGCGACGGTGAACGCCACCGACGTCGGCGCGTTCCTGATCAGCGGATTCGGCGCCAGCGTGACACGGGTGGCACTCCGGACACTGCCACCACGATCCGTGAGCTCGATCAGATAGTCACCGGGCGCAAGCGCCGGCATACGCAGCGTCACGAGCGACGACCGGACGCACGACCCACCAGCCGGAACCTGCACACCAAGCGCCGTCTTCGTGCCATCGGTGCTGACCGCTGATGCCGTCAGCGTCGGCGGCGCTGAAATGCAGCTGGCCGTGAGCGACAGCGTGTTGGGTTCACACGCCTTGAGATCCGTCGGGGGCGTGAACACATCGATCTTCGGCGTGAGCACCGAGCAGGTCACCGCGGCCGCATCGAGATGATCCGCGGCGGTTGCCGTCAGGGTCACCGCGCCACAGGTCGTGCCCGCCTCGAGAGGGAACTGCGCCGATCGCATCCCCTGCAGGATGGTCACCGATGGTGACAGCGTGAGCGCACTCGCTGGCATCGCGGCCAGTGTCACCACCAGTCCACCGGCTGATGCGGGGCACGGAATGGTGACCGTGCCCATCACACTGCGCGCCGCGAACACCTCGGACGGGATGTTCAGCGCGAGACGCTTCGGGCCACGTTCGACCGTGAGTGATCGCACCACGGTGCCACACGACATGCCCGAGCCGTCGACGCTGCTGACCTCGAGCGTGTAGCCGGTATCCTGCTCCGTGAACGGCCGCGTGATCTCGGTATAGGTACCGACGAATGGCGCTGCCACGACGACTGGAACTCCGTTGCGCAGCAACCGCACCGACACCTGTGAGCGTTCCGTACCGCAGGGAAGGTCGCCAATCGACCAGCGGAGTGTGACCGCCTCGCACGGGACGGCCTCCGTTCCGTTGGTGCCGGACGATGCGATGAACGACGCGATCGACGGCGCGAGCACGGAGACGGACCCGGGTTCGAGCCAGAACCGCGACTGATCCTGCAGCAGCCCAAGCAGACCGGCGCGGATGTCGATCATCGGCAGACGCAGCGACTGCGCACAGGCGTCACCCACGCCTTCATCGTCGTACGACCAGTCGAGTGCATACGTCCAGCGGATCTGGTTGCACCCCGGCCGCAGCGCAGTACTCGTCAGCTGGATCGCGCTGTCCGACCACGACGTGATCGTGGCCGTGACACCATTGACGGACAGTCCCCATCGATCCTGCGTCGCGCCGAAACCAGAGCCGGCGCTCCGAATCGTGATCGGATGCCCACCGGCGACGATCGCGCCGGCACAGATCGATGCTGGGACGACGGCGCCCGTGCCCGGACTCTTGTCGGGAAGCCTGGGGGGTGGCGGAAACCGCTTGATCAATCCGAGCGCGCATTGTGCCCATGCCTGATTCTCCGGCAGGAGCCACGCACCGATGGGTGGCCGCCGCGGCAGCACCCAGCCACCATCGGGATCGATCGGCAGCGGAAACGGCAGCGGCATCGGTCCCTTGCTCAGCGCCTCCATCAGTTCTCGCGGATCGAGCGCGGCATCGAGCACCTTCGCCGCAAAGGCGGCAACCTGTGCAAACTCCTCGATGCCGAGTGCCTTCGCGGCGAGCGCCCGTGCCGCGTGCACCACCCGGGCGACGGGCTCCATCCGCGACAGCATGCCCGTCATGGCACGCTGCGCCAGCAGCCGACCGCCTTCTCCGCTTTGTTCGGCCGCGCCTCCGGCCAGGTACGCAGCCATCAGCGGGGCACCAGGCGAACGCATGGTGAAGACACCGGCACCCGCATCACCGCCGTTGCGACTGCTGCGGCCGCTGCGAAGGTCTGCCGGCCAGGGAGGAAAACTGCCGAAGACCATCTCGACTTCGGCCCGCGACGTCTCGCCGTCGAGTGCGCTGGCGGCGGTGTGATCGAAGGTGGCGAGGTCCTGCAGTGCGGCACCGATCACGCCGATGATTCCAGCATCGATGCCACCGGATTTCCGCGCACGCTGCAGCGCGTTCCCGAGCAGTTCGGTGTCCACCGCCCCGAGCACACCGACCTTTCCGAAATCGCCTGCATTCCGCCTGTCATCCGGCTTGCGTGTTTCACGGACAGGCACGTCACCACGGAGCGATGGGTCAGTCATGGCGATTCCGATTGGAAGAGAGAGCGCTGATGTGGCACGTCGTCTCATCAGCAACGCGGCGACAGATCAGACTTTCTCAGCGTCAATCGTCGAATGCAGGCGTCGTGCGGTCGCGCCCGTGCGGCAGCCGCCCCCTACCACCGCAGCCGTGATCGCCACAGGCCGCGTCGTGACGGACGTTGCGCCGCTCGTGTTCGGCGTGGTTCAGGCATCGCCCGATCTGCCGACAGGACCGCATGGCGAGGGAGGGAGGAGTCCCGGACGCCGCCCCATGAACGGTGCAATGACGCTGCCCCTACCGTCGCCCCCACCGCTCATCCGCCGTCCGGTTGCCCGACGGCGGCACCGCGTTTCACTCACGCGTCCAGTTCGTGCCACGTGGACGTCCCGCGCGTCTCGCGCGCAAACAGACCGCCGACCACCGCCGTCATCAGCGTGATCCCGATCGGGTACCAGAGCCCGGCGTAGATGTTGCCCGTGGACGCCGTCAGCGACGCCGCGATCAATGGCGTGAAGCCGCCGAACCAGCCGTTGCCGAGGTGATAGGGAAGCGATAGCGAGGTGTACCGCACGCGGGCCGGGAACGCTTCCACGAGGTAGGCGGCAATCGGGCCGTAGGTCATCGCGACGAACACGACCTGGATGAACACGAGTGCGCAGAGCACCACTGGCCGCACGGGATTCGCCGCCGCACTCATGGCGTGATAGATCGGCAGGAAACTCGCCGCGGCGAGCACGTTGCCGGCGATCATGATCCGCTTGCGACCGATGCGATCGGACAGCCAGCCGAAGAACACGAAGACCGGTGTGGCCAGAATGATCGCGGAGGCGACGATCAGGTTCGTCGTCGTCGAGGGCACCTTCAACGTCTTCTCGATGAACACCTGCGCGTAGAACTGGCTGGTGTAGAAGATCACCGCCTGCCCCGCCGTGATGCCGAACAGCACCACGGCGAACGTCTTCCACTGCGCGGCGGTCCCGAACGAGTCGCGGATCGGTGACTTCGACGTCTTGCCCTGTGCCTTCAGCTTCGCGAACAGCGGCGACTCGTGCATGTTGCGCCGGATCACGTAGGACACCGCGATCAGCAGCACCGACAGCAGGAACGGCACGCGCCAGCCCCACGAGCGGAACGCCTCTTCGCCAATCAGCGACCGGGTGGCGATGATCACCGCCAGCGCCAGGAACAGTCCGAGGCTGGCCGTGGTCTGGATGAAGCTCGTGTAGAAGCCCCGCTTGCCATCCGGGGCGTATTCCGCCACGTACACGGCCGCACCACCATACTCACCACCGATGGCCAGCCCCTGCAACAGGCGGCAGAGCACCAGCATCACCGGTGCCGCAATGCCGATGGTCGCGTACACCGGGATCAACCCGATCGCGGCGGTGGCGCTGCCCATCAGCAGCAGCGTGACGAGGAAGGTGTACTTGCGGCCGACCATGTCGCCGATGCGGCCGAAGAACAGCGCACCGAGCGGACGCACGGCAAAGCCGGCACCGAAGGTCGCGAGCGCCTTGAGGAAGTTCGCGGTGGAGTTCCCAGGCGGGTAGAACTCGGTGGCGATGATCCCGGCCAGTGCACCGAAGACGAAGAAGTCGTACCACTCGATGATCGTGCCGGCGGATGCCGCAGCGATCACGCGCCAGATGCTCCGCGCCGCTTCCTGCTCCACCGCGAGCGTGGAGGCACTCAGTGCGACGGCTTCCTCACCGTGCCCTGCCGACTCCGGATCCTTCCTGTCACCCGTCACGACATTCAAGGCCATCTGCAAAAATCCGGGGCGGGGAGTAAGGTGTGCCTGATGACGTTGGCAACAACACTGCACCGTGCGGTGGTTGTCAATGGCGCGTGCAGGAAGACCTCGACCTTCGGGTCACCTGTTCGCACCGCCGTCACCACACGGGCATACGCACCAAACTATTCTCTCCTCGTTGCCGGCATGACCCATACCCACGTTGCCATCATCGGCGGAGGCCTCGCCGGCCTGCATGCCGCTTGGCTGCTGCGTCGGGGTGGCGTTCATTTCACGCTGCTCGAAGCCCGCGACCGGCTCGGCGGCCGGATTCTCTCCGTTGACGAGCGCGGAAAGCCATCGGCCGATGGCTTCGATCTCGGGCCGTCATGGTACTGGCCGCGCATGCAACCGGCGATCGCCGACCTGATCGCCGAGCTCGGACTCGCCGCGTTCCCACAGGCCAGCGATGGCGACGTGCTGGTGGAGCGGATGTCGCGTGAAGGGCCACAGCGATTCCGCGGCGACGCACAGGAACCGCTCAGCTTCCGTCTCATGGGCGGCACCGGCGCACTGGTCGAGGCGCTGCGACGTGATCTCCCCGAACAGTGCATCTGCCTCGACGCGATGGTCACGGCACTGACACTGACCACCGACGGCATCTCGCTGACCATCACAGGGTCCGATGGCAGCGCGAGTCACACAGTGAGCGCGGACCATGTGATCGCGGCACTGCCACCGCGCCTGCTGGCGTCGAGCGTGACGTTCACGCCGCCGCTCGACGCCGACTTGATGCGCCGCTGGCACGAGACACCGACATGGATGGCACCACACGCGAAATTCCTGGCGATCTACGACCGGGCGTTCTGGCGTGAGGCGGGCTTGTCAGGCACGGCCCAGAGCATGGTGGGGCCGATGCCGGAGATGCACGATGCCACCACGGGGTCGGGCATGGCCGCCTGGGTCACAGGCCCATGGCAAGAGCGATTGTCGCTCGGCGGGAGCGAGACGAGCCTCAGCGAGCCGGGATACCTGGCGGGAGCGGTGGTGGCGTCACGACGAGCTGCTGCTGCGCATCTCGGCGCGTGATCGTGGGCGCACCGCACAGGAGGTGCGACACGTTCGAACGCGGAACTGTCAGACCCTGCCCCTACCTTCATGGTGCGCTGGTCGTTGCCCGTGCCGAGAGCACCACGGCAACGCGATCCACACCTGCCGCCGCCCAACGGATGCGGCCACAGCGCCATTGCCGGCCACGCGCCGTGCACTGCACTCCCACCGTTGCCGGAGAGCCATGAAACACCGCAAGCCGGATCGCTCAGACGTCACACCGAATTTCACGAAGTCGCCGGACAATCCCGCGATCGACCTCGGATGGAATGAAGGATTCCTGTCGGATGGACGTCCCTACCGCGTCGAACAGTGGGCCGAGGAGCAGGTCACCTCGGTGACGTTCTTCATGCCGACGAGCGGCTGTGAGAATTTTTCGAACGCACAGTTCGCCGACCTGCTCGAGCGCGAGCAGCTGCTGCGCTATCGCGCTGGCGGGCGCCGCTCGGCGTTCGCGATGCCATGCACCGACGCGAGCCACAACGACGTGTGGTCAGTGAACGTCGTGTGCGGTGACGACGAGGATACCTTCGCCGACGTGCTCGTACCGATCCGACCGTACGCGGACGCCACGGCACCGGTCTCACTGCATACCGCCCCCACCGCGGATGCCGCGTGGACGGCGCTGGCGTCGGCCCTCGGTGGATGCCTTGCCGCGCTGGACGAAGACGAGTTCCTGATCATCTCGTACAAGCGTGCCAACTACTACGTGCAGTTCGCCGGGCTTGGCAGCTTCGGCATGCGCATGGAAGCGTCGAGCAACTCGTTCATCGAACCCGAGGCCTCACTGGTCGATGAGCAGTACCAGGCGATGACCGCACTGGGATGGCAGCGAGCGACGGTGCTCCCGCCAGAACCCGGCGAATCGAGTGACGGCGACGGCTCGCCGAACTTCTTCATCGATGTCGCGGCGCCCGTCAACGTGGCGGCGCTTGGCCAGCTCGCCGTGACGACGCTGCGTCGAGTGTATGACATCGCCCATCCGGAGATGCTGCAGTACTTCGCGTTCGGTGATGGTGGATCGTCGATCCGGTTCCCGACGCTGGGGCTGAAGCACGAGCGTCGGTAGCAGAGATCCGGACGATACACTACGGCTTCCGCGTTCCGGTTCCCTCGAGTTCATCGTCCAGGCCGCGGACGGAAAACGTCACCGGCTTCCCCGTTTCCCGTCGGAACGTGAACATCATGTCGGGCCGCAACACTTCGTAGATCACGCCGGTCTTGTCATAGATCCCCGGCGTGAAGATGTCGGGACCCACACGGATCAGGGCGAAGGTCTGCATGTAGGCGTCATTCGGCTCCCAGCGGGCCTTCAGCGTGCGGTTGTCGTAGAATACGATGAAGGCACTGAGGCCAGACGTCCCCGGCGCAGGCTTCAATTCGCGATACTCGTAGCGGCCCACGTACGGACGTGCATCCGCCTCGGGTAGCGTCGACTCGAGCGTCGGTTGGACGGTCACCTTGAGCGTCGCACGCGTGGTGCCCCACTGCATGGCCAGCGTTCCGCCGTTGGCGGACAGTTCGGGCATGGACCAGGTCAGCACATCAACGAACGGCGCCTCCGTCACCGGCGTGCGCACACGCACCTGTCCGGCATTGGAATCCGGTGGATTCATGTGGTAGATGCGCCAGTTCGGATCGAGAATCGTCGTCCAGTCACCCTGTTCGCGTAACACCATCCACACGGAGTACTTGCCCTTCGGCACCGGGATCCCGTTGAGCGTCACCTCCTTGTTCAGCTCGAGGACCGTGGCGAAGTTGGCCCCCGGCGTCCAGACCTCGCCCCAGTGGGCCGCGGAGGTCCCGAAGAGCACCTTCCGGCCACGCGTCCGGGGGCGCGAGTAGGTGACGCTGATCTTCGTGCCATCGATCATCTGCGTGAGCGTGCCGAGCTCACTGGCGCGGATCTGCGCAGCGCCGTCAACCGGCGCGAGCAGCAGCACGGACAGCGCGGTGAGCACGGCGGATCGGAAGCAGCGTGGCATGGTGCGTAGGTGCGAAAGGGTGGTGAGACGGTCGTGGTGTACACGGGCCGCGAGCGACGTCAGCCGAACTGTGCGTCCACGGCGATGCGGATCTCGGCGAGAGACCGGCCTTCTCCGTGCAGCCGGACGGTCAGTTTTCCGGCACCCTGACAGATGGGGCAGATCATCGCCATCGCGTCGTCACCCTCGAAGCAGCTGAGCAGCGAGTAGTAGCCCGGCAATTCCGCACAGCCGCAACTGCAGCGGATGCCGTCGGCAGTTTCGGGTATCGTGCGAATGCCGTCGAACAGCTTGAGCAGGTCTGGCCACTTCGCGAGCTTCGCCCCCATCAGCACTTTGGCACCGGTGATGCCCTTGCGTGGGGTGGGGTGGGCGCCGGTCGAGCCAACTGGTCGGCGGCGGGCGAACACCGCGTCTGCGCTCACGAACCCTGCTACCGCCAGGAACGATCGGCGATTCATTGGTGGCTGGCTCCTGAGCGGGTGCGTCGGTCAACACCGGACACTACCGCGCCACCACGCCGGGCGCCATGGCGCGGGGCACCGCCCGTCACGATTTGGGTGTCGGGACCACCTGCTCCGCAGTGATGCGCAGCGTGTCTTCCTGGTGTGTCTCGCTCCGGTCGTCGGCGCCAAGGATTCCCAGGTCGTTCAGGACGAGGCCGAATGCGTCGGGCATCATCGCCGGCCAGCGCACGAGTCCATCGAGTCGGAGCAGCGAGCGCGGCGCGCGGCTCGTCCCGGCGAAATGCCGACGGGCCCACAACTCGTAGATGAACATGACGACGCCGCCCTGCAGTGCGAAGAAGAGCCAGGTCGTGATTGCGATGCGCAACGGCAGGTCGTAGAGCATCCACGCCAGGACCATGTAACTCAGCACCATGCCAATGGTGCCCATGCCGCGACGGAGGGCGGCGTTGAGCACCACAGTCACCGTGGTCCACAGCAGGACGCCGAAGAGCACGATCGCCCACATGATGTCGATGTGGAAATACGTCATGGCTGGCCTGAAGCGAGGGAAGAGGGCCCGTCGCAACATGGGAGATGGTACGGGGTCGCGCCACTTCCTGAAAGCCTGACAGGCTCAGCGTTCCCTCACGCGCGCCCGTCGCCCTGCCCCGCAAATCCAATCGGGATTAGCGTCACTGCGCCGGCTGCAGGTTACGCGCGAAAATCGACCCACCGCCATCAGCGATCTCGGGCTTCGTGAAGGTGCTGATCTCGAGTGGATAGCCGTACTGCGGATCGAAGCGCACCTGCACGTCCTCGAGATACTCGTCATCCCGGGCGCCGAGGGACGCGAACATCTTCTCGACCGTGAGATACCACGACCGCCGTGCGGGGGGCACCACCTCGCCGGTCTGTGTGTTGCGCACGTCGACGATGCTGTCATTGATCACCGTGACGGTGTTCCAGCGCCCGATCTCCTCTGGGCAGAAGCACGCCTGTCGCACCTCGAAGCGATAGGCTAACCGCACGGGGCTGGCGAGCCAGCGCGCTCGCGCCGCCTGAATCTCCCGGACTTCACGAATCGACAGCGGGCCGTCATCGCCACATCCGGTGACGAGCAGCACGAGGGCGATCGATAGAAGACGGAGTCTACGCATGAGCGACGAGTCTGAAGGCACCGGACGGTCGGCACCGCAGCCGACGTCCGATATGGATACCACCCATCGTCGCCGCCGGTCACTTCACGATCAACCTGGCGACGCCCCACCCCACAACGCCTGCATGGCGCTCCCGAGGCCTGGTGCGGAATCACGCGGCACGATCCATCGGCCCGCCACCATCACACGTGCGAAGGGCTGCCGTGCCGCCGCAAACACGACACCATCGAGCAGGTGAGAGGGCGGAATGCCGACCAGTGCGGGATCGGTGTCGTTGACGAGCACGAGATCGGCGCGCGCTCCGCGCACCAGGCCCCAGCGATCGTGCCCGGCTGCGGCCGCACCACCGGCAACGCAGCGCTCGACGAGGCGCGCTGCCGTAGACGGCGCTGTCGCAGGGTCCGCCGAGACATTACGCTGCCGCAGCGCGAGCCGCTGCCCGTACTCCAGCAGCCGCAGCTCGTCGGGCCAGCTTCGGATGACATGACTGTCGGTGCCAAGTGCAATCGGTGTTTCGCTGTGCAACCATCGCGGCAGATCGCAGAGTCCATCGCCAAGATTGGCCTCGGTGCCCGGGCAGAGCACGATCCCGGCCCCGCTCGCAGCGACGGCATCGATCTCCGACGGCGTCGCGTGTGTGGCATGCACCAGCTGCCATCGCGCATCGAGCGAACAAGCACTCGCGAGATACTCGATGGGCCGCATGCCATGCGCCACGATGCAGTCGTGCACCTCGGCCACCTGCTCGGCAACATGCACATGTATCGGTGCCGGGTCCTTGGCACAGGCGCGAACGAGTTCCCGAATCGAGGGCATCGACGCGGCGCGCAGCGAATGAATGGCGACACCGGCGTCGACCAGCGGCAGCGCCCATCCGCGCACCGTATCGCGCAGCTGCAGCACACGACGCACGTCGGCGGCAAAACGGCGCTGATCCTCACGCAGCGCAGGCTGTGCGAAACCGGCACGTTCGTACAGCACCGGCAGGATCGTCAGTCCCATGCCCGTATCGCGTGCCGCGTGTGCCAGCGCCTCGCACATCGCGGCGTCGTGACCACCATGCGCCGAGTACGGCTGGCCATCCTCGGCGTGATGCAGGTAGTGGAACTCGCAGGTGTGCGTGAATCCACCGGCGAGCAGCTCGGTGTAGAGATGTGTGGCGACGGCGTGCAACTGCCCCGGCGTGATGCGCAGGGCCACGTCGTACATTCGGTCGCGCCAGCTCCAGAAGTCGTCGCGCGCGGAGTCGCGACGTTCGGAGAGCCCGACGAAGGCCCGCTGGAATGCGTGGCTGTGGGCGTTGACCATGCCGGGCAGCACTGGTGACGCCAGCACCTCGGCATCGGCCGGGCAGACCGAGTCGGTGATGATCTCAGCCCAACGTTTATCGTCGCCGATCCGCAGCGTGACGGCATTCGCCCACGCCTGACCGATCCATGCGCGGGGCGCCCAGAGGAGCGGTGTCATGGTGCGTGTGCCATGAGAGACGGCGCGCCACCCGTGATCATCCGCGAGAGGGGCCGCGTGTTCAGCGGAACCGCAAATCGCGCAAGCAGCTCGTCGATGGACATCTGTGATCAGCCGCTCGCACGCCGGAACAACGCACGGACCTCGGCCTGCACCTGATCCTCGCTCAGTTCCGGCCTGAAGGTGCGCAACCCAGCCTCGGCCAGTTGCCACGCCGTTGCGCGCAGCGACATCGCGACCGCCAGGTTCCGCTCGGCGGCACGCGAGAGCACATCAGTGAGGTCGAGAGCAGCTACCGATTCTGCCGCGACCGACAGGGGCTCAGCTGGGGAACTGGACATACCGGAAACCTAGCGTTCCGGGAGAGGCGAGGTGGCCGGGGCCGACATTGGGGTCAGCCCCATGGTGGACGCGCACCAAAACAACACCATCGGGTCTGACCCCATGGTGCAGTCACCATGCGGCAATCACGGCTTCGACATCCTCTGCCGCGTCGAACGGCGTCGGCGTCGCGCCGGCCTCCAGCAACATGCGCACGATCTTCGCATACGCGCCGTGGCGAGGCCCGTTCAGCGACCCATGACAGCACCAGCCGAGTGGTGGCTGTCCATGGCTGGTGTCGAGGGTGGTCAGCAATGTGGCGGCTGACGGGTGTTGCAGGAGGACGGAGACAGTGTCCGCCGAACCTTGCCACGCCGCACAGTGCAGTGCGGTGCCGCCGTCCTGGCCCGGTGTGGAGGGATCGAGGCCGATCGCGAGCATCGTCGTGACGGCCGAAGCTTCGCCGTTCCACGCCGCGTCGGTCACCGCGCGATGATCGGCGCGCCTGAGTGACGCCGTGAGCGACGGATCGGCAGCGACGAACGCCTGCGCCGCGTCGGTGTCCCCGCGCCGGCAGGCGAGCCAGAGCTGCTGCGTCGGCGTGGCGTAGCGGAGCATCGCGGCGAGTGTCTCGTCCTGCCCGAATTGCGCGGCCACGTCGAGCGGCGAACGATGGGCGCCGATGCCCCAGGTGTAGATGTGATCGCTGGACGGTGGCTGCGCGGCATACGCACCACGCGAGGTGTGCAAGTCGAGCAGCGCGGGATCGCGCTCCAGCAGCGCCACGGCATCGGCCGTCCGGCCCAGCGCCGCGGTGAGGAAGATGTCACAGGCGGCACCACGCTCGGCGAGG
The DNA here is from genome assembly GCA_031411975.1 of Gemmatimonadaceae bacterium. Lineage (GTDB taxonomy): Bacteria > Gemmatimonadota > Gemmatimonadetes > Gemmatimonadales > Gemmatimonadaceae > JACMLX01. The sequence continues at coordinate 12,414 of JANOCB010000126.1, forward strand.
TACTGCGCCAGCGCATAGCGACCGGCGTCGCGTCTCCGATCCAGCATCCACTGTGCGGGAGTGGCGCGATGATCGACATCGCGGGCATCGATGTCCGCACCGGCATCGAGCAGCAGGTCCACGGCAGCGCGCGACCGGGCGAAGTGCAACGGCGTCTGCCCGTCGCCGCCGCGCTCGTGCACCCGCGACGGATCCTGAGCCAGCATTGCGGTCATCAGCGCCACGTCGTCGAGATGGGCGGCGGCGCAGAGATCAGGCTGCGCACCCGCAGTCAACAACAACTCGGCGGCACGTCCGCTCGCGAGATGGAGCGGGTGGAACGGTCCCGCCCACCACGCGCTGCGGGTATTGGGATCGGCGCCGTTCTCCAGGAGCAGCTCGACGAGGTCGGCGTTGCCCGCACAGGCGACCAGCGCTGGTGCGTTGAACGAGAACACCGGCGCGTTCAGCATCGGTCGGAACTCGGGATGTGCGGCGAACAACACGCGTGCCGTGGCCGCATCCCCACGCATCATCGCGGCATGCAGCAACTCGTGCGGCGCGCGGAGAGCGGCCTCGCGTTCTTCGAGGTGGCGCCGGAACGCCGACCAGTTGGCAAAGCCGTACTCGCGAGCGAGCACGAACTGCGCATCGGCGAGGACGATCCGCGTCTTGTCCGGGAGCACGGCGCGAACGCGCGCGACGGTGTCCGCTTCGTTGCGAGCGAAGGCCTGCAGCAGTTCGCGGGACTGCACCTTCTGCTGGGCGAGGTTGGCACGCGCAGGCAAGACGCGCGGCGGGACCGGTGCTGTCATGGAACGCCTCCTTCGTGGCGGCCGGCGTCCGCACCATCGGCCCGAAGAGGGCGCATGGAGACCTGCGAAACTGCACGAGAAGGCGCTGCCCTTTCCGCGGACCGGAGGCGTCTCGTCACGCCCTGCGCGGAATCTTCACGGCGGTGGTGTGCGGCGCAAGGCGGGTCGTGCCGAAGCAACATCAAGGCGTCAACGCCAAAGGGTCAGAGCACTTGGCGAGCAGCAAGTGTTCTGACCCCTTCGCGTGAGACTCACGCAGCGGTGCTCACACCGCGTCCGACAGACTCGCGAAGTTGAAGTCCGTGCACTTGAGCGAAGGCATCACGCGCCCCGCCCCCACGGCCATGGCCATCCCGATCTCCTCGATCCTGCTGAGCAGGAACAGCGGACTGTCCTTCCAGCGGAAGTTCTTCACCGCCGCGGTGATCTTGCCGTTCTCGATGAGGAAGGTGCCGTCACGGGTGAGGCCGGTGAGCATCACCGTGCGCGGGTCGAGTGCGTTCACGTAGAAGAAGTGCGTGACGAGAATGCCGCGCTTCGTGCTGGCGATCAGTTCGTCCACACTCTTCGTGCCACCGACGAACTTGATCGCCCCACCGCCGAAGCGCCCACCACCGCCGCCGCCACCTCCACCGCCAGTGGCCGCCTTGCCCTGCTTCTGCGCCCAGAAGCGATCGTACGAGAACTCCTTCAGGATGCCGTTCTCCACGTACGTGACGCGCTTCACCGGCGTGCCATCGTCGGCGAACGGCTGTGCGAGCAGGTCGGGGTCGGCGGGATCGGAATACATCGTCACCCGCGCGTCGCCGATCTTCTCACCCAGCTTCGTGCCGCCACCCGGCTTGCTGAAGGTGCCACGCCCTTCGTCGTTGCTGCGCGCGTTGAAGGTGCCGAGCAGGTTGCCCATGATGTCGGCCACGGCAGCCGGCTCGAGCACCACCGTGTAGAGACCGGGCTCGATGGCCTTCGGGTTTCGGCTCGCGGCGGCCTTCGCCGAGGCGGTGCGACCCAAGGCTGCGGCGTCCACCTTGCTCCAGTCGCGTGCGCCGGCGTTGGACCAGCCGGAACCGGTGCCATCAGGGGTGCGTGCGGTAATGCCGAGGTTCGCACTGCTGCTGCGATGATACGCGAAGAGGCCACGACTGGTGGCGACGGCGCTCGCACCGGCATTCGCCTGCAGGAAACCCGCGACGAAGATGTTCGCGTTCGGACCACCGGCAACTTCGGCGGCCGTGATCGCCGACTTCACCGCCGCCGCACGCTTCTCGGCATCGAGCCCTGCGGTGGCATCGAAATAGCCGTTGACGGTCGCGTATTCCTGCGGGCCGAGTTCCGGCACCAGCTCCGGATTCTCCGGGCTCAGTCGTGCCAGCGATTCGGCGAATTCCACCGCGCGCTTGAGACTCGCGTCGTCGAGCACGTTCGTTTCGCTGCTGGCTCGACGCTTGCCGATCGTCGAGGTGACCGTCACCGAGGTGTTGGTGGTGCCACCGCTGGTCGTGATCTCGTTGCCGGCGAAGCGGGTGTTGCCTGCCCAGCCGCTGGTGATGTTCACGCGCGTCTCGTCGGCCTTGGCGAACGACAGGACACGATCGGCCAGTGCCTTGGCTTCGTCCCGCGAGAGGTATTCGCCTTCGAGGGGAGCGGCGAAGAGCGACTTCGGTTCGGTGTGCATCAGGCCTCCCGCCCGGTGTTGACGACGTTGATGCCACGGAAGCGTGCCGGCGGACAGCCGTGACTGACGGAGTTGGATTGCGACGGCTGACCCTTGCCGTCACCGAAGCTGCCACCGAGGTAGTACGAATCCTTGCCGCCGATCATGTCCATCGCATTCCAGAACACCGGCGTGGTGGACTGGTACGCCACGTCCTTGAGCATGCCTACGATCTTGCCGCCGCGCACTTCGTAGTATGCCTGGCCGGAGAACTGGAAGTTGTAGCGCTGGTGATCGATGGACCAGGAGCCGCGGTTCTTGATCACGATGCCGCGATCGGTGGCGGCGATGATGTCGTTGAGCGTGGTGTTCTGCTCCGATGGCAGCAGCGAGATGTTCGGCATGCGCTGGAACTGCACCGAGTCCCACGAGTCGGCGAACGAGCAGCCGTGTGACTTGGTGACACCAGTGAGCTTCGATATCTGTGCGGCCTGCTCGCGGGTGGTCTGGTAGTCCTTGAAGATCCCCTTGTCCACGATCAGCCACTGGTCGGCGGCGACGCCTTCATCATCCCAGGCGCAGCGGGCCAGCGACCCTTCCTGCGTGCGATCGCCCTGGATGTTCATCAGTGGGCGGCCGTACTTGAGCTTCCCGATGTGATTCTCCGGCGGTGCGATGAACGACGTGCCGGCGAAGTTCGCCTCGTAGCCCAGTGCGCGATCGAGTTCGGTGGGATGGCCGATGCTTTCGTGGATCGTCAGCCAGAGGTTCTCCGGCGTGATGATCAGGTCGTAGCGCCCAGGCTCCACCGAGCGTGCACCGAGCTTCTCCACTGCCAGCGACGCCCACTTGGCGGCGTTGCCCGGCATGTTCAGCGACTCGACGTACTCCCAGCCCTGCCCGCGCGGCGCCAGTTCCTCGCCGTACTGCTGAAAGCCGCCGTTGCCTACGGCCGTGGCCGAGAACGACGGGCCCACACGGATGAAGGTCTGCGTGGTCTGTGAGCCTTCGCTGTTGGCGTACATCTTGATCTCGCGCAGCAGCTGCAGGCCCGAGTTCACGAAGCGCACACCTGGCACCTTGAGCGCGGCATCGTTGGCGGCGAGCAGCATCGCGACCTTCTGCTCGATCGGCACCTCGAGCGGATCGCGCTTCACCGGTGTCTGCCAGGTGCCCTTCACCACCGGCGTCGGCGCCAGTTCGATCTTCCGCTTCTGCACGGCACTGGCGGCACGAGCGAGTCGGGCCGCTTCACGTGCGACCTTCGCCACACCGTCGGTCGTCATCACGCTCGTGGCGGCGAAACCCCACGCCCCGTTCACGATCGTGCGAACGCCCATGCCGTACGACTCGGAGTCGGAGACGCCGGTGATCTGGCGCTCACGGGTACCGATGTTCTGGCTGCGATACCGGCCGATGCGCACGTCGGCGTAGCTGGCGCCGGCGGCACGGGCGGCACCGAGGGCGGCGGCCATGAGCTCGTCGGAGACCGTCTCGGTCCATCGGGACGGCAGGCGTCCGGAGGCGATGGCACGGTCGGGGGTGGCGATGACGAGCGCGGTGGCAGCAGCGCTGGTCTTCAGGAAGTCGCGGCGGTTGTACGGCATTCATGCCTCGGTTGGGGCGGACGCGGCGGTGCAGACTCCCCACTTTACTCGGCGGACGGGGGATGCGTTGGCGCTGACTCTGTCCCCCGCAGCGGGCAAGGACTTCGAGCCACGAGTGGCGTCGCGAGTGACGAGCCACGACACGGTGGCGTCGCCATACGGAGCATCGATGCGGGTGAGGGAGCCCTTGCCCTCAAATGCTTTGTGGTGTAAAGTACTTTTACTCCCATGACTGCCCCCGCCGCCGAATTCCTCGCGCTCCAGGAAGCCGTCGCCGGCGAGTTCTCCCTCCAGCGGGAACTCGGACGTGGCGGCATGGGCGTCGTCTACCTCGCGCGCGACGTCCAGCTGGACCGCGACGTCGCGATCAAGACGCTGCCGGCGGCCCTCGCCCGCTCAGCCGAGGCCCGGGAGCGGTTCGTCCGCGAGGCACGCACCGCCGCCGGTCTCTCACACCCGCACATCGTCCCGATCCACCGCGTCGGCGAGGCGGGCGGCGTGGTCTACTTCGTGATGACCTTCGTCGACGGCGTCACGCTCGGCGAGCGGCTGCGCACCAGCGGACCACTGGGTGCGTCCGACGCGACGCGCGTGCTGCGCGAGGTGGCGTGGGCACTCGCGTACGCGCATGGCCGCGGCATCGTGCATCGGGACATCAAGCCGGACAACATCCTGCTCGAGCGCGAGACGGGGCGCGCGCTGGTCACCGATTTCGGCATCGCCCGCAGCGACGCCCACACCGGCGATGAGCGCGTATCCCAGCCGCTCATGGGTACCGCACACTTCATGAGCCCGGAGCAGGCGGCGAACGACACCGTCGATGGACGCAGCGACATCTACGCGCTCGGCGTCGTGGGACATCTTGCGGTGAGCGGACGGCTGCCCTTCGAAGGCTCCACGTTCCCCGCGCTGCTCGTGAAGCAGGCGACACAGTCGCCCGTGAGCGTGCTTCAGGTGGCGCCGGGACTGCCATCGTCGCTCGCGTTGACGATCGACCGCTGCCTCGCCCGTGACCCGGCGATGCGCTATCAGAACGGGGAATCACTCGCCGCCGCGCTCGCGCCATCACTGGAGCCGAGACAGGTGTTGCCGACGTCGATGCGCGCGTGGCTCGGCGCACGGAATCCGCTGCTCGTCCCGTACCTCGGCTGGTCGACGGTTTTCGGTTTGATGACGACGGGCAACCTCGTCGCGTGGGTGACCGGCAACCGGCCGGATGGTCCCGCGGACATCGTATTGCTGGCCGCGATCGCGTCGTTGCCGCTGCTGCCGGTGGTGGGATTTCACCTGAACCAGGCCAAACGACAGTTTCGCGCAGGGCACACGCTGGCTGACCTGCGCGCGGCGATCGGTATCGCGCGCCGGGAGCAGGATGACGCCGAAGCGCTGTCGAACGCAGACGAGGAGAGTGGCACACGCAAACTCCTGCGCGGTGCGACGGTCGCGTCGGCCATGACGCTGGCCATGACGACGGCTGCCATGCTGTTCAGCGCAAACTATGGTGAACCGATTCGTGCGATCTTCGTCATCGTGCCACTGCTGACGACCATGCTACTTGGCGCCGTCAGCAATGCCCTCGACGTGTCGTTCATTCCGAAGCGCGTGCGCGCCTGGTGGCAGACCGGTGTGCGCGACCGTCTCTGGAACAGCAGCGCGGGTGACTGGCTGGCCGGGAAGCTCGGTGCACCAGCGCACTCGCGGGCGCCAGTCGGCGCCGGTGGCTTCCGTGCGACGGAGGCGGCGCTCGGTGCGGCACTGGGAGAACTGTTCGCTGCACTGCCCGATGCATTCCGCGTGGATCTCGCCGAGTTGCCGGCAACCGTGGAGGCCCTTGAAGCCCACGCCGCGGCAGCGCGCGCGGAACTCGACGTCGTCGCCGCACTCGCGCCGTCCGGCACCGCCGATTCGGAGCTACTCGCGGTGCGACGCGCTACGGCGGCGGGCCAACTCGCCGCGAGTGTCGCCGCACTGGAGAACATCCGGCTCGACCTGTTGCGGTTGCATGCAGGCGCTGGTGACGTCGCTCCGATGACGACGCTGCTCGATGCCGCGCGTGTACTGAGCCAGGATGCCGTGCGGCTCGCCGCGGCCCAGCAGGAAGTGCACGATGCACTCGGAAGCGCGCCGGTACGATCGCCCTGAGGTGATCGTACCGGCGCACCAGCCAACGCTCGACTACTGCCGCAGTCGCGTCGTCCGGAGTGCCGGGTCCGCCGTGATCTCCGCCTCCGTGAACGGCAGGCGCACCGAACCATCAAGGGGTCAGAGTCCTTGAACCATTATGATCTCGGTTCAAGGACTCTGACCCCATGAACGAGGACTCTGGTTCAAGGACTCTGGTTCAAGGACTCTGACCCAATGAACGGGTTCAAGGACTCTGACCCCATGAACGGACCCCATGAACGGACCCCACGAACGGACGATGGGGGATACGTTGACGGCGGGCGCTCCGAGCGAGGGCGCTCTCCCCTGTCATGGTTCGACGGCGCAGACCATGCTGGACCCCGATGATGGAGCCCCGGACGCGTACTTTCACGCAGTGCGGTTGGCAGTCCATGTCCCGAACACCGGAGCGTTCCCGTGCGACGTCGTCTGCTCCTGCTCGCCATTGCAATCCTCGCGGCACCACTCGGCGCGCAGGTCGTGCGCGTGGCCGACCTCAACACGCGACAGATTCGCGCGCTCGACCGGTCGCGAACCGTCGTGATCCTGCCGGGTGGCATGCTCGAGGAGCATGGCCCATATCTGCCGGCGTACACCGATGGCATTCTGAGTGCACGCCTGACCACCGAACTCGCCGCCGGCATCGCGCGTGCACGACCGGGCTGGACGGTGCTCGTATTTCCGCCGGTCGCCACCGGCGCGAGCGGATCGAACGAGATCGGCGGACAGTATTCCTTCGCGGGCACCTACGCGGTGCGCCCGTCCACGCTCCGCGCGACCTTCGTCGACCTCGCCACGGAACTCGGCGAGCAGGGCTTCCTCCGGATCTTCGTGGTGCACGTGCACGGCTCGCCGCTGCACATCGGTGCCATCGACGATGCGTCGGACTACTTCTCCGAGACGTACAACGGCACCATGGTGAATCTGTGGGGATTGCTACCCGTGCTCGGTGGTTGGGGCGACGCGATGCGCGTCATGACGCCGGCCGAGAAGGCAGCGGACGGGCTGTCGCTGCACGCGGGGATGGACGAGCACAGCCTGATGCTGCACCTGCGTCCCGATCTCGTGTCGACGGAACGGCGGACGGCGGTACCGGTGTCCGGGGCGAACTACGCAGAAGCGTTCGCCGTGGCTCGGCGTGACGGATGGCCCGGCTATCTCGGCGCACCGCATCTGGCGACCGCCGCCTTCGGCAAACGGATCTGGGACGCATTCGCCGCGGCCACGATTCGAACGTCGCTGGAGATTCTCGACGGAAAGGACGCGCGCAGCTATCCCCGCTACCTGACGTACCTGAAGAAGCTGCCCGAGTATCAGGGATGGATCGCGGCGAGCACGCAGCGCGATTCGGCAGCGTCGGAGCGGCTCCGAGGCTGGATGGCGGCTCGCCCGCGCTGACGACACCGGTCCCACGGCGGCATCGGCGCGCCCCTACTGCCGCAGCCGCCTCGTCCGCAGCACCGGATCCGCCGCGATCTCCGCGTCCGTGAACGGCAGCCGCACCAGCTGCCCCTTCGAGTACATCCGCGTGAAGTCGCCGGAATGGGGCGAGTCAGGATCGTCGGACTGCGAGTACGTCACGATACCCCGCGCCTCCACCGCACCCTCGGCGCTCCAGCCCACGATCTGGATGTAGCTGTTGCCGTGAATGATCGGCGTGTAGCCCTTGGGCGTGAGATCGGTGGTGATCACGCTCCACATCCCCGTTCCACCCTGCCCCCCGGGAATCGGGATACGTTCGCTGCCGCGCATGTCGTACTGGATGCTGCCGAGCGTGGCATCGAGCGGCACGTTGGCCTGTCGCAGCAGCTGGCCGGCACGGGCCAGGGAGCGCCGCACTGCCTCGCGCACGCCTGGCTGCTCCACGGCGAGGCCACGTGGCGTGTTCGTCGCATCGTTCGGATCGAACGGCACCCGATAGAGTCCGGGCACGCGTGCCGCCTGCCGCCAGAACTCACGCCAGACCTGCGCGCCACGACTCTCGACCGTCTCCTTCCGATCCCACTGCGTCAGCGCGGCACAGGCCGGCCCGATGTCCTCGCTGCGACCGGAAAGCACGACAGGCTCCAGCGGTGCCGCACAGATCGTGAGCAGATCGTCGAGCAGCAGTTCGGCACCAAAGTTCCGGTGCGAGAAGAGCATCGATTCCAGCGTCTGCGGTGTGGCCTTTTGCCCGTTCTTGAGCGCTTCGGCGATGAAGGCCAGCCCAGCACGGGTGCGGAGGCTGCGCGCGGTGCGCTCATCGCCGATGATCGGAGAGAAGCCCTCGAGCTTTGCCGCGGGCGTGGAGAGCCAGTAGCTGTCGTTCGCGTTGGAGACGACGTCCGTACGCCGCACACTCGGCATCAGTGCAGGGGGCATGGCGCCGGCGACCTTCGCACGCGGATCGGGCTTCCACTCACAACTCACTTCGGCGCCGTTCAGCACGACCACCGACGCGGGCACACCGGCCGGCTTCACGCGACAGCGATCGAGCGTGGCGGCATCGAGATTGGGCACGAGGCTGATGTCGGCGTAATAGGCCGATCCCGCGCGATCCGCCGCGATCGTGTTGGTGAAAGCAACGCCCTGTTCGCGGATCGCGGCGTCCACCTCGTCCACGGTGCGTGCGCGACTGAGTCGGTCGTAGGTGGCGGCACTGCGATCATTGCCAAGGTTTACGTCGCGCACGGCGTAGGCGCGCGCAGCCGTCCACGGCAGCTGCTCGGAGGCCACCACCGGACCGTAGTGGGTGAACCAGGTGGTGCGCGTTTCGGTGGCGGCAGCGCCATCAGCGGCTTTCACCGGCACCGCCAACTGCACGCGCGTCATGCGGCGCCAGGTCGTACCGTAGCGATACTGTGTCGGATCGTCGGGCTTCAGGTCGAGCGCGTAGATCGTGGAGCGCACGCCGGTGGACACGGTGTGGCTCCAGGCGATGTCCTTGTTGAAGCCGATCGCGACGCGGCTCGTGGAGAAGAGACTCGCCCCCATCACGTCCACTTCACCGGGAATGGTGGTGTGGATGAGGTGGAATCGCGAGGACCCCTGCCACGGGTAGTGCGGATTGCCAAGCAGCAGGCCGCGCCCTGATGCGGTGACGTCGCGGCCCATCGCCACGGCGTTGCTGCCGATGCCTTCGGGCGTGGTGAAGTCGGTGGTGATGCTGCCGGTGCGGAGCGCGCCCGGCGGCGCCGCGGTGGCCATCTCCTTCTGGTAGCGCCCCACGCCGTAGCGGATGCCGAAGCCGATCGTGAGTTTCGTGACGTCATTGACGGTGATGGGACGCACCCATGCGGCGCCACGACAGTCGGTCGGCAGCGAATCACGATGATCGCGCAGGTAGCGATTGTAGCCCGCCACGTAGCCATCGGTGAATCGGTCGGCCTTCGCGCCCTGCGTGGCGTTGAACCGTCGCACGACGGTCGAGTCGAGCATGGTGCGGTGGAAGACATCGCTGTCGCTCCGCCCTTCACCCGGCCCGAGGAATCGGGAGGATTCGCCGTTCACCATCATCACGTCGCGGGCGATGGTGCAGAATGCATCGGTGGCGGTGGCGTACGCGAAGCCGTAGCCGAGGCTCCCCCAGTTCGCGGCCTTCACGTGCGGAATGCCGTAGCTCGTCCAGCGGATCTCCACGTCGTACGGCGTGCGGCGTTGCGCGCCGAGCGTGGTCGCGGTGCAGAGCGCGAGTGCAGCGACTCGCCGGAATTGGTTCACCATGCGTTGATCTCTCCAGCACTCACCAGCGGGTTCTTCTTCAGGACGACGGGCGTCGGCGGGGTGAAGCTTTCGTTCTCGTCGAGCGGCTTTTCGCCGTTCGCCATTCCAAGGTCGAGGACGGTCTGCAGCTTGTCCAGCACCGTGCTTCCCTCGATCGCGCCCTTGTCGGAGTACCAGTCGAACCACGGCAGACTGGCGCGAGTGTATTCGGCGGCCGTGGGCGCCTTCGTCGGTGGCGGGCTGCCGGCAATCTTCTGCCACTGGGTGCTGTTGACGAGGTGCACGAAGCACCGCTCACGTGATGCCATCGGCGCCCAGTCGCGCGGCCGCTCGCTCGCTTCGGCGATCTCCTGCCGGATGGAACCGCCGGGGGCGAGACCCATGGTCTCCATGGAACTGAGGCTCGAACACATCAGATCGAACGTGACGTCGCTCAGTTCGTGTATCTCCGCCTGCTTCCGCGCTTCCCACACCTCCCCACGCAGCGGCCGCACCAGCAGCTGCACACCGCCGAATTCGGCGGCTCCGGTGATCTGCTCCTCAGCCGTGTAGCCCTTGCCGAGCGGCATGGCGACGAACTGACGCACGGTGCCCTTGGTCACGCAGAATCCATCGATCCACGGCTGCTCTGGCGCTTCGAGGAAGTCCTGCTCCTCGTGATCGAGCGCCTCCGTCCATGGCTTGCCGGTGAGCGCGTTGATCTTGCCTGCCGCGACCTTCACCGCCATGGGATAGCCCGTCGGGCTGTCGAAGCTGAGCCAGCACGCCTCGCCCTGCCACATCGGAAGCACCACGCCACCGCGTGCGCGCCATGCGTCGGGGAGCCGGTCACCGAAGGTCGTCACGTCACGCAGCGGGAACGCCCCGAGTCCGGGTGGCAGCCAGTGCGTGTGACCGTCGTCCGGCACGCGCAGCGTGCGATGGAAGGTCACGCGCAGCACCGCGTCCTCGTGGATCTCCGGGAAGCGGAAGACGAGGTGGTCACTCAGCAGTTCGAGGGTCATCGACGGTCTCCGGTCAGGGTCGTGCAGTGATCACCACTCGCCGTCGTGAATCTGGCGGATGGTGCGGGCGACATCGGCGTCGGAGACGGCGCGCATGGCGCGCACCGCTTCGACGAGTGCGGGGCGTTCGAGCAGTACGGCGATCACATCGGCCGGGACGCGTCCGGCTTGCGGGAGGAGGAGGTCGGGCTCGAGGCCGAGTTCGTCGGCGAGGGCCCGGACCATCTCCTCGGTGGGCCGCTGGACGTCGCGCTCGACCATCGAGAGCCAGGAGGCCGAGGCGCCAAGCCGGGCGGCGAGGGCGCGCACGGAGTATCGCCGGGGGTCCTGACTGGCACGGTCGAGACGGGCGGCGCGGAGGGTGGCGCCGAGGGAGTCCAGGGTGGGCATGACTGTAAACTGTGCAGTTTACAGTTGGCAGTCAAGGGTGGAGATTTTCAAAAGGGTCTGACCCCTTTGATCGCCCTTGCTCGGGTGAAAAAACTCCCGCCCGCGACGGTCAGTCCAGTCCCGCCATCAGCCGAAGCACCGACTCCTGGGTGGCCTGCGCCCGCGGCAGCTCACCACGCAGGCTGCCGTTGCGCAGCACCAGCACGCGACTCGACAGCGAGAGCAGTTCCGGCAGCTCGCTGGAGATCAGGAGGATCGCCGCCCCCTCCGTCGCCCGCTGGTCGATCCACGCGTGCAGCTCCGCCTTCGCCCCGACGTCCACGCCGCGCGTGGGTTCGTCGAGGATCAGCAGGTCGCTGTTGGCGGTGAGCCACTTGGACAGCACCACCTTCTGCTGATTGCCGCCTGACAACGACTGGACCGCCGACTCCCGACCACTCTTCAAGCCGACGCGCGTGAAACTCGTCGCCACCGCGGCAGCCTCGCCGGCCCGATCGATCCAGCCGGCGCGCGCGAACCGGGTGATCGTCGGCAGCGTCGCATTCTCGCGACTCTTCATGCCGAGCACGAGCCCCTGCTTCTTGCGATCCTCCGGCACGAAGCCGATGCCCAGCTTCATGGCATCGCGAGGATTGCCGATCGTCACCTCGCGCCCGCGCACACGAATGCGGCCACTCACCCGCGGGTCGAGCCCGAAGATCGCCCGCGCCACCTCCGATCGCCCAGCACCCACCAGGCCGGCGAGGCCAACCACCTCACCGGCGTGCACGCTGAATGTCACATCGCGAAAGAGTCCGGGCGACGTGAGGCCCGTCACGCCAAGACGCTCCTCGCCGCGCGGCCGTGCGGCATGCGACGGCAGATACTCGCTGAGCTCACGCCCGATCATCTGCGACACCAGCGACGCCTCGGTGAGCGCCACCGTGGGCTGCGTGGACACGTGCTGCCCATCGCGCAGCACCGTGATCGTGTCGCACAGCGCGAAGATCTCATGCATGCGATGCGACACGTACAGCTGCGTCACGCCCCGCGCCTTGAGGGTGTGGATGAGCGCGTACAACCGTTCCGCCTCGGCATCCCCAAGGCTGCTGGTCGGCTCGTCGAAGATGATCACCCGGGCTCCCTCGCCCACCGCCGCGGCGATCTGCACCATCTGCTGCTCGGCCACACTCAGCGAGTGCATCGGGCGCGACGGATCGATCTGCGCGCCCACAGCCGCCAGACGCTCCAGCGACCGCGCGCGCATGGCCGCCGCATCGACGAATCCGTTGCGACGCGGGATGCTGCGCAGGCAGAGATTGTCGCCGACGGTGAGGTTATCGCAGAACGCCAGCTCCTGATGCACCATCGCCACGCCAGCCGCAAGTGCATCGCGCGGTGATGCGAATCGGACCGCCGCACGGTCGAGCTCCATGGTGCCATCGTCGGGCTGGTGCAGCCCCGCCAGGATCTTGCCGAGTGTGCTCTTCCCCGCACCGTTCTCGCCGCAGATCGCGTGACAGGAGCCCGGCGCGACGTCGAACGACACGTCACGCAGGGCGGTCATGCCAGGGAATCGCTTCGTGATTCCGTGAAACCGGATGCGGGGGGTGGTCATGCCGCCAGGATGCGGATACGCGATGGATCGAACATCGGAGTGACGGGAATCCTTGTCGCAGGAACATGCACACGTCAGCCTGCCAACCGACTGCGCACCGAACCAGAAGCTACCGGGGTGGCATGGCGCGTCAACGCGTCGCCCTGTAGCGTCTATCCGTCCGCATCCCCCACCTCACACCATCCTCGCCATGCGTCTCCACAAGCTGCAATCCAACGTCGGCGGCAAGGCCGCGTCCACGAAGGCGACGAAGGCCGCTGCACGCCCCGTCATGCCGGCTCGCCGGGTCACGCTCGGCGTGATCGTCGGCAATCGCGGCTTCTTCCCGGGCCACCTCGCCTCCACGGGACGCACCGAGATCCTGCGCGCGCTGGAGGAAGAGGGGATCGATGCGGTGATCATCGATGCGGCGGCCACCAATCATGGGGCGATCGAAAGTCGCGACGAGGCGAAGGCCTGTGCGGCGCTCTTCCGTCAGCACCGTGACCGGATCGACGGCGTGGTGGTGACGCTGCCGAACTTCGGCGACGAGCGCGCGGTGGCCGACACACTCCGCCTGGCCGGGCTGAACGTGCCGGTGCTGGTACATGCCACGTCGGACGATCCGTCGAAGATGAAGATCGATCACCGCCGTGACGCCTTCTGCGGCAAGATGTCGGTGTGCAACGTGCTGTCGCAGTACGGCATCAGCTTCACGCTCACGTCGGAGCACACGCAGCGGCCGGAGTCGCCGTCGTTCCGTCGCGACCTGCGGCAGTTCACCGCCACCTGCCGTGTGGTGCGCGGGCTGCGCGGGGCCCGCATCGGCGCGATCGGTGCGCGGCCGGCGGCGTTCAAGACGGTGCGCTATTCCGAGAAGATTCTCGAGGCGGCGGGCATCTCGGTGGAGCCGATCGACCTGTCGGAGATCATGGGCCGCATCGGGCGCCTGCAGGACAATGACGCCGCAGTGCAGGCGCAGCTCGACCAGATGCTGGCCTACGTGGACACCAGCGACGTACCCGATCAGGCGCTGATCAAGATGGCGAAGCTCGGCCTCGTGATGGACCGCTGGATGAAGGAAGTGGACGTGACGGTGAGTGCGGTGCAGTGCTGGACGTCGATGGAGGAGTACTTCGGCGTGGTGCCCTGCACCGTGATGAGCATGCTGAGCAACGCCAACCTGCCCAGCGCCTGCGAAGTGGACGTGATGGGCACCATCAGCATGCATGCCCTGACGCTCGCCTCGGAGACACCGGCCGCCCTGCTCGACTGGAACAACAACTACGGCGACGATCCCGACAAGGCGGTCTGTTTCCACTGCAGTAACCTGCCGAAGGATTTCTTCGAGGCACCGGTGATGGACTACCAGGAGATCATCGCCGGCACGGTGGGCAAGGAGAACACCTACGGCACCATCGTCGGCAAAGTGAAGGCCGGCGCGATGACCTTCGCCCGCTTCAGCACCGATGATCGCACGGGCGCCATCCGCGGCTATGTGGGCGAAGGCAAGTTCACCAAGGACACGCTGAACACCTTCGGCGGGGCCGGCGTGGTGGAAATCGCCAACCTGCAGCCGCTGCTGAAGCACATCTGCCGAAACGGGTTCGAACATCACGTGGCGGGCACCTTCTCGCACGTCGCCGACTCGGTGCACGAAGCGGTGACGCAGTACCTCGGCTGGGATGTGATGCGGCACGGCTGACCGCCGGGAGGCACGTCACATCTTCGGATACAGATCGCTTCCCAGCATCGTGTCCGCACTCTTCCACGCATCGTCGAACATTTTCCGTGCGCTCGCGGCTGCCGGAACGCGCCGCACGAGCAGGCTTTGCCAGAGTCCGTGCAACGCACGTGGGTTGCCAGGGTGCGCTTGCAAGTCGGCACGAAACGTCGCCTCGGCCTCCGCAGTGCGACCCGCAGCCAGGAGCACGACTCCGAGACGCTCGCGTTCGGGAAAGAGCCAGTCGGGCGGTTCGTTGTAGCCGAGACGGTCTTCCGCCGCGACGGCACGCCGGTACGCGGCGATGGCGGTGCGCCAATCGCGGCGCGACTCTGCGAGGTGGCCCTGCAGATCGGCGATGGCCACGGACAGCACGTCGCCGCCCCAGTTCACCGGACCGACCATGGCGTCCTTCGGGACGCGCGCCTGCGTCCGTATGAGTGCGGCGAGCTCGGTGCTCGCCTCGTCAGCGCGACCGATCCGCGCGAGGGCGATGCCTCGTGCCCATCGGTAGAGCCCCGTCTGCAGCGTACGCTGTGGATCGGGCGCGGGCTGCTTCAGGATCGACATCCAGTCACCGAAGCGCACCTGCACGAGCAACTCCATGGCGGCGAAAGGCTCGAGCATCACCATGCCAGCGGCCATCGGGTCGGTCAGCGCCACGGTCCGCTTCGCAGCGCGCATCGCCTCTGCACGGTTCCCGCTGAACATCGCCGCCGCAGCCTCGAATTGCAGGTTGTGGCTGAAGTACGCCATCGCGTAAAAATTGTCGGCGCCAGTCCGCTCGAGGTACCGCTCGTCGACCTCGGCAGCGATCGCATTGCTTTGGGCTGCCTTGGCGTACTGCCCGGTGCGGATGTAGATGTGCGACGGCATGTGCACCAGATGCCCGGCACCAGGCACCAGCGTTTCGAGCCGCTCAGCGGATGGTGCTGCGCGTTCCGGCCGCTTCGACGCTTCAACGGCGTGCACATAGTAGTGATTGGCGCCGGGATGCCTCGGGTGACTCGCCAGCACGCGCTCGAGCGTCGCGACGATCGGCTGCGTCCAAACCTCGGGCGTACCGTCGGCGCGATAGAGGCGCCACGGGTGCAGGTTCATCATACTTTCCGCGTACAGCGTGGCGACATCGGCATCCTCGGGATGCGATCTGGAAAGCGCGCCCATCGCATTGGAGTAGGCCTGCTCGCGCGCACCGGTCTCACCGGTGACATAACGTGCGCCCAATGCCGCGACGAGTCCTTGCTCCACGACGCTGCCCGCCGGTGCACGCCGCGTCGCATCAGCGAGATGTCGCGCAGCCTTCGTGATGCGATCGGCGGGAGCGGGATCGTTGATGTTCGTGCCGAGTGCGAGTGCCATGCCCCAGTGCGGCATCGGTGACACCGAATCGAGTGCCGCCGCACGTTCGAACGAGCGAATGGCTTCCTCGTGATTGAACCCGTACAGGAGGGTCAGCCCTTCGTCGAAGAAGGTCTGCGCCTCGACGACGGTCGTCTTGATGGGACGATGGTATCGGCCGAGTCCGTCGAGCGGTTGTGTTCGTGTCGACGAGAGCGACGACGCGGTCGCACTTTCGGAGGTAGAGTCGGCGGGCTGCGGTCGGCTGCGATCGCATGACAGCAGGCAGAGCGGAACTGCCCACGCGACGGCTGTTCTCGAACCCTGCACTGGACTCTCCTTGCCGTGGGTCCGCCTCCCGCTCGTGGCACCGATCTCCGCTGAACCGAGGCGTCTGCTGTACAGTACGGCGCGTCCGAGTAGGCGCAAGCATCGGGAGCATCCGCTGCGCCAATGAGCAGCCGGCGGCGTCGGCACGAAGATCGCGCAGCAGGCTGAGGAGGGAACGCAGGCGGAGTCAGCGGTTCCGCGAGCGTGCGGGGTTCGGTCCTGTACAGCACCACCATAGCCACGAGGCATCACCACCATGTCGGACACGAACGGCGTCATGATGCAGTACTTCCACTGGTACAGTCCGGCGGACGGATCACTCTGGCGCGAAGTGGCGCACAGTGCGCGACAGCTGGCGGCGCTCGGGATCAGCTCGCTCTGGCTGCCGCCGGCGTACAAGGGCATCGGAGGCGCGGATGACGTCGGCTATGGCACGTACGATCTCTTCGACCTTGGCGAGTTCGACCAGAAGGGGACCGTGCGCACGAAGTATGGTACGCGGGATGAACTCATCGCCGCCTGCACCGCGGCGCGTGATGCCGGACTGCGCATCTACGCTGACGCCGTCTTCAATCACAAGATGGGAGCCGACGCCGAGGAGACAGTCGAAGCCACGCCGTTCGATCCGGAGAATCGACTCGAGCCAGTGGGCGAGCCGACGACAATCCGCGCGTGGACACATTTCACGTTCCCAGGCCGGCGCCGCGTGCACTCGACCATGCAGTGGCGCTGGGAGCACTTCACCGCGGTGGATCACGACGCCGGCGATGGCACCAAGGTGTGGCTGTTCAAGGGAAAACAGTTCGCATCGCACGTGGACGGCGAGAAGGGAAACTTCGACTACCTGATGGGCTGCGACATCGACGTGTCACATCCGGAGGTGCGCGAGGAACTCGTGACCTGGGGTGAGTGGTACGTGAAGACCACCGGTGTCGATGGCTTCCGCTTCGATGCCGTCAAGCATGTCGACGCGACCTTCTTCCGCGACTGGCTGCGCGACGTGACGTTGCGCGTCGGGAAGCCACTCTTCGCGGTCGGCGAGTACTGGAGCTACGACCTGCCGACATTGCAGGAGTTCATCGCGATCACCGAACGCTGCATCATGCTGTTCGACGCGCCGCTGCACCACAATTTTCATCGTGCCAGCACGGAACGCGCCGACTTCGACCTGCGGCAGGTGTTCGACGGCTCGCTGGTGCAGCGCGACCCATCGATGGCCGTGACGATGGTCGAAAACCACGATTCACAGCCGCTGCAGGCCCTCGAAAGTGTCGTGGAGCCGTGGTTCAAGCCGCTCGCGTACGCCCTGATCCTGCTGCGACGGGACGGGTATCCCTGTGTGTTCCATGCCGACTACTTCGGCGCCGAGTACAGCGATGCCGGCACCGATGGTGACACGTACGACATCCAGCTCGCACCGCACCGATTTCTCGTCGACCGCTTCCTGCGCGCGCGACAGGACCATGCGTGGGGTGAGCAGCACGACTATTTCGACGAGCCGCACTGCATCGGCTGGGTACGGAGCGGGACGGTCGAGCGGCCCGGCGGGCTCGTGGTCGTGATGAGCAACGCCGGGGACGCGGTCAAGCGCATGCAGGTCAGCGTGCCACACGCGCGCTACCGCGACATGACCGGGCACGTTGACACCGTGATCATCACCGATGATCACGGTGTGGCAGACTTCACGTGCCCGGCGGGTCAGGTGTCGGTCTGGGTTCCGGTGTGAGCGGAACGCTCACGCACTATGCGATGTCCGGCGCCGACGCGACAGTGTTCCGAGGACGACGAGCCCAGTCCCCATCAACGCCCACGTCGAGGGCTCGGGAACGACAGACGCCGAGGTGAGCGCCAGCCCCTGCACGCGTCCCGCCGCCCCGACATTCCCGATGAACGATGCGGCGCCGGTGGAGAGATCGATCGAGAAGAGCTGCGTCATCATCGAGTTGCCGCGCACCCCGGTGAAGAAGGCGGAATTGACGCCGCCGACGGTGAGGATGTCAAAGCCGGAAATGGCGCTGAAGTTGCCGAGGCCGAGGCTGCCGACGGTGTTGACCGCTCCGCCGTTCGGACTCGACACACGCACCAGCTGCCCGAGCGTGGGATCGATGGCATACAGCGTGGTGCCAGTGGCGGGATCGGTGTCGGAGTTCGTGTATGCCACCGCCGTGAACGACGGCACCCGTCCGACGTTCACGTCACCCATGGCGAAGCTGTACGCCCCATCGGTGGTCGTCGAGCCGTCGAGGGGATTGAGACGGAAGTTCGTGCCGCTGCTGCCGACCAGCCGGATGCGGTCGACGGTCGGGTTGAAGTCGAAGCCTGGATCGCCAGCGACATTCCCGACATCGAACGCGAGCGTTGCCGATCCGGTGTTCACGTCCACGATGTACAGCCTGTCGCCGTCGTATCCATACAACTGATTCGTGGCGGGGCGGAAATCGATGCCGGTGAGCGCCACGCCGGTCGTACCGACGGTGGTGACGGTCCCGGGCGCCGCCGGATTGAACCGCACCAGCTGCTGTGCGCCTGACGACGTGGTGGTGAGCGCGTAGGCGCTCGCCTGTGCCAACGCCGAAACGGCGCTGGTCATGAGCGCTGCCGCGACGACGGCAGCCTCGAGTGTGCGTCGATACATCGAACTCCCCTGCGTGGATGGATGGGCAGGCGCCGACATTTCGCGCAGGACGATGCGCCGCATGCGGACCTCGTCGCCCGTCGGTAGGTCGGCACCCCGGTGACGGGGAGGTTACGACCGCACTGCGGCGGACGGATTCATCGCGGAGTCTGGGCGGTCAGGGAGACGCCACCTGCGCACCGGTGGAAGACGTGGTCGCCGGCAGCATCAGCCCGCCAAGAAAGAACGCGGCCAGTTCCGCCCGCCCGGCCTGCCCCGACTTGCCATAGACCGAAACGGCATGCTGGCGCACCGTACTTTCGCTGCGGTTGGTCCGATACGCGATCTGCTTGTGCCCCAGCCCCTGCAGCAGCGCGAGCGCCACCTCTCGCTCGGCGGGCGTCAGTTGCCATGCATCAAATTGCCCATCAATGGCCTTCCCCATCCCCTGCAGAGCTTGCTCGGCGCGGGCCTGCCACGCACTCCGGTCGCCTTCGACCATGGAACGGGTCCGCTCAGAAACGGCGAGCGCACTCTCCGCATTGCGCCAGTTACGCAACAGCATCAGGCCGACTGATGCGCTGACGACCATCAGCATCAATTCCATCACCACATGCAGTGACGCCCATTGCTCAGGGCCATCCATGTAGACGTCCACGGCACTGCCGACCACGACCAGCGCCAGCACGAGCAGCACCACCGGGCGCAGTCGTCGTTCGTCGCTGTTCGCGTCGTCGAAATCGGCGGTCATGTGATCCCTGCAGAGGACAGATCGGCATGCGACATCTGTCGGATACCGTCCTGCAAATGTACGTACGGCCCGGAACAGGGCAGATGTCGGATGTTCGCCGCATGACGGAGCACCGATGATACAGCGTGATGACGGGAGCCTCCCGCATCACGGCTCGTCTCATTCGGAGGTCACAATGGCTGGCACGCTCGCTTCCCTGATTCCCACACCGCTGCACCCAGCCGTGGTGCATCTGCCGATGGCACTCGCGGTGCTGGTGCCGCTGTTCGCCGTCGGTGCGCTCATCGCCGTCCAGCGAGGTGCGCGACCGATCCGGAGCTGGAGCATCGCCGTCGCAATGTTCCTGGCACTGAGTGCCAGCGCGTGGGCATCCGTCGAGACCGGCGAGGACCAGGAAGAGAAGGTCGAGCGGGTGGTCCCTGAGGCGGCATTCGAGACCCATGAAGACGCCGCCGATCTCTTTCTCTGGCTCTCGGTCGCCGTGCTCGGCGTGTCGGCCGTCGGGTTACTGAGCAGCAGGGTCGGCGCGCCGGCGCGTGTACTGGCCACCGCAGGCTCGCTGATGCTGCTGGTGGCGGGCTATCGCGTCGGGCACTCGGGTGGCGCGCTCGTCTACACGCACGGCGCGGCGAGCGCCTACGTTGATGGTGCGACGGCGGCGCCGAAGGCAGGAATACTCGTGCCGGCTGACAGCAGCACCGCAGCGAAATCCACGCGAAGCGGTGAGGACGATGACGATGATCGGCAGTGACGCATCGCGCCGCGACGCACCTTTATCCCTGACCGGGCCTCGCCATGCACGTTGAACGGCACCGCTCCATGCACATCGGCTGGCTGCGCGCCGCGGTCCTCGGAGCAAACGACGGCCTCATCTCGACGGCGAGCCTCGTCGTCGGGGTGGCGGCGGCAGGCACCGAACGTTCGGCGCTGCTGGTGGCTGGTGTGGCTGGCGTCGTTGCCGGCGCCATGTCGATGGCGGCTGGGGAATACGTCTCGGTCAGCTCGCAGGCCGACACCGAAGCCGCGGACCTGGCTCGCGAAACGCTCGAACTCGCGACCGACTGGGAGCACGAGCGGCAGGAGTTGGCGGGCATCTATGTGGCGCGAGGGCTGACTCCGGCGCTCGCAATCGACGTGGCCGATCAGCTGATGGCGAAGGACGCCCTCGGAGCGCACGCGCGCGACGAACTCGGCTTGTCGGAGATCACCGCGGCCCGTCCGATTCAGGCAGCGCTGGCCTCGGCGGGCACCTTCGCTGTTGGGGCCGTCCTTCCGGTCGTCGTCGCGGCACTCGCGCCACGCGCCGTGGTCTCGCCATTGGTGACCGGGAGCGCACTGCTGCTGTTGGGCGTGCTCGGCGCGCTGGCCGCGCGCGTCGGTGGGGCATCACTCGGCCGAGGCGCCGCGCGTGTCATGTTCTGGGGTGCGTTGGCGATGGCCGCGTCGGCGCTCGTCGGCAAGTTGTTCGGTGCGTCTGTCTAGACCCACGTGCGGCATCACGCACCCACCGCGGCGCTGACTGTCGCTGGACCGTCCGATCACGGCCGCACTACACCACGGTCAGGCCCACGAGATGCCAGCTGTTGTTCATGTACCCCTTCGCGTTCCACACGTCAGCCAGACGCGAGGGCTGCGGCACGCCAGTCGTGTCATGTGCGCGCACCAGCAGCGAGTGCGCGCCCGGTGCGAGTTGCACCTCGGCCGTCCACTGCGTCCAGCTCCACCGTGTGCGCTCTGCAAGCAACGTCGCCGAGTTCCAGCTCGCCCCATCGTCGACGGAGTATTCGACCGACGTGATCGGCGCACCCGCGGCGCCGACGGCCCATCCGCGGAGCGTCACGGTACCAGCGGCGAGCACGGCATCGGCCGCTGGCTCGAGCATCACGGCATTCAGGTTCGTCGCCGACAGCGGAGTGCCGCCCGATACATCGGTCGGATTCGCCGGATCGATGTCGCGCTGAATCCGATACGCTTTGGTCTGGAAGTAGTTGTCCGACGGCGCTTGCAGCGCGGTGATGCGCCCGAGCCACTTCACGCTCCGCGCACCGATCCATCCGGGGACGATCATCCGAACCGGGAATCCATGTTCAATGCGCAGCACGTCGCCGTTCTGCTCGAATGCCAGCAGCACGTCGACGTCGCGCGCCTTGTCGAGCGTGATCGAACCACCGAAGCCGAACGTGTGCCCGTGACGCTCGACGGCGTCGAGACCGGTGAACCCGATGTGCTGCGTCTCGTCAGTCACACCAGCTGCGTCGAGGACGTCGCGCAAGGCGACTCCGGTCCATCGGGCCGTCGCGGCCGGCTCCGGCCCCCATGGCAACTCGCCGGGCAGCGGTGCGACCTGCAGCAGCTCGTTGCGGCGCAGGCCGGCGCAGAGCAGCGTCGCCGTCACCTCACGACGTTCGAACTGGCGCAACTCATCCAGCGAAAGTGACAGTGGCCGCTCGACGCACCCATCCACCTCGAGCCGCCAGGTCGCCACATCGACCACGGGTGGCCGCGCATGACTGCGGGTGAAGAAGTGCTCGACGGGTGTCTCGAGTGTGCGGGCCACGACCGACGGATCGCCGGCCGAGTTGAGGCCGTCGGGATCGTGTCGCAATCGGGTCGCTGGCGATGTGGTCATATCGTCATGTCGTGCGAAAGCTGCCGAAATTCATCGCACAAATATGGCGATCAGGTGCGCAATGTCGCAGTCCGGCTCGCGTGTCCACAGGTCACGGGCACAGCGAGCTCGATGTCGTCGGCGTCGCTCGTCTCGTGCGCGCACTCGACCATCTGTCCTGATGACAGAAACACGTCAGCTTCTCGCCACCGACTCCAGCGGCTCCGCACACTGTCCCGCTGCCGCCACTCGCGACGGCACGCCTCGACAGGCCGAGTTGGTGCAACCCTGACATTTCTGCCGATACTGACCACTGTACGGTGCGGCGGCCTGAAGATGGTCGACGACGATGTCTGCCAGTGCCTCCAGGAAATCGGGGCGCGCATTCAGCGCTGGGACACGCCTGAAGCCGTGCATGCCCAGCGAATGTGCGAGTTCTCCGTATTCGATGTCGATCTCCGAGAGCGTCTCGATGTGATCGCTGGTGAAGGCGATCGGGACCACGAGTACGTTCTTCTGGCCACGCGCTGCCAGCTGCTTGATCGCCGCCTCAGTGCTCGGACCAAGCCATCGCACCGGTCCGACCTCCGACTGGAACGTGAGGGCATACGGGTTCCGCAGTCCGGCGGCTTCCACCACGCGGCTCATCGAGGCAGCCACTTCCGACGGGTACGCATCACCGCGATCGATGACGGCGAGTGGCAATGAGTGCGCGCTGAACATCACCAGCACGTCGTCACGCTCCGCCTCGGCGTACTGATCCAGTCCATCCTGCACCGCACTGGCCATGGCACGCACGAAGCCCTCGTGCTCTCCCCACCGGTCGATGATGCTCCACGAGAATGCACCCTCCAGCCCCGTGCGCGTGAGCGAGCGCCACAGATCGTTCAGGCTCGAGCCGGTGGTGGAGCACGACCACTGCGGGTACTGCGTGAACGCAATCGCACGCGTCACACCGTCGGCGTGCATGGCGCGCACTGCGTCGTCGGCGAACGGTGCCGTGTAGCGAAACGCGACGTAGAAGCGGTGCGGTGCGCTCTCCGGCGAGACACGATCGAGCTTTTCGCACATCGCGCGCCCTTGCGCCTCCGTCCAGTGCAGGATCGGCGAACCGCCACCGATGGCGTCGTAGAGCTTCCGCACCTTGGGCGCCCGTCGCGTCGCGATGAACTTGCCGAGGTAATCCTGAAACGGGAGCTGGATGATCTCGCGGTCGGCGAAAAGTCGCAGCAGGAACGGCTCGACCTCGTCGAGCGTCTGCGGACCGCCGAGATTCATCATGACGATGCCCGTGCCGCCCGACCCACCGGATCCACCGTGAGATGGGGGCGACTCGGCGGGCGGCCGGCCCCCGGCACGCTGGAAGGGTAGAACGTCGGCTGGCGTCATGCCCGTAACATCGGTACGCCGCCAACGCTGCAGTATCCGGTGAAATACGTAACACCCGACACTGCATCACCCTCCAGCCATCGCCCCGATGATCAGCAGCGGCTCACTGCCATCGGCCACGGAGGGCGGCAGCGGTTCGTCGATCGCCTGCAGTGACAGATCCCGGCGGCAGGCGAAGAACCGCACGAACGCGCGACGCTGCTTCGTGACGTGATCGCGGATGGTGCCCTGCAACATCGGATGACGCAACTCGATCGCATCGACCACACTGCGCTGCGTCACCGGCGACGTCACGTCGACCGAAATCTCGCCGGCGACACGCGCCAGAGTACAGAGCGGCGCCGGCAACACCACACGCACCGGGACCGTCATCGTCATGCGAGGGTCTGCACCTCGACCGACAGCACCGCCGGCAGGTCGTGCACGATCGGCATCCAATGGTCGCCGGAATCTGACGACACGTACACCGCACCACCCGTCGTGCCGACGTAGATGCCGCACGACGGCAGCCGGTCTACTGCCATCGCATCGCGCAGTACGTTCACGTAGCAGTCGCGCTGCGGCAGCCCGTCCGTCAGTGCTTCCCAGTCGGTCCCACCGGTTCGGCTGCGATACACACGCAGCTTCCCGTCGGGTGGGAAGTGATGGATGTCGCTGGTGATCGGCACCACATAGATCGTTTCGGGCTCATGCGCGTGCACGTCGATCGGGAATCCGAAGTCGGAGGGCAGGTTCCCACTCACTTCGTACCACTGTGCACCCGCATCGTCGCTGCGCATCACGTCCCAGTGCTTCTGCATGTACAGTCGCTCGGGATGCGACGGATGCATGGCCAGCTTGTGCACGCAGTGCCCCACCTCGGCATCCTCCTCGGGGATCTGGCCGGAGCGGAGGCCCTTGTTGATGGGTGTCCACGTCACGCCGCCATCGTCGGTGCGGAAGGCCCCCGCCGCCGAAATGGCCACCCAGATCCGCTGCGGATTGGTGGGATCGAGGATGATGGTGTGCAGGCACATGCCGCCGGCGCCCGGCTGCCACTGTGATCCGGTGCCATGTTTCCGCAGCCCCGAGAGCTCGATCCAGCTGGCGCCGCCGTCCGTGGACCTGAACAGCGCGGCATCCTCGGCGCCGGCATAGACCACGTCGCGCTCGGTGAGCGACGGTTCGAGATGCCAGATGCGCTTGAATTCCCAGGGATGCGGCGTACCGTCGTACCACATGTGGGTACCGGCGTCGCCTTCATACGAGAACTTGTTGTCGAGCGGGATCCACGTCTTGCCGCCGTCGTCGGAGCGCTGGATCACCTGCCCAAACCAGCCGCTCGACTGCGAGGCGTAGATCCGATCGGGGTCCACCGGTGATCCCGCGACGTGATACATCTCCCAGCCAGGGAAATGTGGACCGTCGACGTGCCACTCCTTGCGTGCCGCATCGGACGTGAGAATGAACGCGCCCTTGCGCGTCCCCACCAGCACTCGCACACCGCGCATCGTCGGCTCCTGGAACCATGGGTCACACCAACATAGGGGTCGGTCCCGGTTGCGCCATGTTGCGCGCGGCGCCGAAGATGACGAGCGTTTGACTCTCCTTCCTTCCGGAAATCATCGTGGTGCCATCCGAGAGCCCCTCCCCACCGTCCTCCGCCCCGCTGCCGACGCTCTCACCCGAGGAGCGGCAGCGCTACGCGCGACACATTACGCTCCAGTCCGTCGGGGTGGCGGGACAGCAGCGCCTGAAGGCGGCGCGCGTCCTGATCGTAGGTGCCGGCGGACTCGGATCACCGACGGCGCTCTACCTGGCGGCTGCCGGTGTAGGTACGATCGGTCTTGTTGACAATGACGTCGTGGACGTGACCAACCTGCAGCGCCAGTTGCTGCATGGCACGCGCGATGTGGGCCGACCCAAGCTGGAGTCGGCGCGTGATCGGCTGCACGACGCCAATCCGCATGTGCAGGTGGAACTGCATGCCAGCTGGCTGACCTCGGCCAACGCGCTCGACATCATCCGGGCGTATGACATCGTCGTGGACGGCACCGACAACTTCGCCACGCGCTACCTCGTGAACGATGCCTGCGTGTTGCTGGGCAAGCCGAACGTGCACGGCTCAGTGTTCCAGTTCGACGGACAGGCGTCGGTGTTCGCCACCACGGACGGCCCCTGCTATCGCTGCCTTTTTCCGACGCCGCCACCGGCCGGCATGGTGCCCAATTGTGCGGAGGGCGGTGTGCTGGGTGTGCTGCCGGGGCTGATCGGCACCATTCAGGCGCTGGAGACGATCAAGCTGATCACCGGTTTGGGCGACGGTCTGGCCGGTCGCCTGCTGATGCTGGACGCGCTCACGATGGAGACGCGCACGGTGCACCTCGATCGTGACCCCGACTGTCCCGCCTGCGGAACGCGGACCATCACACAGCTCATCGACTACGACGAGTTCTGCGGCACGGCGCCGCTGCAGGGCGGCGGCGTTGACGCCGTGCGTGAGATCATGCCGGTGGATCTCGCCGAACGACTGGCACGGCACGACGACTTCGACCTGATCGACGTGCGCGAGCCGCACGAAGCCGCCGAAGAACGAATCAGTGCGGCCCGTCTCATCCCCCTGGGCACACTCGCCAGCGTGATGGCGACCCTCGACGCATCGCGGGAGATCGTCGTGCACTGTCGCAGTGGCAAGCGCAGTGCCGAGGCCGTCCGTCAGTTGCAGGCGGCGGGGTTCACGCGGGTGACGTCGCTGGCCGGGGGGATGCTGCGGTGGAATGACGAGGGCCTTCCACAACGCGGCCAGCAGTGAGTGCGCTGTCTACCCGCTGACTTCGCCTGCACTGCGACCCGCCGCGCGCCCGCTGAAGATGCAGCCGCCGAGAAACGTGCCTTCGAGTGAACGGTAGCCATGCACGCCGCCGCCGCCGAAGCCGGCCACTTCGCCCGCGGCGTACAGTCCTGGAATCGGCGCACCGTCCTGACCGATCACGCGCGACTGCAAATCGGTTTCGAGACCGCCAAGCGACTTGCGCGTGACGATGTTCAGACGCACCGCGATCAGCGGACCGTCGGCCGGATCGAGGATCGGTGCCGGCTTCGCCACGCGGATGAGCTTCTCGCTGAGGATGGCACGCGCGCTCCGCGCGATGGCGAGCTGCGGGTCCTTGCCCGCGACATTCTCCACCTGGGCATCGCGATCGGAGACCACCGACAGCACCGTGTCGTAGTCCACCTGCGCGGTGCCTATCAGGGCATTCATACCGGCGACGAGCTCGCGGAGCGTGTGGCGCACCACGAAGTCTTCGCCGTGGTCCATGAACGCCTGCACCGGCGCCTGCACGGCGCTGCCCATCCGCTGCAGCACCTTCAGGATGCTCTTGCCCGTGAGGTCGGGATTCTGCTCGCTGCCCGAGAGCGCGAACTCCTTCTTGATGATCGCCCTGTTCAGCACGAACCAGGTGTAGGGGAACCGGTGTGTTCCGATGTGCTGCAGCGTGCCGAGTGTGTCGGCGCCCGGGATGTTCGGATATGGCAATCTCTTGCCGGACGGATCGAGCCAGAGGCTGCTCGGTCCCGGCAGGATGCGAATGCCATGCTTCGGCCAGATCGCATTCCAGTTGCGCAGACCTTCGGTGTAGTGCCACATCCGATCGGGGTTGATGAGGCGGGCACCCGTCCTCGCAAGCTCCTGCTGCAGCAGGCCGTCGACATGCTCGGGGACACCGGAGAGCATGAACGCGGGTGGTGCGCCCAGTCGCTGCGTCGGCCAGTAGTGGCGCACCAGTTCGTGATTGCCGCCGATGCCGCCCGACGTGACGATCACTGCCGCGCCTTCGAGCGTGAAGTCATCGACGACCTCACGTGAGCTGCTCTCGCCCCGCGCCACGTCGGTTGGCGTGAGCACCTCGCCCCGCACGCCGAACACGGTACCGAACGACTCGAGCAGGCCGAGCACACGATGGCGAAAGCGAACGCGGATGCGACCGGCCTGCTCGTGTGCCCGGACGCGGCGGATGAACGGTTCCAGCACACCGGGACCGGTACCCCACGTCACATGGAATCGCGGCACGCTGTTGCCTGACGCGCTGGCCCCTGCGGCACCGCGCTCCGCCCAGCCGACCGCCGGAAACCAGCGCATGCCCTGCGCATGCAACCAGGACCGCTTCTCGCCGGCGGCGAAGTCCACATACGCTTCGGCCCACTTGCGTGGCCATGCATCGTCGGCGCGATCGAATCCGGCGGTCGCCATCCAGTCGCGGAGAGCCAGCTCACGCGAATCCCTGATGCCGAGCCGTCGCTGCTCCGGCGAATCGATGAGGAACAGTCCGCCGAGTGACCAGAACGCCTGGCCGCCAAGGTTCTGCTCCCCTTCCTGATCGACGATGATCACGCTGCGACCAGCGTCGGCGGCCTCGGCGGCGGCAACGAGGCCGGCGAGGCCGGCGCCAACCACGATCACGTCAGCGTCGGAGCGGGGCATCAGTGCTTCGCCAGTGGTGAAGGATCGGGATGCCTGCTCCGTCTTCCGTGGCACGCGGCCTCAGCCAAAGAATCACCCGGCACACCAACCAGCAAGCCTCAGCCGTCGCGCAACAACGACAACGGCGGGTCGGCCGGCCCGCGTGGCGGCGTCAGTGCCGTCGCCTCGCGTGCGACCGCGTCGAACTGTGTCGCACGCGTGTTCGCCCACTTCGGGAGGCTGACGAATGGCCACGCCACTGCCAGCGATCCCATCACGGCGAGCACACCACCGATCGCCACGAGCTTCGGGTCGGACGCCAGCGCCAGGCACAGCACCGCTTCGCCCAGCAACGTGCTGCCCAGCAGCAGCGGCGCACGCAGCGCGCCCTCCTTGTCGGTGGACATGCGGAGTCGATGACCATCGGCGATCGGTTCGACGGCAATGCGCAGTCTGCCGTTCCGCCACTCGCGGACCACACCGGTGCGCGACTCCTTCCCGGGCGCATTGAAGGTCGAGCGCAGCATCGAGGCCAGCACATCCCAACCGGCATCATCGAGCACGCCGGGCAGCATCACGTCCTTCCGCAGTCCTGTGGTCACGCCGAGGCTTCGCTCGAGCGTCGCGGGACGCAGCGCGCCGCTGGCCGCTTCGACCAGCGCCTGCCGGACGGCGTCCGACGAGAGGCCGACGTCGCGCGCGATTTCCTCAATTTGTGAGATCGTCATGCCCTGTTCGGCGGTCATCTCACCGGCCCGGCGGAGCACGAGGGCGACATCGTCGTCGTTGAGGCGTCGTTCGGCATCCATGATGCGCCACATGGGTGAAGGGACACTCGCAGCGTGGGTCGTGCCGCTGAAGTCTACCCCGCGGCGATGGTCAGGGAGCCGGCCGTTCGGGCAGGTCGCACCCGCCCACGGCTCGGGCAGGCCCGGCCTCCGGCGCCCCGTCCGTGCACATCGATTACCATGCCGTCGACTTCGCCACGAGCCAGACTCCCACCGCTTCGACCACCGATGCGCGACGCCACCACGCAGCCCACCGGCTTGGTCCGCAGCCTCGGCCAGGTGCAGGCGATCGCGCTCAACATGAACAACATGGTGGGCGCGGGACCGTTCATCACGATCCCGCTGATCATCGCGGCCATGGGTGGCCCGCAGTGCATGCTGGGCTGGGTGCTTGGGGCGGTGCTGGCGCTGAGTGATGGACTGGTGTGGAGTGAACTCGCCGCGGCCATGCCCGGCACGGGCGGCACGTACGTGTACCTGCGCGAGGCCGTCCGGAAGACGCGGCTCGCCGGCGTGCTGCCGTTCCTGTTCATCTGGCAGTTCATCCTCAGCGCCCCGCTCGAGATCGCGTCGGGGTACATCGGCTTCGTGCAGTATGCCGGCTACTTCTTCCCGGATCTGGGCACCACGGGGGCCCGCATCGTCAGCGTCACCGTCGGGCTGCTGGTGATCGCGATGCTCTACCGGCGCATCGAATCGATCGGCACGCTGACCGTGGTCCTCTGGCTCGGCATGCTGCTCACGGTCTTCGTGGTCATCATCAGCGGACTGACCCACTTCAACACCGCACTGGTCCTCGATTTCCCCCCGGACGCCTTCACC
Organism: Gemmatimonadaceae bacterium; assembly: GCA_031411975.1. Classification (GTDB taxonomy): domain Bacteria; phylum Gemmatimonadota; class Gemmatimonadetes; order Gemmatimonadales; family Gemmatimonadaceae; genus JACMLX01. Next base: position 42,111 of record JANOCB010000126.1, read on the forward strand.
TTTTCGAAGGGCTTCGTGGCGGGACTCGGCTCGGCGATGCTGATCGCGATGTACGACTTCAGTGGCTACTTCGACATCTGCTATGTGGCAGGTGAGGTGAAGCAGCCGGCGAAGGTCATTCCACGCGCGATCCTCTGGTCGGTGGTGCTGGTGGCGACGATGTACGCCCTGATGAACCTCAGCCTGATGGCCGTGATCCCGTGGCGCGAAGCGATGACCTCAACCTTCATCGCGACGGTCGTCGCCGGCGTGGTGGCGTACCACCTGTGGACGGGAACGCGACCGGCGCGTGCGTAACGTGCCTTAGGCGTGCCCGTTCACCACGGAATGAAGCGATATCCGTCGTTCTGCAGTGCGATCATGGCGGTCATCGCCGACACGGAGACCTTCACGCCAGGCAGCAGTTCGTCGCGCCGGACAGTGCGCGCGCCGGCCGTCTGACCACAGAGCACGAGCTGCGCGCCGTGCTGCAGCAGTTCCTCGACGAGCTTCCGGCTCGGGTTCGGCTTGCCGCCAAAGCGGGCCGCGAAGGCCGAGTCCGAGAGCAGCGCGGTCCATCCCGAACCATGGAATACGGCAGCGGTTTTGAGTCGGCTCTCGGCCACGGCGTTGCGGGCGTGGGTGTTGAGGAAGCGCGCCATCGTGACGAGCTGCTCATTGACCTTCACCGTGTCGCCCCCGCCGACGTTGATCTCGAAGAGCGCTTTCAGATCGCCGCGCGCCGGCGTGGCGAACGTCGGCTCCTGCACCACGAACGACGGCCCGGCGGCGGTGATCACCGGGCCCGAGGCCTGCTGGTTCACGGAGCCAGGGGCCTGCGCGACTGCGAGCGGCGCAGTCAGCAGGGTGGCGAGGGTGAGCAGCGCCGTCGCCATGAAGCGGCGATCGGGACACGGCGTGGACATCGGCATGAGCGGAACTCCGGACGGATTGTGCAGCGCGCCGGGCGCGCGGGCGGATCCGCACAATCGTATCTACTGGTCGTCGTGACGCACAGTCACGACCGCCGCGACCTGACGCCGACGCCACTCAGCGGGCGAGCACCGTCACTGTGGCCTGCCCCGTGCGCCCTTCGCTCACTGCGGAAATGCGCACGGTTCCAGGTGCCACCGCGGTCACGAGTCCCGTCGCGGATACCGTCGCGATCGTCGCCGACTCCGTGCTCCAGACAACCACCCGCCCCGCCAGCACGGTACCGCCCACATCGAGCGTGGTCGCCCGCAGCCGCGCCGTATCGCCCGCCGCGATCAGTTGAATCAGCGGTGTGAGGTTCACCGTCGCGACCTGACTGGAGGCGGGGGGCAACGCGGCACGCCCCCCGACAGCGACAGGACCGTCACCGCACGCGGCAAGCAGGAACAGAGAAACGCAGGAGGCGAGACGACGGCGCATGGACGGAGACGTGCGAGAGATTGGCGACGCAGGGCAACATGATATCAAGCGCGACACACCCGACCCGGTTCCCATTCATCCCGCGCGGGCGGTGCATGGCCGGTGCATCACACCGGCCATGCACCTGCCGTCATCAGGCGGCGGCGGTTGCCGACAGCGATGTCATGTCGATCACATAGCGGTATCGCACCTCGCCGGACTCCACTTTCGCATACGCCTCGTTCACCCGCTGGATCGGGATGATCTCGATCTCGGGCGTGATCCCGTGCTCGGCGCAGAACTCCAGCACCTCGACCGTCTCGGTGATGCTCCCGATCAGCGAGCCCGTCACCGTCCGGCGATGGAAGGCCACTTCCTGATTGTTCACCGGCTCCAGTGGCTCGAGGGCCCCGACCACACACAACACACCGTCCTTCTTGAGCAGCACGATGAACGGATTGACGTCGTGCTTCTCGGGAATCGTGGAGAGGATGAAATCGAAGCTGCGCTCCAGCTCGCGTAGCCGGTCGATGTCTCCGTCATGCACGGCATCGATGCCCGTCGCCACCAGCTCGGCCACCTTGACCGGGTTGCTGCTGATCACCGTCACCTCGGCACCGAGCGCCTGGGCCAGCTTCGCCGCCATGTTGCCGAGCCCCCCGTGACCCACGATGGCGACGCGGTGCCCGTCGGTGACGCCCCACTCCTTCATCGGCGAGTAGGTGGTGACACCGGCGCAGAGAATCGGCGCGGCTGCGGCTGGCGGCAGCGCCTCCGGAATCGGGATGACGAAATCCTCGTTCACCACCAGCACGGTGGAATAGCCGCCGAAGGTGTTGTCGCGACCATACATGTTCCCATGTGTCGGCGCCTTGGCCTTCGGGATCATCGGGCCGTTGTAGGTCGCGAGCCAGCTGTTCGGGCCTTCGCAGTAGTTCTCCTCACCGTTCGCACACGGTTCACAACTGCGGCAGCTGTCGATCATGCAACCCACGCCGACAATGTCCCCGGTCGTGAACGCCGTCACGGCCACCCCGACGCGTGCGACACGGCCGACGGCCTCATGCCCCGGCATGCACGGATAGACCGTGTTCGACCATTCGTTCTTCACCTGATGGACATCCGAGTGGCAGACGCCGCAGAACAGGACGTCGATCACCACGTCGTGTGCGCCGGGCTCGTCACGCTGAAACTCGTGCCGTTCGAGATGACTGGTAGCAGACTGCGCGGCGTAGCCGATAGCGTCGATCATGTGCAAGAATCCCGCGATGATGGTGGGCCAGCGAGCCTGCGACACATGCACGTCCTTTGCTGGCGAGACATGTCACGACAGGTTCAAGTCGCATGCCGTGACTTTCCACAGATCACGTCGCCAGACCGGACAGCAGGCGCGCTCCCACTGGATCGACGGGGCGTGGTGGCCGTCCCGGGGCGTGAGATGGCGGCCGCATGCGCGACGTCAGTCGTTACAAACGGAGATGATGATGTCGGTGCAGTGTGACCGCGCAGTGGTCGTGACGGGAGCTTGCGAATCCGACCGCACGATCAGATATATCCCGTCATGACTGTCTCAGCTGTTGGGCTCCTCCAGGTGGTTGGCGAGTTGGTCACCGAAGTGGACGATACGTTCCTCGCGATGGTCGGCTACTCACGGACCGAGTTCGAAGGGGGCGGTCTCCAGTGGCGACAGATCGTTCCTGCGCAGTGGTGCGATCTCGATGAGGCTGGGGTACACGAGCGGTACAGCCGACCGCGCCAGACGGAGTTCGTCCGGAAGGATGGGACGCACGTGCCAGTGCTCTTCTGCAGCGCCGTCAGTCCCGCTCTCCCCGCGAATGGATGGATGGGATATGCGGTGGACCTGACCGGCACCGGTGCGGCGCATGTCATATCGGTCGACGCGCAGAGCCACCAGGCCTCGGTCGATCCGGTGGAGGTGTACGGATGCCTGATCGCCGAACTGGTCCGTGAGCGTTCGGCGCGTTTCGCACTCTTCGACAGTACGCCGTCGCTGATGTGGGCGGTCGATCGTGAGCTGAGGCTCGTGATCGCGAACGAGACGTTTCACCGCAGTACCAGTCGCATCATCGGGCATCGCCTGCAGGTCGGCGAGTCTGTGCTGAGCGACCACTTTCCGTCAGCGACGCGCACGCTCTGGGAAGCCTGGTATCGCCGCGCGCTGTCGGGCGAGCAGTTCGTGACGCAGTCGTTCGACGATGTCGCGGGCGCGACCACCTACTGGGATCATGCGTTCGCGCCGATCCGAGACAGCGCAGGCAACGTCGTCGGTGCCAGCGTCGTCGGTCAGGACGTGAGCGATCGTGTGCAGGCTGAGCAGCGCCTCGCGCGCAGCGAGAGCGCCCTGACGGAGGCGCAGCGGCTTGCTGGCGTGGGCAGCTGGGAATGGGACCCGGCGACGAACCGCACGCAGTGGTCGGATGAGCTGTTCCGCATCTACGATCGGGACCCTGCACGTGGCGCGCCGTCGTACGAAGAACTCCTGCCGTACCTCCGTCCCGAGGACAGCGAGCTCCTCGCACAGATGGTGACGCGGGCGCTCACCACCGGCGAACCGTACGAACTCGATTCGTTCCTCGTGCGTCCCGACGGGTCACGTGTCTGGGTGACGGGACGCGGCGAGCCGGTCCGGTCGGGCAGCGGTGCCATCGTGGGGCTGCGTGGCACCACACTCGACATCACGCAACGGAAGGAAGTCGAGCTGGCCCTCGAACGCAGCGAACGGGATGTACGGCAGGCACAGCGCATGGCACGCGTGGGAAGCTGGGACTGGGACATGCGCACCGACGCGGTCTCGATGTCGCCGGTGTTGCGCGAGCTGCTGGCCTTGCCGGCCGACGGCCCCCCGCCTTCGTTCGAGCAACATGCGCGCTTCTACACACCCGAGAGCTGGCGGCGCCTCGGGGATGCCGTGCGCGAGGCGGCCACGCGTGGCGTGCCGTACACCATCGATCTCGAACTCACGGAGAATGCCAAAGCGCGCTGGATCGTCGCACGCGGTGAGCCCGTGCGCGACGACACGGGCACCATCGTGGGCCTGCAGGGCGTGACCGTCGACGTCACCGAACGACGGCTCGCGGAAGAGGAAAAGCAACGCCTCGAACGACTGCTGATCCAGTCGCAGAAGATGGACGCAGTGGGCCAGCTCGCCGGTGGCATTGCCCACGACTTCAACAACCTGCTCACCGCGCTCAAGCTGCAGGTGCATGCCATCCACGAGGAGCCGGCGCTGGCCGACGTGGTCACGGAGGGGCTGCGCGACATCGAGCGGGAGATCGATCGGGCCGCGACCCTGACTCGCCAGCTCCTCATGTTCAGTCGCCGGCAGGCGATGGACATCCGCCCCATCGAGCTGAACCAGCTCATCGCGGGCTTCCTGCGCATGCTCGGTCGGCTCATCGGGGAGCGTGTGACCCTGCGGTTCGACGAGGCGAAGGACAGCATGCCATTGCTCGGCGATTCCGGCATGCTCGAGCAGGTCATCATGAACCTCGTCGTCAATGCTCGCGACGCGATGCCGGATGGCGGCACCGTGACGGTCCGCACCCGACGGGTGACGGTGCCGGCCACCGCTGCCAACCGGCGTCCCGAAGCTCGTCCAGGCGAATTCGTCGAGTTCGAAGTGACGGACACCGGAACCGGCATTCTTCCCGAGCACGCCCAGCGCATCTTCGAACCGTTCTTCACGACCAAGGAAGCGGGAAAGGGCACCGGCCTGGGTCTCGCCACCGCCTACGGTATCGTGGCACAGCACGGAGGCTGGATCGACGTCGATTCGACCGTCGGTGTGGGAACCAGCGTCCGTGTCCATCTGCCGTTCGCCGCGCCCCAGACCGCTCCCGCGGCGAGCGAGGTGCCACCATCCGTAGACCCTGCGCGCGAGGCAATCATCGCGCACGTGCTGCTGGTCGAGGACGAACCATCCTTGCGCCGACTGCTGTCGGGCATGCTCCAGCGTGCAGGCTTCACGGTTGAAACCGCCGCCGATGGTCCCGACGCCCTGCACCTGTGGGAAACGAACCCGGCACGCTTCGACGTCGTCGTCAGCGACATGGTGTTGCCCGGCGGCATCAGCGGCTTCGATCTGCTGCAGCGCGTTGCCCGCACGAACCCCGCAGTGCGTCGGTTGCTGATGAGCGGCTACAGCGCCGACATGGTGGACGGTACCCTGACGGGAAATGCCAGCGTCCGCGTGCTGAGCAAGCCGTTCAGCGGTGCGGAGTTCGTCCGCACCATCCGCGAGGTACTCGACACCCGCTGACCGCGACATGTCCGTCACAGGCGTGATGGTGACTCCGGCACGACGCTCCCGTCATGCCGGTCCGTCGCATGTTGCCAGCGCACGAATTCAGAAGGCGCGATCCCAGGGAATGGACAACCGCAACGCGGAGCTGACGATACCCACCATGCTGTACGTCTGCACGAAGTTCCCCCATTGTTCGTTCGTGACCGGATCGATGTGTTCTGCCAGCAAGCCATGCCGGTTCCGGCAGGTGAGCACATGCTCGAACAGCTCCCGCGCATCGGTGGTGCGACCGATCGCCGCGAGTGCGTTGATGTACCAGAACGTGCAGGCGAGGAAGGCGTTTTCCGGCCGGCCGAAGTCATCCTCGATCACGTAGCGATAGATGTGGTTGCCGCGGCGCAGGTCGCGCTCCACCGCCTCCACCGTGCCGATGAACCGGGGATCATCGGCGGCCACGAAGCCGAGATCGTGCATGCGCAGCAGTGAGGCATCGAGCGTGTCACCGTCCATCGTGGCGACGAAGCTGTGCAGCGACGGGTTCCAGCAGCGGTGGCAGATGTCGTCGTGGATGCGGTCGGCGATGCGGCGCCAGTGCCCTTCGCGTTCGGGCAGGCCGAGCCTCGCGGCGATCCGCGCCAGCCGATCGCAGCCGGCCCAGCACATGATGCTCGAGAAGGTGTGCACGTGCGTGCTCCCACGCAGCTCCCAGATTCCTGCGTCGGGTTTGTCGTACAGCGCTGCCGCCTGCGTTCCAAGCCCTTCGAGTCGGCGGAACAGCGCCGCATCGCCAGGCTCGTGCAGCCGACGGTCGAAGAAGACGTGTGTCGCCGCGAGAATCGCCGATCCATAGACATCGTGCTGGATCTGCAGGTACGCCTCGTTCCCGACGCGAACCGGGCCCATGCCGCGGTACCCTGGGAGCGAGTCCACCGTGCGTTCCGAGACATCCGCACGCCCGCTGATGCTGTACAGTGGCTGCAGCACACCGGCCTCGGCATTCGCGATGATGTTGAGGATGTACGTCAGGTGGCGCTCCATGGTCTTGGTGGCGCCGAGCCGGTTGAGCGCATCCACCACGAAGTACGCATCACGGATCCAGCAGAACCGGTAGTCCCAGTTGCGCGAGCTGCCCGATGACTCCGGGATCGACGTGGTCATGGCGGCGACGATCGCGCCGGTATCCTCGTGGGCATTGAGCTTGAGCACGATCGCCGAACGGATCACCGCGTCCTGCCACTCGAACGGAATGCCCAGCGCCCGCACCCATTCGCGCCACCACGCCATGGTTTCCTCGAGGAACCGCCGGCTGACCACGCTGACCGCCTCGTACATGGTCTCGTCGGGGCCGAGCAGCATCGTGATCGTCCCGTCCACGAAGAATGGTGTCTCCTCGAGGATCGGCGTCAGTGACGCGTCGGAGGTGAGGCGCAGCACGACGTCTCCCCCGATGAAGCGGATGTGGTTGCTGCCGTACGTTCGCTCGGCGGGAAAACGCCCGTACTGGCAGGCGGGCCGGAGCCGCACGCGAATTCGCGGGTGCCCGCTGAGCCGCGTGATACGGCGCACCAGTGCCATCGGGCAGAAGATGCGCGCGAACTGCACGAAGCGCGGGGCGAAATCAGCGATCTCCACCACACCCCCCTGATCGTCATACATGCGCGTGACGAGGATCGGCGTGTTCTCGAGATACTCCTGCTCGCAGCGCACCAGCCCCTGCATCTCGATGGCGAAAAAGCCTGTGCCCTCGATGCCCGTTCGATTGGTGAGCAGCGAACAGAATGCCGGGTCTCCATCGAACCGGGGGAAGCAGGCCCAGGTGATTTCGGCGTCCGGGGTGATGAGCGCGCTGATCGTACCATTGCCGATCAGTCCCAGTTCGAGCGAGTTCATGGCGAGACGACCTCCGGACTGCGGCGTTGCGGCGTGTGAAATTCGGGCTCCTGCGACAACCACGCACGAACCGCGCGTACGTCCGGCAGCTGCCGCCGTGCGATGGTGGTGCCTCCCCCGACCTTGATCGAGAGGCCCCCGTAGGCGTTCACCACCTCGAATCCATGTTCGTCCGTGCTGTCGTCGCCGATGAACACCGGTCGTCGGCCGGCGAACGGGGGTTCGTCCATGAATTCCCGGATGGCCATTCCCTTGTCGCGTCCCGCCGGCTTCAGCTCCACCACACGCTTTCCCGTCTGCACACAGAACGCATCGCCGAGGTCGTCCCGCAGCCGGTGCATCACACGATGAGCGTAGCTCGCGAGACGCGGCGCCTGCCGGTAGTGCAGCGCCAGCGAGAGCCCCTTGTCCTCGAGCAGCAGCGCCTGATGGCGCACTTGCACCGCTTGCAGGGTGGTGCGTGCCGCGTCGAGCATCTCGACGGGAAAACTGTGACGGCGGAGCGCACCACTGAACGTGCGCCGCTCCACGCCGTGCTGACCCGCCACCGGCAGCCGGATGTCGGGGAAGAGCCGATCGATGTCGGCGATCGCGCGCCCCGTGATCACGGCCACGGCACCATGCGTATCGCGCGCCAGTGACGCGATCAGCTCCCGGAGTTCGCGATCGGCGGTCACGCCCCACGGTTTCGCCGCCAGTTCGACCAGCGTCCCATCGAGATCGAAGAAGTACGCCCACTCATACGAGGGTCGGGGCAGTTCGCGGTTCGCACCCTGCTCGTGCACGGTTCGCATCAGGGGCGTACCAGGACCCGGCTGGCGGCCTGAAGGCCGGTCCGTGGCATCCGCAGCGGGAACTCGAAGCGACGCAGCAACCGCGTCTGGCGCCGCACGTTGGCCGCGTCGAGCATCATGCGGCCAGCCCAGCGGTAGACGTTGAACTCCCCGACCAGGCTGCGCATCAGACGCATGCGCGCACGCTGCTCCGATTCAGCCATCGTGACCGCCTGCCAGAGCGCCTCGGCGCATTCCTCGGCGTCATAGGGGTTGACGATGATCGCTTCGGGCAGTTCGCGCGCCGCACCGGTGAACTGACTCAGCACCAGCGCCCCCCGCTCGTCGTCGCGGGCCGCGATGAATTCCTTGGCCACGAGGTTCATGCCGTCGTGCAGGCTGCTGACGAAACACAGTTCCGCTGCCCGATAGTACTCGTACACCTCGTGGGGCTCGTGATGCTCCGCATGCAGAATGATCGTGGGGTGCTGTGCCGACGGGAACTGGGTGTTGATCCGCATCGCCAATGCACGGACACGGGCCTCGTAGGCCTGGTAGTGTTCGATGCTCGAGCGTGTCGGTGCCGCGATCTGGATGAAACTGAACCGCCCCACCCACTCCGGGTGCAACTCCAGGAAGCGCTGCACCGCACGCAGCCGCTCCTCGATGCCCTTGGTGTAGTCGAGCCGGTCCACGCCCACACCGATCACGTGATGATCGGGGAGATGGTGATGCACGCGCACATCGTGACGACACTGCGCCACGGTCTTCGCCATCAACTCCGGCGCCGGCGGCCAGTCCACCGAGATCGGGTACCGCTTCACCGCCGTCGGCTCCCCCTGGAACGAGACGGTGAACGATTCACGGTCCACGCGGGCCTCGAGCAGACGATCGACGGTGTCGACGAAGTTGTTGCAGTGGTTCTGCGTGTGGAACCCGAGGATGCTGCTGCCAAGCAACCCACTGAGCAGTTCCTCGCGCCATGGGCAGATGCTGAAGGCCTCCGGGTTCGGCCACGGGATGTGCCAGAACGTGACGATGGTGGCGTTCGGCAGCATGTCGCGGATGAAGCGCGGCGCCAGGGCGAGATGGTAGTCCTGCACCAGCACGATCGGATCGCTCGACGTGGCCTCCTGCACCACCGCTTCCGCGAACTTGCGATTCACTGAGACGTACTGCTCCCAATCGGTGGCGCGGAAGGTGGGACGCACATGCGCGTTGTGACAGAGCGGCCAGAGCCCTTCGTTGGCGAAGCCGTAGTAGTAGCCCGCCTCCTCCTGCGCGGTGAGCCAGACGCGCCGGATCTGGTAGGCGGGGTTGTTCACCGGCACCTGCACGTGGTCACGTGAATCGACCGTGTCGCGGTCAGCGGTGCCCGAACCGTGCGCCACCCATGTCCCGGAACAGGCGCGCATGATCGGCTCCATCGCCGTCACCAGACCACTGGCCGGCTGCCGCACCACGATCTGCTCACCCTGATACATGTGCAGGTACGGCTCGCGATTGCTGACCACGATCACTTCATGCCCGCGCAGCTCACCGTCGAGGATCGCACGCAGGGCATCGGGGTTCCACGGCACGTTGTCGTCCTGACGGGTGCGGTGCTCCGACTGGATGTCCTGAATCAGCGCACGCAGGTCGCGGGCGATGGGCCGCAGTTCGGGGCGGTCGGACTTGTCGGTCGGACGCAGCAGTCCTTCCCCACGCATCAGCGAGCGCAGCCCCTCTTCCCAGCCGCGCCAGCTGAGCTGTGCGACGATCACCGTGATCAGCGAGATGGTGAGTCCAAGGCCGGCGAACACATAGAAGAGGTACTTGCGGGTTTCCTCGCTGCGGCGGCCGGCGAAGCTCATGTCGTGCACGAGGACCAGATCGCCGTTGCCGTCACCGGCGCCGGCGAGCGGCCGCACCGATACGAGCAATGGTCCGCGCGGACTGTCGAGCAGGTGCGTCGAGGCATCACCCGTGGTGAAACGTGCGAGGCTGTCGCAGGCCAGTTCCCTGGGCAGCGATGCGGTCGCAATCGGTTTCACGCCGCCAGCCGCGCAGTAGCCCATCGCAAACAAACGCTCGTCCTGCGTGATCTTGGCGAACAGCTGCCGCACGCGGGCCTGGTTGCCGGCCAGCAGGTGATCCTGCACCGCATCCTCGACCGTCGTGGCCACGAGGTTGGCGCGGATGTCGAGATCACGTGTGAACCAGCGGATCGTGAGGCTGTCCACCAGCGGGACCACCGCGTACGCCACCAGGCCGAGCACGATCAGGAGCGGGATGATGAAGCGGAGGGACAGTCTCATGTCGGCCTTCCCATCGACGGCGAGGATCGCTCACACGGCAGTCATGCACGGTCTGCCGTGGAGATGGACGCGTCGCGCGGCACCGTCCCGACTGCGGAGCGATGCAACGCGTGGGTGGTGTCAGTAGCGGTAGATCGCCGCTACGCCTGATTCGACGGGGAGCTGATCACCGGGCACGACGAACACCTTGCCGCCGCGCTTGCGCGCCAGTGACGCGAGATCGTCCAGCACATCATCGACATCGGGCCGCGCCAGATCGGCCAGGATCACTTCGCCTGTCTCGGGATTTACATGCCCCGGCACCACACGGTCGGCATCGATCAGCAGCGTGGCCACACGACCGGTGACCACGGCTTCGGCAACGGTCTGCAACGTCTCACCACCGAGCCCGTTGGCGCGCGCCGTGCCGAACTGTTCGAGCTGTGCCTGCAGCCGCTCCGTGTAGAACGGCTCGACCACCTGCCACGCCCGCGAGCGCAATTCGTCGATCGACACGGCATCAGGGCTGATGTCGATGCCCTGCTCCAGCAACTGTGGATTGTGACTGACGCGATGGAAACCATCACGATGCTCCGGCAGGGTGGCGAGGATCAGCGGCAGGCCGGCATGCTTGCTGTGATGCGCGAGGATGTCACGGTCCACCACGCGGAAGAAGCGCTCGTCGTCCTTGTCGACTTCATCCGACCGACCACCCTGCCCATGATGCATACCCGCGCTGCCCGGCCCGAAGGAGCCGTAGGTGCCGATGTTGGATTGCGCGGATGTGAGCTCAGTACCGAGCGCGTCCTCGAGTGACCGTGCCACACCAGGGGCGAGTTCCACTTCGTCCAGTGAGTCGCGGTCTCCCTCGAAGAACCGTACCGACTTCCGGCTGAGGCCGAGAATCTGGTACCGCTCGCTCGACTGCATGAGCTTCGTGAGCGGTTTGGTGTGGAAACTGTCCGACACGACGACGAGGGCGTCGACCGACCGCTGCAACTTGTAGACGCGGAAGAAGTCCCGCGCACCGAGCACGGCGAGGCCATCGCGGGTGGTCTGCCAGAACGTTTCGTCCTCGAGCAGCGCGCGGAACGGGGCCAGCAGCGCCTCGATGTCAGCGGCGGAATACTGCTGCTGCAACGAGCTCTGCGCCTCTTTCAGGAGGTTCCGGAACCTGATGGCATCCTGCTGATTTTCGGGATGCCGACGGTGTGTGGGCTGGTAGATCGAGATGCACGGAGGCATCACGGATTCCAGCACGCCGCTCGTGTCATCCAATTCGAAGGCTTCCATGTGGTGCGGTCTCCCGAAAAGTGGCGCCAGGTGCTGGGCGCGCACGTGTGCGTCCGGCCGCGGGCATGCGTGGGTCGCATGTCACGCCGCGCCCGGATCAGTCACTGCAGCACGAGTGCAATCCGCGTCACCCTGTGGCCTGTCACGTCGATGTCACCCCCAGTGGGAGGTGCGAAACGCACATAGGGTGCGGTGTGCCCGCTGCCGCCGTCGAGTCCGCCGAATTCGCGGGCACGACGCAGCAGCGCCAGCAGTGATCCTGTGATCATAGCTGGCGCTGGACACGCCTCGTGACATATCAACCGCAGCTGTCAGGTAAGAACTGACCGCGCGGTGAGGATCAGCGACGACACATCACGACAGATTGCGATTCACGCTGGCCGCTCCCCGCTTGACGAGCCCCCACACGATGCTGATCACGGCAATCACGACCAGCAGATGGATGAGTCCGGATACGATGTGAAAACCAAGCCAGAGCACGGCCCAGATGGCCAGCAGCAACAGGCCCAGCGCGACGAATGGATTCATGAGAACTCCCTGTGAAGCAGACGGAGCCACGCACGCGCGGATGCGGTGCGCGGCAGTTCGATCACCGTACATTTCAAGAAGTGTTCCGTCGCCATGTTCGTTCATGCGATCAGATCCACCACACACACCACGATGCTGACATGCACACCTACGATCCACGTGTACTCGGATTGCGCGCCGCGGCGGCCAACGACGTCGCACCAGGCATGGAGATCATCCACGAGAGCGACGATGCCCGACTGATCGTCTTCCGGCTCGAAGCAGGGCAGCAGGTGCATGACCACACCAGTCCATCCACCGTGATCCTGACGGTGCTCGAGGGCAGCGGCATCGTGCGGGGCGGCGGTGACGAGCGGAGACTGAGCCGCGGTGACCTGGTGATCTTCGAGCCACGTGAAGTCCACGGCATGCAAGCGCTCGACGAGCAGTTCGTGCTGCTCGCCGTGCTGGCGCCACGACCGGGAACACGCTGATCGTCAGCCGATCAGTCGCTGCCCCAGCCCGCTGGTGCGCTCGGTTCGCTGTGAGATCGCCGAGCGCAGTGCGGCCTCGGTACCGACGATCGTCACCCCCTGCCGCGCACGGGTGACGGCCGTGTACAACAACTCACGACTCATCACCCGGCTCTCCTCGTTCGGCAGGACCACCGTGACATGGTCGAACTCGGAGCCCTGTGACTTGTGCACCGTCATCGCCCACGCCGTCTCGACGGCGGGCAGCCGGCCGGGAGCGATGGCGCGGGTACTGCCGTCGAGGCTGCGGAAGTGCACCGACGTGCGCCCTTCACTCCGCCACGCGACACCGATGTCGCCGTTGAACACCCGCGTCGAGTAGTCGTTGGCGGTGATCAGCACCGGGCGGCCGTGGTACCAGGGGTCCTGCACGCTCACACCATGCCGCGCGAGCCATCGTTCGACGGCACGATTGAGCCCGCGCACGCCTCGCCGCCCTTCACGTTCGGGAGCCAGCAGCCGGAACGACTCCAGCGCGCCGAGCATCTCCTCCACCGACGTCGCAGCCCGGCAGCGCTCGAGCTGCGTCGTCACCGAGGCGAGGAGCGTCTCTGTCGCAGGCGCCGGCGGGACGATGGTCGCGGAGTCCACCGCCGGATCATGCCCGATCCGCCACGCCTCGTGCACGTCGCCGGCAAGGATCGCCGACGCGAGTGTCCCGATGCCCGGGCCATCGGCGAAACGGAAACTCTGCGTGAGACGGGTCACGGCGCGGTGCAACGGCGACGCGGCCGGTGCCGACTCCGCGGCGCGACAGAGCACACCCAGCACATCGCCCGCTTCCACGCTCGACAGCTGGTGATGATCCCCCACCAGCATCAGCCGTGCCTCAGGACGGAGCGCGGCCAGCACGGAGTCGAGCATCAGCACATCCACCATGCTCGCCTCGTCCACGATCACGAGATCGAAGGGCAGCGGATTCTCCGCGTGACGACGGAAGGCATCGGTCTCGCCGTTGTAGCTGAGCAGGCGGTGCAGTGTGCGCGCTTCGAGGTCCATCAGCGCCCGCAGCACCTCGGGCGTGGCACCGGCGGTGGCTCCGGTGAGCTGGATACGCTGCCTGATCGATTCGGTGAGCCGTGCGGCCGCCTTTCCCGTGGGGGCGGCGAGTGCCACGCGCAGCCCGGGCTCGGCCATCACCATGCTGACCAGCGTACGGGCGACCGTGGTGGTCTTGCCGGTGCCCGGCCCTCCGGTGATGATCGAAAACGCCGGCACGCCATCCACCAGCGGCATGGCCAGCAGATCCCTGATGCGCACCGCAATGCGTTCCTCGGCGGCGAAGTACCGATGGAACTGCAGCAGGCCATCGCGCCGCACCACCGGCGTGACGAGCTGTCCGTTGCCGAGGATCGCCGACGTGACCAGCTGTGACTCCCACCATGCCTCGTCGCGCAGCGGCAGCCGCGACAGCGCCGCGTGTGCGGCCGCATCACCCAGCTCTCCCGCCTGCCGTGCCAGCTGCCGTATCGACAACGCACTGTGCCCCTCACGTCGCGCACGGCTGAGCAGCAGCGTCATCAGCGCGATGGCCGTGCCTTCCTCTCCCGTCACACCGCCGCGCCGAACCAGCATGGTGGCCAGTTGCATGTCCTGCGCATCCATCGGCGGCAGCGCACTGAGCAGCACGCCCGGATCGATGGTCGTGGTCATGCACGCCTCCCGACGGCATCGTCCAGCGCGTGAAGCAGTGCCGCAGACGGGCGGTCGATGAACCAGCCACGGGCAGGATCATCGTCGCCGATCCCGCGGAGGAACGCATAGGCCACGCCGCCCCAGTGTGTGGCGGGATCGTAGTCAGCCACACGCGTCCGCAGGAAGCGATGCACCGCCAGCAGGTACAGGTGGTACTGCAGCGTGTAATGCGCCTCCATCATCACGTCACCCAGCACCTCCGGGGCATAACGCGCATCGGCGGCACCGAGCTGATTCGACTTCCAGTCCACGATCCACCACCTGCCGTCGCGAGGGAACGCGAGGTCGAGCACACCGCCCAGATAGCCCGGCATCGCGCTGTCGCGCAGCGCGCGCAGCGCCGGCGCATACGCCTTCGCGTGCACCGATCCGTGCGCCGCCAGCACGTCGGCGATTCGACGCGGCGACGTCGAGCCGACGGAAAGGTCGAATCGCCATTCACGCAGCGTGTGGGCGCGGGGAATGTCGCGCAACGCGAATCCGGCCACGGGAACGACGGCGGCGCAGGTTCGCTGCAGCATCAGCAGCACATCATCACGTCGCTGCGGCGCTGCTTCCGCGCTGCCGGTGAGCCCATGCGACGCCAGCGAGCGCTCGACCATCACCACCGTCCGCGGGTCGTCGGTACCATCGAAGTCCAGGCGCTCGAAGATGTCGTGCAAGGCGATACCCGCCTGCGTTCCCGCTGGAAACGCGCGGAAGCCCGTGGCCACCCCGGCACCGTCGGGCAGCACCGGCTTGTCGGCCACGTCACGGGTGACACCCTCCGGCGCATCGGCCACCAGCCCGGTGAAGCTGCTGAGACGCCAGGTGTCGAGCTGGGACGGTGCCAGCGTCAACGGGCGCGGAGCGTACTCCAGTGCCGGCTGCTCGGTCACCGTCGCGGTCAGCCGCGGTGCGTCAGCCGTCAGTTCACGCAACGTCATGCGCCCCTCCGACCCAGCCACCATCACCTCGATGCTGTCACGCATCGTGGCACCCTGCTGCAGGGGGCGGAGCAGGTAGCCCAGCGCCGAGCGACTGGCCGCGTCCCGCTCGCCGATGTCACCGAACGCGATGTAGCAGCGGTGCACTGCGCGTGTCAGCGCGACGTATACCAGCCGCAGCGCCTCGGCGTCTTCCTCACGCTTCATCGCGTCGGCACGGACCGAATGTTCCGCCGACCCGATGTCCATCACATGCCGGTCACCATCACGCGCACTGACGGCGGTCAGTTTGAACGGCCCACCGCGCAACGGATTGTCGTCGTACAGCGCGGGGCAGAACACCACGTCGAACTCCAGCCCCTTCGCCTTGTGCATGGTGAGGATCTGCACCGCCTCGCTGTCGGTCTCGAGCCGCTGCATGCGACGCTCCGGCGTATTCTGGACACTCAGTTCGCGTGCCACCCACTCACCGACACTCTCGGCCACGACCCCCTCGTCGGCCGACGCCTCGTGCAGCAGCTCGATCACGTGGCGGATGTTGGTCAGCCGACGCTCACCGTCCGGCAACGTCAGCAGGCGCTCGGTGGCGCTACGCTCTGCCAGCAGCGCTCCCAGCGCCGCTGAGACGCCACGCAGGCGCCAGATCTCGCGAAACTCGGCAAACTGCGACGTGAGACGACTCAGTTCGGCCTCGCCACCATCGCTCACCGACGTGGCGATGCGTTCGGCCGTGAATCCCCAGATGCGCGTGGCCAGTGCCGCCGACACCGTGCGATGGTCATACGGCGACGCGATGGCCGCGCTGAGCCGCACCAGTTCCGCCGCTTCATCGGTGCTGAGGACATCATCGGCGCCACCGATCACTGCCGGCACACCGGCCGCGTCGAGGGCGTCCTTCATCCGCTGTGCCGCCGAATTCGTGCGTGACAGCACCGCCACACATCTGGGCGGCAGCCCGTCGTCGATCAGCCGGACGATCTCGTTGACGGTGGCGCGGCGAATCGTCTCCTGCGCCGTCTGCTTGTCGACGAAATCACCCTTCTTGCCGAGCGACTTGTCCACCCACCACCAGACCATCGCACCGCAGCCATCGCTGGCGAGCTTGCCCTGTGGTTCAGGATGTGAGGCGGCCTCCACCCTGGGGAAGTCGATGCGATCCTCGTCGTAGAGGAACGGCTGTGATGCACGGGTGAAGAGTTCCTGCACCGCCGCCACGCAATCGGGGGTACTGCGGAAGTTTCGCGTCAGCGTGTAGCGCTGGGCGGCAGCATCGGCAGCAGCGAGGTAGGCGTTGATGTCGGCGCCACGGAACCCGTAGATCGACTGCTTCGGGTCGCCGATCAGGAACAGCGGGCAGCCGCGGAAGGCATTGCTGAAGATCGGGAACTGGGTGTTGTCGGTGTCCTGAAACTCATCGATCAGTGCGGCACGATACCGACTCCGGATCCGCTGCGCGAGCGGCCCATCGGGACCTTCGTTCACGAGCACGGCCGACAGTTTCCGGAGCAGGTCATCGAACCCCAGCAGGTGGCGGCGTTCCTTTTCACGATCGAATGTCAGGTTCACCGAATCGACGAAGTCGGCGACGAGGGCCTGCGCCGCGTGCAGGGGGTCGAAATCGATCCGCGTGTCCGGTTGGCGGCGGGAGCGACGCGCGAAGCTGGACACCATGGCGCCAATGTCACCGTCACCGGCCACGAATTGCCCGGCGGTATCGGCGTTCACCAGCAGCCGCCGGCGCGCCCAGTCGAGGCCGGCGCGGAGCAGCGGCTCGGTGTCATCCTCGACGAAAGTGGTGCGAAACGGCGACTGCGTCTCGAGTGCACTCTCGGAGAGCACGCGCTGACAGAATCCGTGGATCGTGGAGACGCCAAGGTCATCGAGGCTGCCGAGTGCCGTACGGATGATGGCGCCTCCATCGCGATGCGTCTCCTGCAGGAGGAAAAGATCCTCGTTCAGCTTCGTGCGCGTGGGTGGTGCGTCGCTCCACACCAGGTCGGCCTCCCGCAACATGCGACGGATGCGGGTGACCAGCTCCTGCGTCGCCTTCTCGGTGAAGGTGACCACGAGAATTTCCGACAGCGAGGCCACCCGCTGCTCCAGCAGCAGGCGCAGCACGAGCCGCGTGATGGCAAACGTCTTGCCCGTGCCGGCGCTCGCCTCGATCAGCGTGACACCATCGTCCAATGGCACGTGAAGCGCGTCGAAGGGTCGTGCGTCGCGGCGACTCATGATGTGGCTCCGGTGAGGCGCGGCGCGAAGAGGACCGCCACGAGCCGTTCGAATTCGTCCCACTGTTCCCGCATCGGATCCATACCCCGGAAGCAGAGCGCCACATGAGGGTCGGTGTGGTCTCCGCCTGGCACACCGAAGCCCCCATCGGTCTCGAATACCCGAAGCGCCTCGTACCGCAGATCCTTGAGCGACTTGATGCGCTTGTCTCCGGCACGGAACTTCGCGTTGGAGCGATGCGCGACGAGCCACGCCCCAGCCGCCTGCGGAAAGATCACGAGTGGCGACTCCCGTCCGCGTCGGGCCTCCCTCACCAGCGACGCAAGGACCGCCACGGCATTCGGCACCGGTGCGAAGCGATCCACCTCCTTCGCCTTCTCCTTCACGATACCCAGCAACGTCGTCTCGCACGGCGCATCACCGCCGGCCTGCTCCGCCGCGGCACACATCACGACATGCTCCACCCAGGCACGGATCTCGTGCGGCGCACGGAAGGTGCCTGCACGAACCACGTACCGCACGGCGCCGCGCACACCATCCAGTGTGCCGGTCACACGCCAGTCGTCGCTGCTCACGGACAGCGGCAGCTGTCGGGGCCCGGTGTTCGGCAGTGCCTGCAGCACGGCATCCACGCTCTCACGCAGCCTCGTGTTCCAGACCTGCCCCAGCACGCCGGGTGGCAATGCCCCCTCGCCCTGCAACCAACGAAGATCGCGCGCAGGATCAACGTCACCGCGCAGTCCGGAGGCCAGCAGGCGCGCCTTCACGCTCCCCTGTGCCATCCTGTCCAGCACGACACACTCGTCGTCGCCACCATCTTCGTCGAATGTCGTCAGCGTGAAGCCGAGCGCATGCCGACAGAAGGCGCGGCTGGCGTTGCACCAGCTGTCGGCGAGTTCAGCGATCATCAACTCGAACGTCGGTGCAGCCTGCCGCGCGGTGGCCACGAGTGGTGCCGTGATGAACGGCAGATCTCCGGCGCGCACCTGCTGGCTCGCGACTGCGGTCCGTGCGTGGGCGGTGGAAAAGGTGAAGAGACGCGGGTCCTCACCGAGCGTGAAATACCGGGGGGAGAACGGCTGCAACGGATGTTCGATCAGCAACATCGACCGGGCACCGCCGGCACTGCGCCGGTCCACGTGATCCAGCAGTTCATCGATCACCACCGACGCGGCACATGGGGAGTTGTCGCTCACGGCACGGCCGCTGAACGTCAGCATCAGCCGGTCACCCGCCGCCATCAGCAGGTCGAGGAACAGCTGCCGGTCATCACTGCGGAGATTCCGATCTCCCGCACGTCGCTCCTGATCGAGCATGTCGAACGCCGTCCGCCGGTCGCGACGCGGAAACACGCCTTCATCGAGCCCCGCCACGGCAATCACACGAAAGGGCAGGCTGCGCATCGGCTTGAGCGCGGCGATCGTCATGCCGCCGGCGAGGAACCCGCTGCCGAATCCATCGACATCGAGCTCGGCGTCGATCCAGTCGCGCACCACACCGAACGACACGGTACCTGCGTACTGCGCCTGCAGCCCCTGCGCGCGCAGCCGGTCGAGCAACCGTGTCACACTCGACACGGCATCGGCATCCCGCTGCTCCGCCGTGCCGAAGAGGAGCGTGACCGCCGACTGCATCGCCTCGACCCAGGCGTCGAGTGGTCGTGCGTCGTGCCATGACGACATGGCCGCCCACAGTTCGTCGATCCATTGCGCGAGCTGTGCCACACCGACCGCATCACCGGCCGTGTCCCCGCTGTGCGGCAGCACGTCCAGCACCAGGTCACGCTGCGGGCCAGTCGTCATCCCGACCAGCAGCCGATCCAGCGCGGCACGCCACGACGCGGCCTCGTACGCTGGCAGGCCGAGTGCGGCGCGCGAGTGCGCGTCGTACCCCCAGCGTGTGTTGGCCCGATGTGTGAGCGTGGCCAGCGCGTCCACCTGCCCCTCGCTCAGCCCCGCCGCCTCATGCACCAGCGGATGCGACAGCAGCGCGAACACCTCGCTGTGTGTGAAGCGGCCACCCTGCAGCGCGAGCAGTTCGGAGAACGCCGCTGCCGCAGGGTCGTCACCGCGGGCGGGCCGGTCGGCGATCCGATACGGAATGCGTGGTGCACCGGCCTCGTTCACACCGAAGACCGCATCCACCAGCGGCGCCCACTCGCCGGCGTCAGGTACCAGCAGCAGCAGGTCGTGTGGACGCAGCGTGGCATCGGCCTGCAACGCATCCAGCAACTGGTCGCGGATGATCTCCAGCTGCCGCATCTCTCCATGCGCGCTGTGCACGCGCAGTGAGGCGTCGGTGGGCGACGTGACCAGTGGCGCGAGGCCGGTGCCACCGCTGGCGAGTTCGCGCTGCAACGTGTGCAGCAGCACAGCCTTCGCTGGCGCCGCGTCGTTCAGGAGCAGATGCGATGCACCATGCGCCCTGAGCTGCGTCACGAACTCGCGACCCTGCGCACCGAACGACTGCGCCAGTGGGTGCGGCGGGTCGGCCGTCAGTGTCGACGTGTAGATCCGCACCGGGACATGCCGTGCGAGCGCCGCCAGCGCATCCACGAAGAGCGGGGGCAACGTGCTGATGCCGAACACCGTCACGCGCGTCGGCAGGCCGCGTGGCGCGTCGCCGCTCAGCAGGTCGACGAGCTGGCGCAGACGCGCACCGGCATGCGCATCACCCCCCTCATCTGCACGACGGAGCCTGTGCCAGAGCGCGGCCTGCCACTTCGCATGCGTGCTGCCCGGCGCGTCGCCCCCGCGCTCCCAGTCGGCCAGCAGATCAGCGCGGTAGAGCTGGTAATCGTCGAAGCGATCGGCGATGCGCGCGGCGAGGCCGAACCGCTTCCGCTCGTCGCCGTCCTGCAGGTAGCGATGCAGCGGTTCGTACACGGCGTCCGGCGGCAAGTCGCGCAGGATGGCATCGAGGCGCCAGCTCATCGTGTCGCGGCTGAACGCCTCTTCTCCCTCCCTCGACACGCGGTCGGGGAGCACACGCCGCGACAGCTCATGGATGAACCCTGCCGGGAATGGCAGGTCGAGCGATCCGGCACAGCCGAGCGCATCGGCCATCTGCAGCGTCACCCACCGGCGCATGCCCTGGCTCTGCACGACGACCGACTCGATCTCGAGCGGCGAGAGTGGCGCCGCACGCATCGCGTCGGTGAGATGTGTGATCAGCGGCCGGAGTGTACCGGCCGTGATGAGCTCGATCGTGCCTGCCATGTCACCTCTGCGAGAGCCCGGATGCGCGCCATCTGTCGGCACACCCGCAATCTACCGGGGAGGTCTGACAGGGGTCATCGCGTCACGGCCGGCCGGCAACCGGACGTCAGTTCCCCTTGTCGTTGCACCCCGTCGTCATCGCATCTCGCGCCTTCTTCGGATCGGCGATCGTCTGATGGAACTCGGCGAGGAAGGCCAGCGTGGTGCGGAGCCGCCGCGGATCCATCCCCGGCACGGCATTGTACATCGCCTCGATGCGCGGCCGGGCGGCCGTGAACAACGCAAAGGTCGGCTGCCACTCCTCGGGCTTCCGGCAGGGACCACGATAGAGTCGCGTGGTGGTGGTGCGGATGTTGAGCCGCGCATCGGGGAAGGCGTACCGTGCATTCACCGCACCACCCCAGTCGAAGTCGAAGGCGATCGGGAAGAGCGTGCCGATCGAGTCACGCATCAGCGCGATGTTGTGCAGCCCCGAGATCGACCAGTCGGTGTTGGCAGCGAAGAATTCGAACAGCGACGTGATGGCGAGTTGCGCGGCGTCGAGATCATGGAACATCGCGCCCGTGGTCTCCTCCACTGCGAGCCCGAACTTCTTGGCGACCTCCTTGTCATCCTCGACGAAGAAGGCCCACGACACCACGTCGTTCTCCTTTCCCGCGTTGTCGTGGTAGGTGATCTTCGCCAGCCGGGTGCGGAAGTACCGCGGGCTGAGGATCTGATACGCACGATAGAGCGCGTACTCGCCCAGGACGTACTGCTCGTATTCCTGATTCCCGGGTTGGCAGTTGGTCGTGATCTTCATGTTCGAATTGCCCTGAAACAGCGTCTCCCGCACATCGGCGCGCTTGAACTCGAGCTTGAGCGGCGGGAAACTGCAGTTGCGGGCCTGCCTGCGGAAATGGCCACGGGCGCGCAAAGTCACCGGGAAGGTCTTCGACGTGCCGTCGGGCAGCTTGTACGTGAGCTGCGCCGGGTGCGGCTTGAACTTCGTGCTGTCGCGATCACGCAGCACGGTGCGCAGGTCGGTCACGAGCGTGACTTCCAGCGGCACCGTGTCACGAAAGATTCCCTGCCCCGCCGCAGGCTGCGTCAGCAGCAGCAGGCATGCGCCCAGCACGATCGACCGGATCATTTTTTCATCTCCACGAGTCGGACTCCGCCATCGGGCAATTGCCTGAGCGTGTGATTGACCACCCCGGGCGTGATGTTCTCGTGCATCGCCACGCCGTACTCCACGATCTTGAGGCCATCTCCCGATTTCGCCTTGCCCATGTACTTCCACCGTACGAACAGGTCGTTGAAGGTCCGTTCGCACGCGAGCTTGGTGGCATCGGGATCGGTCGTGTGGAGGCGCAGCATGTGCGTGTGTTCGGGACGCTCGTCCTCGGCGGCATCGGGCGCGTTGCGCTTGCGGCGGCGCCAGGCACGATCGGCCAGCGCCTCGAGTTGCTCGGGCGCCAGATCCGAGAGGATCTCATCATCCAGCTTCGCCACGAACGTCCCGGTGCGATTGGCGTCCTGCAGCACCTTCTGCAGTCGCTGGCCTGCCTGCTTCCCCTCCATCGCCGGCGCGCGGCCGAAATCGGAGAGCAGGAGGCCAAGAATGAGGATGTTGTACATGACGGAAATGCCGAAGGCCACCGGCGGATCCACAGCCGCCGCGAGCCCGATGCCGGTGACGACGAAAATGTTCACCGCATCCTTGCTGTCATCCAGCGTGGTGCGGAATCGCACCGCTGCCACGATGCCGCTGAGCGAGAACGCGAGGACGAGGGAATGCTTGACGAGCACCACGATGCCGGCCACGATCACCGGCAGGATGAGGAAGGTCTGCACCACCGACTGCTGATAGCCCTTCTTGTGTCGCGTGTAGGTGTAGATCCAGGTCACCGGCAGCGCCGTCATGAAGGCCGCCATCATCGCGATCATCGTCGGCAGCAGCGCCGGGCCGGTGTCCTGCCCCTTCGCGGCCATCGCGGACCGGCCGGCACCGGTCGCCAGGCCGCCCAGCTCGTCGCCACCAAGGGCGCCCCAGTCGGGCGGAATCAGCTCGCGCAGGAGCCACCATCCGCCCGCCGTCAGGATGTACCAGGCAACACTCCGCAGGATCACCCGGAGAAGCGGGCGGTTCTCGTGCTCGTTCATCGGGAAGGACGGGTGTCAGGGGAGGGACGACCGTTCGAAGCTGCGACAGCTGCCACCGAAGGGCAACAGGGCGGCCCCATCCATGTTCCGGTTGGCAGGCGCGGGTGTACAGTTACACGTCATGTCCCGTCGACTTTTTGCGACCGCCCTGGCGGTTTCAGTGTTCGCCGCCGCCAGTGGCTGCGCACAGGCCCAGCCCCCCCGGCCGGTCGCGCCATCCGCGCCACCTCTGGTGCGGGCAAAACCGACGCTGGTCGTCTTCATCACGGTGGACCAGCTCCGCGGCGACTATCTGAGCCGGTTTTCGCACCAGTTCGTCGGCGGTCTGCACCGGCTCGGGCAGAACGGTGCCTGGTTCACGAACGCCTTCCACGATCACGCCAATACGGAAACGGCCCCCGGTCATGCCGCCACGATGTCTGGCCGGTTTCCTGTCCACACGGGGATCGCCGCCAACTCGGCGGGCGTGAACGATCCGAATGCGCCGCTGCTCGACGCGTCCGAACTCGGCGCCTCACCGCGCCGCTTCGTCGGCACCACCCTGCTCGACTGGATGCGCGCCGCCGACAAGCGCACCCGCTTCCTCTCGGTCTCGCGCAAGGATCGCGGCGCCATTCTCCCGATCGGCCGCAGTCGCGGCGATGTGTACTGGTACGGCAGCAACGGCAACTTCACACAAAGCACGTATTACGGATCGGCGCTGCCCAAGTGGGTAAAGGATTTCAACCGCAAGCAGTACGCCGGCCAGTACGCGGGCTGGATCTGGACCCCACTGCTCCCCGATTCGGCCTATGCGGAGCGGGACAGCGTGCCGGTCGAATCGTCCGGACAGAGTTTCATGTTCCCGCACGTCATCGCCGACGAGGAGACGCTCGCGGCAGGCACGCTGCTGGCGTTCCCGCCGATGGACGAACTCACGCTGAAGTTTGCGCTCGAGGGGGTCCGTGAACTGCAGCTGGGCAGCGATCCGAACCGCACCGACCTGCTGAGCATTTCGTTGTCGGCCACCGATGCCGTCGGCCATCGCTTCGGCCCCGACTCGAAGGAGCTGCATGACCAGGTCCTGCGCGTGGACCGGTACCTGGGCACCTTCATCGATTCGTTGTTCACGATGCGCGACTCCACACGCATCATCCTCGCGCTGACCGGCGACCATGGCATGTCGCCCTTCCCTGACGTGCGATCGACGGCGACGCCGAATCCGGGCGCCCGGTACGTGGACATCAACCCGGTGTTCGATACGGCCTTCATCCGGCTGGCCGCCATGGGTGTCGATACGAACTTCGTGGCCGTGGACGACGGTGCGCTGCTGATCGGCGACGAGGCGTCGTTCCGGAAGGCGAAGGTGTCACCCGACTCGGTCGCGCGCGCGATTGCCGCGCTGGTGCGGGCCGTACCCGGCGTCCATCGCGTGGACATGCTCAGCGATCTCGCCACGGCCGACACCGTGACCGACGCGATCGCGCGCCGGTGGCTGCACATGTTCAAGCCGGGTGGCGTGGTGCGTTTCGTCACGACGCTCGATCGCTTCAACTACCCGGCCGGTGTCCGCAACGCCGCGCACGGCTCTCCATGGGATCAGGATGCGTGGGTGCCGGTGGTCTTCTGGGGCGCACCGTTCATGCCGGGCCGGTACGACACCGTCACCCGCGTGGTCGACATGGCGCCGACGCTGGCCAACGTGCTCGGCGTGAAGCCGCTCGAAAAGCTCGACGGCGTGATCCTGCGCGAGGCCGTACGACCGCGTACGCCCTGACCACGCTCACGTGGCGGCACGATCAACAGCAACTGCACCGACTACTGCAACCGCAATCGCCACCGCAACAACCACAGCAACCGCAACGACATTAACGCAGAACTGCACAGCCGCAGAACAGCGTGAGTTCTTTCTGGCGATGACATGCGCTTCGGCGCACCGCGATGCTTTGATCGTGAGGGAACAGCGGGAGTTGTTGCAGTTCCCGTCCAGATTCGAGCCGTCGAGCGATTCGGAGGGCGGCTACGCGGGCCGAAAGCACGCATGCTGCTCTGCGGCTGTGCAGTTCTGCGTTAATGCAGTTGCGGTTGCGGTGGCAGTTGCAGTTGCGGTTGCCGAGTGTGATCGACGTCACCCTGAACGAGCGAGCCATGCGCCTGATCCGCTGGGCAGTCACCGTCGTCGTCCTGTCCATCGCCGTGGGGCTTCCGGCGCAGGATGCACCGCCGCGCTTCGACCCGGCGCAGTATTCACGGCGGGTGGAGGAGATCCGGATGCGGGACGGCGTGACCCTCCATACCGAGATGCTGATCCCGGCGGGCGCGACGATGCCGCTGCCGATCCTGTTTCGTCGTACGCCGTATGGCGTGGCCAATGCGACGCCACAGATGCTGATGAGCGGGCTGAAGGAGCTGGCGGAGGAGGGGTACATCTTCGTCATGCAGGACATCCGCGGGCGGTACCGGTCGCTCGGCGGGTTCGTGATGCAGCGACCCCTGCGCGACTCCGGCAGCACGGCGATCGATGAAGCCACCGATGCCTACGACACCATCGACTGGCTGGTGAAGAACGTGCCGAACAACAATGGACGCGTAGGCATGTTTGGTGTGTCGTACGACGGGTGGACGGCGGCGATGGCGATGCTCGATCCGCATCCGGCACTCCGGGCGGTGAGTGAGCAAGCGTCACCCGCCGACATGTTCCTCGGCGACGACTTCCACCACAACGGCGCCTTCCGCCTCAGCTACGGGTTCGAGTACGCCTACCTCACCGAGGCGTCCAAGGAGAACAGCGAATACAAGTTCACGCCGCCCGACACGTACGAGTGGTACCTGCGTGTCGGACCGCTGCGGAACATCCAGACGAACGTGCTGCGTGACACCGTGCTGCCAACCTGGCGCGACTTCGCCGCGCACCCGAACTACGACGCGTTCTGGAAGAAACAGTCGATGCATCGGTCACTGACCCGTGTGACGGTACCGACGCTGCACGTGGCGGGGTGGTGGGACCAGGAAGACTTCTACGGGCCGCTGACGATTTATCGCACCCTCGAACAGCGTGATTCACTGCGGCGGAACACGCTGGTGGTCGGGCCCTGGATTCACGGTTCGTGGAGCCGCGGCACCGGTCAGGCCCTCGACGCGATCGACTTCGGCACGCCGACGGCCACCTACTTCCGGCAGGAGGTGCAGGCGCCGTTCTTCGCCCACTACCTCAAGGATCTCGGCAGGCCGCCGGTGAAGGAGGCGCTGGTCTTCGAGTCGGGGAGCAACCAGTGGCGACAGTTCGACGCGTGGCCGGCACCTGGCGTGCGTACTCGATCGCTCTACTTCCATCCGGGTGGCCGACTGGCCTTCACGCCGCCCGCGGGCCGTGGCGCGGCGGCGGCCGACCGGTTCGTCAGCGATCCCGCCAATCCGGTGCCCTATCGCAAGCGGCCCATCGAGGCAACGTACGCCTCCACGGGATCGAAGTGGTCCACCTGGCTGCTGCAGGACCAGCGCTTCATTGCCGACCGCGCCGATGTGCTCACCTGGACCACGCCGCCGCTGACCGAGGATGTCGTCGTGGCCGGCGACATCGCGGCGAAACTGTTCGTCAGCACCACCGGGCAGGACGCCGAGTGGGTGGTGAAGCTGATCGACGTGTATCCCGACACGCCTGAGACGCCGAGCAGGGTGCGTGGCTATCAGCTGATGGTCGCGAATGACGTCTTCCGCAGCCGCTTCCGCGAGTCGTTCGAGGTGCCGAAGCCGATGGTCCCCAACACCGTCACGCCGATCACCGTGGACCTGCACACGCAGAGCTACCGGTTCCTGAAGGGGCACCGGATCATGGTGCAGGTGCAGAGTTCGTGGTTCCCGATCATCGACCGCAACCCGCAGACGTGGGTGCCGAACATCTTCGAGGCGAGCGAGGCGGAATTCAAGGCGCAGACGCATTCGGTATGGCGGACGCGCTCGCAGGCGTCCCGGGTCGAGCTGCAGGTGCTGCCGCGGTAGCGACGACTTCAAGAGCGGCACCGACGACGGCAACGGCAACCGCAACTGCATAAACGCAGAACAGCACAGCCGGAGAACAGCGCGCGGCTTTCTGGCGCGGAGATGGGCGTCGCTCGACGCGCGGCATTGATGAAGCTGTGGGAACGGCGGTGGCCCTTGCAGTTCCCATCCATCAACGCCCGTCGTCATGCCTGAAGGGTAGCGTATCGGGCCCAGCGACCGCGTGCTGTTCTGCGGCTGTGCTGTTCTGCGTTCATGCCGTTGCGGTTGCCGTTGCGGTGACTCGTCAGCGCGTCCACACCACGATGTACACCACGCGATTGCTGCGCGCGCCCTGCGGCGAGCCGGTGCCGCAGGGCGCGCCCTTCGGCCATCGATCACGGAGTATCCCGACGAACTCCCCTCGCGCGCTGTAAAACTCGACCACATCGACATCACCGGTGGGGAAACTGGCCAGTGTCTGCCCGGGCCGTGGGTCGCCGTTGACGAAGAGGCACGCCGCGTCATCGAGCGTCATCCCCGTCCTGACAACGCTGGGGCTAAGGCGAAACGCACTCTCGAGCCCCGGTGCACGTTCGCGTAGTTCGCGCCCACCCAGCACGCCAGCGTTCAGGCTGCTCTGCCACCGGATCCGCTGGTCCCGGTCGTCGAGGTTCTGGTACAGCCGATTGCCCACCAGCGGCATCGTATCCAGCAGGATCACCATCTCACGACTGTCACCGCTCCGCAGGCGATCGACGACAAGCCGCGGCGCAAATCCGCGGGCCGAAATGGTGAGGGTGATGTCGGTGCGGCCATCGGTCGGGAGGGCGAAGCGGCCCATGCTGTCACTCTGCATGCGCCCACGTCCAGGGGTCAGAGCAACCGTCGCGTCGCGGATCGGCAGCTGCGAGCTCGACGATGCCACGATCCCAGCGAACACCGGCCCCGCCGTCACCTCCACCCGGGCCAGTGTGGCACTGGCCCGCTCCAGATTGATCTCGATGCGATTGCGCGGTACCGGCAGCGTGGCCACGGCGGTGGCCGGCTTGTAGCCGATGCGCCGCGCCTCGAACTCGATGCGTCCGCTGAGCGGGACGTTCACGAAGAAGCGCCCTTCCTCGTCGGTGTAGCGTCGCTGCGCCTCGCCCTCGAGCATGAACGTCACGGTCGACTGTGCCAACGGCGCCCCGTCGGTCATGTCGTACACGTACACCACCAGTGGGTCGCGCGGGGTGACCGGCTGTGCGACAAGCGAGACGGCGGGAACGAGACCGGCGGTGATCAGGGCGAGGGCGGCGCCGCCGGCCGCACGACGAACGAGCACGGACGTGACCTCAGGAAATTGGGCGACAAGGAGATGATCAGAAGAAGATGACTGCACTGTCACCGCATTTCCACGCAAAGATGAGTGCACTGTCACTGCATTTCCGCATTTCCCACGAAAAGATGAGTGCACTGTCATCGCATTTCCCACGAAAAGATGAGTGCACTGTCACCGCATTTCCTGTCACTGTCTAGTCCTGAAAAGTGTCTACACCAGTGTTGCACACGGTGGCGACTAAGCCGCCTGAGAGAAGACCGTGTGCGGGGTACGTAGCTCCAGACTGCCGTGCGGACGAATGGTGTTGTAGCGATGGATGGTCGAGACGAC
>JANOCB010000127.1:0-37658 GCA_031411975.1 Gemmatimonadaceae bacterium
CGGCCTCCCGAATGGACAGCTGGCCGCCTTCGACCTCTTCGACCAACCGCTGCTTCAACTCCGAACTGTAGTGATGCTGGGTGCGCGCCATAATCCGGCGTCTCCTCAAGTGAGGTGTAGACGCTAATCAGGACGTGACAACCTCGCGCTGTTTTGCGGCTGTCCGTCCTTACGCTGTTTTGCGTTTAAGCAGTTGCCGTTGCCGTTGCCGTTGCCGTTGCCGTTCCGCGGTCGTGCGGTTCAGCGGCCGTGCGGTTCTGCGATTCGCTGTTGCGCAGTTCGCTGTTCGGCATGTCGACCTGTGCGCGGCACGGTCGTCGATCGTGCTGAGCAGCAGTTGCACGGTAACGCTGACGCGAGCGACCTGTGCAGGCAGGCACACCAGGCGTGACCACGATGCGCACGCTTCTTGCTCGGTGTACATGCGACCGCTGCAGTTACGGTCATTCGATCATGAGGCACGATGCAGAGTTCGCCGCGTGCCCGCGATGTTTAATGAACGCATGCACCAGGAGAACCACACGATGAAGCACATCAATACACTGAGCGTTGCCGCCATCCTCGCGCTCGCCACGGCGTGCAGCAACACCGCCAAGGGTGTGGAACGGGACGCGGAGAAGGCCGGCGACAAGGTCGAGTCGGCCACCGACCGCGCCGCCGACGCAACGGCGTCGTCGGCGGCGTCTGCCAGCACGGGCGCAGGCGCAGCGATGCAGACGGGCGACGTCAAGACGGCGCTGCTCGCGGACTCGCGGATCAGCGCCGACAACATCAATGTCGACAGCAACGGTGACACCAAGACGATCACGCTCAACGGCACCGTGCCGACGAACGCGCAGAAGAAGATTGCCGAGGAGATCGCCAAGGCCAAGGCGAACGAGTGGTCCGTGGTGAACAACCTGACGATCAAGCCGGACTGATTCCACTCTGTGCTTGCGTGACCGTCGGCACTGCGTCACGCTGAAGCGCTGAGGGGCGCAGAAGACGCAGGGACGAAACTGTGTGGGCTGTTGTTCCCCCAATTTCTCTCTGCGTCTTCTGCGCCCCTCGGCGCTTCCGCGTTCAGCCGTTCCGGTGTGTGAACGTCTCCGGTGTGTGCGCGTCGCTAGAGGTTGCGACGGGTCAACTCGTTCACGGCGAATTCCGCAGCGCGGGCCGTGAGGGCCATGTAGGACAGGGACGGATTCTGGCAGGCCGCCGACGTCATGCAGGCGCCGTCGGTGACGAACACGTTCGGGGCATCCCAGACCTGATTGTGCTTGTTGAGCACGGAGTTCTTCGGGCTGGTGCCCATGCGTGCCGTGCCCATTTCGTGAATGCCCTGGCCGGGTGCGTAGCCGTAGTCGAACGTCGCCACGTCCTTCACCCCGGCCGCGTTCAGCATCTCGGCCATGTCATGCATCATGTCCACGCGCATCAGGCGCTCGTTCTCGCCGATGGCCGCGTCGATCCTCAGCACCGGCAGCCCCCACTTCGTAGCCGAAGCCGCGCAGGTAATTGCGCTTGTCGCCCATCAGGTTGCGGTAGCGCGGGATGTACGACGGATTCGGCCGCTGGCCGAACTGGTTCCTGTCCTCGAGGCCATCGATGAACCCCTCCGCGCCCAGCCGGAAGTGATGGTCCATCAGGTTGTGCCCGAGTTCACCTGAGCTGCTGCCAAGACCGTCGGGCCAGACGTCGCGTGCGGAGCGGAGCAGCAGCCAGGGGGAGTTGAGCGTGGAGGCGCAGAGGAAGATGATCCGGGCCTTGTACTCGACCGACTCGCTGGTGAGCGCATCGATGACGCGCACACCGGTGGCGCGCTGCGTGTTGCGGTCGTACACCACCTCGCTGACGATCGAATGTGGCTTGAGCGTGAGGCGACCCGTGGCGCGGGCTGCCGGCAGCGTGGACGACTGCGTGCTGAAATAGCCGCCGTACGGACAGCCCAGCCAGCAGGCGTCGCGGGACTGACAGGTGCCGCGACCCGGCAGCGGGCGCGTGAGCTTGGCGGTGCGACTCGAGATCATCTTCCGCTTGCCGTCGTACAGCTTCTCGAGACGACCCTTGAACAGCGACTCGGCGCAGTTGAGCGGCATCTCCGGCTGGAATTCGCCATCGGGCAGCTGCGGCAGGTGCTCGATGGAGCCTGCGATGCCGGCGAATGTTTCGATATAGCTGTACCATGGTGCGATGTCGGCGTAGCGGATCGGCCAGTCGGTGCCGATGCCTTCCTTCGCGTTGGCCTCGAAGTCGATGTCGCTGAACCGGAAGCTGCAGCGGCCCCACATCAGCGAGCGTCCGCCGACCTGGTAGCCTCGGTACCAGTCGAATCGCTTCACTTCGGTGTAGGGCGCGTCGGTTTCGTTGACCCAGAAATCGGGGTTCTTCTCGTTGAGCGCGAACCGGCTGCGTTCGAGCACCGGACGAGCGGCGCGCATGGCGCGCGTCGGTGTGCCGCGATGCGGGTACTCCCATGGTGCCTTGGTGGCGTTGGGGTAGTCCTTCAGGTGCTCCACGTTGCGCCCCCGTTCGAGGAGCAGCACCCGGAGCCCTTTCTCGGTCAGTTCCTTGGCCGCCCATCCACCGGCAATGCCGGATCCCACGACGATTGCATCCCACGTTTCCGCCACCACCGCCTCCCTTGCCGTCACGCGTTGAGCAACCGTTCCTGCCGGACGTGAGGGAAGGTGGGCACTGGACTCGGCAGACGCCACGAGCACCGGGCAACGCAGGGGCGGCCGTTGCGGGTGGCGCGCCGACACACGAGGATAGGTTGACCCGAGCGACGGTGGCACACTCCCGTGCCATCTCCCGGCTCGTCCGACCGTCACTTCGAAATCCGCATGGGCTCCGTTTGCCGGCTGTCATCGATCCCGCGACTCTGCGTGCTGCTGCTGGTCACCGTCGCGTGCCACACACGCGGCGAGGCGCAGAGCTCGGCCGTGAGTGAGGACGCGCGGGCGCGCCAGCTCGCGGCCGACAGCCTGCTGCGAAACGACTGGGCGAACGTCGCCCGCTATCGCGAGGCCAACGTCCAGCTGCCCGCACCGACGCCCGGCGAGCAGCGGGTGGTGTTCATGGGCAACTCGATCACCGAAGGGTGGGTGCAGTACTGGCCGTCGATGTTTCCCGGCAAACCGTACGTGGGGCGGGGTATCGGAGGGCAGACCACGCCGCAGATGCTGGTCCGGTTCCACGCCGACGTGGTGGCGTTGCGCCCCACCGTGGTGGTGATCCTGGCGGGCACCAACGACATCGCCGGCAACACGGGACCGTCCACCAACGGGATGATCCAGCAGAACCTGCAGGCAATGACCGAGATCGCGCAGGCGAACGGCATCAGGGTCGTGCTGTCGTCGATCCTGCCGGTGTTCGATTACCCGTGGCGTCCGGGACTGCAGCCGGCACCACGCATCGTGGCGATCAACCGCTGGCTGAAGGCCTACGCCGCACGCGTCGGCGCCACCTACCTCGATTATCACACGCCGATGGCTGACGAGCGGCAGGGGCTGCGCCCGGAGCTCGGCGGCGATGGCGTGCATCCCAACGAGGCCGGGTATCGCATCATGGCGGGACTGGTGGAGCCGGCGATCGCCGCGGCACTCCGGAGGCGATGACGGTGCGGCACATCACCATCCACACTCCCCACCCGATCGATCGTTCATGAGGCATCGCATGCTGTCCCGACTCGCCCCCATCGCGGCGGCGCTCCTGCTGGCAGGCTGTCAGACCATGGCCTACCTGGGGCCACGTCCCACGCTGGCGGTGGTCAACGCGCGTATCTGGACCGGCGTGGATGCGCGGCCGTGGGCGGAGGCGCTGGCGGTGGACAGCACGGGCCGGATCGCGGCCATCGGCACCACGGCGCAGATCGCACGGCTCGGTGCGATCACGGTGATCGATGCCCGGTCGCAGATGGTGGTGCCCGGCTTCATCGACGCGCACGTGCATTTCGTGGATGGCGGTTTCGGGCTGGCGTCGGTGCAGCTGCGCGATGCGAGGACGAAGACGGAGTTCGTCACCCGCATCCGTGATCACGCCCGCACGCTGCCGAAGGGGGCGTGGATCACCAATGGCGACTGGGATCACACCACGTGGGGCGGCGAGCTGCCGCAGCGCAGCTGGATCGACTCGGTGACGCCAGACAATCCGGTGTGGATCAACCGGCTCGACGGACACATGAACCTCGCCAACACGCTCGCGCTGTCGGCCGCCCGTCTCACCCGCGACGTGAAGGATGTACCGGGTGGTGAGATCGTGCGTGACGCCGGTGGCGAACTGACCGGCGTGTTCAAGGACAACGCGCAGGAGCTCGTGACCGCAGCCTTGCCGCAGCCGCCGCAGACGGTGGAAGACCGTGCGCTCGATGCCGCCATGGACTACGTGGCCTCGTACGGGGTGACGACGGTGCACAACATGGGGACCTGGAACGACCTGGCCGTGTTCGAACGCGCGCGACGCGCAGGACGGCTCCGCACGCGCATCCATGCCGTGACACCGCTGCACGAGTGGACACGGTTGCGCGATACCGTGGCGGCCCGTGGACGCGGTGATGACTTCCTGCGCATCGGTGGATTGAAGGGCTTCGCCGACGGCTCGCTGGGGTCGCACACTGCCGCGATGCACGATGGCTTCACCGACACACCGGCGGAGAAGGGGTTCTTCGTGACGCCGCCCGAGTCGCTCTACGCGCGCACGCTGGGGGCCGACAAGGCGGGGCTGCAGGTGATGGTGCATGCCATCGGCGACCGCGCGATCACGACGCAGCTCGACGTGTACGAACGGGTCGCGCGCGCGAACGGGCCGCGTGATCGCCGCTTCCGCATCGAGCACGCCCAGCACATCGGCGCGCGCGACATGAATCGTTTTGCGAAGCTCGGCGTGATTCCATCGATGCAGCCGTACCATGCCATCGATGATGGCCGCTGGGCGGACGCGGTGATCGGTGCCGATCGTGCGTCACGCACGTATGCGTTCCGTTCGCTGCTGGACGCCAAGGCGCAGGTGGCGTTCGGGTCCGACTGGTTCGTGGCACCGCCGCGCCCGATGGAAGGCATCTACGCAGCCGTCACGCGGCGCACGCTGGATGACCGGAACCCCAGCGGCTGGGTGCCCGCGCAGAAGATCACCGTGCCGGAGGCGCTGCGTGCCTTCACGCGGGGCGGGGCATACGCGGCATTCGAGGAGGCCAACCGCGGTGTGCTGGAAATCGGAATGCTGGCCGACTTCGCACTGCTCGAGCGGGACATCACGGCGATCCCGCCGGAGCAGCTGCGCACCGTGCGCGTGATGCGGACGGTGGTGGGTGGCCGGACGGTGTTCGAGCGGAAGTAGCGCCGGAGGCGCGGGCTGAACGCTGCGATCAGCCCGCCGCAGCCCGACATTCGTCGATCAACCGGCCCAGATCCTCGATCGTCGTGAACGGCCCCATCAGCGTGGTCCGGAGCCACAGGCGCCCGTCGAGCCGCGTCTGCACGGGATAGAACGCCCCGCTCGCGATCACCCCACGACGGATCGACGCCTGCAGCGCATCGAGCTCGCCGTCGGAGCCGGTGAATGACGCGGGCCGATGGCGAAAGCAGACGATGTTGCACTCGGGGTCGACGGCAATCTCGAAATCGTCGGTCCGGCGCAGCAGCGCCGCGAAGTCGTGTGCGAGATCCACGACGCGTGTGACGTAGGCGTCGAACAGCGCCGGGCCGAACGCCGCCAGCGTGGCGTACAGCTTGAAGCTCATCATGCGCTTCGTGCACTCGAACGTGCGCGACGCGAGATCGTACCACGCATCGTCGTGCGCGCTGTCGAGCAGGTATGACGCGTCCTGCGCGAATGCCCCTGCCGAGTGCCGCTGGTCGCGGAAGAGCACCGCCGTCACCAGCGCCGGCTGCAGCAGCATCTTGTGCGCATCCCAGATCACCGAGTCGGCGCGCTCGATCCCGCGCAGCAGGTGCCGGTGCTTCGGCGACAGGGCGAGCGCGGCACCATGCGCCCCGTCCACGTGCAGCCAGAGTCCGTGCTGTTCGCAGAAGTCGGCGATCTGGTCGATCGGATCGAAGGCACCGGTGGCCGTGCTGCAGGCACTGGCCACGACGCCGAGCACACGTCGCCCATCGCCGCGTGCCTGCGCGAGGGCCGGGTGGAGGAGGTCCGCCCGCATGCGGAACCGATCATCCACCGGCACCTTCACCAGCCCGCCCTCACCCCAGCCCATGATGCGCACGGCGCGGTCGGCGCAGTAGTGCGCCTGTGCACCGACGAGGATGGCTGGCATGGGCTGGGCGGCGCTGCCGTCATTCCACACGTTCCAGCCGGCGCGCGCCTGCCGCATGGCCAGCAGGGCGGTGAGCGTGGCGAGCGTGCCGCCCGACGTCAGGACACCACCGGCCTGCGGTCCGAGGCCGAGTGTGTCGCACATCCAGCGAATCACGTGCAGCTCCATCGCTGTGCCGCCCTGACCCATCTCGTACACGGCCATGCCGTTGTTCAGCATGTCGGCGGCGAGGTCGCAGAGCGCCGCCAGCGGCAGCGGCGGGGCCACCTGATGGCCGACGAAGCCCGCATGATGCAGCTGCGTGGCATCGGCCAGCATCTGCGCCGTCAGCGCCTCGAGGGTGGCCGATGGTGCCGTCAGCCCGGGCACCGACACATTCGCCGCCCCGGTCGCGTCGAGGCGCCAGCTGGCCAGCATCTCCGACGGCTCGCGGTACGGCAGCACGGCACCGCGACCCTGGAGCGCGTCGTCGAGATAGCCGGACATCTGCTCCACCATGCGCGCCCCGGCGCGGCGGAACGTGTCAACATCGAATGCGGCGCGAAGCAGTGCATCGCCGGTCAGGCCAGTGGGCATGGTCAGTGTGTCAGAAGCGATCGAGGTCCTTCGCCGACACGACGCGTCCACTGAAGCGCGACTGCACCTCGCGGACCAGCGTGTCGTCGGAGGCTCCGAAGTACAGCTGGTGATACAGCACCAGCAGGCCGGGGCGCGCGGCGGTGGCGATGTCGCCCAGCTGCGTGGCCGAGGTATGCGCCTGCGCATGATACGGTTGCCGCGCGGCGGGAATGGTGGCGAAGCCGACGTCGGAATACACCTCGTGCACGAGGATGTCGCAGCCGTGGCACTCACGGGCGATGGCGGCGTTGCTGCGCGCATCGCCGCTGAGCACGATCACGCGATCAGGAGTGCGGATGCGGTAGCCGAAGGCATGCTTCCAGGCGCTGTGCGGCACCGCGAACGCACGGACCGACACGCGTGCATCTTCGTAGACGACCCCTTCGCGGATCTCGTGCACGATGGCGCGGTATCCTCCTGCGGCCGGTCCACCGGCGCTGGCGAGGCGTTCGGCGATGTCGTCGCGATTACCATCGATGATGCTCTTCGCCAGCCGCGCAGTCCCGCGCGGACCGTACAATTGCAGCGGCGCACGACGGTTCTGGATCCAGGGGGTGAACATCACGTCGTTCAGCCCCAGGGTGTGATCGGAATGCAGATGGGTGAGGAACAGCGTGCCGAGTTTCGGCGCCTGCAGCGCCGGAATGCCGTAGCGTGCCGCGGCGGCGGCGGCACGCCGAACCACGCCCGTTCCGGCATCGAACAGATACGCCACGCTGTCCACCACGATCGCCACCGCCGGACCACTCCGCTCGGGATCGGGAATGGGTGTGCCGCTGCCGAGCACGATGAGTTGCGTGCGCGACTGGGCGAGCAGCGGCGAAGTGCACAGCAGCAGGCCGAGCGCACGCAACACGGCACCGCCGGTACGTCGCATCACCGTGCGGCGCGCGTGGAGGCGTGCCACGACGCGAGCACGGCCACTTCACGGTCAGGGGCGAGGCCAGCCCGAGCCTTTTCCTGCTCGGCGGCGGGCCGCGTCTTGTACCACGCGAGCGTCGCCGCTGCGGTGTCGGCGAGTGGCCGGAAGGTCAGCCCTGCCGCGTAGGCCCTGCGACAGATCACGCGCGCGAAGCCGGCGTTGCGGCCCACGGGTGGCACCCACACCGGCATGTCGCTCCACGGGCGCACCTGATTGGCCGCGAGAAACTCGGCCGGCACCCAGGTGAACTGTGACCCGCTGATGGTCACGGCCTTGATGCCGTACAGCATCTCGCCCATGGTCGTCGGCAGCTGCGGGCCCGTCGCGTTGAACGTGCCGAGCGTGCGCGTTTCGGCGAGGCGGATCATCCACTCGCTCAGGTCGCGTGCGTCGACGTACTGCACCGGATCGCTCGGTGTGCCGGGGGCCAGAACCTCACCCCCCTTGTCGATCCGCACGGGCCAATACGAGAAGCGATCGGAGAGATCGCCCGCGCCGACGATCAGCCCTGGGCGCACGATGGTCAGCCGGTCGCCGAACTGCGCCTGCGCCTCGAGCTCACTGCGCACCTTGTTCTGCCCGTACGTCTTCGGGTCGAAAGTCGCATCGATGTCGGCAGGTGGCAGCAGCGTGCCAGTTTCGTCGATTGGCGAAGAGACGTCAGCGAAGACGGAGATGGTGGAGACGAAGATGTAGTGCTTCGTGCGTCCCTTGAGAGCGCGGCCTGCATCACGCACCCATTTCGGATTCGCGGTCGGGTTGTCGATCACGACATCCCATTCGCCGCTCTCGAGCGCCTTGTGCCCATCCGGGAGGTTGCGGTCGCCGATGAGCCGCGGGACGTTCGGGAAGAGCGACGAGTTGGTGACGCCGCGATTGAAGAGCGTCACAGAGTGCCCGCGGTCGAGGGCGTACTGGACCTGATTGGGGCCGATGAAGCCCGTCCCGCCGAGGATCAGGATCCGGAGCGGCGCAGTGCCGCGCGACTCGGCCGGGAGAGCAGCCGTCGGTGAGGCCGAAGGCGCCAGCGCGCGGACCAGCGAGGGCAGGCCCAGCGACAGGGCGCCGCCGAGGGTGGCCGAGGAGGCGACGAAGGTGCGACGGGAGACGGTCATCGGCGGGAGAATCCGGAGGGATCGCGGCAGGGGCGGACGTGGCGCCGCGGATCACGCCGGCGCCGATACGGGGGGAGCATATGCCACGGCCCGTGAACGTGCCACGGCATATTGTTCCAGCGCGGCCGATTGCCCCTACGACCACCTTCTCGACGACCACGATCATGCGCCGTACCTTCGCCGCCCGACTCGGCTCCGCCCTGACAGTCCTGCTGGCCGCCAGTTCCCCGCTCGACGCGCAAGGGACGACCACCGCACAGATACGCGAGCTCGATGCCTTCATCGCCAAAGGCGTGCGTGACTGGCAGATCCCGGGACTGACGGTCTCCATCGTGCGCAACGATTCGGTGCTGTTCGCGAAGGGCTACGGCGTGCGGCGCCTCGGCGCGGCGGGCGCGGTGGATGCGCAGACGCAGTTCGGCATCATGAGCACCACCAAGGCGTTCACGGCGCTGGCGATGGCGCTGCTGGTGGACGAAGGCAAGCTGGCGTGGAACGATCCGATCACGAAACACATGCCGGAGTTTCTGTTCAACGATCCGTTCCTGACCCGCGAAGCGACGGTGAAGGATCTGCTCACCCACAACATCGGGATCGGGAACGCCGACCTGATGTGGGTGCGCGGCGACCTCAGTGCGGCGGAGATTCTGCGACGGGTTCGCTTCCTGCCCGCGTCGTATTCGCTGCGGGGCGGATTTGCGTACCAGAACGTGATGTACGGTGCCGCCGGCGAGCTGGTCGGTCGTGTGTCCGGCATGCGCTGGAGCGACTTCATTCGCACGCGCATCCTGCAGCCGCTCGGCATGACGAACACGTACACCACCTACGCCGCGATGCACGCGGCGTCGGGCGTCAACCAGTCGGAACCGCATTTCCGCATTCGCGACACCATTCGCGTGATCGCCGACGAGACCGTGGATGTATTGCCCGCTGCGGGATCGATCTGGTCGAGCGCCACCGACATGGCGAAGTGGCTGCGCTTCCTGCTGGACAGCGGCCGCGTGGACGGCAAGCGGATCGTGAGCGAGACGAGTTTCCGCGAGTGGCTGAAGCCGCAGTCGTTCGTGACGGCGGCGGAGTTCTATCCCACCGCCAGCGTGACGAAGCCGCACTGGATGACCTATGGGCTTGGCTGGTTCCAGCAGGATTTCCGTGGGCGCTTTCTCGCGTTTCATACCGGAAGTCTCGCCGGCCGCACGGCGATGGTGGGCCTGCTGCCCGATGCGCGCACGGGGATCTTCATCGCAGGGAATCTGGATCATGCCGAGTTCCGGCATGCACTCATGCTGCAGGCGATGGACATCGCGGCTGGCACGAACGGTGGCGCAAAGCGCGACTGGAGTGCGGAGTTCCTGACGCTGTACAAGGGGCTCGACGCTGACGCGCAGAAGCGCGTGGCCGAGATGGAGTCGTCGCGTGTGCAGGGCACGACGCCGTCGCACCCGCTCGCGTCGTACGCCGGCACGTACACTCATCCGGCGTGGGGTGACGTCACGGTCTCGGTCGAGGGTGCCGGCCTGCGCATCGCGCTCGGACCGGGCGCCGAGAATGCGGGTGTCATGCAGCACTGGCAGTACGACACCTTCCGCGGCGAACTCGGAGACGGGCGTGGTGGGAAGACGCTGGTCGTCTTCCAGCTCGATGTTTCCGGGACCGTGGCACGCATGCTCCTCGACGGGAGCGACGCGTATGCGTTCACGCGGCTGTCAGGCAAGGATGCCGCCCGGTAGCGTGAGCCGGGGCTGTGGATGCGCCCGGAAAGACGAACTCCCCGCGCTGCCGATCGATCGTGATCAGCGGCGCGGGGAGTTCCGCGTTCGAGACGGAGGGCCAGGGATTCGAACCCTGATGTCCTTGCGGACGCCGGTTTTCAAGACCGGTGCAATAGCCATTCTGCCAACCCTCCAACAGCGATTCCAGGATTGGGAAATCTCGCCAGCACACGGTGTTTGCACCATCCCCGGAAATGGCTATGATGCGAGGGCAGGCAACTGGCGGGCCCCACCCTTGGCCGCAGGAGCAGGACGTGGACGTGACCCCGATGCACGAGCGCCGCGGCAGTTTCACCGACGACAGCACCGGCTCACCCTTCGCCCCGCGTGATGCCTGCGGTGTGGGCTTCATCGCTCGCCAGAGCGGAGAACGCACACACGAGGTGGTGAAGCTCGCGCTCGAGGCGCTCTCGCGCCCGGCACATCGCGGTGCCACGGGCACCGACAAGTCGGCCGACGGCGCCGGCGTACTGACGCAGATTCCGCGGCGGCTCTTCATCCTGGCGGGGTCGCGGCTGGGCATGAACCTGCCGGCCGATGCCTCCTTCGCCGTGGGCATGTGCTTCCTGCC
Organism: Gemmatimonadaceae bacterium; assembly: GCA_031411975.1. Classification (GTDB taxonomy): domain Bacteria; phylum Gemmatimonadota; class Gemmatimonadetes; order Gemmatimonadales; family Gemmatimonadaceae; genus JACMLX01. The sequence goes on from JANOCB010000127.1 coordinate 11,252, forward strand.
GAGTGATGCCGATGGCCTGCGGCTCTCCACGCGCGTGGTGGAGGAGGTGCTGGCCGCCGACGACCTGCCGCTGATCGGGTGGCGCGACGTTCCCGTGCGCGCCGACGTGCTCGGCAAGTCGGCCCGTGAGGCGATGCCGAAGATCCGGCAGGTCATCGTCGGGCGCCCCGATGGCGTGACGGACGACGATGCGTGGGAGCGGCTGCTGTACCTGGCGCGGCGCGAGATGGAGCACCGTGCCGAAGCGCTCGGCCTCACGCCGTTCTACTTCTGCTCGTTCTCCTGCCGGACGGTGATCTACAAGGGCCTGTTCACCGGCGGGCAGCTGGCGGAGTTCTATCCCGACCTGCTCGATCCGGCGTTCGAGTCGGCGATCGCGGTGTTCCACGAGCGCTACGCCACCAACACGCTGCCGCGCTGGGAACTGGCGCAGCCGTTCCGCATGCTCGGGCACAACGGCGAGATCAACACACTCTGGGGCAACCGCAACGCGATGGCGATGCGCGCCGGGTTGCTGGATTCGCCGCAATTCGGTACCAATGGCGTCCGGCTCCGTGATCCGATCCGCCCGCGCGGCAGCGACTCGGCGAGCCTCGACAATGCGCTGGAGCTGCTGGTGCGCGCGGGCCGCAGCCCGGTGCACGCCGCCATGATGCTGGTGCCTCAGGCGTGGGAAAAGTATCCCGACGTGGAGCCGGCGGTGAAGGCCTTCTACGAGTACCACCAGTGTGTGATCGAGCCGTGGGATGGGCCGGCGGCGCTGGCGTATAGCGATGGCGTGCAGGTGGCTGTGTCGCTCGACCGCAACGGCCTGCGCCCCTGTCGCTACAAGATCCGCGCGGATGGCATGGTGGTGGCCGGCTCCGAGGTGGGCATCGTCGACTTCGATCCGCGCGACGTGGTGGAAAGCGGCAAGCTCGGGCCAGGCGGCGTGCTGCTGGTGGACACGGCGGGCCGCCGCATCGTGCGCAACCTCGCCGCCAAGCGCGAGGTGGCCACGCGTCGTCCGTACGCGCGGTGGATCCAGCAGTACATGGCCACCCTGTCCACGCAGGACGGAGTGGAGCCGCTGGTCAAGCCGAGCGAGCAGCTGCGGCCGCTGCAGCTCGCCTTCGGGTATGGGCACGAAGATCTGCGCATGATCCTCGAGCCGATGGCCACCAGTGCCGCCGAAGTGGTGTGGAGCATGGGTGACGACACGCCGCTGGCCGTGCTGTCACACAAGATGCCGCCGCTGTACGACTTCCTGCGCCAGCGATTCGCACAGGTGACCAATCCGCCGATCGATTCCTTGCGCGAATCGATGGTGATGTCGCTGCGCATGCACCTGGGGCAGCGTGGGTCGCCGCTCGAGGAGAAGAGCACCTACGCGCGCATGCTGCGCATCGAACATCCGGTGCTGCTGCCCGAGGAGATGGAACAGCTCCGCAACTTCCCCGGCTTCAAGGCGGCGACGCTCGATGCCACCTGGCCGGCGCGCTCGCGCCCGGAAGCGCTCGAAGCCTCGCTGGATGGATTGTGCCGCCGCGCCGAGGCGTCGGCGCAGAAGGGCGCGCGGCTGCTGATCATCAGCGACCGCAAGGCCGGCACCGAACGTGTGCCGATCCCGGCGCTGCTCGCACTCGGAGCCATCCGACAGCACCTGGTGCGCACCGGCCTGCGGGCCAAGGTGGGCATCGTGGTCGAAGCCGGCGACGTGGTGGAGCAGCACCACGTCGCCACGCTGGTGGGCTACGGCGCCGAGGCAGTGTATCCGTGGCTTGCCCTCGAGACCATCGCCACGCTCTTCACCGAAGCGGCCCACGGCAAGGCCGATAGCGATGTGGAACGGCCGCTGCCGGCAAAAGCGCAATCGCGCTACCGGCAGGCGATGGAGAAGGGGCTGCTGAAGATCCTGGCGAAGATGGGCATCTCGACCCTGTCGAGTTACTGCGGCTCACAGGTATTCGAGGCGCTGGGCCTCGGCGCCGACGTGATCGATCGCTGCTTCGCTGGCACGGCGTCACCGATCGGTGGCATCGGATTCCGCGAGTTGGCCGAGGACGTGCTGGCGCGCCACCGCACCGCCTACGGTGTCGATGCGAGTGCCACCAGCGGGTTGCCCGACGAAGGCCGGATCCGATTCCGCAAGGAAGGGGAGACGCACGCCTGGGCACCGCAGTCGGTGCTCGCGCTGCAGCAGGCGGTGGGCAGCGCCCGCTCGTCCCGCGTGACGGCCACGGGCCACGAAGCATGGCGCGCATTCGTCGCACGTACCGAGGCGGCGGCGCCGACCACGGTGCGCGACCTGCTGGCATTCCGCGAAGGGGTCGCGATCCCGATCGACGACGTGGAGTCGGTGGAAGCGATCCGTGCACGATTCGTGTCGAGCGCCATGTCACTCGGCTCGCTCTCGCCGGAGGCGCACGAAACGATCTCCATCGCGATGAATCGCATGGGGCTGCGCAGCAATTCCGGCGAAGGGGGTGAAGACCCGGCGCACTATCGCAGCAACGCCACCCATCGCGCCGACAGCCGCATCAAGCAGGTCGCCTCGGGCCGCTTCGGTGTGACCACCGAGTACCTCGTGCGCGCCGACGAGATCGAGATCAAGATCGTGCAGGGGGCCAAGCCCGGCGAAGGGGGCCAGCTCCCGGCGCACAAGGTGACGGAACTCATCGCGCGGCTGCGGCATGCCACGCCGGGGGTGCAACTCATCTCGCCGCCACCGCATCACGACATCTACAGCATCGAGGACCTGGCGCAGCTGGTGCTGGATCTCAAGGCGGTGAACCCGAAGGCGCGCATCGGCGTGAAACTCGTCGCGTCCACCGGTATCGGGAACGTGGCGGCCGGTGTGGCCAAGGCCTTCGCGGATTATGTGCTGGTCGCCGGACATTCCGGTGGCACGGGTGCGTCACCGCTGTCCAGCATCAAGCACGCCGGTGCACCGTGGGAGCTGGGGCTCGCCGAGGCGCAGCACGTGCTGGTGAGCAACGGGTTGCGGCATCGCCTCGAAGTGCGCGTGGACGGTGGTTTCCGCACCGGGCGCGATGTGGTGATCGCCGCCATGCTCGGCGCCGAGAGCTACGGCTTCGGCACCGGGCCGCTGGTGGCGATCGGCTGCGACATGGCGCGACAGTGCCACCTGAACTCGTGCCCGACGGGTATCGCCACACAGCGTCCGGAGCTGCGCGCGAAGTTCCGCGGCAATCCTGATCAGGTGGTGGCGTACTTCACACACGTCGCGCAGCAGGTGCGCGAGATTCTCGCGCGCATCGGTGCACGCAGCATCGACGAGATCGTCGGTGCCGCCGAGCGTTTGCAGCGTGCGGATCGTCCCGAAGTACCACGGTCGGCGATGCTCGACCTGTCGCTGCTGCTCACGCCGGCGGTGCGTGACGATGAACCGCGCAAGCGCACCGTGGCGCGTAACGTGCGCCCCGGCGTGATCTCCCTCGACGATCACATCCTGCGTGACGCGGCCGCCGCGATCAGCGCCAGTGAACCGTTCGACGGCTCATACCTGATCCGGAACCATCATCTCGCCGTGGGTGCTCGCGTCAGCGGTGCGATCGCTGAGCACCACGGCGATGCCGGACTGCCGGCGGGAACACTCACCGCGCGCTTCAAGGGCACGGCGGGGCAGAGCTTCGGCGCGTTCGCGATCCGCGGTGTGCGGATGGAGCTCGAGGGCGAAGCGAACGACTACGTCGGCAAGGGGCTGAACGGCGCCGAGATCAGCGTGCGCCCGTTCCGCAACGCCCGGTATGTGGGCGCGAGCCACCTGAACATGATCGTGGGCAATACCTGTCTGTATGGTGCCACCGACGGCCTGCTGCTGGCAGCGGGGCAGGCGGGTGATCGGTTCGGCGTGCGCAACTCCGGGGCGTGCGCGGTGGTGGAAGGGGTGGGCAATCATGCCTGCGAGTACATGACGGGCGGCGTGGTCGCCGTGCTCGGTCGCGCGGGGCGTAACTTCGGCGCCGGCATGTCGAACGGTGTGGCGTACGTGCTGGACGAAGCTGGCACGTTCGCCAGCCGCGTCAATCACGAGATGGTGCTGCTCTCGGAGCTCGACGCCGACGACGACCTGCTGCTCGACACGCTGCTGCGGGTGCACTTTGATCGCACAGGAAGTGCACGGGCGCGCGCGATACTCGACGGACCCGATCGCGTATTCGGCGAGTGGCGCAAGGTGAAGCCGCGCGGGGCGGCGGAACCGGTGGGGATCATCCGGCAGATCTGGACGCAGCGGTTGCAGGCGCTGATCGGGGCCGGCGGCAGTCCGGGGGCCTCGGTGCTGCAGGCGGCGCGCTGACTCACTCGGCGAATCCGTCCGGCATCCGGGTCGCTGTCGGCGCGCAGGCCAGCCGAAGGATGTCGGCCCGTCGGTCGGGGTGCGAAGCCAGCAGCACGTCCTGCGTGCCACCCTCGAACATCGCCCCGGTGAAGCCTGGCGCCATCGTGCAGCCGAAGAGGGAGTAGCGACCGTCGTCGATGCAGTGGCCCGCCTGCCATGTGCCGGCGGGGACCACGACCTGCACCACTTCGCCATCGAGCGGATCGTCGCCCATGATCACGTCGCGCGAAGTCCCGTCGGGGTATAGCAGTACCAGGCGGAGTGGATAGCCGCGATAGAAGTGCCAGACTTCGTCCACCGGCAGTCGGTGAAAGAGCGAGTGGCTCTGCAGCTCGTTGCAATAGAGGCCGATCATCGCGGTGCCCACCGGCCCGCCGTCCTCCGTGTTCGCTGCGGATCGGTACGTGCTGGCGAACAGGGTGCCTTCGGTTGGGAGGGCCGAGAGGCCGTAGTGCGCGATCAGCGCCGGAACGTCGGGATGCATCGATTCTCCGGCGGTGAACGCGGTGGGCAGAGGATTCGGCATGCGACGGAAGCTCATCCCGGCCCGACGCGAACGCCAGTTGCCGCCTTGCCCGCCCGCCGCCGCGTGGTACGATGCAGGCGAGAGCCCGCCTCGTTCGACGCCTCCCCGGACCCGCGCATGCACGACGCCAATCCTCCGTCTCCTGCCGTCACACGCCGCCATGCCGTGCGGTGCATGGCCGCCAGTCTGCTGGCCGCGCCGGCCATCCTGCGTGGTCGCTACCGGCTGGGTCCCGACGCCGGCACCGAGTACTCGGCGCGCGCGATCCGGCTCGTGCAGGAGGCGGTGGTGGTGGACCTGCTCAATCAGTTTCGGTTCGAAGATTTCGCCGACACACCTCCGAAGAGCACGCTGTGGCTCACCCGGCCGCAGTCGATGACCGCAGCGGAGTTCGAGACCTACCGGACGTCGGGATACACGGTGCTCGCACTCGGGCACTGGCCGTTCGACTACGACTCGGGGATCCGGTTCTTCGCCGACTGGAACGGATTCATCGCGGGATATCCCGACTGGTTCATGCGGATCGACGACGCGGGTGACTTCGCAGCCGCCAAGCGCGCCGGCAAGGTGGGCATCATGATCACGTTCCAGAACTCCGATCATTTTCGCACGGCGGACGACGTCGCGACTTTCCATGCGCTCGGGCAGCGACTCTCGCAACTCACCTACAACTACCAGAACCGGATCGGCTCGGGTTTCCTCGAGACGAAGGATGGTGGGCTGACGGTGTTCGGTGGCGAGATCGTGCAGGCGATGAATCGTGTCGGCATGGCGGTGGATGTCTCGCACTGCGGCGACCGGACGACGCTCGATGCCCTCGATGCCTCGCAGCGTCCGGTGGTCTTCTCGCACGCGAGCTGTCGCGCCCTGACACCGGGGAACCTGCGGTGCAAGACCGACGAGATGATCACGAAGATGGCCAGGAGCGGGGGCGTGATGGGGATTCCGTTCCTGCGCATGATGATCCGACCCACCGAGCCCGTCACGGTGGAGCATGTGCTCGATCACTTCGATCACGCCGTGAACCTGGTGGGTATCGACCATGTCGCCGTGGGCAGCGACATGGACGTCGTCGGGAATCCGAATCCCGTGAATGGCGCCACCCAGGCCGTGCCGCCGACGCCGAACTTCGAGCGGTACCAGATGCACTTCGATGCGAAGGGTGAGCGACTGCTGACGGTCGGCGGCCTGGATCATCCCAAGCGGATGTTCGACGTGGCCGAGGGGCTGATCCGTCGCCGCTACAGCGACGCGCAGATTGCGGCGATTCTCGGCGGGAACGCGAGCCGCGTGCTGTCGGCCATCTGGAAAGGCTGAGTGGCGCACGCGGCGATGGTGGACCCGGACGCGGATGGGGCGGCGGTGGAGGCGCGCGCGTACCGGCGCGTCACGCTGCGACTGATTCCGTTTCTGTTTCTCTGTTATGTGGTCGCATACCTCGACCGTGTCAACGTCGGTTTCGCCAAGCTGCAGATGCTGAGCGACCTGCGGATGAGCGACACGGCGTATGGCATCGGTGCCGGCATCTTCTTCATCGGCTACTTCCTGTTCGAGGTACCGAGCAACCTCATTCTGCACCGGGTCGGCGCGCGGGTCTGGATTGCGCGGATCATGGTGACATGGGGCGTGCTGTCGATGCTGACGATGTTCGTCTCGGGGCCGTACAGCTTCTACGTGCTGCGGTTTCTGCTCGGCGTGGCCGAAGCCGGATTCTTTCCGGGCATCATGTTGTACCTCACGCAGTGGTATCCCGGGTCACGCCGCGCGCAGATCATCTCGCTCTTCATGACCGGTGTCGCCATCTCCGGTGTGATCGGCGGGCCGCTGTCAGGAATGATCATGAAGCAGATGGCGGGTGTGGCCGGATGGGCGGGATGGCAGTGGTTGTTCCTGCTGGAGGGGATCCCGAGCCTGGTGATGGGTGTCGCGGTGTTCTTCTACCTGCCCGAGTCCATCGACAGGGCGGCGTGGCTGAGCGTTGGGGAGAAGGCGGTGCTCTCTCGCAACCTCGCGGCCGAAGCGGGTGGGGTGGAGCACGCCAGCGTGTTCGCGACGCTGCGGGATCCGCGTGTGCTGGTGTTCGCCGGCATCAGTTTCTGCTTCGTGATGGGGCTGTACGGCATCTCGTTCTGGCTGCCGCAGCTGATCCGCACCATGGGTGTGGAAGATGCGACGCGGATCGGTGTGCTGAGTGGCATCCCCTCTGCGTTCGCTGCGGTGTTCATGGTCCTCGCCGGCTGGAGCTCCGACCGTCGCGGTGAACGGCGCTGGCACCTGATCTTCGGCGCGGTGATGGGCGCCAGCGGGCTGGTGGTGGCCGGCATGTTCAGCACCAGCCTGGTAATCGGTCTCGTGGCGATGAGTGCTGCAATGGCGGGATCGCTGTCGAACATCGCGCTGTTCTGGACGTTGCCCACCGCCGCGTTGCGAGGTGCGTCGGCGGCCGCCGGCATCGCGGCGATCAACTCCATCGGCAACCTCGCAGGTTTTCTCAGCCCGTATCTGATCGGCGTCGCGAAGGACGCCACCGGGTCTGCCACGGCGGGACTCTACGTGATCGCCGTATTCCTGTTGTTCGGCGCCGTCCTCGTCGTGATTGCGACGCGGTCGGCGACCGTCGTGTCGGTTCCGCGACGCGCCTCTGTCACCTGACTCCCGGTTCACCATCTCGTGATGCCTTTCCTCTCGTCGTCGTCGCGGCGTCACCGTGTGGCTGCGCTCGTCGCATTGCTGGCGCCGGCGTGTGTGTGTGCGCAGCCGGCGCCGCGGCTGTCGATCGATTCGTTGTATTCGCAGCCCTCGCTCATTGGCACGGCGCCACGCGGGATGGCGTGGTCGCCTGATGGCAAGCGTCTCGCCTTCCTCTGGAATGACGAGGGCACGAACTTCGCCGACGTCTGGCTGGTCGCGCCACCGTCGGGAGCGCCGGTGCGCGTGACGCGGCTGCCGCGACGGGTGGTACCTCCGGGCGCTGACAGCAGTCATGCACGCCAGCGTCAGCTGATTGCCGCCGAGTTGGATGGCGGGGTGAGCACCGTGTCGTGGACGCCCGATGGCCGGCGGTTGTTGTACTCGTTTCAGGGTGACCTGCATGTCGTGACGCCGGGTGCAGCGCCGGTGGCGCTGACGCGCACGCCGGCGGCAGAGCAGCGCGTGGTGTTCGTAGGGACTGGTGGCCGATTGTCGTGGCTGGCGGGCGGGGATGTGTGGACGGGCACGATCGCCGGTGATTCGCTGCGCGGCGTGACACGTGTCACCTCGCTCGCGCGCGATGGCGTGGGTGTCGAGCGCTTCAGCTGGTCGGCTGATGGCAGCCGGCTGGCGGTGGTGGAGGCCGACCGTCGCGCCACGCCGCAGCGTGGAATTCCCGACTACCTCACCGCCGAAACGCAGATGCCGCTGGTGCGGCGCAACTATCCCGGTGAAGCATCGGAGTCGCGACGGGTCGGACTGCTCACGGCGGGCGACAGCATCGTACGATGGATCGACCGCGGCGCGGGGCCGCTGGACATCATCCACACCATGGCCTGGTCGCCGTCGTCCCCCGTGCTGCTGATCGACCAGAGTGACGTGTTCGTGAAGGACCGCCGACTGATGGTGGTGCAGGCTGGCAGTGGTGAGGTGCGCACGTTGGTGCGTGAGGCGGAGCCGCTCAACGTGTCGGCTGAGTGGTGGGCCGCGTGGTCACCGGATGGCGCACGGGTGCTCTTCACCTCGGATCGTGACACCGACTACCACCTGTACGACGTGCCGATGCAGGGTGGAGCGGTGCGCGCACTCACACGGGGCGACTGGGCCGTCTTCGGCGTGGACATCACACCGCGAGGCCTGCTGGTGGTGGGCAATCGTGGTCGCAGCGAGGAGCGTCAGCTGTTCCGTGTACCGCTGAGCGGTGGGGAACCCGTGCGTGTCTCGGTGCGGGCGGGAACACACACCCCGGTGGTGTCGCCGGATGGCCGGCGTGCGGCGGTGCTGTTCTCGTCGGACACGATCCCGCCTGATCTGTACGTGACCGACCTGACCGTCGCCGTGGCATCACCTGCGTCGGAGCGCCGGATCACGACGTCGCCACGTGAGGCATTCGCGTCGTTCCCGCGCTCGGCGGCGCGGTACGTGACGTTCCCGAGCCGCACCGATGGGGTCACGTTGCATGGGCGGCTGCTGCTGCCGCGCGGCTGGGTGCCGGGAACACGTCTGCCGGTGATCGTCGGGTCGGTGTACTCCAACACGGTGCGCAATCAGTGGGGTGGTCGCAACGCGCATCCCCTGTGGGGGCTGGACGCGGTGCTGCTCGATCGCGGGTATGCCGTCTTCGCGGTGGATGTGGCGGGCAGTTCCGGCCATGGCACCAGCTTCCGTCGCCGGATTCGCCTCGATTATGGCGGCGTCGACGTGGAAGACCTGCACAGCGGCGTGGAGTACCTGATTCGCGAAGGGAGTGCCGATTCCGCACGCATCGGACTGTGGGGCAGCAGCTACGGCGGGTTGCTCACGAGCATGTCACTGTTCACGAAACCCGGTGTGTATGCCGCAGGCATTGCCGGAGCGCCCGCGACGAACGTCTGGCACGCCCTCACCGGCGAACAGCGCGTGATGATGCGGCCGCAGGAGCAGATGGCGGAGTACGCCAAGGCCTCGTCCCACACCAAGGCGGCCGGATTGCGTGATCACCTGCTGATCATTCACGGGATGCGCGACGTGGTCGTGCTCTACAAGGACTCGGTGTGGCTCACGCAGTACCTGATGCAGATGGGCCGCGACGTGGAGTTGCTGTCACTGCCCGATGCGCAGCACGGCTGGGACACCGAGGGGTTCTATCAGACCCGCTTCGCGTTCCGGCGGATGCTCGAGTTCTTCGACCGTCACCTTGGTCCCACGGCACCGCGCTGAGGTCACCGCGCCGGCCGGTCAGCCGCCGGCGGTGACCAGCTCCGGCGCGGCAGCTGGCGAGGGATCGGTGAGGAAGGCCAGGACGTCCGCCGCTGCGTAGTGCGTTCGCCCGCGCAGGAAGCGGCCCAGCTGCAGGACGTCATCACCGCTGGTGACGATGGCCGGCTCAGTCGACCCGTCACTCCGAACCTGTGCCTGACCGATCCCGGCACAGAGCGCGTTGCAGAGGCACTGCCGGTCCACGGTATCCTCGAGTGCGCCCCCCTTGGCCAGATACTGCTCCACCGGTTCTGCCGAGCAGCGATAGATGATCGCGCGATCGCCGCGGAAGACCGCCTCGCGCAGGTATCCGAGGTCGCAGATGCGTTCGCGCGGCGCGTAGGCTGCCGCCGCATCGTCGTCGGTGACGATGACCTTGAACGGATACCCGGTTGGTGATGCGCGCACGTCGGTCCGCACCCGGTTGGCGTCGGACAGGGCGTTCGCAATCACGTCGCGCTTGATCGCCGCGGTGAAGCCTGATTCGTCACTGAACGCGAACAGTGTGCCGACCTGGATACCGGCGGCCCCCTCGGCCAGTGCCTGCTGCAACGCCTCGGGTGACCCCACGCCGCCGGCGAGCCAGAACGGCAGGCCGATCGCGCGCATCACCGCAAGGTCCACCACGTCGCGCTCACCGTAGATCGGCTCACCACGCGCATCCACCCTCAGCGCCCCGCGGGGCGGGGCGTTGTGCCCGCCGGCCGTGGGACCCTCCACCACGAACCCGTCCACCCGTCCGTTCGACTTGCGTGCCAGCGTCTGCGCCAGCGAGGCGGCCGACACGATCGGGAAGAAGAGGGGGCGATGCAACGGCGCGGCGGCCTCGGGATTCACCGTGCGCGGATCGAATGTGAGCAGCTGTGTCTCGCCGCTCGGCAGCCCGGTCACGTCGAAACGGATCGACGCCTCCTCGTGGCGCGCGAGCGCATCGAGTGCCCCGGGAATCTCCCGCGGAATGCCTGCACCCATCAGGATCACGTCCACGCCGGCCAGCATCGCACCGTACAGCAGTGGCAGCGTGGGCAACTGGATCTTGGTCAGCAGGTTCATGCCCACCAATCCGTCATGCCCTTCCTTCGCGAGCCAGACCTCGGCGAAGGCGGCGAGCATCGTGATCTGCTGGCGCATGGGAGTGATGAACTGCCGGAACACCGGAAGCAGGCGATATGCCTCGCCAGCCATCCTCCCTTCCGGTCGGAAGTACAGGTCGAGCACATGCTGGCTCACGCCGGCGATCGGGAACTCGTGCAGCGCACGTCGCACATGCCCGCCGGGATCACCGTCCTGCAGCCGCCGCACCATCACCGTATCGATCGCCGTGCCTGACACCACGCCCAGCTGCCCGCGCAGCGAGACGGCGCGCGCCAATGACCAGTTGGAGACGGCGATTCCCATGCCGCCCTGAATGATCTGCGGCAGGTGAGTGGACTGGGACATGCGAACCCTCTGGTGATCGTGAGTGCCGCTGGCAGCGGCAATCAAGGAGGGTAGCTCAACCGCGGTCGGGAAGTAATTCGTGAAACCCGCACATCGTGTCAGGCAAGCATCACGTGCCCGCGCCGCTCACCGTGCAACGCGCGCGTGCGCTGCCAAATGCGCCTTCCGCTCGGGCGTGTACTTCCACCACGGCGTCTCGGGAGCACCTTCCATGAATCGCACGGCCGCGATGAAGATGTCGATCATGCACGGGTCGTGTGACGACGCCGTGCGTGAGCAGAGCTCGTCGAACAGTCGGTACGGATCTCTCCCGATGAGCTGCGCCGGCGTCTCGATGCCCAAGATGCGAAAGTCCCCGGCTGTTGCCTTGCCAACGTTCGGGAGCTGTTCGAGCCGGGTGTACGCGGTGCGATCGGGCGGCAGGGATGGCGGCATGGCAGGCGGTCGTGGAATGTCCGTGCAGGAGTCGATCGGGATGATGCTCATGCGGAATGCGATGCGCGCCGAGGTCCGGAAGAACGGCACACGTGACGCTGCGGTCAGCGAGCGGACACGCCAGCGGTGTACGCGATGCCGTCGGGTGTGTCACCGGCGGCAATCTCCCGGACGATCCGTTGCGCGCGCACGTCGATCACGGCGATGACCCCTTTCGCACTCAGCGACAGAAAGGCGTACCGACCGTCGTGTGAGAGGACGATGCCCTGCGGCGCCGCCCCTGGCAGTGGGATTCGGTGCCGTTCCGCGCGCGTCCGTCGGTCGAGAAACCGCAGCGTCTCGCCGCGCAGATCCGGCAGCAGCACCAGGGAGGTATCCGGTGAGTACAGCACGCGATACGGCCAGCCAAGGCCTGTGGCAGCCGTCGCCACGGAGCCGGTGGCCGGATCGACGACGCTGACGACGCCGGTGGCATTGCTGCCCACCCAGACCTCGCGGCCATCCGGCGTGACGTTGATCGCCTCGGGTTGTGCGGGCACCGCGATCGTGCGCACGAAGGTACCCGCGAGCAGATCGAGCTCCGACACGGTGTTGCTGCCGATGTTGCCGGTCCAGGCGCGACGTCCGTCGCCCGTGACGCCGACCATGTGCGAGCCACGCTGCGTGGTGGGAATGCTGCGCACGATCTCGCCGCGCCCCAGATGCACGATCAGCAGCGCGTCGTTGACCTCGGAGGTGACCGCGACGAGCGAGTCGCCAGGCAGGAAGACGATGCCATGTGGGCGGCGGTATGCGCCCAGCGCAATCGTGCGGGACACGCGGCGTGCCGGCACATCGATCACCGTCAGCGTGCTCCCCGCCTGTTGTGCGCCATAATCCGTGACCACGGCGACACGGCCGTCCCGCGACGCGACGATCTCATGCGGCCCCTGTCCGGTGGGCAGCGTGGCCAGCACGGTGCCGCTGGAGATGTCGAGGAGTGTCGCCGTGTTGGGGCTCTTGTTGGTGACGATCAGTGTGCCGGACTGAGCCCGGATGTTCCCTGTCGCGACACCGCTCAGCAGCAGTGTGGTCAGGACGGTGCGTCCGATCGCCCGCGTCATGTGAGATGCGCCTTGATGTATGCCACCATCTGGTCGGCCGCGATGCCCCAGCCGTCGTGGAAGCCCATCTCCTCGTGTTTCGTGCGGGCGGCGGCATCGGCATGCTTCGCGATGGCACGGTAATGCGTCCCGTCGCCGACCGACTCCAGCTGGAGCACCAGCGTCATGAACCCGCCGGCGGTGGGCCGGAAGCCAGGCAGCAGCGTGTCGGTCGTGACGAGCAACTCACCGGGCACCACCTGCAGCACACAGCCGGGATTCGGATGCTCGTCCCCGTCGGGCGACCGCATCACGGCGAGGAAGATGCCTCCGGGCTGCAGGTCGATCTCGGCGTGCGACACCGACCAGGGTTTTGGGCAGTACCAATGTCTCAGATGCGCCGGGTTCGTCCACGCTTCCCAGACCAGATGGCGGGGCACGTCGAGCGTGCGCTCGATCATCAGGTCGAGCGTGGGGTCGAAATCGGTCCGAAGCGGAGAGGTCATGTTCGATCCTGATGGAGTGGAGCCGGAATTCTAAGTGAATCGGCGAGCGCCATCCGGGGTCTCAGAGGCATCAGACGATCACCGCAATCGACAGTTCCGGTTGTGGTCGCTAGCTACGGGAAATACAGTACCTCAAGGAGACGTTGCAATGAGTCGGGTTCAGCATCGGTGGCTCCCTCACGCCACGCGTCGCATGGCGTTCGCGCTCGCCGCTGCCGTCGTCGTGTCCGCCACCGCGGTGCGCGCGCAGGTCACGGGTTCCATCGAGGGAACGGTGCGCTCGGCGCAGGCGGACGTTGCGCTGTCGTATGCCGTGGTGAGCATCCCGGCGCTGTCGATCGAACGCTTCACCGATCCCCGGGGCCGGTTCACACTCGCCGCGTTGCCCACCGGCTCGTACGAGATCGTGGTGCGCCGCATCGGCTACACCCCGTTCCGCAGCGCCGTGCAGGTGGATTCGGGTTCGACGTCGCAGCTCGCCATCACGCTGCAACAGATCCCGGTGCGACTCGCCGCCACCACGGTGCGTGCGCTGGCCAGTTGCCCGAGGCCTGGCGTGCCCGACGAGACGACCGACCCTGAGGTCTTCGCCCTGGTCGGGTTGTTGCGCGAGAACGCCGACCGGTACCGGCTCCTCGCCTCACAGTATCCCTTCATCTACCTGCAGATCCGGGCCATCGGTGAGATGGGCGACCGTGACATGTTCGTCTCCCGCGTGGACACGCTGCTGGTGAAGAGCGGCAACCGGACGGTGTATGCGCCAGGGAAGGTGGTATCGCGCATCCCGGACGCTCGTGGTGGCAGTGAGTACACCATGGTCATCCCGACGCTGGTCGACCTGGCGGACGATGCGTTCACGCGGAATCACTGCTTCGCGTTCGGCGGGACGGTGTCAGAGAAGAGTGAGACGTGGGTGCGCCTCGACGTGCGCGCCGCCGATCGCATCGCGTCGCCGGATGTGCATGGCAGCTTCTTCCTCGACAGTGCCACCGCCCAGTTGCGCCGCATGACGCTGACGCTGAGCCGTCCGGACCGCCTGCCCAAGGCACTGCGTGGTGTCGTCGGTGTGGACATGGTGACATCGTTCTTCGACATCGCCGACGGGTTGTCGGTGATCGACAAGGTCTGCGCGATCAACCGCATCACGCAGCCGAACGGTCGCGCAGTCCCCGTCACGCCCGCCGAGTTGCAGCAGTTGCTCGTCTACGAGTTCACTGCCCCCCCTCCCGATGTGAGCCGGCGGGGATCGCTGCTGCCACCGAACGCATGGCGGACGGCCGCCCGCCTCGATCGCAAGGCGGTGTGGTGCGCGGATCCCTGACTGCGCATATAGGCACCGTTCCGGCCGTGGCGTAAGTTTCCGCGCCATGCGCCTCCTGTTCGCCGAAGACGACCGCCCGCTGCGCGCCTCGATCACACGCGGGCTGCAGGAAGCGGCGTACGACGTGGAGCAGGCGGCCACCGGTACGGCGGCGCTGGCGCTGGTCGAGCACGGGCCCTGGGATGCGATCATTCTCGACGTGCTGCTGCCGGGCATGACTGGTGTGGACGTCTGCCGTGCCATCCGGGCGCGTGGCGATCGTGTGCCCATCCTGATGCTCACCGCGCTCGACGCCGTCGAACATCGGATTGCCGGTCTCGATGCGGGCGCCGACGACTATCTCACGAAGCCCTTCGACTTCGGCGAGCTCCTTGCGCGCCTCCGTGCGCTTACGCGCCGGAGCTCCGACAGTGTGACGTCGGTCGTCGTGGTGGGCGACCTCGTGATCGACATCGATCGCCACCGCGTGCGCCGCGGTGAGCGTGACATCACCCTCACCGCCACCGAGTTCGCGTTCCTGCTGCTGCTGGCGAAGCACGCCGGCAAGGTGGTGAGCCGCGCCGAGCTGATGGCACAGGTGTGGGATGATCCGAAGAACACCTATTCGAACATCATCGATGTCTATGCCAGCCGGATCCGCCGCAAGGTGGACGAGGGTGAAACGACGCCGATGTTCACGACGTTGCGCGGGACGGGCTTCATCCTGCAGCCGGCGGTGCCGTCATCGGCCGGCAAGGCTGGTGTGCGTCGTCGTGGCGCACGACGCAGCGACTGACCGGTGCCGGCATGGCCGTCGACACTGCGGGCGCGGCTGACGCTCTGGTATACGGTGCTGCTCGCCGTGCCGCTGGTGGCGTTCGCCGCCGCGTCGTATCTCGTGGTCGAACGCACCCTCGAGCGACGGACCGATGTGTTCATCAGCGACGCGCTCAACGCCTTCGCCCGTGAGCTGTTCGCCGAGCGTCGTGCCTCGATGAGCGTCGTGCAGGCGATGCAGACGGCGGTGACGGAGGTGAAGTTCCGTGACCTGAACATCGCCATCCTCGACTCCACCGGTCGGCTCGTCGTGATGAATGCCACCGGTGGCACGGCGGAGGAATTGAGCACCAGCCGGCGCCCGTCGGCCGATGTCGAGCAGCGACTGCTGGCGATCGTACGGCAGCAGAACCTGCGCGAGCCGCAGGCGCTCACGGTGGACGGGGCATCGGAAGCGTTCCGTATCCTGTCGCGACCCCTGCCGGTGGAGCAGCAGCGCTTCACGCTGACCGGGGCCTACTCGCTGAGCGACATCGATGCGGTGCTGTCACAGCTGCGCGCCCTCTTCCTCGTGGCCATTCCGGGATTGCTGCTCGTCTCGGCGATCGGGGGATCGGCGATGGCGCGCCGCAGCCTCGCGCCGGTGTCGGCCATGTCACGACAGGCCGCCGTGATCAGTGCCACCAACATGTACGAGCGACTGCCAGTGGGCGGCGGCGAGGAACTGGCAGGCCTGGCGCGCGTCGTGAACGGGTTGCTCGATCGGCTGGAGGCGTCGTTCGATCAGCAGCGCCGCTTCGTGACCGACGCGTCGCATGAGCTCCGGACGCCGACGGCCGTGGTGCGCACCGAGGCGGACGTGACACTCTCGCGCGAGCATCGCACCGAGGTGGAGTATCGCGAGTCGGTGACCGTGATCCAGGATGCCGCGCGTCGGCTCACCCGCATCGTCGACGATCTCTTCCTGCTGTCGCGTGCCGATTCGGGGCATCTGGTGATGCGTCGGGAGCCGCTGGATCTGGAGGAGCTCGTGCAGGAGGCGACACGTGCCGTTCGCTCCGTCGCGAGCGAACGCGGCGTGGACATCGTGCTGCGCGATGTCGTCGAGGCGCCTCTCACCGGTGACACCGATCTCCTCGGCCGCCTGTTGCTGAATCTGCTCGACAACGCGATCAAGCACTCGCCGCGTGGCGGCACGGTGGACGTCACGATGCAGCTGCGGGGAGCGCAGTGCGACGTGCGCGTCGGCGACACCGGTCCCGGCATTCCGCCCGACGCGCTGTCGCGGATCTTCGAGCGGTTCTATCGGGTGGATTCCGCCCGGTCACGCAGCGAGACGAGCGCCACCAGCGGGGCAGGGCTCGGGCTCGCGATCGCCCGTCGCATCGCGGAGATGCATGGGGGCACCGTGGACGTGGCGCTCTCGCGACCGGGCCGGACCGAGTTCGTGGTGTCGCTGCCGGTGGGCGCGCAGCCCGCCGTGCGGAATCGTCCGTAGTCCCCGCAACGCTCGCCTCGGGATCAGACGCGCAGCGTTTCCGGCAGCGCCGCCACGAAGGTGCGCATCTCCTCCGGGGTGCCGATGCTCACGCGGCACCAGTCGGAATACGGCATGAAGCGCCGGCCCACGAGGAATCCCTTCGCGCGCATCGCGGCCTGGAATCGTTCCACCGGCATCCCGGCATCGAAGAACACGAAGTTGGTCTGTGACGGCGCGACCTTCCGTCCCATCGACGTGAGCGCCGACGTCAGCAGCGCACGCCCTTCGCGATTCTTCGCCTTCACGAAGTCCTGGTACTGCGTGTCGGACAGCGACGCGATCGCAGCCTGCATGCCGAACGCGTTCGGGTTGCCGGTCATGTAGCGCTGCAGCCGCTGCACGATGTCGGGCCGCGCGATGGCGAATCCGACACGCAGCCCGGCGATGCCGTGCAGCTTGGAGGCGGTGCGCGAGATGATCACGTTCTCGCCCTTCAGCACGAGATCCACCATCGACGTATGGGTGGGATCGTCGACGAAGTCGTGATATGCCTCATCCACCAGCACCGGCGTGCGGTGCTGCGTGGCACTCACGAACCGACGGATCTCGGCGGCACTCTCGAGGGTGCTGCTCGGATTGTTCGGATTGCAGACGAAGACGAGGTTCACGGCGTTCGTGATGCGCGCATCGAGTGCCGCGAAATCGTGCCCCATCGCTGCCGTGAGGGGCACCTTGTGCACCGTGGCGCCGATCTTCTCGGCGTAGCCGGGCAATCCTTCGAACGTCGGCCACGGCGTGACCACTTCGCCTCCCTGCAGGCCGTACGCGATCGCAGCGATCGCCAGTGTCTCGCTCGAGCCCTGCGTGATCAGCACGTACGATGGATCCACGCCGACATGTTTCGCGAATGCCCTGCGCAGCACATCGGTGGACTGCACCCCGTACAGACTGTGCTCGTACCACCCGCTGCCGATCGCCTCCTTCGCCTTCGGCGACATCCCGAATGGATTCTCGTTGGCCGAGAGGCGCACCGGTCCGGCGGCACGTCGCTGCGCCGTAGCGCGATGCTCCATGGCCTGCAGCGCGTCGGCGTACGAGCCGCTGCGGGTGGCGAGGGCGGGGAGCAGCGACGGCAACAGGGCCGTCGAGCTGGCCGCGAGACCGGTGTTGATCAACCACTGACGGCGATTCACGGGAGCGGTCACGGGAGCCTCTGGGTGGTGGCGGTGGGCGGCAGTCGCTGCAGCATACCACCGACCAGGGCGCGCCCGGCAGTCCCACCACCGATATCGGTGCCCCGATTCCGGTGACAGTGCACTCATCTCGGGGATATCGGTGACAGTGGGGATATCGGGGATATCGGGGACAGTGCACTCATCTCGGGATATCGGGGACAGTGCACTCATCTCGACGGCGAGATGAGTGCACTGTCCCCGATATCCCGAGATCCGTCAGGCGGACGGGACCGTGGCCGCCGATCCGGTCACGGCCGGGCGCCGTCCACCACCCAGGGGGCGCGCACGGTGTCCATCGGCATGCTGCGCTTCGCGTCGCGCACGATCCGCTCCACGTCGCGCATCAGGTTCGCATTCTCGAGGACGACGCCGTCCTTGATGGTGTGCACGATGCCGCGCGTGCGGCGCATGGTGCCATCAGGGCCCTTCACCAGGTCGCCGAAGGCGTAGAGCAGCTTGAGGTTGGCCGCCGGATTGCCGTCGACGATGAGCAGGTCGGCCAGGTAGCCCGGTCGCACGAGGCCAAGCTTGGGCACGCCGAGCGTGGTGGCGCTGGTGAGCGTGGCCGCCTTCAGCACTTCGAGGTTGTGCAGGCCCGTCTCGCGCATCAGCTGCGTCTCGCGCACGGTGGAGAAACCCGGCGTGGCCCAGATATAGGAATCATCCGTCCCGAATGCAATCTTGCCGCCCCGCTGGTTGAAGGCGTAGATCAGGTCACCCCAGAGACGGTAGGCATAGGTCCAGGTGTACTCGTCCTCGGAGGTCCAGTCCACGTGATAGGCCCCGTGGTTGGCGGGGTTGGGCAGGTTCCAGTTCCAGAGCGCCGGGTGCGTGTACTTCTCGTGCCACGGCAGGCTCATGGCGCGGATGGCGTCACGATTGGCTTCGTAGACCACGCGGGTCGGCAGCATCGTCACGCCACACTTCGCCATCGAATCGGCCACCATGCCAAGCAGCCTGGCACGATCGGTTTCCTGCCACACCTTGCCGGCGTAGCGGAAGCGCTGGTTCTCGTTGCCGAACCCGTACTCCGGGCCGAAGTCCTGTACCGTGCGGGGCAGGGCCGATTCCGCGTAGCCGTAGTGATGCTCGATCATCGTGACACCGGCGCAGGCGGCCTGCAGGGCGTTCACCACGGCGTTGGTGCTGGGCGGAATGTGGAAGCTGGTGATCATGCCGTTCGGCTTGGCCGCCGACGCGATCGCCTTCACGAGATCGTAGCTCCAGCCGTTGGCATCCATCGAGATCACGCGCAGCCCGCGCGCGGCCATCGCCTTCGCCACTTCCGGTGCGCGCGTCGGATCATCGATCTCGGCACGGGTGAAGCGTGTGCCACCGCCCCAGCTCACCAGCGGATAGAGTCGCGGCGCGAGCACGCGATTCTGCCGTGACAGGTCGGCCTGCGTCAGCGCGCTGTCCACACCGCGGTCGCTGGCCGGCACCATCGTCGTCACGCCCATGGCCAGCTTCAGGTAGTAGACGTAGTTCAGCGGCATCGGCTGCGTGCGGAGGTGCGTGTGCAGGTCCAGCATCCCCGGCATCACGTACATGCCCGTCGCGTCGATCACGCGGTCGCCGGTGGCCCGTTCCGAGCGCCCGCGACGCTGCGCCGTGACGGGATCGAACGCCGTCATCTCGGTGATCGTGTTCCCTTCGATGACGATGTCGTACGGTCCGGCCGGTGGCCCGCCGTGGCCGGGAATGACCATGGCGCCGCGGATCACGAGGCGCTTGTACGGGCCGGCGGCGAGGTCGCCGAAGCTGACCGGTGCCGCCGGTGTGGCGCCGCTTACCGGCTGCGCTGCCACCGTGCGGGGCACGGCGATGGCCGATGCGGCGAGTGCCGCGGCGACGAAACGGCGGATGATGACGGGCGAGGCGGCGGAACGGCCGGCGAGACCTGCGATCGGCATGGCGACGGGGGGCGAAAGGAAGCGGTCGGGACGGATGACACTGCAACGTCCCGCGCAGAGCTGTCGTTGTGAAGGCCTCGCGCGGTCCCGTGACCGATGGACAGCCGCTGCGCATCGGTCACGGCTCTGTCTCACCTCGTGGCGTCATGAGCCCCACGGGACGCGAGGGCTAACTTCTCAAGCGATCGTCAACCACACCTGAACCGCACCGTCCTTGCTCCTGCCGTGATGTCTCTTCCTGTCCGTCGGATCCGGTGTGGCTGGCGCATGGCGCTCTGCCACCTGCTCGTCGTGTCGGCCGCTGCGGCGCAGACGCCGCCCCGTGTGGTGACCGACACGCTCCCGAAGCGCGGCGTGGACTCGAGCGCGGCCGTGCCGGCGGCGTTGGCGCAGGTGATGGTGATCGGCGACACCCCCGGCGCCCTCCGCGGCATTCCGGGCTCGGCCACGGTGGTGCGCGCGCGGCAGCTCGCACTGCTCGCACCGCTCAGCGTGAAGGACGCGCTGCGCACGGTGCCCGGCGTGCACGTCGTCGATGAAGACGCCTTCGGCCTGAACCTCAACATCGGCGTGCGCGGCCTGCAGCCGCGCCGGTCGTCGCGTGTGCTGCTGCTGGAGGATGGCATGCCGATCCATCTCGGACCCTACGCCGATCCCAGTGCACATTATCACCCACCGGTGGACGATCTCGAACGCATCGAGGTGGTGAAAGGCTCTGCGCAGATCGCCTTTGGCCCGCAGACCGTGGGCGGTGTGATCAACTTTGTCCGTCGCGCGCCGCCGATCACACCCGAGGTGCGCCTCACGCTGCAAGGGGGATCGCGCGACGTGGCTCTGGGGCGCGTATCGGCCGGTGGCACGTGGAACGGTCTTGGGCTGCTGGTCTCGGCGGCACGCCGCGACGGTGACGGCACCCGCAACGGGCATCGGCACCGTGTGGAGGATCTGTCGGTGCGCGGTGTGCTGCCGTTCGCCGGGGCGCAGCAGCTCGCGATCAGCGGCACCCTGTACCGCGAAGCGTCGCGGTATGGCGAGTCGGGCCTGTCGCAGGCGGAGTTCGACGCCGATCCGTACCAGAACCCCCTGCCGAACGATGTCTTCGATCTCAGCCGCCTGGCGCTGCAGCTCGTGCATGAATCGTCGTTGCCGTTCGGTGCCTCGATCCGGACGCAGGTGTACGGGCAACGCCTCGATCGCACCGCGTGGCGGCAGGGCAGCACCTCGGCGGATCGGTTCGGCAGTGCTGCGTACGCCACGAACTTCCGCTGCGCAGCCAACGCCACGTCGGTCGATCAGTGCGGCAACACCGGCCGCCCCCGCGAATACGACTTCGCCGGCGTGGAACCACGTCTCACGATTCCGCACACCATCGGCAGCGCGCGTGGCTCGCTTGAAACCGGCGCGCGCTGGCACGAGGAACGGATCGAGCGGCGTGAAATCAACGGCGCCGCGGCGAATGCCCGCAGCGGCGTGGTGGTCCGCGACAACGGCATCGATACACGCGCCCTGTCGTTCTTCGCGCGGGAACAGCTGCGCACCGGACGGCTGACGCTCTCGCCCGGCGTCCGGCTGGAGCAGGTGCGCGCCGCCAATCGCAACCAGCTCGCCTCGACGCGGAACGTCGACAGCTACCTCGAGGTCCTGCCCGGCATCGGCGCGGCGTGGAACGCCACCGACGACGATGATCCACCGTTCACGATCGTCGCCGGCATCCACCGCGGCTTTGCCCCACCGCGGCCCGCCGACATCCTCAACCCGGTGGCGGGCGAAGGCATCGTGCTGGTGGATGCCGAAGTGAGCTGGACCTCGGAACTCGGCACACGCTGGCAGCCGCACCGCGCCGTGCACCTCGACGTCACCGCATTCCGGCTGGACTACGACAACCAGATCGTGAGCGGCGCACTGGTCGGCTCGGCGCAACGGTTCGTGAATGGCGGCCGCACACTGCATCAGGGCGTGGAAGTGGGCGCTTCGGTGGCGCTCGACCGATTGTCCGCCGGGCGGCGGACTGACGGCGCCCTCACCGCCGATGTGGCGTGGACCTGGCTGCCGGTGGCGCGCTTCAGTACCGATCGCGCCAGCACGGTCGATCGCACGCAGTCGGTGCTGGGCCGGCGGCTGCCGTATGCGCCGCAGCATGTGCTGAACCTCGGACTTGGCTACGCGCGGGTGTCGGGTCTGTCACTGCGCCTGCAAGGCGACGTGGTGTCCTCGCAGTTCGGCGACGATCTCAACACGATCTTGCCATCAGCGCAGGGGCGTCGCGGCCGTCTGCCGGGATACACGGTGCTCACCGCCACCGCGCGCATTCCGATGCCACCGCTCGGACGTCGCGCTGCGGTCACGGCGTCGATCAGGAACATCGCCAATCGCGTCTACATCACCGACCGGCAGGAAGGCATCATGACCGGCATGCCGCGACTGGTCACCGCCGGATTCGACGTCGTCTACTGACGCCGCATCACCTCGCTCAGCGCTCGCGCCAGCCGGCGCGCAGGCCCACCAGCAACTGTCGCTCGAACGCCGGGGGCCAGCCCCCGGGGCGCTGGTCGAAGAGATTGGTGACCGCGATCGACAGTTCGACTGCGCGTGGCAAGCCGACACGCACCTGGCCATCCACCGACAGGAACGGCTGCTGCGTGAACAGCGCTCGCTGCGCCGCGCTGATGTAGCGCGTGGAGAGATCGGTGGCGATGCCTCCCAGCACCGACAGATGTGACGAGAGCGCGGCCCGGGCGGTGTGCGTGGCGCGACCGTCGAGCGTCCGCCCGGTGAGCAGATCGCGCGCTCGCAGATAGTCATAGCCGAGCGAGAGCTCCGCCGTTCCGCGTCCATACCGCATACTCGTCTCGACGCCCTCGGTGCGCGCCCGCTCCACGTTCACGTTCTGAAACAGAATCAGCCCCGCCGCGTTGATGCCCACATCGCGTGTGGCGATCAGGTTCGTGAGTGCGTTGCGGTACGCATCCACGTCGAACGCGAGCGACGGGCGCGGAGCCCAGGTGCCGCCGAGGCTCGTGCTCCACGACGACTCGGGGCGCAGGTCGGCATTGCCGGTGATCTGGTAGCCGGCCGCGCCGTTGATGAAGGTGTAGCGGATCTCCTTGAACGACGGTGCACGGAACCCGCGCGCCACGTTGGCGCGGAGCCGCGTGGCGGGGCCTGCCTGCCACACCGCGCCCACGCTCGGTGACACCGCGTTGCCCCACAGCGTGCTGCTCGACGTACGGGCGCCGGCAGTGAGCAGCACGTCACCGATCGTCACGGCATCGCGGAGGAAGAACTCGGTGACGCGGTCGGTGGCACTGTCGCCGTCGATCTTGGTCGGCGAGGTGATGTCGCGCGCCGAGAACTGCGTGCCGGCGTCGATCGTGTGACGTCTCGCGGTGCGGGAGTACGACACCAGCGCGCGCGTCATCCGTTCGCGCTGCTCGAGCGAGTCGGCCGATCCGGTGATCGGCAGCAGCCCCAGTGCTTCGCGAAACTGGTAGGCGTAGCGCTGACCGAACAGGCGACTGCGCAGCACGCCGCCGGCCGCGTTGACCTGCGCCTCGACGAAGCCCTGCTGCGAATTATTGTCGATGAACCCATTGAAGCCGGCACCGACCGGCCAGCGCTGACGCTGCTGCGAAAGCGTCAGATTGGTGCGCAGTTGCACACGATCATTGACGCGGATGCGGGTGTCACCGCGGAAGTCATAGACGCGGTCGAGCGTGGTGCTGCTGGCATTGATGCCGGTGACGCGATCGGTCTGCCGCCAGCCACCGTTGAGCCGGACCCCGACGCGGCCGTACGTGTCGCTGACTTCCAGCGCACTCTCGCGGCGGCCCAGTTCTCCGGCGCGCGCGG
Source organism: Gemmatimonadaceae bacterium (assembly GCA_031411975.1). Classification (GTDB taxonomy): domain Bacteria; phylum Gemmatimonadota; class Gemmatimonadetes; order Gemmatimonadales; family Gemmatimonadaceae; genus JACMLX01. Next base: position 35,066 of record JANOCB010000127.1, read on the forward strand.
TGGCTTCGGCCACGAAGGTGCTCGTCGGTGCAGCCGTGACCAGGTTGATCACGCCGCCAAGCGCCTCACTGCCATACTCCACGCTCGACGGACCCTTGATCACTTCGATGCGCTCGGCGGCCATGGTGGACAGGCGGCCGATGTCGCGATTCTCCGTCATCGCGCCGGCCACCGGTTCGCCGTCCACCAGCACCAGCACGCGCGACTGGTCGAGCCCACGGATCGCGATCGAGGTCTGGGCCGGCGGCGATGCGATCTCCTGCAGGCCTGGCAGACGTCGGAGCAGCTGGTTGGCCGACACCGCGGCGGCAGCGGCGATGTCCTCACGCGACAACACCAGGACACTCGCCGGTGAGTCGCCGGCACGCATCTCACGTTGCCCCACGGTCGTCACCACGCGGTCGAGCAGGGCGGGGAGCGGCTCGAGTTGCACCGTCATGTCGAACGCCGTGATGGCGACGCGACGTTCACGGAAGCCGAGCGCGCGGACGTGCAGGCTGTCGCCGACGCCGGCCAGGATACGGAACACACCCTGCGCATCGGAACGTGTCTTCAGTCCGCTGGCAATCACCGTGACCTCGGCGGAGACGATCGGACCGGCCGCGTCACCCCGGCTCGTGATGAGTCCCCGGACGGCCTGTGCCTGCGCGTCACTGGGTGTGACGCTCAGGCCCAGGCAGCACGCCGCGGAGGCGACGAGCCCCCACACGCGCAGCCAACGGCAGTGCCCGGGCATGCGACGACTCAGCGGATGCGTGCGTAGCGCAGGGTCGGAAAACCACCAGCCCCGGACGGGCCATAGTAGCCGATCACCTGCAGCTTGTACGTGCGCGCCCCGTTGCGGATCAGGTACGTGTTGAACGTCGGCGAGAGACGCTGGTCGTTGTTCAGGTCGTAGCGGAACGGGCCGGCCGGATCTTCGATGTTGTTCGGGATCGGGCCGGTGAGCAGCGAGAGGAAGGCGCCGTATTCGGCGGCATCACTGGCGCTGGTCGTGCCGGCGAAGCCCCGGGCCGCATCGCCGGGAGAGGTGCCGGTGTTGCAGGCGGTGTTCACGCCGATCTCGTACAGCGCAGGCGTGATCACGAGGTCCCAGTTGCAGCCCGATGCGACGACGGCACTGCCGCCGATCAGACTGACGTTCACCGGTGTCCGGCCGACCGGAACCGTGAACGACCGCACGGCACCGAGCGCCGTGCCGGACTGCGTCCGCGACTCGAACGAGACCGATGAGAGGGCGCGACCCACGAAGGCGATTGCCGTGACGCGCGTCAGCTCGAAAGCTCCGTTCGCGGTCCGTACCTTCCAGAAGATGGCCGTGTTGGCCGTCGGGACGCCGCCGCCGAAGACGAGATACCCGGTGGGGTTGGAAATCAGCCGATCGGCGCGAAAGAACGAATCGGCGGGGATGCGGGCGTCGCGGATCGAGTCGAACGCCGCGAGGGTGTTGACGTTCGTGAACGCCAGCACCTGGGCCGGCGTCGCGGCCGTGTTGTTCCCGAGATTGACCCCCGTCACGCCGCCGGTACCGGTCACTCCGCCGTTCACGCGGACTTCGAAGCGCCGCAGCGCGATGTCCCACAGGCCCGTCCTCGGCACGAGCGTGTTGCTGGCGAGGCTGAAGTAGACCAGCGTGTCCCCGGAGCTGGCATTGAGTGGGGGGGTGGTCACGATCTGGTTCAGGGCGGCGCCACCACCGCCGATCCCGCCCGGGCCCGTGGAATCCTCACCACAGGCCGTCAGGGTGACCGCAGCGAAGGCTGCGAGCACGGTCTTCACCGTCATCTTCGTGTACATCGACACCTGCAGAAATGGTATTCGGGAAGCGTTCTCACTCGATCTGCAGGGAAGGGTGCCCGTTCCGGAAACGGGGCTCAAGTTCGGAAAAGTACGGACGAACTCGTCCGGGACGCGCCAAATGCCCGGTTTGCCGGGGCGTTCTTTTCGAAGTTCCGCAGGGGGGCGGCTCGTTTCCGGGGAAATTTTCCCGGAGGTCTCCCTTGCGCGACCGACCAGGTGTATGTTCGTGGCACGCGGCCGACTGGCCGCACCCATCGTGAGGGAGATCACGAGTTCGATGTGGTGAGTATCTGTCGGGAACAGGCGTAAAGGCCATGCTCCGGGTAAAAAGCCGCACCAACACAAAGGAGCATTCCAATGCGTATGTCAGGCACAGTCAAGTGGTTCAACGATGCCAAGGGTTTCGGCTTCATCACCCCGTCGGATGGCCAGAAGGATTGCTTCGTGCATCATTCGGCGATCCAGGGTAACGGCTTCAAGACGCTGGCCGAAGGCGAAGCAGTCGATTTCGACATGGTGCAGGGCCAGAAGGGTCCGGCCGCCGAGAACGTCACCCGCTCGGGTCGTTGATTCATCGGTCGTGCATCGGCCTGACCCTGCCGTAAGGCAGCGTTCGCGAGTCACGACCTGAAGCGCCCCACCGAGGATTCGTCCTCGGTGGGGCGCTTTCGTCACCCCACGTGCGCCCCGGCGGCCGACCACTTCGGTGGCTGCTGCGCATGGCGCGGGGGGCATCCAGCCGAGGGAGCGGGCGATGAAGGGAGGAAAGGCCGGTCGAAAGCGTCCCGCCAAT
>JANOCB010000128.1:0-35117 GCA_031411975.1 Gemmatimonadaceae bacterium
ACGGCTGTGGTCGCCGCACCGGCGAGGAATGCCACGAACGCGCCGATGCCAGTGAGGAACACGGCGGAGTTGCCCAGGATCACCGCGTCGGCCATGGACGAGATGATCCCGGTCATGTGTGAGGTGTACCGGCCCACCGCGCGGAACGCACCCGCGTTGGTGGCACCGGCGACGAACGCGAGCCCCACGCCAAGGTGCATGTTCTCCGTCGACGTCCGGACCGTCGCGGTCAGGCCACGCGCATAGTCGATTGGCATACGCTGCAACGTAGCCGTGCCGGACGTCTGCGCCGCTCGTGACACCATCTGCCGTGCGCGGTTCAGGACTTCGCTACGCCGGCTTCTGCAGGACGAAGTGACTCGTGCAGGGCAGCACGCGGGCCAGCGATGGCACATACGACAACAGCGCGTAATACAATGCCTCGAACTGGCCCCGCCTGAGGCTGCTCGGATAGTACCGCACGCTGGCGCGCAGCCCGGCAACCGCGGCCAGCGCCAGCACCGCATCGGGCACGAGGACGTGCTCCTTCACATCCGGACGCTTGCGGTTCACCCGTGCCTCGGCCGCCGCATGCAACAGCCGGGACGATGTCGGTTCGTAGAGCCAGAGGCAGGTACCACCGGGCCGAAGCAGTCGGTATGTCTCCGCCAGCGCTGCCGCGTGATCCACGAAGTGATGCGCAGCGGCGTAGCAGAACAGCAGATCCACGCTGGCATCAGGCAATGGAATTGCTTGCGCCGGTGCTGCCACCGCCGCGTCGAGCGTACAGTTGAAGACGCGCTCCCACAATGTGCGTCCCTCCACCGCCGCAGGCACGGCGTCCGTCAGCGTCACGTGAGCCTGCGGATGCAGTCGCTTCACCAGACATGACGCCCAGCCCTGCCCACCGCCGATCTCGACGATCCGAGAGGCACCCGCAAAGAGTGAGCGGTACTCGTCGTGGATCGCGTGGAAGATCGAGGCATCGAGGGCCTTGTTGACCAGATTCTCGATGGCATCGATACCGGGACGCTCGAACGGATCGTTCTCCCAGAACGCCGTCTCGACGAGGATCTGACGCGCCACCGCTGCATCGAGCGCCTTCGTCATGGGCGTCAGAACAGCCGTGAGGAAATTCGCGCCCACGACGGCTCGAGCGCCACGCGCACCCGGCCTTCCATTCGCGTCTTCGTGATGCCCGGCTGCCGAAAGTCGTTCGCGGATCGGTTCACACCCGCATCCAGTGACACCTCCGTCGCCGCACCGAGCCGGAAGGCACTGGAGATGGCAGCCCGCAACGTCTTTACCGTCACGCCTTCGAAGATCGACGGCCAGTCGTTGCGATCGGCGACCGCCGGAAACGGTTCGCGGTAGTCGCCCGCGCCCTGTCGGCGATACGCCACGTACGCCCGGACCGGCACCGGCAGCCGCGGCCCGAAGTCGAGGCCACCCTTCACCTCGTCGAAATCGCTGTTGCGCTGCCCCAGCCCCACCGTGCGACTGGTGTACCGCTCGAAGCGATCCTCCGCCCGGTACGTCAGTGAGTTCACGCGCGTGTAGCCAACGAACGCGCGCACCCCGCCCGCGACGGGAATCCCATCCGCCGAGAGCGCCAGCGCGAGTCCCGGCGGCTCGCTGCACAGGTCGCACGCATCGATCTGAAAGTCGTCCACGAACAGCTGCGCGCCGAGCATCAGGCCACTCTGTCCTCGCCACAGCGCATCGGCGCCGAAGGCGACGTTGATCTTCTCGCCATCGCTGTACTGCGCCACGAACGCCGGCGAAAACGGGTTCGACAGCGAGGGCTTGAATCCGGTGCCCACGCCACCGTATACCACGCTTTCACTCACACCGAGTTCGACACCGCCCAGTTGCACGCCGAGGCGGTGCGTCGAGAAGTAGCGTTGCGCCAGGGTGTCGGTGGTGAAGTTCAGCCGCTCGTCATCCAGGCGCGCCATCACCGACGACAGATGCAGGCGGTCGGTCCCGAGCCGCAGGTAGAGATGGTCGTAGCTGTAGGCGCCGTTGCTGAGCATCAATCCGAGCTGGCCGGGCAGGGCCCACGACCGGCCGATGCGCCCCGCCTGAAGGGTCGCGTACTTCGAACTCGCTCCGACGTAGGCCTCTTCCGTGCGCGACGACAGCACCCGGTCACGTCGGCCGAAGAACTCCGGGTCCACCCGCATGCGGCGATCGGCCAGCACGCGGGTGGCGGCCGTGAAGGGACCGGCATCGAGCAGCGCGCGCACCGTGAACCCGGGTGCCAGGGTGTTCACCCGGTCGGATTGCATCAGGTCGCGCGTGCCGCTGGTCTGCGCCACACCGTAGCCGGCCAGGCTCGCGGTAAACACGCCCGAGTCCGATTCGGTGACATTCGGCGCGTACTTGTCCGCCGCCTGCTCGATGGCAGACAACCAGCGCGCGCTGCCCGCATCACGAAGTTGCGCCCGAGCCGCGCGCACTGCTGCACGGACGTCTCCGACGCTGTACGGTCGTTCGATGATCGGCAACTCGCGCAGCATGCCGCGCATCTGCAACGCGTCGATGTAGGTGTATGCCACATCGTCCATCGGCAGTAACGCGCGCTGTGAGTGCCCCCGAAGAGGGAGGCAGGCACTGGCGCAGAGCACCACGACCAGACGAACGAACGACGGCATGATCATCGGTGCCATGGGATGGCCTTCACGCCGCCGGTGCGGATCTCGAGCGCGGGCGAGGGAAAGTGATAGTGACGCAGTCCCTTCTTCACGGCGACCCACCACGGCGACCGCCCGGGCAGCTTCACCGGGTCGATGTCGAGCGTCAGCATGATGCGTCGTTGCGCACGGACGTCGGCACCCGTGTTGGGATCGATGAAGTCGGTAATGGTATGACCCACCGAAAAACGCAGCAGGTCGGGCCAGTACTTGCGCGCGCGGGTCGGCAACAGCGTGTCCACGTCCACCGACAGCCAGTACGTCTGGCCGCTGTAGTCCACCGTGGGCCGCAGGTCACCGGGAATGCGACCGGCCTGCGTGTTCTTCAGGGCCTGCGTTCGTGCATACGAAATCGTCGGCATCACCGCGCGCATCGTCGGCACGAACGCATGCGACAACGACAGCCCCTGGCCGATCGTGTTGTACAGCAGGTCCGGTGGAGAGAATCCGTAGCGGGCCTGTGTCCCATCCCAGATCTCGATCTGCAGCTGGAATGCCGCGGAGTAAGCGGCGCCCCAGATGGCCGCCTTCTTGTCCGACATGCAGGCCGCCTTGAGCAGCTCCCGGCCCCCTTCGCTGAGGAGGTAGCCGCCGAGCATATGCCCGAGCTTGTCCTGGTCGCGGAAGTTGCCGTCCCAGTCGTAGTTCAGGAAGAACGGCGCCCGCTCGCCCGACCACCATGCACGGCGGAAGTACTCGTAGAGCGCCAGGTTGCCGCCGACGAACGTCGAGGCCACCGCACCCTGCGCCACGCGACGACCGCGCCGGCCTGCGCCACACCACGACGGTGATGCAACCGGCGTGCGTGGCACCGTGTCCATCGCCGGTACCGATGGCATCGAGACCGGGATCAGTTGCTGCGCGGCCATCTCGGGGACACGCAGGCCGAGCATCGGATCGGAGACCTGCGCTGCAGCCGGCGCCGAGACCAGCCACAGGCCGACCATTGCCAGCACCACGCCTCGCCTGCTCACGGCGACGTGTGCAATGCGTCGAAAGCCGCAAGCACTTCGGCGGGCGTGACCGTCGCGGCACCCAGCTTGCCGACTTCGACGCCGGCGGCGTAGTTCGCGATCACCGCCGCTTCACGTGCGTTCGCGCCGGCGGCCAGCATCAGCGCCAGATACGCGGTCACCGTATCGCCGGCGCCGACGACGTCGTAGACCTCGCGTGCCGTGGTCGGAATCCGCGTGATCTCACCGCCGCGCGACACCAGCGCCATGCCATGCTCGCTGAGCGTGAGCAGCAGGTGCTCCACATCGAGACGTTCGAGCGTGGCCGGCAGTGCTTCCGGATGCGCGAGATCCACCGCTGCGCCGAGCGCCTGTTCCAGTTCGCGCCGGTTCGGCTTGAAGACCGTCGCGCCCCGGTAGCTGAAGAAGTTGCGAAACTTCGGGTCGACGATCACCGGGACTCGGCGTTCGGTGGCAATGCGGATCGTGGCTTCGATCACGGCCGGCACCAGCACACCCTTGTTGTAGTCCTCGAGGATCACCGCGTCGGCTGTGGCGAGCGCGTCCGTGAGCGCCCCAATGACACGCGCGACATCGGCATCGTCGAGATCCCGGTCCTCCTCCTCGTCGAAGCGCAACAATTGCTGCGACCGCGCGAGCAGCCGGGTCTTGGTCGTGGTGGGACGGCTGACGGTGACGAGGGCATCGGTCGCGCCGCCCATGGCGCGCAACAGCCCACGGAGCCGATCACCGGCAACATCCTCGCCGATGGCGGCCACCAGCGCACAGTGCGCATCGACGGCAAGCACGTTCTGGGCGACGTTGGCCGCACCGCCGAGCGCGTCGCGGCGCTCACGGACGCGCACCACAGGGACCGGCGCTTCCGGAGAGATCCGCTCGACGTCCCCTCGCAGGTAGACGTCCAGCATGGCATCGCCGACGACGACCACGCGGCGGCCACGAGCGGCCGCGAGCAGCGTCGCGAGGCGGTCGCGTGAGATAGGTGCTAGCATATCGGGCGGAAGCTACTCCCCGCCCGGCAGACCGGGCAACGCGATCGCCGTTCCCCGTCACCCGCCGCTGTGCGCCGATTCCTCCAGACCGCCCTTCTCGCACTGCAGGACGTCCTGCTGCTGGCGTGGCGGACCTTTCGGGCACTGCCCGGAGGACGTGGCGCCGGTGCGCGCCTGCTGGCGCAACTGGATGCCATCGGGGTGAGGTCGATCCCGATCGTGCTCCTGACCGGGCTGTTCACCGGCATGGTGCTGGCGCTGCAGGCATCGGTGCAACTCGCGCCGTTTGGTGCGACCCTGTTCGTGGGACGGTTCGTCGCCGCCTCGATGTTGCGCGAGCTGGGGCCGGTGCTGTCTGGCATCATGGTGGCGGGACGGGTCGGTGCCGGCATCGCCGCGGAGCTCGGCGCCATGAAGGTCACGGAGCAGTTCGACGCACTCGAGACACTCGGTGCGGAACCGATTCGCGTACTGGTCCTGCCCCGTGTGCTCGCCGCAATGATGACGGTGCCATTCCTGGCGCTCATCGCCGATGCGGCGGGTCTCGTCGGTGCGTCGCTCGTCTCGGTGGCCTATCTCGGCGTGCCGATCCGGACGTTCTTCGGCGCGGCGGCCGACCAGATCGCCCTCGATGGCTTCGTGCTCGGACTGATTCCGTCCGATCTGGTGCAGGGCATCGTGAAGCCGCTCGTATTCGGGCTGATTCTTGCGCTGCTGGCCTGTCACCACGGCTTGCGTGCCTCGGGCGGTACGGCCGGCGTCGGCATCGCCACGACCCGTGCCGTCGTCAGTGCCAGCATCACCATTCTCATCGCCGACTACTTTCTGACGCAGATGCTGCTGGTCCTCGTCTGATGTCCACTCCTGTCACCTCGGTCATGACCGACGCCGACGCTGCCGTCGCACTTGCGCAGGTTTCAGTCACGTTCCAGCGCGCCATTCTGCGAGGCGTGTCGCTGCAGGTCGAACGTGGCGAAACGGTGGCCATCGTCGGTGAATCCGGCACCGGCAAGTCCACGCTACTCCGGCTGATCCTCGGACTGCAGCTGCCCGATGCCGGCACGGTTCGCGTGATGGGTCGGGAGTTGCAGCGGCTCGACACCGCGGCACTCCGTGCATTGCGCGCCGACGTCGGCATGGTGTTTCAGGGGGGCGCCCTCTTCGACTCGCTGACCACCTTCGAGAACGTCGCGTTCGCCCTCCGCGAACGGGGAGACCTGACGGAGGCGGCGATCCGGGAGCGTGTTCGCGAAACGCTGGCACTGGTGGATCTCGATCCGGACGAAGTGTCGCAGGTGCTGCCGGCGCAACTCTCCGGGGGCATGCGCAAGCGCGTCGGCATTGCACGCGCCGTCGCGCCGCGGCCCTCCCTGCTGCTGTATGACGAACCGACGGCGGGACTCGATCCGCTCACCAGCGACACCGTGACCCTCCTGATGCAGCGCCTGCAGCGCGATCTCGGTGTCACCAGCATCGTCGTCTCACACGATCTGCGGGCCATGCTCCGCATTGCGGATCGTATCGCACTGCTGCGCGAGGGTGCGTTCACGTTTCTGGGCGCGCCGGCAGCCATGCGCGACAGCACCGACGCCTACACCCGCGCCTTTCTGGAGGCCGCGTGAGTCTGCGACCGGAGCCCGGCGCGATGCGCTGGATGCAGCTGCGCGTCGGCATCACCGCGGCGCTGGTGCTCGGTGCCGTGGCATTCGCCATCCTGCGCCTCGATGCCGTCGGTTCGCTCTTTTCGTCGCCAGCGACGTTCACCGTGCGGCTGGCTGACGGCCTCGGGCTGCGCGTCGGCAGTCAGGTCACCGTGGCTGGCCTGCCGGCCGGCATCGTGAAGGACCTCGCCGTCATTCCCGTCCGCAACGGGACGGCGTCCGTCGTCGCCGCGCGCATTGCGATGAACGCCGATCGGTACGCATTGCTGCGCGCCGATTCCCGCACCCGCGTGCGCGCCCTCGGCCTGCTCGGTGATCGGCTCCTCGACTTCAGTCCCGGCACGCCGAATCAGCGCCCGCTGTCGCCGTCCGATACGCTCGACGTCGAATCGTTCGCGGAGCTCGGTGATCTCTTCGCGGCGGCCGACACTGCGATGCGCGCCGTGAGTGCCGTCAGCACCGACCTGCGCATGGTCGCGTCGAAGTTGCAGAAGGGAACAGGCACCATGGGGCGTCTCTTCAACGATGCTGCGTTGTACGACTCGCTGCTGCGCACCGTCCGACGAGCGGACGCCGTGATGGTCGCGATGCAGTCCGGACGCGGAACCTTCGGGCGCCTGCTCCGTGACACCACGCTGTACGGCAGTGTCACCAGCGCAGCCGTCGCACTGGACAGCGCCGCCTCGATGCTCAACGATCGCAAGGGAGTGATTGCGACACTGCATGCCGACACCGCCTTCTATCTGCGACTGCGACGTGCCACCACCGGCATCGACTCGCTCGTCCGCGGCCTGAATGCGGGGCGGGGCACCGCGGGCCAGTTGCTCACGGAACGCGAGCTGTATGACAGGTTGCTGCGTGTCACAGCGGCGCTCGACAGTCTGGCGGCCGACGTGCGCCGCAATCCTGCCCGGTACACCAAGGGCGCCGTCCGACTGTTCTGACCTGAGGTCGCTCACCGTGAACGAGACTGGGCACAGGACGCCACCAGCTGTCCATGTCGGCATCGTGCTGGCGCTGTCGGTCTTCGGCATCTCGTGGGCCGCGCCCCTGATCCGGTTGTCGTCGGCCCCACCGCTCGTGATCGCCGGCTGGCGGCTGGTGATCACCGAGTGTGTGCTGCTGGCCCTGCTGGTGTGGCGACGCGAGTGGGTGGCGTGGGGCCGGTTGTCGCGTCGCGATCATCTGCTCGCCGCCTGCGCCGGCGGCATGCTGGCGCTGCACTTCTGGAGTTGGAGTGCCTCGCTGGCCTACACCACCGTGGCGGCGTCAGTGGTGCTGGTGAATCTCCAACCGGCGATCGTGGCGGCCGGATCGGCGCTGTGGCTCCGTGAGACGGTGTCGCGGCAGCAGGTCGCCGGGCTGCTGTTCGGACTCGTCGGGGCGCTGCTCGTGGCCACGCCGGCCATCCTTGGCTCCGGACCCTCAGCGAACCTTGCCACCTCGGCGCCCCTCGGGTTGCCACCTCGCATCTTCGGTGACCTGCTGGCTCTGATGGGCGCCATCACCGCCTCGCTGTACTACCTCGCCGGCCGCCGACTGCGCGCCACGCTCGACCTGGTGCCGTACGTCTCGCTCGTCTACGGCTGGTGCACCGTCGTGCTGTTCGCGCTTGCGATCGGTCGCGGCGATCCGCTCGGCCCCTACGGCGCCACCGACTGGGCCATTTTCGCGGGCCTGGCCGTCGGTCCCATGCTGCTCGGCCATACCGGGATGAACTGGGCCCTTCGCCACCTCCCTGCCCACGTGGTGAACCTGACGGTGCTCGGCGAGCCGGTCGGGGCCTCGCTGCTGGCCATGCTGATCCCCGCCATCGGGGAACGCCCCGACCTCTGGACGATCGCCGGTGGTGCGCTGATCCTCGTGGGCGCGGTGTGGGCGCTGCAGACCAAAACGAGCGAAAACGGACGTGGCGGGGCGAAAGGGGAGTAGCTTCAGAGGTTGGTCCTCAAATGGCGGCCGTCGCACTTGGTTTGCTCGGCTGGGGTCGAGCGCTGATCCCCAACCGATTGCCCTGCCGTGAACCTCCGCCGCATCAATACGTACCGCCCGACGCATTTTCGATGACACAGGTCGATCACTCAGGTACTACCCTCCCGCCACTGGATGACCAGACGCGCTGCCTCGTGCGGCTCGCCGCGGTCATCGGCGCTGGTTCTGAACGCCAGATGCGCGCGCTCCTCGTCGAGGCGCGCTCGCTCCCGGCACCCTGGGTGGAGGAAGTGATCCTGCAGAACTATCTCTTCGCGGGTTTCCCGCGCACACTGAATGCCGCCCGCGAATGGCGCCGCATCTCCGGCGTCGCCGGGCCGGCCGCCGATACGGACTCGGATGCGACGTTGCCCGGCACCGCCGAGGCCTGGCGCGCCCGCGGCGAAGTGACGTGCGCCCACGTCTACGGTGACATGTACGACAAGCTGCGTGTGAACATTGCCAAGCTGCATCCGGCGCTGGACCACTGGATGATCACGGATGGTTACGGCAAGGTGCTGAGCCGCGGCGGCCTCGACCTCGTGCGTCGCGAACTCTGCGTCGTCGCGATCTGCGCGCTCGCCGAACAGGATCGTCAGCTCCACTCGCACTTCCACGGCGCGCTGAACGTCGGCGCCACCCCCGCGCAGGTCTCCGGCACACTCGACGCACTCGCCGACCTGCTCGATGAAGATTCGCTCCGTCGCTACCGCATGCTGTGGGGCCACGTGCGTACCGCACACACTGAACAGGCCCAGGGGCTGTCATGAGCGTCCATCACGATTTCATCGATCGCGTCGTCGTCCGGATCCTCGCCGGCACCGGCGGATCCGGCAACACCTCGTTCCGCAGGGAGAAGTTCGTCCCGCAGGGTGGGCCCGATGGCGGCGACGGCGGTGCGGGTGGGCATGTGTATCTCCGCGCCGATGCGAATCTGACGACGCTGCTCGACTACACCTACCGGGACCGCTGGGCCGCGGAACGGGGGCAGCACGGCGAAGGCAACAACAAGACCGGACGGAGCGGGGCCGACATCATCATGCCGGTGCCACCGGGCACCGTCGTCCTCGACGCTGAAACGAACGAACAGATCGCCGAAGTGCTCGAGCACGGTCAACAGGTCCGTATCGCCAAGGGCGGTCGCGGCGGTAAGGGGAACGCGTTCTTCGCCACGGCCACGCATCAGTCCCCGCGCGAGTGGCAGCCGGGCGAGGAGGGCGAAGAACGACAGGTCGTGCTCGAACTCAAGCTCATCGCCGACGTGGGCCTCGTGGGCGCACCGAACGCGGGCAAGTCCACGCTCCTTTCCGTCATCTCAGCCGCCCGCCCCAAGATCGCCGCCTATCCGTTCACCACACTCTCGCCAAACCTCGGCGTGGTGCCGATGAGCGATCACCGCAGCTTCGTGGTTGCCGACATCCCTGGCATCATCGAGGGCGCCTCCGAAGGCAAAGGGCTCGGCCTGCAGTTCCTCCGCCACATCGAACGCACCCGCATCCTCGCGTTCATCATCCCGATCGATGCCATGGACTGGCAGGCGGAGTACGACCAGCTGCGCGCCGAAGTGACGGCATACTCCACGGAACTCGCTGCGACGCCACACTTCGTCGCCTTCTCCAAGCTCGATCTGATGGGCGAGGACTACATCCCCGAAATCGAGGCGCCGGACGCCTTCGCCCGGATCTCGTTCAGCGCGGCCAACCGCACGCATCTTGACCAGTTCCTCGATACCTGCTGGAAGAAGCTGCTGTCGATGCGCCAGCAGAACGAGGCCGAAGTGCGTGCCTCGGAGCAGGTCCTGCCCTGATGCGTCGTGAAGCGCGGTAGCGACCCCGATGCGCGGCAGGCAGCGCTCGATGCGTTGACCCTGCTGGCGCTGCCGCGCGTGGGCGTGCGTGAATGGCATCGTCGCGTGGAGACCGCTGGCAGTGCTGCGGCCGCGTTGCGCCATACCACGATCGCCGAGCGCGCCGCGGCAACCCTCGATGCGGACGGCGCTGTGATCCGGGCCGCAGCGCTGGGGTGCAGGCTGCTCGTACTTGGGGAGTCGGGTTATCCCGCAGGGTTGCATGATCTCACGCACTGCGGCGACATGTCGGTCACGCCGGCACCACCGGTGCTCTTCACCCTCGGTGACGCGTCGCTCCTCGACAAGCCCGCGGTGGCGCTCGTCGGTACCCGCCATGCCACCGCCGCCGGACTGCGTGCCGCCGAACGCATCGCGCACGAATGTGGAGAGGCTGGCGCACTCGTGATCAGCGGGCTCGCCCGCGGCATCGATGCGGCTGCGCATACCGGGGCACTCGCCGCCGGCGGCGCCACCGCGGCCATCATCGGCACCGGCATCGACATCGCCTACCCGGCCGATCATCGTGCGCTGCAGCGTCGCATCGGCACCGACGGTCTGCTGCTGACCGAACACCGGCCCGGCGCGCGCGCCAATCGCGGCTCATTCCCCGAACGCAACCGCCTCATCGCAGCGCTGGCACAGGTGACGATCGTCGTCGAAGCGGGCCATCGCAGCGGGGCACTTCTCACTGCACGAGTCGCCAACACGATCGGGCGGACCTGTGCCGCCGTGCCGGGCAGTTTCGATGCCGCCGCCTGCCTCGGCTCCAACGAACTGCTGCGGGATGGCGCAGACGTCATCGCGTCGGCGGACGATGTGCTGGCCCTGTTGCGCCTCGCCCGGGCCGACGAGCGCCACGCCACGCCGCCGCAGCAGCTCTCGCCCCCCGAACGCGCGGTCTGGGACGTGCTCGGCAACACGCCACTCGAGCTGGATCTTGTCGTCGAGCGCACAGGCTGGGCCGCCGATGCCGCCCTCGCCGCCGTCACGACGCTCGAACTGCGTGGCCTCGTGCGCGCCTCCCACGACGGCGCACTCCAGCGCGCATGACGTCCCTGCCGCGACACGTCTACGTGCACGTGCCCTTCTGTGCGCGCCGCTGCAGTTACTGCGACTTCTCGATCGCGGTGCGGCGTGATGTACCGGTTGACCAGTTTCTGCAGGCCCTGCGCGGCGAACTCCGGCTGCGACTCGGCGATGCTCACGAGCCGACCGGAATCGATACGCTGTATTTCGGCGGTGGCACACCGTCACACCTCGGCCCTGATGGTGTCACACGCCTGATGACGCTGATGCGTGAGCATTTTCTGCTGGCGCCGCAGGCTGAAGTCACCCTCGAGGCCAATCCCGACGACGTCACCGCGCAGGCCACCGCGGCGTGGGTGCGCGCCGGTATCACGCGCGTGTCGCTCGGTGCGCAGAGTTTCGATGCGACGGTCCTCGAGTGGATGCACCGCACGCATGGCCCCGCACAGATCGACACGGCCGTCGAACACCTGCGAAACGCGGCCTTCACCAGCTGGAGTTTCGACCTGATCTTCGCGCTTCCGGCATCGCTGCAGCGCGACTGGCAGCGCGACCTCGATCTTGCATTGGCCAAACGCCCCCCGCACCTCTCTCTCTATGGGCTGACGGTCGAACCCGGCACGCCGCTCGGTCGATGGGCCGAACGAGGCGAGGTGCAGGCCAGCGACGAATCGGCGTATGAAGGGGAGTTCCTGAGCGCCCACGCTGGCGCCGTGGCAGCCGGGTTCGAGCACTACGAGGTGTCGAATTTTGCGCAGCCCGGACATCAGTCACGCCACAACCGCAGCTACTGGCGCGGCGTGCCGTACTGGGGGTTCGGCCCGTCCGCGCATGGATTCGATGGCCTCACCCGCCGCTGGAATCGTGCGGCCTACGCTGCATGGGCCGCCGCCATTGCCGCAGGCACCGATCCCGTCGGCGGCGTCGAATCCATCGGTGATGGTGAGCGGACGCTCGAAACGGTGTATCTCGGATTGCGGACCACGCAGGGGTTGGACATCGGCCCGAACGAGTTTGAACAGGTACAGACGTGGACGGCCGCCGGATGGGCCACCATGGAAGGCAATCGGATCGTGCTCACCCCCCTTGGCTGGCTGCGACTCGACAGCCTCGCTGCTTCCCTCACTCCCGTTCCGGCTGTCCGCTCGCTAGCTGTTCAACCATGACCACGCAGCCCGAACTCACTGATCGCGAGCGCCAGGTACTCGAAGCCGTCATCCAGAGCTACGTGGAGACGGCGGAACCCGCGGCGTCGAGGACGTTGTCGCGGAGGTTTGGCCTCGGCGTGTCCCCGGCCACCATCAGGAACACGATGAGTGACCTCGAGGAAAAGGGGTTCCTCTTCCATCCGCACACCTCGGCCGGTCGGGTACCCACCGATCTCGCTTATCGCGTGTATGTGGATTCGCTGCTGCGGGTGCCCGTCATGAAGACGGCCGAAGAGGCAGTGCTCGGCGAGGAGATTCACGGTGCCAGCAATGCCATCGAGGCGATCCTGCGACGCGCGGCGCAGTCACTGGGCGTCCTCACTCAGGAGCTGGGTGTCGCCCTCGGTCCACAACTCGATGCGGCGATCCTTCAACGCATCGAGTTGATGCGACTTGCCAGCGATCGGCTGCTGATGGTCCTGGCGCTCGAGCGTGGCGTCGCGCGGTCGATTTACATCGAACTCCCCATCGAGATCGCTGATGATGCGATCGGTGCGGTGAGCCTCGTGCTGAACGAGCGCCTTGCGGGGCTGACGCTTCGCGAAATTCGCTCGTCGCTGGCGTTGCGCCTTCGTGACGCACAGGCGGGAGTGTCGGCGGCTGAGCTGCTCAATGTGTTCGTCGAGGAGGGGGAGCAGTACTTCGCGAACGCCGCCAAGTCCGATGACGCCGTGGCCGTGGTCCTCGGTCAGCCCTCACTCCTGGCTGAGCATCCGGAGTTCGCCACCGGCGACAGCATGCGCCAGCTGCTCGCCTTCACCGAGGCCCCGGCTCAGATTGCCGATGTGTTGCGCCGTCGCTCCCCGCAGCCGGGCATCACCATCACCATCGGCAACGAGCACGGTGACCCCCGGCTCGACCGGTTCACGATCGTGACGGCCGAATATCATTTCGGATCGTTGAGCGGCGTGATCGGTGTCATCGGGCCCACCCGCATGCCATACCGGAAGGTCATTTCACTCGTCGGTCACGCGTCGCGGCTCGTCTCCGACCTGCTCTGACGGACCTGCGGCGGGCGGTATCCGCCGGTCGGCCGGGTGGCGCCACCTCACCGGACCGATGATCTTTCGTGATCGCGCCCGGCCACGTCGGCCGGGCGTTCGTGCGACCCGAGGCGCCGATCCGGCGCCCGGTCTTTCTCGTGATGTGACCGATGGCTGACTACTACGCGACTCTGAACGTCGAAAAGACGGCGTCGGAGGACGAGCTGAAGAAGGCATACCGACGCCTGGCAATGCAGTACCACCCCGACAAGAACGGGGGCTCGAAGGAGGCGGAGGAAAAGTTCAAGGACATCACGGAAGCGTACGACGTGCTTCGTGATCCGCAGAAGCGTGCCGCCTACGACCGGTACGGCGAGGCCGGCCTGCGCGGCGGTGGCGGCGGCGGTGGCTACCAGCACGTCGACCTGAGCGAAGCGCTCAACATCTTCATGCGCGACTTCGGCTTCGGGTCGGCCGACATGTTCGGTGGTCGCGGTGGCTCGGGTGGCGCACGCCAGGGCGGTGACATCAAGGTCGGTGTGCCGCTGACACTGGACGAGGTGATGACCGGCGTGGACAAGGCGCTCACCGTCAAGGTGCTCGACACCTGCGGCACGTGCACCGGCAGCGGCGCCGAGGCGGGGTCAACGCCGCAGCGCTGTGCCACCTGTGGTGGCACCGGTGAAGTGCGTCGCGCGCAGCGGAGCTTCTTCGGGCAGTTCGTCAGTGTCGCGGCGTGCCCCACCTGCAACGGCGAAGGGTCCGTCGTCGCATCGCCGTGCCGCGTCTGCAAGGGTGATGGTCGCGTGCGCGTGGATCGCACCATCAACGTGCGCATTCCCGGTGGTGTGGCCACGGGACAGTACATGACCCTGCGCGGCGTCGGCAACGTCGGCTCGCGCGGGGGTGGCAAGGGCGACGTCCTCGTCGTGTTCGAGGTCGAGGACAATCCGCGATTCGAGCGCGACGAGGAGGATCTCTATACCGAGGTGCTCGTCACGTACCCGCAACTCGTGCTGGGTACGGAGTTGATGGTCCCCGGGCTCACCGGGGCTGAGTTCCGCGTCAAGGTCCCCGCAGGAACACAGAGCGGTCACCTGTTTCACCTTCGCGGCAAGGGGCTCCCTCGCGTGAATGCCAGCGGTACGGGCGACATGCATGTGCGCGTGCAGGTCTGGACGCCAACGGACATCAGCGAGGAACAGCGGAAAGTGCTCCACCGGCTCGCCGAACTGCAGGGCAACGCTCCGACGGAACGCAACAAGAGCTTCTGGTCACGGATGAAGGAAGCGCTGGGCGCATGACGCCCGTCGACTGGCAGACGCTTCGCGTGACGCCCTCACATGACGGCGTCCGCGACGCCGTTGCCGCTGCGCTCTTCACGGGGGGCGCCGAAGGCCTGATGGAAGATGGGCTGAGCTACGTGACGCACGTGCCGGCGGATCATGACCTGCTCGGATTGCGCGCCGAAGTGCACCGCGCCGATCCGGCCGCGCAGATTCTCGTCACGCCGCTCGATGCCGCAACTTCGTCGCCCGAACTGCACGGCACCGTGCAGGCCCACGACCTCGGCGCCTTCGTGATCACTCCCCCGTGGCTGGCAGATCAGTACGACCCTGCCAGGACGATCATCGTCGAGCCGGGCATGGCGTTCGGGACCGGTGAACACGCCACCACGCGCGGCGTGCTTCGGCTGCTGCCGCAGGTCCTGCGGCGCGGCGATCTCGTGGCCGATCTTGGCGCGGGCAGCGCCGTGCTGGCCATCGCGGCGGCGAAGGGTGGTGCATCGAAGGTCGTCGCCATCGAGCTCGATGACGACGCGATGTCGAACGCCGAGGAAAACGTCGCGCGCAATGGCGTCGCGGATCGTGTGCATCTGCTGTGTGGTGATGCCACGGTGCTGCTGCCATTCTTTGCACCGGTGCGCCTCGTGCTCGCGAACATCATCTCGAGTGTGCACGTCATGATGCTGCCCGTCGTGGAACGATGTCTCGCTCCCGATGGCGTGGTGATCATCAGCGGGATCCTGCAGACCGAGCGCGAGGAGTTGCTTCGCCATCTGACGTCCACTGGCTGGCGCATGATTGCCGACGACAGCGAGGGGGAATGGTGGAGCGCGACCATCGTCCGGGCGTAGCCCACTTCTACTGCAACGAGCCGCTGCTCTCGCCGGGCGCACTGGTGCTCGGTGAGGATGCGGCGCATCACGCGCGGGTTCGGCGGCTCGCGGTGGGCGCGCCGGTCACCGTGCGCGACGGCACCGGTACCACGGCCAGCGGGACCCTCGTGCGCATGGCGAAGCAGCATCTCGAACTCGAGATCGAGTCGCCACGGTGTCCATCGCCATTGCCGCCGGTGCACCTGATGGTGCCGGTGGCGGACAAGGAGCGGATGCTGCTGGTGGCGGAGAAGGCCACGGAACTGGCCGTGACGACCTGGCGCCCGGTGCTCTGGCGTCGCTCGAAGAGTGTCGCGGGCCGCGGCGAGGGCTCCATGTTCGCCCAGAAGGTCGAGGCCCGGATGATCGGTGCCCTGCTGCAGAGCGAGGGGGCGTGGCTGCCGCAGCGGTTCATGGAGAGCAGCGCCGAGCGCGCCATCGCCGCCCTGCCATCCGATGGCACGCGGTTGCTCCTCGATCCCGAAGGGGAGCCGATCAGTGCCGTGGCACTGACGGCGCCCATCGTGCTCGCAGTCGGCCCGGAAGGGGGATTCGAGCCCGACGAGACGCAGCGACTGGTCGAGTCCGGATTCCGGCGGGTGTCGATCGCTGGCGGGATTCTCCGGATGGAAACTGCCGCCATCGTTGCCCTCGGGATCGTCCGGTCCCGGCTCGCCACCCACAATGCTGGAGCGTCGCATGGCTGATTGCCTCTTTTGCCGGATCGTCCGAAAGGAGATCCCGGCCCAGATCGTTGCCGAGACGGAGCACTGTCTGGCATTCCGGGATATCAGTCCGCAGGCGCCCACGCATGTGCTCGTCATTCCGAAGATGCACGTGGTGTCGCTGGACGGCGTGACCGACCCGCTGGACGCCGGGCGGCTGGTTCTGCTGGCCGCCGAGCTGGCGCGGACGCTTGGTGTGGCTGAGTCCGGATACCGGGTCGTCATGAACACCGGCGACGACGGTGGGCAGACCGTGCACCACCTCCACGCCCATTTGCTGGCCGGCCGCGCGATGCACTGGCCGCCGGGCTGAGCCGTCGCCGGTGCGCCGATCGTCGGCCACCTGCGCCCAAGTCATTGACGTGGCGCGCCTTACGGGGCTAGGTTCCTCGGCTCACCACTAAGTCTCCAGCCGGCGCAACCAACGCCACGAAGGGGGGAAGAAGCTTTTGGCAGAAGTCGTCATCCACGAAGACGAGAACTTCGAGCGCGCGCTCAAGCGGTTCAAGAAGAAGTGCGAGAAGGCAGGGATCCTTTCGGATCTCCGCAAACATCGTCACTACGAGAAGCCGTCTGAGAAGCGCAAGCGCAAGATGAATGCGGCCACCCGCAAGAACCGTCGCAGTCGGAACTTCTAGTCTTGACTGAGACGCACACGCGCTTGAGCGGCGATCTGCTGATCGCCCGCAAGGCCCAGGACAAACCGCTCCTGCTTCTCCTCAGCACGATCATCGCCGAGGTGAAGGAACGTGTTCGCGTGATCGAGAACGAAGAGAAGCGCGACGTGGTGGATGCGGATGTCGTCGATGTCCTGCGCAAGGGCATCAAGAAGCGGCGGGACTCGGTCGAGCAGTACACGGCCGCAAACCGCTTGGAGCTGGCGCAGAAGGAGGCTGATGAAATCGGCGTCCTCGAGCAGTATCTCCCCGCTGCGGTGGATCCCGCAGTGATTCGGAGTGCCGTCATCGCGGTCATCGCCACTGGCGTGACGCAGATGGGCCAGGTCATGGGTCAGGTCCTGCCGCGCTTCAAGGGGCAGGTCGAGGGTAGTGTCGTCAATGCGATTGTTCGAGAGGAACTGGCGAAGCTCGTCTAGTCGTTCTGCTGCTTCCCACAGGTTGCGCCGGCCCGATCGCTCACCGTGAGCGGTCGGGCCGGTTTGCGTCGATACGCGCCGCGCGCGGTCGCGTGCACCGGGCGCTCGTGCATCCCCGCCGGACCCTCCGCATCTTTCAGTCGTGAATCACCACGCTCTCTCCGTTCTCGAGTTTCCGCGCGTCCTCGACGTCGTGGCGGATCGTGCCTCGTCATCGCTGGGCGCCGTGGCGGTGCGCGCCCTCCGGCCGCGGACCGACCGGGAGTGGCTCGCCGCCGAACTCGCACGCGTACAGGCCATGCGCGCCCTGCTCAGCAGCGAGGGGGGCTGGAATCCGGAGCCGATCCCGGATGTGAAGCAGGCGCTCGCACGGCTGCGCCTCGAGGGGGCTGCGCTGGAAGGCACGCAGCTCACCGCGATCGCCACGTTGCTGCGTTCGAGCCGGTGCACCCAGTCAGCGCTGCGCGATCCGCGGCGGCCGGCGATGGCCACCGCCTATCTCCTGCCGTTCGCGTCGCGTCTGATTGCCGCACAGCGGGACGAGGACGCGATCGATCGTGCGATCGATGGTGATGGCACGGTGCGTGACGATGCCTCGCCCGCGCTGCGCCGCTTGCGGCGTGAACTGATGGGCGCGCAGGGGGAACTGGTGCGCTTGCTCGAACGCATCATGGCGTCGCTCGAGCCCAATCATCAGGTCAGCGACATGTCGGTCACCGTGCGCAACGGTCGCTACGTGATTCCCGTCAAGGCGCATGCCCGCGCGGCGATCGGCGGCATCATGCACGATTCGTCGGGAACCGGCGCCACGGTGTTCATCGAGCCGCCGGCGGCGGTGGAGTTCGGCAACCGCATCCGCGAACTGGAGAACGAGGAACAGCGCGAAGTCGAGCGCATCCTCCGGGATCTCAGTGATGGCGTGCGCCCGCTGCAGCCGGCGATGCTCGAAGCCTTCGCGGCGCTCGTCGAACTCGATGTGCTGTACGCGCGCGCACGCTACGCCAACGAGTTCGCCTGCGAGCCGGCCGAACTCGGCGAACCGGCCGACGGGCTGCAGGTGCATGGCGGGCGGCATCCGCTGCTGCTGGCCAGGAACGTCCCCGTGGTGTCGTTCGACCTCATGTTGCTGCCCGACGAACGGACGCTGCTCATCTCCGGGCCGAACACCGGTGGCAAGACGGTGCTGCTCAAGGCGCTGGGGCTCTTCTGCGCGATGCTGCAGAGTGGCATTCCGGCGCCCGTCGGGCCGCAAAGTCGTCTGCCGATCGTCGATGACTGTTATGCCGACGTCGGCGATGAGCAGTCGCTGGAGGCGAACCTGTCCACGTTCAGCGCGCACCTCGTGCATCAGCGCGAGATCCTGCGCGGCGCCACCGATCGATCGCTGGTCCTCATCGACGAGCTGGGCTCGGGGACCGATCCCCTCGAAGGCGCGGCACTCGGTGGCGCGATTCTCGAAGCGCTCACCCGTCGCAACACACTCACCGTCGCCACGACGCACCTCGGCGCGCTGAAGGAACTCGCCGCGGATGTGCCCGGCGTGGTGAATGCCTCGCTGCAGTTCGACGCCGTGAAGCTCGCCCCGACCTATCGCCTGCTGAAGGGCATTCCTGGCCGCTCCTACGGCCTCAGCATCGCGCGCCGACTCGACCTGCCTGGTGATGTGCTGGATCGCGCCGAAGCACGTGTGCCTCAGGTGGAGCGTGACGTGCACAAGTTGCTGGCAGACCTCGAGGCGCGCGATGAGGTGCTGGCACAGCGTGAAGTGCAACTCGATCGACTGGCGACCGATGCGGAACTCCGCACCGGTGCGCTCGAGACGCGTGAGCGGACGCTGAAGGAGAAGGAGCGCGAACTCGAGCGCGAGTCACGCAAGGCGGCGCGGGCACATCTGCTCGATGCGCGTCAGACGATCGAGCAGGTGATCGCCGAGCTGAAGTCGAAGGGGGCTACCGAGATCGAGGCCGCGGCGAAGGCGGCACGTCGGGTGGTGGAAACCGAGGCGCAGGCTCAGGGCCGTGCGCTGGAGAAGCTGCTCGAGGAGCAGCGCGTGAAGGCGGCTGAGGCGGCCCGCTCACGGCGCGGCGGCATCGATCGTGAGCCGGAGGTCGGCGAACTGGTCGAGGCCACGGCGTTCGGCAACCGCGTCGGCACACTCATCGATGTGAAGAACGGGCAGGGTACGGTCGCCATCGGCGCGCTCAAGATGAGCTTCCCGATCGCGACGCTGCGCACGACGGGGAAGAAGCCGGAGCGTGCGGCCGTGAACGTGGCCGTCAGCAACCTCGACGAGGACACCGGTCCCCCGATGGGTGCCGGCGAAGTGGACCTGCGCGGCATGCGCGTGAGCGAGATCGACGACTTCGTCTCGCGGGCGATCGACACCGCCGTGCGTGCGGACCTGAAGGAACTGCGGATCATCCACGGCAAAGGCACCGGTGCCCTGCGCGAGCGTGTCACGACGATGCTGCGCTCGGAGTCGCGCGTGTCGTCACATCGGATGGGCCTGTGGAACGAGGGTGGAGCCGGTGTGACCATCGCCGAGCTTCGCTGACGCGCATGCAGACTTCCCGGCGGTCGCGATGATTCCGCAGGAGACCATCGAGCGCATCCGCGATGCGTCGGATCTGGTGTCGATCATCGGGGAATCGGTGAAGCTGCGGCGTGTCGGCAGCGACTTCCGTGGACCATGTCCCTTCCATGGGGGCAAAAACCCGAACTTCTCCGTCTCGACGCGCAACAACACCTATCACTGCTTCAAGTGCGGTGAAAGTGGTGACGTGTTCACGTTCCTGCAGAAACATGTCGGCATGGACTGGCCGACGGCGGTGCGCAATGCCGCCGATCGTGCGGGGATCGCGATCATCGAGACGCGTGGCTCGCGTGATGACCAGCGTGACACGCGTGAGCCGGTGTGGGCGCAGCTCGGCGCGGC
Source organism: Gemmatimonadaceae bacterium (assembly GCA_031411975.1). Lineage (GTDB taxonomy): Bacteria > Gemmatimonadota > Gemmatimonadetes > Gemmatimonadales > Gemmatimonadaceae > JACMLX01. Next base: position 20,254 of record JANOCB010000128.1, read on the forward strand.
CAGTGAACTGTTTCGCGAGACGCTCTGGTCGGATGAGGGGGCGGCAGCGCAGGCGTATCTGGCATCGCGTGGGCTCGATCGTGCCGCCTGTGACCGTTTCGAGATCGGCTACGCACCCGCGGACGCCGATGTGCTTCGGTCGAAGCTGGGTGCACTGGGCTACAACGAGCTGCAGTTGCTCGAGGCCGGCCTGCTGGTGAAGCGTGAGGACGAAACCCGTGTCCGCGCGCGCTTCCGCAATCGGGTGATGTTTCCGATCAGTGACGCGCAGGGCCATCCGGTCGGATTCGGCGGCCGTCTCCTTGGTCCGGGTGAGCCGAAATACCTCAACTCGTCCGACTCGCCGGTCTTCAGCAAGGGGCAGCTGCTGTACGGGCTGAACTGGGCGAAGAATTCGCTGCGCAAGGAAGACGCGGCGCTGGTGGTCGAAGGGTACATGGACGTGATCCGGTGTCACCTCGCCGGCGCGACGCATGCGGTGGCGGGACTGGGCACCGCACTCACCGAAGGGCAGGCGCAGCTGCTGACCCGGTTCACGAAAAAGATCTATCTCCTGTATGACAGTGACGAGGCGGGGCAGAAGGCGACGTTCAAGGCGGGGCGGGCCCTGCTGCTCGAGAAGGCCGCCGTGCACGTGGTCGCACTCCCGGATGGAGACGACCCCGACACCTTCGTGCAGAAGTACGGCCGTGTCGGGCTCGACCGCGCGCTGCATGGTGCCATCGACATCTTCGATCGGCAGCTGCAGCTGATGGATCGCAAGGGCTGGTTCGCGAATCTGGCCAAGTCGCGCACGGCGATCGACAAGGTGTTGCCGACGCTGCGTGATACGGCGGATCCCGTCAAGCGGGCGTTGTACATCATCCGGTTGAGCGATGTGACGCGCGTGCCGGTGGCACTGATCGAGGCGGAAGTGTCGATGGCGCCGCGGGAGCGTCGCGGGGCAGCGGCGTCACCACCGGGTGTCGCTCCGCCGCGCCAGGGCTCCGGTCGCGCGCCGGTGCCGCGGCCGGAGGAACCGTACGGACCGCCGCCCGACGATGATCCGCATATCTACGAGACGTCACCGCGTGATCCCGTCTACGAGGTGCCGGTGGTGCAGCCGCCGCCGCTCGACGCACCACCGCGAGGCAAGTGGCAGAAGAAGCGGCAGGAGACGGGATGGAAGATGGACAGCACGCGCCCGCGACCGGTGTCACACGGCCTGCGCGCCGGACCGGAGCTGTCGATCGTGTCGCTGCTCATCCAGGACCGCCAATGGACCCGCGAGGCCTCCGAGAAGGTGGACCCGGAGCTCTTCGAGGACCCGCGGCTACGCGCCATCTACGACGCGCTGCTCAGTCTGGGCAGCGATGAACCGCTCGACACGGTGGATCTCGTGCTCGACAACGGCGCGAAGTTCGCGCAGGACACCTTCCACGAGATCGTCGCGCGGATCAGCGAGCTCACGCCGGCCGCCGGCCCGCAACTCCTCGACGGTGCGGTGCGGCAGTTCCGGGTGCGCTCGCTCGATCGCACGTTGCGCGACCTCGATGGCCTGATCCGCGAGACCAGCGACGAGTCGCGCCGTGAGCTGGAGACGGAGCGCGAGGCGTTGCGGCAGGAACGGCGGGCCCTGCTCGCGCAGCGGTACCGGACGTGATGCGTCACATCGGCTGACGGTGCGGCATTTTGCATTGTTCGGCTTCGCTGCGGGCGGTAGCTTGCCCGCATGAATCTGACCGCACGAATGCCCCGTCCGCAGACACAGTGGGTCGTGCCGCCCGACGTGCGTCCCGATGATGTGCTCCGCCTGCATGCGGAGCTGAATCTCCATCCGGTGATCTGCCAGCTGCTCGTGCAGCGTGGATTCACGGACGTCGATCTCGTCAAGGCATTTTTGCGTCCGCAGCTCGCGCAGCTCTCGCCGCCCGGCGACTTGCTGGGCATGCACGCAGCCGTCGATCGCCTCGTGCGCGCCATCGGCGCGGGTGAAACGATCATCGTGCACGGCGACTACGACGTCGACGGCATGTGCAGCACTGCGCTGCTGACGCGCGTGCTGCGCCGCCTTGGGGGACGCGTCGAGCCCTTCATTCCCCATCGCGTGACCGACGGCTACGACCTCTCCGATGCGGGCGTCCGTTTCGCGCTCGGGCACCGGGCCGGCGTCGTGCTCACCGCCGACTGCGGCACCAGCGCGACGACGGCCATCGCCGAGTTGTGCGACGCCGGCGTCGACGTGATCGTGAGTGATCACCACCTCCCCGGTGGACCGGTGCCGTCATGTGTGGCCGTGCTCAATCCGAAGCAGCCCGGCTGCCCGTCGTCGGACAAGGACCATGCCGCCGTCGGGATCGCCTTCAAGCTGGCGTTGGCCGTCACCGAGGCCATGGGGGGCGACGTCGGCTTCGTGTACACGCTGCTGGATCTGGTGGCGCTGGCCACGGTCGCCGATCTCGCGCCGCTCCGTGGCGAGAACCGCGTGTTGGTGCACTTCGGACTGAAGGTCATGGCCCGGCAGCTGAACCCTGGGATCCGCGCGCTGGTCCGGTCGTCGCGGCTCGAGGGGAAGCCGCTCACGGCGGGACGCATCGGCTACACCCTGGCGCCGCGCCTGAATGCGGCCGGCCGTCTCGGAAACGCGATGCGCGGCCTCGACCTGCTCCTGACCGACGATCCCGGTGAGGCGAATGAGATCGCACGCGATCTGGAGGAGCTGAACGAGCAACGGCAAGCCGTCGGCGCGACGATGTACGACGACGCCATGCGTCGTTTCGACGCGCTCGATGACGAACTCCGGTTCGGTGTGGTGCTCTGGAATGAAGGATGGCACCCGGGCGTCATCGGCGTCGTGGCGTCGCGCGTCGTGGAGGAAGTCTGTCGCCCGGCGATCATCGTTGCGGTCCACGATGACGTCGGCAAGGGCAGTGGGCGCTCGATCAGCAGCTTCGATCTCCACGCCGGCATCGCGGCCTGTAAATCGCACCTCACGCGATTCGGCGGGCATCGTGCAGCGGCCGGTCTCACGATCGATGCCAGGGCGCTTCAGCACTTCCAGCAGGACTTCAATGCCACCGCCATGCGTCAGCTGCAGGAATCACCACCTGTGCGTGAACAGCGAATCGATCTGGAAGTCATCACCGCCGACCTGACGAAAGAGCTGCTCAAGACGCTGCAGTACTTCGAGCCGCATGGACTCGGCAACCCAACGCCCGTGCTCGCGCTGCGCGCGGCGATCGTGGACACGCCTCCCCGAAAGCTGGGCAGCACGACTGGCGTGCGGACAGGCTTTCGGACACCGAGTGGACCCATCCCGGCAATCGGGTGGCGCCTCGACGATGCCGCCCGCGCGCTGCTGAAGCCTGAAGGGCCGGTGGACGTGGCATTCCGCCTCGAACACGACGACTACAACGGCGCCGACCGCCTGCAGCTCAACCTCCTCGACGTGAAGGGCTGAGCCGTGCGCATCATCGGCGGCAGTTGGCGTGGTCGGCAGATCAGCGTGCCGGCAGGAGACAGCGTGCGTCCCACCGGCGACCGCGTGCGCGAGGCCTGGTTCAGCATCATCCAGTTCGACGTCCCGCAGGCCACCGTGATCGACCTGTGCGCCGGCTCGGGGGCGCTGGGCATCGAGGCGCTCAGTCGCGGCGCCGCACACGTCACCTTCGTCGACGAATCGCCCAAGGTGCTGGCGCTCATCCAGAAGAATCTCGATGCACTTGGCGCAAGCCCAGCGAGCTACACGCTGCAGAAAGGCGATGCCGAACGATTCGTCGCGACACTGCCGGCGCGCGCCTTCTCGCTGGGCTTCGCCGACCCGCCGTATGCCGCTCATGTTGCCGCCGGACTGAGCGCGGCATGGCTCCGGGTGCCGTTCGCGACCGTCTTCGGGATCGAGCACCCGTCGGCGGTGGACCTCGGCGACGGGGGCGACCGGCGTCGGTACGGCCAGACGGCCATTAGCTTCTACCGCGCCTGACGTTGCTGTGTCGTGGATGTCCCCCGCGGACCCGAGCCCTCCTCCGATGAGTCGCATTGCGCTGTACGCCGGCAGCTTCGACCCCGTCACGCGCGGTCACCTCGACCTCATGCGGCGCAGCCTGCACTTCGTCGACACATTGGTCGTGGCCGTCGCCACCAACCCGAAGAAGACGTCGCTCTTCAGCGCCGACGAACGGGTGCGCTTCATCGTCGGCGCAACCGATGATGAGCCACGGATCGTGGTCCGTGGATTCGATGGCCTGCTGGTGGACCTCGCGCACGAGGTGGGTGCCTCGATGCTCATCCGCGGGCTGCGTGCCGTCAGTGACTTCGAGTACGAATTCCAGATGGCGCTGATGAACCGACACCTCGCCGCCGACCTCGAGACGGTGTTCATGGTCCCGTCGCTCGATACCACATACATCTCGAGCTCGATGGTGCGTGAAGTGGCGCGATTCGGCGGTGACGTCAGCGACCTCACACACCCGACCGTCGTCGAAGCCTTGCTCGCGAAGTTCCGCTACGCGCAGCGGTGAGCGGTTTCCTCGACACGCTCCACGCACGTGCGGCGGCCCGGTGTCCCCGGATGGTCTTCGCGGAGGGCACCGACGCGCGCACCCTCGAGGCCATCGGTGAGATCTCGGCCAGGGGAATCGCGCAGCCGCTCGTGATCGTGCCCGACGTGACCTGTGTCGCCGCCGTGCGCGCGCAGGGCGGCACGGCCATCATTCCGGAGGAGAGCCCCTACCTGCCCGACGTGGAAGCGTGTCTGGCGGCATGGGCGCGCAGCCGTTCGCGCAACGAAGCGGAGGCGGTGACGCACGCCACGGCGCCGCTCGCCTTCGCGAATGCGCTGGTCGCCACTGGTGGGGCCGATGCCTGCGTGGCCGGTGCGGTCCACACCACGGCAGATGTGCTGCGATGGGCGTTACGACTGATCGGTGCCGAAGGCGGGAGTCGCAGTGTGTCGGGCGCCTTCTATCTCGTGGCTCCAGCGGTGGGTGCCGCGTGGCCTCACGAGGTGCTCACGTTCAGTGATTGCGGTGTGATCCCGGAGCCAAGCGTGGAGCAGCTCTCCGACATCGCCATTGCGGCCGCTGCCGATCGGGTGCGCATCGTCGGAGACGAGCCGGTGATCGCCTTCCTCAGCTTCAGCACGCGCGGGAGCGCCGAGTCGGCCGACGTGCTGCGTGTCCGGCAGGCCGTCGCCCTCACCCGCGCCCGTCGCCCCGATCTCTGGGTGGATGGTGAGCTGCAGGCCGATGCCGCGCTCGATGCCCTCGTGGCGGCACGAAAGGCCCCCGGCAGCGCCGTGGCAGGGAAGGCCAACGTGCTGATCTTTCCGTCGCTCGATGCCGGCAACATCGCCTACAAGCTCGTGCAGTACCTGAGCGGTGCCACCGCCATCGGTCCGGTGGTGCAGGGGCTGCGGAAGCCGTCACTCGATCTGTCGCGTGGTGCGACACCGGCCGAGATCGTGCACGCGGCCGCGATCGCCGCTTTGCAGTGTGCACCATGAGCAGTGACGCGCGCGCTCCCCGTCTGCCGCCCCCGCGCAAGCGACTCGGTCAGCATTTCCTGACCGACACGCGCGTGCTCGACCGGATCGCCGACGCACTCGACATCACCAAGGCCGATACGGTGATCGAGATCGGTCCGGGCCGTGGTGCCCTCACCGATCGCCTCGCGGATCGGGCCGGCCGGCTGATCACGATCGAAGTCGACAAGTTGCTGATTCCGATCCTGCGCGCACGCTACGCCGACCGTCCGCATGTCAGTGTCATCGAGTCGGATGTGCTGCAACTCGATCTCGGTGAGGTCGCTGGTGGACGGTATCTGCTCGCCGGCAATGTGCCGTACTACATCACCACGCCGATCATCTTCCACGCGATGACGCGACCGCGACCTGAACGCGCCGTGTTTCTCGTGCAGCGTGAAGTCGCCGATCGGGCGGTCGCTCCACCCAACTCGCAGGCGTACGGTGCGCTCTCGGTGAACCTGCAGGCGCTGGCGACCGTCGCGGTGCGCGGTGTGGTGAAGCCCACGGCATTCAATCCACCACCGTCGGTCGATTCGGCCATTCTGCACATCACGCCGCGCACCGATCCGGTCATCGACGAGGCGGAAGAGGATGCGTTCCGGAAACTCGTCATCGCCAGCTTCGGACTGCGTCGCAAGCAGTTACGGCGTGTGGTGCGAACGGTGCGGGGGCTGTCGGCGGAGGAGGCTGACGCTGCGCTCAGTGCCGCACATCTCGACCCGGAAGCACGCCCCGAGACGCTGTCGGCCGCTCAGTTTGCTGCGCTGCTGCGTGCCCTGCCCGCAGCCGGCAGCACATCCTGAGGAGTCCGGGAAATAGTTCGCAGTATGCTCACGCCACTTCTGCTACGCTGCCTGAACGCATGCGACGCACCATGATCCGGCCTGCTCAGGAAGCCGGTCAGCCCTGTTCGCGGTGGACGAGGGCGTACGCCAGACCCTCGAGCTCCAGCGCCATGTTGACGGACTTCACGGTGATGGTCGGCGGGACGTGCAGGGGCGCTGGTGCGAAGTTCATGATCGCCCGCACCCCTGCGGCCACCACGCGATCCGCGACCTGCTGTGCAAACTCGGCCGGGACCGTCAGGACGGCAATGTCCGGCTGCTCGCGCGCCGCATCATGCTCCAGCTGCGCCATGCTGCGGATCCCGACTCCGTCGATCATGCGGCCAATCAACTGCGGATTGCTGTCGTAAATGCCCAGCACCCGGAATCCACGCTGCGCGAAGCCGCTGTAGCTGACCAGCGCCGACCCGATCTTGCCGGCCCCGACGATGTAGACCTTCCACTCGCGGCCGAGCCCGAGAATCTCTTGCAGCTGTGTGACGAGCTCAGCCACATCGTAGCCCCGGCCACGCTTACCGAACGAGCCGAAGAAGCTGAGGTCCTTCCGAACCTGCGCCGACGTGGTGCCGCCATCCTCAGCCAGGGTGTCACTGGAGATGGTCTGTTGTCCGCGAGTCGCCGCCTGTTCCAGAACACGCAGGTACACAGACAACCGCCGGACGGTCGACTCGGCGATGTGCTTCTCGGGAGCAGGGGGCGGGGATGACGTGGACATGGCTTGTGAAGAATTTCACAAGAATGGGGCCGGAAGGCCAGCCCGGTCCCGGCCGACGCCGCCCCGCACAGAGGCCGAAGCAGGAAGACTCCGCTGCAGCGGTGACGGAGGTAGCTTGTCTGGACGCACGACACGGCCTGCCTCGGTCGCTCGCGCGGCGACGATCGGGTTCGTGCCCTGTGGTGGTGCGCCGCCGGGCGGTTCCGTGCTCCAACGTCATCGGCTTCTGCCTTCCCTGATGGATTCTGATTCCCTGATTGCCTCGTTGGGCGCACGGCTCAAGCCGGCGGAGTCGAGCCTCACCGATGTTGCGGTGGCGCTGCTGGCATCCAGGGGGCCGCTCGATTCGCCGGCCCTGGTGGCAGACGTGTGCCAGGCGATCGGGGTGCGGCGTGCGCTCGCGGAAAGCCTCGCCAGAGCCATTCTTGGACACCGTCCTGACGTCCGTCAGGGACCGGACGGTCGCTGGCGCATCATCGCGTCCGTGCCCGGTGCCGCGCGGCCGCCGGCGATCGAGCGTGGCGCGGCGGCCAGGGCGGTGGCGACGGCAGGTGCCATGACGCGCGACACGTCGCTGCTGCCAATCCGCTCGCTCCGTTTCGCCGTCGTGGACGTCGAGACCACCGGTGGCCGGCCGACGCATGGCGATCGCATCACGGAGATTGCGATCGTGCGGGTGCACGATGGACAGATCGTGGATGTGTTCGAGACACTCGTGAATCCGGAGTGCTCCATTCCGCCGATGATCACGCAGATCACGCGCATCACGCACGACATGGTGCGCGACAAGCCCGTCTTTGCCACGATTGCGCACGACGTGGCCTCGCGGCTCGAGGGGCACATCTTCGTGGCCCACAACGCCACCTTCGACTGGCGCTTCGTCGCGCATGAAGTCTTTCGTGGCACCGGTCAGGCACTCGACGGCACGACGCTCTGTACGGTGCGACTCGCCCGCAAGGTGCTGCCGCAGCTGCCGCGGCGGAATCTCGATTCGGTCGCCAATCATTACGCGGTGGAGATTCCGCCGCACACACGCCATCGTGCGGCCGGCGACGCCATTGCCACCGCCAAGGTGCTGCTTCGTCTCCTCGAGGATGCTGCAGGCCGCGACATCACCACCTGGGGCGCACTCGATGCCTTCCAGCGGGCAGGGACGTCGATGGCCAAGCGACGCCGCAAGCCTGTGATGCCGTCGCCGGTGAAAGACGCCGGTGATGGCGCCTGACCTCAACCGTGTCATGACATGACCTTCCCGACCCCGCTTCTGCAGACGCGCCAGCTCGGTTCGTTGCGCATTCACGCCATTCAGGCCGGTGGGCAGCGGCTGGACGGTGGCGCCATGTTCGGCGTGGTGCCCAAGGTGCTGTGGCAGCGCAGGATCGACGCCGACGATCGCAACCGGATCCAGATGGGCATGCGGACGCTGCTGATCGAGCATCCGGATGGTCTCGTGCTCATCGACACGGGCGCAGGCAACAAGGAAGACCGGAAGTTCATCGACATCTATGGCATGGAACTGCAAGCCGACGTGCCGGAGCAGCGGAGCGACGAAACCGCGCTCGAGGCGGGCATTCGCGCGGCGGGGTTCACGCCGGAGGATGTGAAGGTCGTGATCAACACGCATCTCCACTTCGATCACGCCGGTGGCAATACGCGCCGCACCGCCGACGGCGCCGTCGTGCCCACGTTCGCCAACGCCACCTACGTGGTGCAGGCCGGTGAGTACGAGTACGCCACGCACACCAACGAGCGCACCGCCGCCAGCTACTTCGCACCCAACTTCGTGCCGCTCAAGGCGTCGGGCCAGCTGCACCTGATCGATGGCGATGTCGAGATCGTGCCGGGCATCACCGCCCGGAAGACACCGGGACACGTGCCGCACCATCAGAGCCTGCTGATCGACGGAGGCAGCGAGCGGGCGTTCTTCCTCGGCGACGTGATGCCGACGGTGAACCACGTGCCACTGGCGTGGATCATGGGATACGACGTCGAGCCGTTGCGCACGCTCGAGAGCAAACGCGCGCTGCTGCGTGATGCGGCCGACGAGCAGTGGCTGCTGGTGTTCGAGCATGACGCGTTCCATGCCTGGGGCACGGTCGCGCCTGACACGAAGGGGTACGCCTACACGAACGTGTGAGCAACACGTGGCTGGCGGCCTGACCGGCGGGGATGCATCGGACGCGTCCTGCCGGTTTCGCGTCAGCGCGTGACGCGCTGACGCAAGGTGCGCAGCACCGTGGGGAAGTAGGCCATCTGCCGCCGCTGATCCGTGGTCGGTGTCGTCCCATTCCGCGTCACGTTGCCATACAACGTCCCGACGCGGCTCTGCAATTCGCCGATCGTCGCCTTCAGCTCGGCGTCCATCGCACTCGCCTGTGCGGCCAGCGCCACGACGTCACGATACAACTGCGCCACGGAGTCCGATGCGGCGTGCCATGCTCTGCGTTCGGCCAGGGTGATCGTCACGCGCGGATCGTCACGGACGGTCAGCGGACGCTCCGACACCCGACCGGCGACCGACAGTCGCACCGTGTACCGGCCCGGCATGACCCACCGCCCGGCCGGTGCACCACGTGGAGCGTCGTCGTCGTCGTCGTCGCCGCCCGTCGCGGCACCGGGCAGGGAAGGCAGGCGCAGGTTCCACACGATGCGATTCACACCCGACTGGCGTGTCGGTCGCACCGTCGTCACCGTCTTCCCGGTTGCATCCAGAATCGTCACGGTGATCGAATCGCGCGTGGCCGACGGCCCGAGCCAGTAGTCGATGATCGCACCGTTCGGCGGATTCTCACCGCGGAAGACCATGTCACCGGTGTGCGCCCTCGTCGATGCCAGCCGGCGCATCTCTGCGGGCTCCACCGTGAAGAGGTGGGCAGGGGACTGCTGCACCGACGGCGTGAGCTCCTGCAACGCATTCAGGTTGTCGAGGATGTACAGGCCACGGGCGTGCGTCGCGACGACGAGGTCGTTGTCCCGCGGCTGGATCGCCAGATCGGCGATCGGCAGTCGCGGCAGCCCGCGCACTTCGCGCCACGTCGCTCCCGCATCACTGCTGGAGAAGAGCCCCTGCTCGGTGCCGAGGTACAGCACGCGCGGCGTGCGCACATCCTCGCGGATCACGTGAATCACGCGATCTGCCGGCAGCGAGGCGCTGATCGATGTCCACGTCGCGCCGTAGTCAGTGGTGCGGAAGAGATAGTTCGTGAAGTCGTCGGCCTGATGCCCGTCGAAGGCGACGTACGCCGTCCCCGCCGCTGCCCGCGAGGTCTCGATGTGTGCCACCCACGTGCGCGCGGGTACACCCGAAACGTTCGGGCGCACGTTTTTCCAGGTGCGTCCCCCGTCGCGCGAGAGCTGGACGTTGCCATCGTCGGTGCCGACCCACAGCACACCGGCCATCACCGGTGACTCACTGATCGTCGTGGTGCTGGGGAAGTACGACACGCCATCGTCCAGCGACAGCGTGGTATCGGTTGGCATCTGGCCCATGATGGCCATCGTCCGCCGCTCGATGCGTGTGGTCAGGTCGCCAAGCGACACCCACGTGTTGCCACGGTCGAGACTTTTCCAGACCTCGCGCATACCGGCGTAGAGCACGTTCCGGTTGTGCGGCGAGATCATGATCGGCGAGTTCCAGTTCGCCGGCGTGATCTTCCGTCCCACGCGCGGATCAGGCGCGCCCCAGTTGCCGAGCTTCGGCCCCTCACCCTCCTGTGCCACCGGCCGGATCGCAACCGACTCCAAGGTGCGCAGGTTCACGCGTGTGAGGCCCAGGTATTGCGAGCTGCTGTAGACGGTCGTGTTGTCGGTGGTGTCGATGACGTTGTTGAACCCGTCACCGCCACCCACGCGATACCAGTCGTCGTTGAGTGGACCTGTGGTGGTGTAGGTCGCACTGGGACCGCACCAGCTGCCGTTGTCCTGCAGCCCCGTGCACACGAAGAACGGGGAGGTGTTGCTGACGCTCACATGGTATGGCTGCGACAGCGGCAGTGACGACACGTACAGCCACTTCACGCCACGGTCGTACGAAATGCCCACACCACCGTCGTCGGCCTTGATCAGATGCCGTGAATCACGCGGGTTGATCCAGACCATGCGATCATCGCCATGCAACGTCTGCCGCGGTTCGCGCCACGTCTTGCCGCTGTCATCACTGATGGACCACTGCATCGCATACAACCGGCTCTGATCGTTCGGGTCGACCTTGAGCTGACTGGAGTAGGCGGGCCGCGGATTCCAGTCGCTCATGAAGCGCCAGGTCTGGCCCTTGTCGTCGGAGCGGTAGACGCCGCCCAGTCGTTTGCCGTACGAGATGCTCGACGTGTAGCGCAGGCCCTGTTCGATGCTGACGTAGACCACGCGCGGGTCCTTGACGTAGATCGAGATCGACGTGCGGCCGATGGTACCCGAGGGCAATCCGTTGGTGACCGGTGTCCACGTTGCACCGGCATCGGTGGACTTGTACAGGCCACTGCCCGGCCCGCCGCCGACGAACCCGAACGGTGTGCGCCGGTGCTGGTACAGCGCCGCAAAGAGTATCCGTGAATCACTCGGATCGATCGCCACGTCCACGGCCCCGGTGTTCTCGTCGCGCGAAAGGATCAGCGCCCAGGTCCGGCCACCGTCGATGGACTTGTAGAGACCGCGATCCGCGTTCGGTCCCCAGAGATGTCCTGGCGCTGCGACGTAGACCACATCGGAGTTCGCCGGGTCCACCACGATGCGTGCGATACGTGCCGTGCCTCGCAGTCCCATGTGTGTCCACGTCGTCCCACCATCCATCGACTTGTAGACGCCATCCCCCCAGCCGGAACTCTGACGGTTCGTCGCCTCGCCCGTGCCGATCCACACGGTGCCGGGTGTTCGCTGGTCCACCGTCACCGCGCCGATGGCGTTCACGCTCTGGTTTTCCCAGACCGGTTTCCACGTGACACCGTTGTCCGAGGTCTTCCAGAGTCCGCCGGTGGCTGCCGCCGCGTAGAACTCATACGGGTTGGTCTCGTTCACCGCGATGTCGGTGATGCGCCCGCTCATGTTCGCCGGACCGATCGGTCGCAGGCGGATCGCGGCCAGCGGATCCGACACCGTCGCGCCCTGTGCCGACAGCAGCGCAGGCGTCACCGCAAGGGAAAGCGCCGAAAGGCACGTGGTGAGCAGGTGACGCGACATTGGCAGCGGGGTAGGGGCGCAGGATGACCGTGGGTGCAGCACGAAAGACGCGTCTCCCGCGCATCCTGTCCAGTCACGGTGCTCCAGAAACGCAGCGAGGTGCGCGTCACGAATGACGCGCACCTCGCTGCGTAGACCGGCCTGTCGCGCTCAGAGATGCCCGGCGATCGTCAGCGTGAAGAACTGCACGTCGTTGAAGAAATGGAAGCGCCCCTCGACGAGCGGCTGGAAGCGATACTTCCGGAAGATGAAGCCAAGTCCGAGGTTCTGGCCGAAATCGGTCTGAGTCTCATCGTTCGTCGTCGATCGATACAGCCCGAGTCCGGCGGTGGCGAAGAACGGCGACTTGCCGCCTCCCGCCTTCGGGAAATCATAGACGGCGGCACCGGTCACATGAATCAGGGCAAACGACGGGTCAACCGTGACGGCGGGCTTCCGCGAGAAACTCGTGTAGTGGAGATCGCCGCGGAGACTGACCGGGAACCCTTCCGGTCGTCCCTGCAGAAACGCTCCGGCGGTGTAGCCGGCGCTACGAGTCCGGCCGAGTGAACTCATCGGGGCCGCCAGACCGGCCGCCAGACCAAAGCGGATATGTTCGCCCTGCGGTGCGTTGGCGGCGGGCTTCGGGTTGCGCGCGGCGTCCGGCTCAGGCTCGCGGGTCGCTGGTGTCGCCGGCTTCGCGGCAGCCACCGGTGCGGGGTCCGCCGCCGCCGTGGCCGGAGCGGCGGGCTGCGCCGGTCGCACGGTGCTCGACGCGGGGCGGGCGCCCTGTGTCTGACCGGCCGGCTTCTTCGGGGCAGCCTGCGCGGTCAGAAGCAGGGGCAGGGTCAGCGCGCAGGTCGTCAGGACCGGGCGCAGGAATCGCTGGTTCACGAGATGCTCTCCGTCGAGCGTGGATGAATCGCCGATGCGGGTGCCTCTCCGCATCGGCTGGCGCGCTCATCCATGACGCAGAGCTCGCGCCTTCGTCACCTGCGCTCGTGTGTTCCGGCACGACGTGTGACGCCCGCTGACGCCGCGCGTCTGTTTCTGACGCTGCGCGTCTGTTTCTGACGCGCTCGACTCAGCGATGCAGGGACGCGGCGTACATCATGGCGCCGATCACCGTACCGAAACCCGCATGCGCCGGCAGGAGCATCTCCGTGCCGTAATACGCGCCGACCTGATCGATCACGCGACGGAAGCTCGGCATGTCGGTCATGTGTCCGGTGATGACGATCTGTTCGATGCGTTCCGCACGGGCCGCGTTGATGGCCGTGATTGCAATGACCTGACCAACGAGTGTCATCAGCGCGGCGGCCAGATCGTCGGGAGCCGCTGCTGTGTGCTGCCGGGCCAGTCTGCCGAAATTGACGGCCGTGGCCTCGGCGGGCAGGCTGCCGATCGGGCCGCTCACCACATCGCGCAAGGCGAGGTCCGCACCGTTCGCATCGCCGCGCATCGCCATCGCATCGATCGCGTCGACATCCGTCGTGCCAAGCAGCAGTCGGCTGAGGCCGAGGAGCGTCCCGCCACCGACGCCGGTGCCGGTGACATGTGCGTATGCATCATTGCGCGCGGAGATCACGGCGGTGCCCGACCCCGCACTCACGACGATGAGCGGTGTCTCGCGCCCCCCATCACGGTCCGGGACGAGTGCCTGGCCCCCTCGTCCGATCGCCGTGATCTCCGGCACGGCGACGACCGACGTTGCACCAAGCAGCGGGGGCAGCGCGCGATGTTGCCCTCCGGTGACTGCGAGCCACGGCAGCGCGTCCAGGCTCACGCCACCGTGATCGAGGATCTGGCGGACAGTCGCGTGCGATGGTGCGCCGTTCGCCGGTTCGGTCCACCGTCGCAGTGCGCCGTCCACGAGCGACACCGCATCCGTATTGCTGATTCCGAAATCGATGGCGACGTGCATGCGGCGTGGACTGTGGGAAGCGAAGGCGGTTCCGGCGGCGGCCGACCCCGAGGGATGATCGCCCGCCGTGCCGTCGTTCCGCCAGAGCGCATGCTGCGCCGGCGGCTGCATTGCCCTGCTGTAACGGACCTCCCCATTGACCCCGGGCGGCGCTTCCTCTAGATTCTCGAGGTCTGAACTCGGCAAGTGATCCCCTCGGCAGTGGGGATCCACCCTTCGGCCCTCGCTCTGCGAGGTGTGCTGCTGGAGTCCAATGCAACGGGCACACCCCCTTGGGTGGGCCTCGCGGCGTGGTCTTCATCCCCGAAGACCCCGCCGTTTTTTGTTTTCCCGTTTTCTGGAGCAACGTCCTATTCAGGATCCGACCAAGCGAGTACGCGTCAACCGGCAGATTCGTATTTCTCCCGTCCGCGTCATCGCCCCAGACGGCGCCCAGCTCGGCATCATGGAAGTTGATGCCGCACTGGCTTCAGCAGTCGAACAGGGCCTCGATCTGGTCGAGGTTGCTCCATTGGCTCGTCCGCCCGTGGTCCGCATCATGGACTATGGCAAGTACAAGTTCGAGATGGCCAAGCAGGCACGTGTCGCCAAGAAGAAGCAGCACGTGATCCTGTTGAAGGAAGTGAAGTACCGGCCCGGGATCGAGGAGCACGACTTCGAGACGAAGACGCGCCACGCCCGCCGGTTCCTGGAGGAAGGCAACAAGGTGAAGGTCACGCTGATGTT
>JANOCB010000129.1:0-50732 GCA_031411975.1 Gemmatimonadaceae bacterium
GTCGGGTCGAGCTGAATGCCGATCGCCTGTTCTCCGTACGCGATCGCCCGCTCGAAATCGCGGCGCGCGAGCGCCGATCGGGCCAGACCACCAAGGGCGCGGACATCGTCCGGGTGCCGGAGGAGCGCTGTCCGGAATGCCGAATCCGCTGCGGCCAAATTGCCGAGACGCAGCTCGAGTTCACCGAGCCGGTAGTGGAACCAGGCGCGCTGTTCCTGCGGCAGATCATCACGTCGGTCGACCGCGGTGATCGCGCGGCGCAGCATCGCTCTCGCGATGGGCGCGTGTCCGGTGACTTCATGCCATCGCGCGAGGCGTGCGTCAGCGGTGAACTGCCGACCGTCGCTGACCACGGCGCGGAAATGGGCCGCGGCGGCGGGATAGAGTCCGAGTTCGAGTTCGATCTCGCCACGAAGGGCAAGGTGCGACGGCGTGCCCGGCTCCAGCGAGTCGATCACGGCTGCGACGACATAGGCGTCGCGGAAGGCGTGCCGCGCCATGAGCAGACTCGCGAGTACCTCGAATGCCGGTCCATTCCGTCGCTGGCGCAGTGCGATCGACTCACGCGCCAGTGATTCCGCGCGCACCAGGTCGTGTGTCGATCCTTCCGAGCGTGATCGCGCGAGCAGCAGCCGTGCCAGTGTCAGTCGATCGGCCGCCGACTGCCGATCCTCGTCGACTCGCCTGGCGTAGAACTCGATGTCACCGTCGCGAATCTGCGATTCTTGGCGCGCGTCACCGGGATACGCGATCACGGGTTCGGCCGGCTGTGGGGACGCGCTGGCATGCCTCATCCAGATGAGTGATGCCGCCACGAGCACGGCAGCGCCCACGACCACCAGCACACGGACTTTCGGATGAACCTTTTCGACGCGATGCATGGTCTGCTGGCTCGGGGGAGTAGCGGTGCGCTGCAACGACGCACGTCGTGCGACGCTGCAGCGCACCAGAGAGAATTACAGCGTCGGCGACGCGAGGTACGGGAACCTGCCCATGAAGGCCTTGTCGTTCACCGGCACGTTGTCCGTACAGAGCGGCAGCCTGCCGTTGTCGCAGAATGCGCCAACCGGCGAGACGATTTTGCCGAAGATCGCCGACAGGCCCGCGTCGACCACGTCATCGCTGAGATTCCGTCCGCCCCAGCCGTTGGCGAGCGCCCATGACAGCCAGCCGGACGTCGCAGGATCGCGCAATGACTCGACGATCAGCATGTCGGGATAGAGCACGGCGCCAAGCGTGTTGGCCACTTCCGGCTGTCCACCGCGGAATGCGTTGATGAAGGCGAGGCTCTGCGCGCCGAACTCCGCCGTATTGTACGGCTGCGTGCGATTGTACTTGTCGTGGTTGGCCTTCACGATCGTCACTTCGCTGACGAGCGGGTTGCCGAGGAATTCGACCTGCTCATACCGGCGCTTTCCCTTACGCTCCTCGCGGTCGTACTCATCATCCTCGGCGTTGCGCTCCTCGCCAGTGCCGAGGGTGAGACTGGCGCCGGGATCAGTCGGACCGTCGCGCTTCGAGGTGTCACTGCAGGCGGCCAGCATCGAAACTGATGAGACGGCGATGGTCACAGCGAGCGTACGCAGGGCGCGGGCTGAATCTTCGTGCAGCATCTGGATGTACTCCTGGTGGTTGATGGAAACAGTGACGCGTTGAGTCGGATCAGTTCCGGATCGCGCGGCTGGTGGTGCCCCACACGCCGAAACGACCGTTCGTGGTGGCGTTCGTCAGCATGCCGGTGGGCACTTCAACGACGATTGCCATGTCATTGATGCCGCGCAGGAAATCGACGGCGGGATTGGCACCGATGGCTTCGCGGAACGTCAGCTCGCCCTGCGTGATCTGCGACAACGGGCCGGACTCCGGACGACGGTCTGGCAGGATGCGGAAGAATTGCTCGAGATCAATGAAGAACGGATCATCCCGCGGGCCCGCGAACAGTTTGATGCCACGCGATTCGATGACGGTGTTGGTGCGGCCCGAGATCTTCCGTCCCTCCACCAGCGTGTTGACCGTACCGACGTCATTCGGCTTGTACGGTCCGCGCATCGTCACCAGCTGGTGACGTCCCTCGCCGAGGAAGGTGAACTGGAAGACGAGATCCTCTCGGGCGTCACCGGTATTGTCGATCTTGAGCTGGTAGAGCTGTTCGTTTCGCTTGCCGAACCGGGCACTCGGGGTCTGCGCCGGCGTGAGCGGCGAGCTGGTACCCAGCACCAGGACCGTGCGTGACGGATCGCTCGGCGACGGGAAGGCGTACACGTCGTTGACGTCGAAGCGCGGGGAGAACTCGACCAGCGCGGTGTCCTGGTGATCGGACGCCAGGAGTTGACGCACTGTCATGCCGGTGCCGGCCACGACGGCCAGCGCGGCGAGCGCGATTAGCGGCGCTCGCTTGGGGAACCGCATGTTCATAACTGCTCCGGATGGGAAGGACGGGACGATGTTTCACGGGACGTACACCCGCGTTACGCCAGGCCTTCGGGACTAGATTTGCGACCTCATCCATTGAGCCCCCATGTCCATCCTTACGCGATTTCTGCTCGTCTGCACCGTCCTCGTCGTCATCGGGACGTTCGGGTTTGCGGCGATGGTCTACCCAGACCTGCCTGCACGCATCCCGACCCACTTCAACGCGGACGGCGTTGCGGATGGATTCGGGCCACGGTCCAACTGGTGGTTCCTTCCCGGCATGAGCCTGGCGTCGAGCGTGCTGCTGATCGGTGTCGTGGTGATGATCCCGCGCCGACCCGACCTGCTGAACCTGCCGAGCAAGCCGCAGATTCTCGCCCTGCCACCGGCAGCCCAGCGCGCGGTCGTGCGACGGGCGCAACCTGGCCTGATGCTGCTGGGACTATTTACGGCGGCCATGTTCGCGTACCTGCAGTTCGCCTCGTGGACAGTGGCGATGGGCCGTGCCGCGAACGGACTGGGTAGCCTGGTCATCGTCGTACCGCTTCTCAGTATCGCGCTCATACCGGCGCTCGTGCTGCCGGTGCAGCGTGAGCTTCGTCGCCAGCAAGCCGCGCTCGGCCAACCCTGACCGGTCTGGTCTCCCGACGCCGATGCCGTCTCGATCCCGCACGGCGCAGCGGTCGTGACGACCGATCGCGCTGTGCATCCAGATGGACCTTGCTGCCGAACAGACATGAGCAGCAGGGCGCACTCAGTCTCCAGCCACCGCCGAATGCTCCAGCAACTGTGCCTTCTCGCGACAATCGTCGCCGTGAGCGTCCCACTCGCCGCGCAATCACGCTCGACACCGTCTCCGGTACCCGCCGCCCGTCTTGCCGGCGATTGGATCTTCGAGATGGAAGGCGATGGACAACCGCAACGCGTGACGCTGACGGCGAGCGGCGATTCATTGCGCGGACGGGTATATGGCCAGACCTTCGCCGCGTCGCTGACCGGCACGCGCCTCACGTTTGCAGTCGGCGACTTTCGCTGGCGGGCCACGGTGCGCGGGGATTCACTCGTCGGCTTCCTCGGTGTTGCGCCGGATAGCTCCCGATGGTTCGGTGTGCGTGATGCGCGTCCCCGTCTGGCGCGCAATCTGAGGCTCGATCCCACCACATGGTGGCGTGGCATCAGTGCCACTGCCACACCGGCGCTTCGCATTGCAGCAGGTGACACCGTCCGTACGACGACCGTGGACGCTGGCGGCTGGGGGCGCGGTGCCGACGGCGACCGTACGAACAAGCTGACGATGGGCGGCAATCCGCTGACCGGGCCGATCTATGTCGAAGGCGCGCTCCCAGGCGACGTCCTGCTCGTCACGCTGCATCGCGTGCGACTCAACCGCGGCTGGGCCTTCAGCGGCACGTCGCTGATGGACAGCGCCATCGACGCGTCGTACGCCACGGAGCGAAAGGGCCCGCCACGCGACGCGCCACAGAGCAACCGCTGGGTGCTCGACACGTTGACCGGTACGGCACGTCTCGACAAGCCGACCGCCGTTCTCACGAACTTCACCGTGCCCCTCACACCATTTCTTGGCGTGATCGCGGCGGCGCCCGGCACGGAGTTTACGCCGAGTTCGCGTGAGTCAGGGGCGTACGGTGGCAACATGGAGAACGGCTTCATCCGTGAAGGGGCGACGGTCATGCTGCCGGTGCGGACACGTGGCGCGTACCTCTACCTCGGCGATGGCCACGCCGCGCAGGGTGACGGCGAACTCACCGGGGACGCGATGGAGACCAGTCTCGACGTCACCTTCAGCGTGGAGATCAAGCGCTGGGGCTTCAACGACATCGTGCGGGTGGCAGACGACGAGCAGATCATGAGTGTCGGCGTGGGCGGCTCGCTCGACGAGGCGATGCGCCGCGCAACCAGCGACATGGCGCGCTGGCTCGAGCGCGAGTACAAACTGACGAGCACCGAGGCCGCGCTGGTGATGGGCTTCGCACTGCGCTTCGACATTCCGGATGTGGTGCCACCGGGCTTCGGTGTCACGGCCCGGCTGCCGAAGTCGGCGTTGCGTCAGCTCGAGCGGAAGTAGGCCACTGCAGCGACACCATGTTGGCCACCATGTCACGATCACGACGTGCGAGCCAACGAGGCTTCTGGTAATGCAGCAGGCTGCTTCGACGAATTCATGCCGCCGTCACGATCCCGCCTCACGGCGCATCTCGGCGGTCATCGGCGCCACCGTACGACCCGATCGATGGAGCACACCATGTCCTACTTCGAGTACACTTTCGAGACGCGTATCGCACGGCACCCCGTCGGCACCTCTCGCTACACCGTCGTCTACCTCGATGAGACGCTGCACGATGCATTGCTTCTCGACCCGTATGCTGGGCTCCGCATCGAGGCCGACATCGGTGGCGGCCCGCGTGGCGGAAGTCAAAGCGGTGTTGCTCGGCAAGGACCCGCTCCCGTGGGACCGGCAGCGCAATGCGCGTTGATTACGGCGTGAAGGCATCGCGCGACGCACTGCATGGCACATGATCTTCGCGTCGTGTTTCGGTTGTGGTGACAATGCAGAAGCGAGCGCTCTGACGACACAGCACGGCGCGTGACACGCCCAGCATCTGATCCAACCCCCACCGGTGCTTTGTATGCACTGTCACCGGAACCCCTGTCACCGGAACCCCGCTCGCGCGAAGTCCGACTGGCCGCGGACGGCGTCCGGCGTGACCACGGTTCAGCGATCTCCAGAACCGCGGCATGAACCAAAGCACAAAACGGGCGCCGCGTCGCAAGAGCTGAACGGCCGCACGTCGACGCTCTGCGGCGGTGCCGATGGCTCGCCCGCCTTCGATTCCCAGACCGTCAGTGCCGCACACACGCACGCGCGACGTGCGCAGGCATGATCCTCACCGTGACCAGCCTGACGGCGCACCCAGCCTCGCGCAGGAGGTCCGTGGCGCTGTTGACCTGTGTGACGCTGCGACGCAAAGTTTTTCCTGAAGTGTTCCCAAATCTGAGCGCAGTCACAATGCCGCAGTTTCTCGTTCGATGCATGACGCTGTTCCTGATGCTGTCGTGGGGTGGCGCACTCAGTGGGCAACCCGCCAACGTGACGGGTGTGCTCCATCGTGCGGGCAACGACACCGTCTTCCTGCGTGACGTCGAGATTGCGTTGACGCCCGGTGACTGGCTGGTACGAACCGACTCAGTCGGACAATTCCGCATCATCGGCGTGAATCCGGGACGCTATCTGCTCGTCGCGCGTCGCATCGGATTGGAGTCAGTCTTCAAGACGATTGAGGTGCCAGATGGGCGTGCATTACGGATGAAGTTGTCGATGTTCTCGATCGCTCAGGAACTCGCAACGATCACCGTGAGCGGACGTCGGGTGACCTACCCGATTCGGCTGTCAGAGCCGTACGCGCGCATGGCTCGCGGAACCGGGTCGTACTTTACGCGCGAGCAGATCGACAGCCTGTTCCCACTTGATCTGAAGTCCCTCTTGGTTCGCCTTCCAGGTGTCCGTATTGCATGGAGCAGTATCGCATTCGTCCGATGCCAGGAACTCGGAAAGGCGAACCAGCGTCTTCAGGTCTACATCGACGGTGTTCGCATGACGAAGTACGAGCTTCCTCCACCAATTACGGCATCCGAAGTCCTGAGGGACATCAGTCCCGCAAGCGTTCAACTCATGGAGGTGTACACCGGTAGCGTGCGTGTTCCGGCCGACTACGCAATGGATGCGTGTGGCGTCGTGTTGATCTGGACGAAGTAAGGCACCCCGAAGCGCCCGACGAGATTCAGCACTTGCCGCCGGAAACTGCTGGCGCGCACTCGAATCCAGCACACGCCAACCGAGGGCCGGTCGCATCGCGGCCTCCATGCGGCTCATTATCTCAATGCGTTGGCGCAGGACCGCAGACGAGAACGTCACACGAAAGCCGGTGGGCCCTCGGTCTACGCCGTCGGTCGCACCACCAACTGCTTCTCCACGACCACGAGCGAGTCGGTTCCCGCAGCAGTCCGTGCCTCGAACCGACCGCGCACACGGATCGTCGCGGTCCCGACATTCGGGAAGGAAAGCTCGATCGCCCGCGAAATGCCACGGATCGCCGCCGTGCAACTTCCACCGAGCTGCTGACGGTCCCAGACCGAGACATCCGCGATGTTCGGCTGCCCGCCACCCAGGAGCACCGTGACATTTTCCGGCGAGGCGCAGGAGGTCCCGAAAGAACTGACCGTCGCCGTGAACGATGCACCGGCCCGCACCGTGTCCGGCGCAACGAGCACCGGCGCCGGCAGCGCTACCGCTGCCGCGATAACACCCGGCAGCGTCACGGAGTCGTCGCGGGTAACACTCGTACAGCCCCCCGCGGCCAGCGTGAGAACAAGGAACACCGAAGACAGCGGTTTGCGTGTCATTGCGGCCGGGGACAGGCTGCGAAGTGCTCTGCGGTGGCAAAGGTGCAGCATGCCACGATTTCGCGACGGAAAAAGGAGCACCCGCCCGGAACCGAGAGGTTCCAGCATGGCGCGCGATACAAAGAAAATCGGGCGCCACTCCGAAGTTATGGAGCGACGCCCGATTCGATTCCCGAGCACTGCACGGACAGGGTGGGATTCGAACCCACGGTACCGTTTCCGGCACGCCGGTTTTCGAGACCGGTTCCTTCAACCGCTCGGACACCTGTCCAGCTCAGCCACTGAACCGGCCTAGCCTTTGAGTTTAGGTACTTTGGGCCGTCGGGTCAACGTGTGCCAGCGCCCCGGCGTCAGACCGGCGTTCCGCAAAGAAGGCCCGCAGCACTGCCCCTGCCTCGGTTTCCAGCACGCCGCCCGCCACCTCCGGCCGGTGATTCAGCCGCGGATGCCGCAACAGGTCTCCCACCGAGCCGGCCATCCCGGCCTTGGGATCCCACGCCGCAAACACCACCCGGTCCACCCGCGCCAGCACGATCGCGCCGGCACACATGGCGCAGGGCTCCAGCGTCACGTACAACGTGCACCCGGTCAGCCGACCGTCGCCCAGCACCCGCACCGCCGCACGCAGCGCCCGCACCTCGGCATGCTGCATCGCGTCGCTCTCGCCACGCATCGCGTTGGCACCGGTCGCAATCACCACCCCATCTCGAACCACGCACGCACCGACCGGCACCTCACCCGCGGCGCCGGCCAGCGCGGCCTGCGTCAGCGCTTCGCGCATCCACTGCTCGTCCCCCGAACGCGCGAACACCGTCACGCGCCGGCCTCAACGGGTTCGGGCGTCTCCACCGGTGCCACCTGCCGCGTGAACACGAGCCGGTTCCCTTCGCCCGGCGTCGCCACGATCGCGTCGCCGTCGTGCAGCGACCCATCGAGCAGCGCCAATGCCAGCGGATTCTGCACCAGCCGCTGGATCGTGCGCTTGAGCGGTCTTGCACCGAAGGCCGAGTCGTAGCCTTCACCCACGAGCATCTTCTTCGCCTCGGGCGACATCGTGAGTGTGAGCTTCCGCTGTCCGAGCATGCCATCGAGCTTCTCGAGCTGCAGATCGACGATCTCGGCGATCTGCTCCTCACCGAGCGGACGGAACACCACGACGTCGTCGATGCGGTTCAGGAACTCCGGACGGAACTGCTGGCGCAGCATGCCGAGCACCTGCGTTTCCACGAGCGCCCACTCGTCGTGATGACGCTCCAGGATGACCTGGCTGCCGATGTTGCTGGTGAGAATCACGACCGTGTTGCGGAAGTCCACCGTGCGGCCCTGGCTGTCGGTCAGGCGGCCGTCGTCGAGCAGTTGCAGCAACACGTTGAACACATCGGGATGTGCCTTCTCGATCTCGTCGAACAACAGCACCGAGTAGGGCCGGCGCCGCACCGCTTCGGTGAGCTGTCCGCCCTCGTCGTACCCCACGTAGCCCGGCGGCGCACCGATCAGCCGCGCCACGGCGTGCTTCTCCATGTATTCCGACATGTCGAGCCGCACCATCGCCTTCTCGTCGTCGAACAGGAAGTCGGCCAGTGCGCGCGCCGTTTCCGTCTTGCCGACACCCGTGGGCCCGAGGAACAGGAAGCTGCCGATCGGCTTGTTCGGGTCCTGCAGGCCGGCACGCGACCGCCGCACCGCGTTGGAGACGGCCGACACGGCGTCACGCTGCCCCACCACACGGTGCGACAGTTCATCCTCGAGCTTCGTGAGACGCTCACGCTCCGATTCCATCATGCGCTGCACCGGGATGCCGGTCCACTTCGCCACCACCGCAGCGATGTCGTCATCGCCGACTTCCTCCTTCAGGAAGCGACGACGTCCGTCACGCACCGAGACCACCGACTCCGCGTCGGCCAGCTCGCGCTGCAGCTGCGGGATACGCCCGTACTGGATCTCGGCCGCCAGCTGCAGGTCACCCGTGCGTGCGGCCTGTTCCGCATCGGTGGTGGCCTGATCGATCGCTTGCTTGATGCGACCCACGTCACCGAGGGCCTGCTTCTCCGCCTGCCACTGCGCCTTCATCGTGGCGCTCTGCGTCTTGAGCTCGGCGAGTTCGCGTTCCAGTGCGACGAGGCGCTCGCGCGCGGCGGCGTCGGTCTCCTTCTGCATCGCCTGGCGCTCGATCTCGAGCTGCATCACGCGACGCTCCACCTCGTCGATCGGCTGCGGCATGGAATCGATCTCGATGCGCAGGCGACTGGCGGCTTCGTCGAGCAGGTCGATGGCCTTGTCGGGCAGGAAGCGGTCACCGATGTAGCGGTTGGAGAGCGTGGCCGCCGCCACGATCGCGCTGTCGGTGATACGCACGCCGTGATGCGACTCGTAGCGGGCCTTGAGGCCGCGCAGGATCGCGATGGTGTCGTCGAGCGTCGGCTCACCAACGAACACCGGCTGGAAACGACGCTCCAGCGCCGCGTCCTTCTCCAGGTGCTGGCGATACTCGTCGAGTGTGGTGGCGCCGACCATGTGCAGTTCGCCACGCGCGAGCATCGGCTTGAGCATGTTGCCCGCGTCCATCGACCCTTCGGCCTTGCCGGCACCCACCAGCGTGTGCAGTTCGTCGATGAACACGACGACCTCACCTTCGCTGTCGACGATCTCCTTCAGCACCGCCTTGAGGCGCTCCTCGAACTCACCGCGGAACTTGGCGCCGGCGATCAGGGCACCGAGATCCAGCGAGAGCAGCCGCTTGCCGCGCAGGCCTTCGGGCACGTCACCGTTGATGATGCGCTGCGCGAGGCCTTCGACGATGGCCGTCTTGCCGACGCCCGGTTCGCCGATGAGCACCGGATTGTTCTTGGTGCGACGCGAGAGCACCTGGATCACGCGACGGATTTCATCGTCGCGTCCGATGACCGGATCGAGCTTGCCGTCACGCGCACTCTCGGTGAGGTCGCGCGTGTAGCGCGCCAGCGCCTGGTAGCGATTCTCCGGCGACTGATCGGAGACGGTGTGCGTGCCGCGCACGGCCTTCAGCGCGGTGGCCAGCGCCTCGCGCGTTGCGCCGAGCGACGTCAGGAGTGCCCTGCTGTCGGTGCCCTTCACATCGGCCAGCGCCAGCAGGAAGTGCTCGGTGCTGACGTAGTCGTCACCGAGCGCCTTCGCATCGGCATCGGCGCGGTCGAACACCTGATTCAGCTCGCGTGACACCTGCGGCTGGGCATCGCTCTGCTTCGGGTACCGTGCCGCTTCCGTCTCGGCGCGCTGGCGCAGGTCGGCGGCCTTCACGCCGGCCTTCTGCAGCAACGGCACGACGATGCCGTCCTGCTGCGCGATCAGGGCCAGCAGCAGGTGCAGGTCGTAGACGAGCGGATTGCCGGCGCGACGTGCGAGCGCCAGCGCCTCGTTCACGGCTTCGCCGGACTTGATGGTGAGGCGGTCTGGATTCAGCATCGGGCAATCTGGGATCAGGAGGTGACACGATACGATACGTGAATGCACGACGCAGGTTGCAACTGCGAGACCCTGCCGCGCTGCCGCCCGTGGCAGGGCCCGTCAGCCACCCTGACAGGAGCCCGCCGCAGTGGCAGGACTTGCGAGGGGACCGGGGGAGCCGATACGCTCGCTGTATGAGAATCCGTGGGATGCTGTTGGCCGTGTGTGTGCTGGCGGGGTGCCGCAGCCGAAAGGCCGACCTGGGCATGTCGGACAGCGCCTTCGTGCAGGTGATGAGCGAGCTCAAGGTCGTGGCCGACTACCCCAACCTGACGCCGGCCGTCCGCGCGCAGCGACGTGACGGGGTGTTGCGAAAGCGTGGCGTGACGGCGGCGCAGCTGGAGCAGCTCGATGCCACGCTGGCGTCGCATCCGAACCATGCCAAGGTGCTCTGGGCTGCGATCGAGCAGAAGGCCGTGAAGGAAACACCGAAGGATCTGCGCTGACCTGAACACGAGAAAGGGCGCATTCGCTCGTTGCGAAGACGCCCTCACCTCGATACCACCAGCTTCTTCACCACGGCACGGCCGTTCACTTCCAGTCGGTACAGATAGATGCCATCCGGCGCATCACGCTGTGTGCCCTCGACCCGGCCGTCCCAGTACGCCTGATACTGACGGCAGGTCAGCATCACTCCATTCAGCCGTCGCGCTCCGTCCAGCTCACCATTGGGACCGGCCAGCTGGGCTACTGCCACCTCCTGAGCCAGGAGGTTGTAAATCCGCAGCGATACCCGGTACTGCCGGCGGGCATCCCGACAGACGGGGGGATCCCCCACGAAGAAGGGGAACCGGGTCTCGCCTGCGGTGGGATTCGGAGAACTCTGCCCGAGGTCAAAGCCGTCAGGGCGCAGCTTCACCGGCGGCTGGGCCGGGTTGGCAGGCGACTGTGCGGACAGCACGGCGGGCATCACGACGGCGAGACATACGGCCAGAAGCCGCGACAGTCTTCGCCAGGTCATGTCACACTCCAAACGAACGAGAAAGGGTTCTGATCGACCTCGAGTCAGGGTTACGCAAAGTGGGTCTCGCCACAGTCAGCGTAGCATATGCACCGCTGCCCCCGAAGCAAGCGACGAACCGACACGGGGAGATCTCCGGAGCGTCTCGATCCGGTCGCGGCGGGCCCGTCCGGGCGCCGCTCAGCCTTCCCCGGAGGCCCATCCGTCGAAGGCCCGGAGGGGGCGCCCATCGGCCAGGTGGGCATGGACGAAGATCCGCAGCAGCCGCTGATGTGCTCGTACCGTCAGCGGCTCGAGGGGTTCCTGCCCTCCCTCAGCGGCCGCCCCAGCCGCGAGCCAGCCCACCAGCGTGGCGCGAGCCGCGGCGGGCAGGCGCCGCGATGGAACACGGGCGGCACATCCCGGGCAGAGCACGCCGCCCGATTCGGCGCTGAAGGCGACGTCGACCTCAGGGGGCAGGTCGCGATCACAGTCCACGCACGACTCGAGCGCGGGGGTGAATCCGATGGCGCCCAGCAGCCGCCAGATTGCCCGGATCGCGGCCACGGTCGCGTCGGGATCGGCCGCGATGGCGTCGAGGCCATCACGAAGGGCGTCGAAGGCATCGGCAGGCGCCCCGTCGTCGGCGGCCACGCGCAGCATCACCTCGGCGAGCGCGGACGCCCCCTCGAAGCGGGCCAGCGAGCCGCCCAGCGCCACGCGGGAGCGGGTCACGTCGAATCGGGCGAGCGTGTGCAGGTCGCGGCCCGGGCGCGACTCGTACTGCACCTCGCCTTCGGCGAAGAGGTCCACCGCCGAGCCGAACCGACGCTGCGACGATCGCGCGCCACGCGCCATGACCGACTGCACGCCCGCCTCTCGCGTAGCCAGCCGCAGGATGCGCGACGACTCGCTGTAGTTCTGTGCGTGAAGCACGATGGCTGGGGTGACGACAGCTGGCACGACGTCAATGTACGACGACGGCAGCGTGCCCGAGGTCAGCGCGGTCGTCGCAGCGGGACGAGCGTCGGCGCGCCGACCGCCGGGTCGTGCGATACCACCAATGGCCAGCCGTACACCGCCTCGAGAATCGCGCCCTGCATCACCTCACGCGGCGTGCCCGACGCCGCGACGCGCCCGGCATGCATGAGCACGATCTGATCCGCAAAGCGCGCCACGAGTGTCAGCGTGTGACTGACGAGGACGACGGTTCTCCCGCGCTGCGCCTCGCGCGACAGCGTCTCGAACGTCGCCATCTCATGGGCGATGTCGAGGAAGGTGGTGGGCTCGTCGAGCAACAGCACCGGCGTGTCCTGCGCCAGCGCCCGCGCGAGGCGAACACGCTGCCATTCACCGCCCGAGAGTTCATCCGTGCGCCGGTCGGCAAACGCGACGACGTCGGCGCGCTGCATCGCATCCTGCACGAGCGCGTGATCAGTGGGCGTTGCCGCATCCCAGAGGCCAAGGAACGGTGAGCGGCCGAGCGCGACGTAGTCCGCCACGCGCATCGGGAACGCCAGCGACTCGCGCTGTGGCATGACGGCGACCAGACGGCTGTTGGCGAGTGTCGCCGTTGGCGTGAGCGGCGTGTCTCCGGCAAGAATGTGCCCTGTCCGCTCGGGCATGAGTCCAAGCACGCCACGCACGAGCGAACTCTTGCCGCTGCCGTTCGGGCCGACGATCGCGGTGATGCCACCCGGCGGCGCCACGATCGAGGCGTCGATGACGACCGGTGCCGCATCGCGGCGGTAACCGAGCGTCACGTGGTCGAAGCGGAGCGGCACGCCGGCGGTCATCGGATGCGACCCAGTCGTGCGAGAAACACCGGCACACCGATCAGCGCGGTAATCGCACCGATCGGCAACTCGACCGGTGCGCGTACCGTCCGCGCCAGCAGATCGGCGAAGAGCAACAGGACGGCGCCCCCCGCTGCCGAGCTGACGATCAGGGCCCGATGACGCACCACGCCGAACGCCCGCACGATGTTCGGGACCACCAGCCCAACGAAGCCGATCAGCCCTGCCGCGGCCACGCTCGCCGCCGCGAGCAGTGCGCTGATGAGGAACACCTGCCGCGTGGTCCCAGCCACATCGGCGCCGAGTGCGGCCGCCGACTCGTCACCAAGCGCCAGCACGTCGAGCAAGCGACCACGCGTGACCAACAGCCCGAGTCCGACCAGCACGTACACCGCGAGCCACCCGACGCGCAGCCAAGAGGCATCGGTGAGACTGCCGGCCATCCACCACATCGCACCGCGGACACGCTCCGGCGCAACGTCAGCCAGCAGGATGAGGATCACGGCATTGGCAAACGCACCGATGATGACACCGGCCATCAGCAGCATGCGCGGATCACGCGCACCTCCAGCGGCGCGTGCGAGCGCCAGTACCAGCAGCACCGCCGCGATGGCACCGGCGAAGGCCAGCAGCGGGACGGATGCGGCACCGGTGATGCCGATGGTCATCGCGAGCACCGCGCCCACGGCAGCACCGCCGGACACGCCGAGGAGATACGGTTCCGCCAGCGCATTGCGCAGCGTGCCCTGCAGCGCGGCACCGCTGCCGCCGAGCGCGCACCCGACCAGCATGGCGAGCGCCACACGCGGCAGGCGCAGATCGCGCACGATGGTCACCGCGAGGGCATCGCCGGTTCCGCCGAGCGCCTGCAGCACGCCGCCTGGGGCGATCGGTACGGCGCCGATGGCCAGCGACGCGATGACCAGCGCCACCAGTGCGATCGCCGTGCCGAGCCAGAGCACGAACGCGCGGCGGCGCACGCCGGCCATGATCAGCGCACGCGCAGCGGTGCTCGCATCAGCGCGCGGCGTCGCGACTGATGAGCGCCGTGGTGAGCGCGTCCTTCAGGCGCGTGCGTTCGGCCTGATACGCAAGCCGCGCCGTGTCATCCGGCTCTCGTGCGCGTTCGAATTTTGCATCGAGATCGGCGATCTGGCGCGCCAGCCGTTCGGCCTCGCGATCGGCCGCGGCAGCCGACAACGCCCCCGCCGTGCGTGGCATCGTGCGGCGTCCGAACGCCCTCGCCAGCGACAACAGCATGGCAAGACCGATGGCACCGATGAGCGAGTAGACGATGCGCGTCTTCTGCGACTGCCCGCTGCCGGGCAGGTCCATCTCGAGCACGCCACTGGCTGGGACGTCGTTGCCGAGGAATCGCCGGAAGTTGCGCCCATCGATCGACGCCGGGGCAGTCTCGGCGATCTTCGGTGCCGTGACCGTGGCCTGCGGATCCTCGGCCAGCACTTCGAGCACACCGGTGGCGAACTGCACCGGCACCTTCAGCGGAAACGCATCGGCATCGACCGAATACGAGAACGACAGCCGTTTGAGTCCAGGCGCGAACGGCATCTGCACCAGCACTTCGCCATCGGAGGTGGTGACGGCATCAGCGGGCACGTCACCCTGCGCCACCTTGAAGTCCTGCGCGTCCTGCGGGATGCGGACGCGAAACGTCGGCACCTTGTCGTTCGCACCGATCAGGGTGCGACTCGAGTCGTTGGTGATCTCGAAGACTTCGATGATCGCGCGCCGCGTGCCGCCTGACGCAGCCGACAGGATGATGTGACGACCACGCACGGTCAGCCGGATCCCGGTGGAGGTCGTGTCGAACACCTGGATCTCGGCGTCGGGACCGGCTACGTCGGGGGCTGACAGACCCGATGAGAAATAGGCGATGCCCGCGTAACTCGCCGAGACGAAGTAGATGGCATCGCTGGCACCGGAGAGCTTGTAGGCGAACCGGTACGAGCCATCGAGTCCGGTGCGCGCCGAATCGAGGGGGCCGGCGCGATCACGGCCGACGCGATGCAGCGTCACCCACGTTCCGCTGACGGGCTCGAACGCTTCGACCCCGGGACGGACCACACGACCGGCGACCGCGCGCGGTCCTTCGGGTAGTGGCGCGGCGGCACCGCCGGTATCGGGAGGTGCCGGGACGGGCACGGCCTGCGCCCGCATGACGAGTGGGAACGACACGAGTACGATCATCACGGCGAACCGCGCGATCATCCCGCAGCGAGCGCGCGTCACGGTGCGATCATGGCATGAACTTGCCGAGATCTTCTGGTCGCAGTCGCTGGAGGTACGCCTTGAGTTCATCCGGGCTCATGTCGGTGCCCGTCGAACGGTCACCATCGGGGGTGGGCGGGGGCACGAGCGGCTGATCCTCATCATCGAGCGTGACCAGCAGGTCGTCGGCGGCAAAGATGGCCGCACCCGTGCGCAATGCAATGGCCACGGAGTCGCTCGGGCGCGCATCGACGGACACGAGAGTGCCATCCTGCTGCTGGAGCTGCAATTCCGCGAAGTAGGTGCTTCGTTCCACGCGGCTGATCACCACGCGCCGCACGGTGGCCCCGAGTCCGAGCACGATCTGCTTGATCAGGTCGTGCGTGAGGGGGCGTTCGCGCACCACCGACTGCAATTCCATCACGATCGCCTCGGCCTCGGGCTGGCCGATCCAGATCGGCAGCACCCGAGGACCGTGCAATTCGCGGAGCACGAGGACGAACGTGTTACCGGCGCTGTCCACGCCGAGTCGCGCCACGCGCATCTCAATCATGGGCAGCATCTCCTCGCATGACAGGCATCGGACTGGGAGCCCTGCACACCCGTCGGCTGACGGGTGTGCAGACCAACCGCGAATCAGCGCAGGGCGGCTTTCAGTTCCTTCGCCTTGTTCGTCCGTTCCCACGTGAACGTATTGTACAACCGTGAGGCCTTTCCGGTCGTCACATCGACGTGACGGGTGGTGGACGGTGTGCGACCGAAGTGACCATACGCCGTGGTGGCGCTGTAGATCGGCTTGCGCAGGTCGAGGGCGGTGGTGATGCCCTTGGGCGTGAGGTCGAACACTTCGCGGACGGCGCGCGTGATCTCGGCGTCCGCCACGATGCCGGTGCCGAACGTCTCGACGCGGATCGAGACCGGCTCGACCACGCCGATGGCGTAGGCCACCTGCACTTCGCAGCGACGGGCGAGGCCCGCCTTGACGATGTTCTTGGCGACCCAGCGTGCAGCGTAGCAGGCGCTGCGGTCGACCTTGGAGGGGTCCTTGCCGCTGAAGGCACCACCGCCGTGACGGCCCATGCCGCCGTAGGTGTCGACGATGATCTTGCGCCCCGTGAGTCCGCAATCGCCCTGCGGCCCACCGATGACGAAGTTGCCAGTCGGATTGATGTGGAACTTGATCTTCTTCTGCACCAGCTCGGCCGGCAGCACCGGCATGATGACCTGCTCGATGACGACGTCGCGGATCGTGCGCTGCGAGACGTCGGGCGAGTGCTGCGTGGAGACGACGACCGTGTCGACCGCGATCGGCTGATTGTGTCCGTCGTAGGCGATGGTCACCTGACTCTTCGCGTCCGGTCGCAACCACCTGATCGCCTTGGACTTGCGGAGTTCGGCGAGCCGAGCGGTGATGCGATGCGCGAGGGTGATCGGCATCGGCATGAGTTCGTCGGTTTCGTCGGTCGCGTAGCCGAACATCATGCCCTGATCGCCGGCGCCGCCGGTGTCGACGCCCTGGGAGATGTCGGGCGACTGCTTGTCGATGGTGCTCATGACGGCGCAGGTGCGGCCGTCGATGCCGAACTCGGGATCATCGTAGCCGATGTTGGTGATCGTGCGGCGTACGAGCGAGGGGATGTCGACCCAGGCGGAGGTGGTGATTTCGCCCGCCACGACGGCCAGCCCGGTGGTCACAAGCGTCTCGCAGGCCACCCGGGCCTTGTCGTCCTTGGCGAGGATGGCGTCGAGGACGGCATCGGAGATGGCATCGGCGACCTTGTCCGGATGACCTTCGGTGACCGATTCGGAAGTGAAGAGATTGCGTTCAGCCACAGCCGTGGGGGAGGGAGAAAGGTATAAGGAAATGTTTATATGTCAGACTGCGTATCCCAAAATATCCCCAGTCTCCGACCCGAGCAACCCAAGCTCCGCCGGGGAGAGGTCGTGCGCGGCCGCCAGGAGCAGCCGCCGGACGATCCGTTCGGCTTCCGCAGCAGTCGAGCTCGCCAGCGCCGCTTCCGCCGCTTCCCGTGCCGCGTCGGGGCCAATGCTCCGGAGCACACGCTTCATCATCGGCACCGCGCGGGGGGCCACGCTCAAGTGTCGGATGCCCAGCCCCACCAGCACGAACGCCGTCAGCGGATGGGAGCCCATCTCGCCGCAGACCGCCACCTCGAGCCCGCGACGCTTCCCCGCCTCGACGGTCATCCGGATCAGGCGCAACACCGCCGGATGGAGCGGGGTGAAGCGCGCCGCCAGGTTCACGTTGCCACGGTCCACCGCCAGCGTGTACTGCACCAGATCATTCGTCCCGATGCTGAAGAAATCGGCATCGTTGGCGAAGGTATCGGCCGACACGGCGGCTGCCGGTGTCTCGATCATCACGCCGACCTGCACCCGGTCGCGGAAGACGGCGCCACGTTCGTTCAGGGTCCGGGCGGCTTCGGCGATCAGCGCCCGCGTCCGCCGTACTTCGTCGACACTGACCACGAGTGGCAGCAGAATCCGCACGTCCCCGTGCGCCGCGGCGCGCAACAGGGCGCGCAGCTGCACGAGGAAGAGGTCCGGCTGATCGAGGCACATCCGGATCGCGCGCCACCCGAGAAACGGATTCGCCTCGGTCGGGAATCCACCCACCGGCAGCTTGTCGCCGCCGATGTCGAAGGTGCGAATCACGACCGGCTTGCCGGCGAACGCGTCGACGACACGCCGATACGCACGATACTGCTCGTCCTCGTCGGGCATCGCGGCGCGTCCCAGCACCACGAACTCGGTCCGCATCAGCCCAACGCCATCCGCCCCACTCGCCGCAGCAATCTCCGACTCGTCCGGCATGTCGACGTTGGCGCGCAGCCAGATGCGCTCACCGCCCTCGAGCTGCGCCGCCACGTTGACCTGCGCCCGCAGGCTTTCCTCGAGGATCGCCGCCTGCTCGGCGCGGAGCCGCGCCAGCGCGATCTCCTCGTCGGTCGGATTGACCACCAGCACGCCGGTGGAGCCATCCAGCACCACGCGCTCGTTACCGCGCAGTCGCGTCGTGGCATCGCGCAGCCCGACCACGGCGGGCAACCCCAGCGAGCGCGCGAGAATCGCCACGTGGCTCGTACTGGTGCCTTCGTCGGTGGCGATCGCCGCGATCGCGTCGCGATCCAGCTGCACCGTCAGCGACGGCGTCAGGTCGTGCGTGACGAGAATCGCATTGCTGCCCTTGGGCAGGTCCACGGGATCGGAATCCGGCAGGGCGAGCAGGATGCCCAGCACGCGGATGTGCAGATCCATCAGGTCGCCGACCCGCTCACGCAGCATTGGTGCCGATGCGCGTCCAAAGCGGCGGCGCCACTCCAGCATCACCAGGTCGAAGGCATGCTCGGCCGCACGGCGCTCGCGGATGAACGCCTCGACCTCGGAGTTCAGCGCGCGATCCTCGAGCATCGTGATCTGCACTTCGAAGATCATCGACTCCTCGGCGCCCGCCTGCTGTGCGGCGCGGTCGCGCACGTGGCGGAGGCGATCCTTGGCGCGAACGACGGCGTCGTGGAAACGCGCCAGTTCCTGTGTGACTTCCGACTCCGTGACGATCCGCGGCGGGACGTCGGGCACCTCCCAACGCAGGAGGTGCACAGGTCCCGCCACGATCCCCGGCGACGCCGGCAGCCCACGGAGCATCCGTTCCATCAGTGTTCCCCGAACCGTCCGGCCACGAGCGCCTCGAGTGCGGCCAGCGCCGCATCGGCATCGTCTCCTTCCGCGCGGATGACGATGGCCGCGCCACATTCTGCCGCCAGCATCATCACGCCCATGATGCTCTTGCCGTTGACCTCGACGTCGTCGCGCACGATGGTGATCGCCGACTGAAAGCGGGCGGCGGTCTTCACGACTTCCGCTGCGGGTCTGGCGTGCAATCCGTTGCGGTTCAGGATTTCGACTGTGCGCTCAGGCATGACGGAGGAGGAAGAGGACAAGCGCTGCAAACCCGGCGAGTAGAGCCAGTCGCCACCCTTCGACGCGACCGTGAAACAGAACCAGCGCCCCCGCCCCGGCGGCGGCTGTGACGAGTGTGATACCGACCCGCGCCAGCCCACCGCCGTCAACGAGGCGCATCACGGCCAGCGGCACGGCGGCACCGGCGAGGAACGTTCCGGCGCGCGCCATCCAGACGGGCCCCGTCCGCAGAATGGGGTGCCCGAGCGCCGTCGCGACGGCGAGCCCCTTCTCCCAGCCCATCTGCAGCCCCCACAGCCGCAACGCGACGTGTCCCACATTGTACATCAGCAGGAAGGCCAGCACGCACACGAGCGGCGACGCGCCAAGCCCGAACAGGAGCAGCACGGCGAAGGAACAGGTCGGCAGCAGCCCCACCCACACCAGCCGGTCCCCGACGCTGCCCAGCGGACCGCAGAGCGCGGTGCGAAAGCGTTCGATGCGCGCGGCAGGCTGCCCCTCGAGTTCGGCGCGCGCCAGGGCGCCCACGGCGAAGCTCGAAAGATATGGATGGGCGTTGAAATACTGGCTCTGCCGGGCAAGTGCGGCGCGATACGCCTCGCCACCCTCGCCCCCCGGCAGCAGCCGGAGCGCCGGCTCGACGCAGAACCCGATGCCATTGCCGATCAGGATTTCATAGTTCCACGACGCCTGCACCGCGAACAGCCGACTGGCGATCACGGCGCGGGTCCACAGCGGAAACTCCGGCGCTGGCAGCACGGGCGAGGTCTGCGGCGTCGGCGTCGGTGCGACGCTCATGCGCGGCTCATCCACACGACGAGCAGCGTGCCGACGGCGAGCCCTGCGAGGCCGAACCAGCGCGTCCCAGCCGTCGAGTGAAACATCTTCCACGCCGCGCCACCAGCCACGGCGCCGCCCAGGGCGGCCAACATCGGGATCGCGTACACCGCCAGCGGCGCGGGCTGCACGGCGATCCAGCGCACCGTGGGCAGGGCCGCCGTGGCCGCGACGAGCGCAATCAGCCCTGAGCGGATGAGATCGGCGGTGGCACCGGCTACCTGCAGCCCGGTAACCGTCTGCGCGGAGCCACGCGCCAGCGCATCGAGGCGACGTCGTGCCAGCCGCGCGTTGAGCTGGCGCAGCTGCACCATCGACCAGCCCCCCAGGCTGGCCGTGAGCAGCCCGAACGGCACGGCGAACAGCAGCGCCATCTGCAGGCTGCCAGTGGCGGCACCCGCCGCCGCGGCCGCCCCGGCAATCGGCGACGACGAGCCCCATTCCGGGTAGCGCGAGGCGCCAAACGGCAGCGTCTCGTGGGCGAACAGTTCGAGGAGCACGCCACACAGCAGGCCGGTGACGGCATCGCCCATGAACGCACCACCGAGCGTCGCCGAGACGATGGGACGGGAGATCTGCGCCTGCGGAAAACTGACCACGTCCAGACCGAGCACGGCGCCAAGCATCCCGAGCACGAGCACATCGACGATCACGCGATGGCCTCGCCCTCGAGAATCGCGTCGAGAGGAATGACGCGCGCTGCCGGGACATCCTGCGCCGAGATTTCGACGCCCGTATCGGCCATCGCGCGCAGTTCCGCTTCCTCACCGCGCGTGAGGAAGATGTAGCGGAGCTTTTGCGCCCGTCCGGCGCGGTGATGCACCCCGCCGAGGTTCACCCGACGCAGGGCCGGGATCGCGAGGCAGAGGCGCGCCATGGTATCGATGTCGCCGGTGAGCAGCATGCCGGGCTTCGGATCGGAGGCGAAACTCGCATACCGTTCGATCGCCTGCTCGACGGAGACGAAGTCCACGCGCATGTCAGGCGGCACCCCCATGCGGTAGAGCTCCTGCTCCCACTCGCTCGCCGCCACTTCATCGTCGACGAGGACGAGGAACCGGAGTTCGAGCGGCTGGCCCCATCCGACGACGACCTGTCCGTGAATCAGCCGGTCATCGATACGATGCAATTCAATCGGCACGTCGGGTTCCCCTGGCGACCATCATGGCAGCGCGCCCCTTCTCCACGGCAGCGTCGGCGGCGTGGACGGCATCCGGCGCCGCAAAAGCATAGTCGAGCAGCAGCGGAAGACTCACCCCCGTCACCACGGTGACCTCGGGAAAATCGCGCTGTGCGCGCCGCGCCGCCATGGTCGTGGAGCCGGCCGGCAGGTCGGAGAAGATCACGGTCACACCATCGGCGATCGCCTCGCGCAACAGCGCTTCGATGCCGCGCGTGTCGAGCCCGTAGTTGCTGACGGTGCGGAAGAGATCCTCCCGCCCCGTGATGGCCGTCACCGCGGAGATGATGCCCGCGGCGAAATCGCGGTGGCCGATGACGAGCGCGGTGGGCCGTGGTGTCGCGTCACTCATTGTCTTCCTGCAGGTAGCGGCGCACCTCCACCTCACGCGCGCTGCTCCGGCGATCGGTGGCGTTCCGCATGCGCGCGATCAGCCGCTCATTGAACGCCTCGGCGGGATTGTGTCCCGCATATCGCAACAGATGATTCATGGCCAGCACTTCGAGAATCACTGTGATGTTCTTGCCGGGATTGAGCGGGACCCGGATGCGCGGGATGGGCACACCGAGAATGTCGGTGGTCTCGAGGTCGAGTCCCGTCCGATCGAGGTGTGCATCACCACGCCAGAGTTCCAGCTCGACGGCCACCTCGATGCGCTTCTGCTGACGCACCGCGCGGATGCCGAACAGCGCGGGGATGTCCACCAGACCGACCCCACGGATCTCCATGTGGTGTCGCTGCAGTTCATGCCCCTTCCCGATCAGCACGTCGTTGCCGCGCTTGAGCACGATCACCATGTCGTCAGCCACCATGCGGTGCCCGCGCTCCACGAGATCGAGCACACACTCCGACTTCCCGATGCCGCTCTGCCCCACCAGCAGCAGCCCAACGCCGTACACGTCGGCCAGTGAGCCGTGCAGCGTGGTGCGTGGCGCGAACTCCTCTTCCATCGCCGGCTTGATCCGGCGGTAAAACTCGTTGGTCTTGAGTGGAGAGCGGAACAGCGGCATGCCGGCATCCGCGGCTTCCCGCAGGAACTCGTCGGAGAGCGAGAGTGCCTTGGTGATGAAGCAGCAAGGGAACGGCAGCCGGAAGAACTCGCGCAGGACCTGCAGGCGGCGCGATTCCTCGAGCGAGGTGATGTAGGTGATTTCCGTTTCGCCGAGGATCTGGCAGCGATCGGGGACGAACCGTTCGGTGTACCCTGCGAGAACGAGCCCGGGGCTGGACACCTCCGGGCTCGTCACAGGCCGGTCGAGACCAGTGGCCTCGCCGATTGGTTCCATTTCCAGAATGTCCTTCAGCCGCTCGAAGAGCCGGCCGACCGAAAGATTCGTCGTCACGCGCTCCGAGTCGCCAGGGAAGACAGCCGGACCCGGGTGCGCATGGGATTCTTCTTCGGGATCTGCGCCTGCAGCCTCGTCAACGCGTCCTTCAGCGCCGTGGCGTACGACCGTGCCCGTCCCTCGGCGACGAGATTGCGATGTTTCGGGGCATGAAGCACGATCTCGACCCGTCGGGTCGGTCCATCGTCCTCGAATCGGACCACCGCGTCGACTGCGCGCTGCATCCGGCGTCCGAACTTCAGGACAGCCCGTTCAGCGCGACTGCGCAGGGGCTCGGGGATCGTAGCGTTATGCGCGTGAAAAATGATCTCCACCAGCGTGCCCTCCTTCGCGCACCCGTTGAAGCAGATGCGCCTCGGTGTGATCGGCCGCGGACTCCCAGGTGAAGGACTCAGCGAATACACGTCCGGCCGTCCCGAGTCGGGTGACCAGGGCCGGATCGGCGGTGATTCGTTCGAACGCATCGGCAAGTGCACTCACGTCGCCATGCTTCACGAGGAATCCGGTACGCCCATCCAGCACTGATTCGCGCAGGCCCGGGGAGTCGGACGCCACCACTGGCGTCCCGCACGCCGCCGCCTCCAGGTTCGTGATGCCCCACCCCTCTTTCGGGGAGGTGAGACCCACGATCCACGCTCGACGGAGCAAGGCAGTCTTCTCCGCCTCACTCACGAATCCAAGAAACCGCACGCGTCGGCCAAGGTCAAGCGACGCCGCGAGGGCTTCGAGTCGGGGACGATCGTCCCCTGTTCCGGCAATCTCGACCGTAACGTCCCGATTCTGCATCCGCGCCACGGCCTGCAGGATCAGCTCGACCCCCTTGTAGCGACGCAGCCGCCCGACGTAAGCGATGATGGGCGTTGGGGATCGGAGTTCGGGGGCCGGCGTGAAGGTCTCGCTGTCGATCCCGCAGTAGACCACCCGCGTCCGCTCCACCGGCACCCCCCGGGCGAGGAGATCGCTGCGCGTGCTTTCACTGATCGCCGTGAACTGGCATCGGCGGTAGACCAGCGGAATCGCCCGTTCCGCGGCGACGACGGTTCCGGCCACAGCCCAGCCCGCCTCGCGGAAGGCTGTCCAGCCGAACAGGTGCGGCACCACGACGTCCACCGGCTCCTTCACCCACAGCGGGGAGAAGAGCGGCAGCTTGTTGATGTCCTCGATGACCATGTCGAACCGGCCGGCGCGTCGCAATGCCCTGTAGGCACCGACCACGTGCAACGCGAAGTCCCAGCGCCCGCCGACCCGTACCACCTTCATCCCATCCAGCACCGTCTCGGCCACACATCCCTGCCACCCGCTGCACAGCAGGGTGACATCGTGCCCGCGCTGGGCGAGACGCCCGTAGATCTCGTGGAGGTGCGTCTCGGCCCCCCCGGACTGCGGGTTCTCCCGATCGAGCCAGTTGATGACGAGCAGGCGCACGGCTCAGAGCTTCTCGAGCCGGCGGGCCAGCGCATCCAGCACGCCGTTGACGAACTTGGCACTCTGCTCCGACCCGAAGCGCTCCGCGAGGCGCACGGCCTCCTGCAATACCACGCGCGCCGGCGTCTCCATCTGGCGCAGTTCCGCCGCCGCGATGCGGAGCACGCACCGCTCGATCGCTCCGAGGCGATCGATGCGCCAGTTCGTGGTGATGGCCTCGAGATCCTTGTCGATCTGATCGAGATCCTTCTCCACGGCGGCGATGATCAGCGAGGCGAACAGCCGCTCGTCGCGCGGAATGCCGATGTCATCCCAGATGGTGCGCGCAACCTGCGACAGCGGATCGACCCGTCCGCGGACATCCCATGCGTACACGGCCTGCAGCGCGCGCGACCGCGCGCGGGTTTCAAGCCTCGGCTTCGCCATCGAGCCCCTCGTCGATGGAATCCAGCCGTGCCAGCAGATCGGCCATCTCGAGCGCCGCAAGGGCCGCGTCGCGCCCCTTGTTGCCATGCGCGCCACCAGCCCGCGCCTCGGCCTGCGCCATGTCGTCGGTGGTCAGCAGCCCGAAGCCGATCGGCACCTCGAAGTCGGTGCCCAGCTGCATGATCGCCCGCGACGTTTCACCGGCCACGAACTCGAAGTGCGGGGTGTCGCCGCGGACGACGGCACCCACGACGACCGCCGCGTCATACCGCGCCGTGCCCAGCAGCGCGCGCAACGCCGTGGGCAGCTCCCAGGCGCCCGGGACCACGACCACATCGATGTCGCTGAAATCGACGCCACACTCCACGAGCGTCGCGACCGCCCCCTCGCCCAGTGCCTGTGTGATGGTCTCGTTGAAACGGCTGACGACGACCGCGACGCGGCGGCCAGTGCCGTCAGGTGTACCGATGAACTCAGGCATTGGGTGTTGCGGTGAATGGCAGGTGGCCCAGCTTGGACCGTTTCACTTTCAGGTATTCCGAATTGTCGGCGTTGAGCGGTGCCTCGAGACTGACCTTGCCCGCCACCCGCAGGCCGTAGCCCTCGAGCCCGACGATCTTCTTCGGGTTGTTCGTGATGACGCGGATCGACTTGATGCCGAGGTCGAGCAGGATCTGCGCGCCGACACCGTAGTTGCGCAGGTCGGGACCGAAACCGAGCCGCTCGTTGGCTTCGACGGTGTCGGCGCCCTCGTCCTGCAGTTCGTACGCGCGCAACTTGTTGAGCAGGCCGATGCCCCGCCCTTCCTGGTCCAGGTAGACGATCACGCCGCGCCCTTCGTGCACGAGCATCTGCATCGTCGTCTCGAGCTGCCAGCCGCAGTCACACCGCAGCGAATGAAAGGTGTCACCCGTGAGGCACTTGGAATGCATGCGAACGAGCACATCCTCGCCATCGGTGATGTCGCCGTACACCAGCGCGACATGCTCGGCGGTGTCGAGATCATTGCGGAATCCGACGATGCGGAACTCACCGAACTCGGTGGGAAGGCGCGCATTGGCGACGCGATGCACCAGCCGCTCGGTCTGCAGCCGATGGGCGACGAGCTGCGCCACGGTGATGAAGGTCAGCCCGTGCTTCGTGGCGAAGACCTCGAGCTGGTCGCGCTTCGCGGTGGTGCCGTCGTCGTTGAGGATCTCGCAGATGACGCCAGCGGGCGTGAGACCCGCCATGCGTGCGAGGTCCACGGCGGCCTCGGTGTGTCCGACGCGCTTGAGCACTCCACCCTCGCGGGCGCGCAGCGGATGGATGTGGCCAGGGCGACGCAGGTCCGCCGGCTGCGTCCGCGGATCGACCGCCACCCGGATCGTCTGCGCGCGATCCTTCGCGCTGATGCCGGTGGTGACACCGAAACGTTCGTCGGCGTCGATGCTGACCGTGAACGCCGTGCGGAAGGCATCGGTGTTCTCCTTGCCCTGCGGTCCGAGCTCCAGCGCCGCGACACGTTCCGGTGTCATGGCGAGACAGATCATCCCCTTCGCCTGCAGCATGAAGTTGATGATCTCCGGCGTGACCAGTTCCGCGGCGCAGATCAGGTCCCCTTCGTTCTCGCGATCCTCGTCGTCCGCGACCACGAGCACCTTGCCCTGTCGCAAGTCCTCGATCGCCTGTGCAATGGTGCCGAATGGCATCTGAATGCTATGTCCCCATGCTGCGGAACAACCCGAGGGCGGTGCCGAGCATTTGTGGTGAGGGCGCACTACCGGAGTCCGGCAGCGCCTTGAGGTACGGTGTGAGCAGGTGTTGCACGAACTTGCCGATGACATCGGACTCGAGGTGCACGACATCCCCGCGCCGCCGGTCGGCGAGCGTGGTGTGGCGCCAGGTGTACTCGATGATCGACAGCCCGAGCACTCCCGGTTCGGGCAGGTCATTGACGGTCAGACTCACACCATCGACACAGATGGAGCCTTGCGGCACGAGCAGCGCGGCGACCTCGGGAGGCACGCGCAGGTGGATGATCCAGGCGTCGCCTTCCTTCTGCACGGACCTGACCTTCCCGACACCGTCGACGTGTCCCTGCACGAGATGCCCGCCGAGTCGATCGGTGGGACGCATGGCGCGCTCGAGGTTCACGCGCCGGCCCGGCTCCCAGGCCCCGATCCCGGTGCGCTCGAGCGTCGTGGTGACGGCGGCGACGGTGCACCAGCGTGTGCCATGCTCACGCACGGTCAGGCAGGCGCCATCCAGCGCGATGCTCTCGCCCTCGAGGAGGTCGTCGTACCGGCACTGCACGCGGAATTCGCGCCCGGCGTCGGTGACACTGACCTGCTCGATGACGCCGATATCGTCAACGAGTCCGGTGAACACTGTTGGTGAGGTCGTAGATGGCCATGAGGTCGTCTCCCAGACGGCGGTGCGCAACGAGACGGAATCGCGCGGCAGACTCGAGCGGCACGGGAGCGCCGGACTGGAGGGGACGCACGGAATCGGCGCCCAGGCGGACCGGGGCGGTAAAGATAACCAGTCGGTCCACGAGTCCGTCGGCGAGGAGCGCGTCGGCCAGTGTGGCACCGCCCTCACAATAGAGGGAACGGATGCCGCGCGCCCTGAGTGCCTGCAGCTGCGCGCCCAGCCCATCGGCGGTTACCATGGCCACGCCGGCCGCACCGAGGGCCGTGACGGCGGTCTCGCCGGGCCGTTCGGCCACCACCAGCACCGGCACGTCCCGAGCGCTGGCAACCAGTGCGCTGGTGGTG
This sequence comes from Gemmatimonadaceae bacterium, assembly GCA_031411975.1. Taxonomy (GTDB): domain Bacteria; phylum Gemmatimonadota; class Gemmatimonadetes; order Gemmatimonadales; family Gemmatimonadaceae; genus JACMLX01. The sequence goes on from JANOCB010000129.1 coordinate 27,198, forward strand.
GGGATCCGCGCCATGCGATCGAACACGACGCGCACCGGAGGCATTGGCGGTCGCGGGACACCGCGGACCGTGAGCATCGGATCGTCCGCCATGACCGTCCCGACACCCACCGCGACCGCATCGTGATCGGCGCGCTGCCGGTGCACCTCGCGCCGCGAGGCCGTACCGGTCAACCACCCCGGGCCCCGACGGCCATCGGCAATGGCGCCATCGATCGTGCGGGCGAGCTTGAGCGTCACGAACGGCCGGTCAGCAGCGAACGCGTGAAAGAACGCCGGATTCTGATCGAGGGCCGCCTGCGCCTCGACGCCCGCCGTCACCGATACGCCGGCGGCCAGCAGTCGATCTCCTCCCCCACGCATCACGGGATTGGGATCACGGGCTGCGAAGACGACGCGGCCGACGCCGGCGTGGAGCAACGCATCAACGCAGGGGGGCGTACGACCGTGGGCATTGCATGGCTCGAGCGTGACGTAGATCGCTGCGTCGCGCGCGGCGTCCCCGGCCTCAGCCAGTGCCATGACCTCGGCATGCGCACCGCCGACGGGCTGCGTGAAGCCTTCACCGACGATCCGCCCGTCACGAACGACGACGGCGCCGACCATCGGGTTCGGCGCCGTGGTGCCGCGGCCCCGCAGTGCGACCGCCAGCGCGCGTCGCATGAACCGTCGGTCGGTGGCGGTGTCACTCATGGCGTATTCCGCTCACCCTCAGAAGCTGTAGCGCACACCGAGGGATCCATGCCCTCGGGTGGCGCCACGCTCGTATCCGGTGACGGAGTTGAACGTCGGGAATTCGTCACCGCCGAAGACGGCCCCAGCCTCGCCACCGACGTGATAGTGCCCGAATCTCAGCGCGAGGCTGCCATATGCCGACTGGCGTCGGTTCGATCGCGTGAGGACGGCAGTCATCCGGTCAGGACGCAACGGTGCCCCGAAGACGCTGCGTGTGACCATCGCCTGCACCTGTGTGAAGCTGCGAACGCGGTCTTCCCCGATTCCGCCGCCCATCTCGACGCGACCGACGTTCTTCGAGATGGCCAGTCGTACAGCATCGGCGCGCACACTGGACTCGGTGAGTGCGATCGTGTCGCGCAGCGACGCGCCGGACCCATTGATCGGTGCACTGGTCACCAGGCTGGCGCGCGGCAGCGAGCGACGCAGATAACTCACCGACACGGCTGGCACCCGACGCGACTCGGACAGCACGCCGACGCGAGCGCCATAGCCGGCCCGGAACGGGCTCTTCGAGAACGTCCCCCTGCCGGGGCCGACGTTCACCGTGCCGACGTCACTGGTCCGCAGGTAGACGATGCTGGCCAACAGATCCACGGCCAGCACCCGTTGCCGGCCGGCGCGAACGCCGGGCGCGAGGGTGAACGCCGCGTCGAGTGCGGGGATGAGCACCGGAGCACGCGTGGTGCCGATGGTGCTGACTTGCGCGCCACTCACCGAAAACGGTTGCGCCGACAGGTCGGGCACCAGTGCCGCCACGCCATTCAGCCGAAGCGTGAGCGAAACACCATCCCCGGTGCGGGCGGAGCCGAGTACCGGCCCACCCACAGCCAGTGCGCCGCCAAGCTGTGGCGCAAACATGGCGAAGAGGTCAACCCCTTTCTGGCACACGTCGCGCAGGGTGACCGGTTGCGATGCGCACGAGGCGGACTGCGCACCCAGCGTCGTCGCCAGGCAGGTGGCGATGGTGATTGCAGACAGCTGCCCCGCACGCATGCGTCAGTCCAGCGACTGCAGCTGCACGGCGCCGGTCCCGGGCCGGACATCACCGAGCACCCACGAATGCGTCCCTGCGGCAGTGGCGGCGACCTGCACGTCAGCCACGTCGGCGGCATCACACGCCACCACCATGCCAACGCCCATGTTGAAGGTGCGGAACATCTCCCGAGCGCCGACCTGTGCGGCCGCCTGCAATTGCACGTAGACGTTCGGCACGGACCACGAGCGCAGGTCGATGACCGCATCCAGATCGGGCGGCAGCATCCGGTTCACGTTGCCGGGCAAGCCACCGCCAGTGATGTGCGCCATGCCATGCACACGCGTGAGGACCGGTCGCAGCGCCGGCAGATACGTCACGTGGGGTCGCAGCAGCACCTGCGCCACCGTCTCGCCGTTCTCACCGGGGAAGGCATCGTGCACGCCGAGCCGCATGACGTCACTGACGATCTTGCGCGCGAGCGAATAGCCATTGGTGTGCAGGCCGGCGCTGGCCAGCCCGACCAGCACGTCACCATCACGCACTCGCGTGGCTCCAAGCACGGCATCCTCTTCCATGATGCCAGTGATGAATCCGGCGAGATCGTAGTCGGGTGGCGTGTAGATCCCCGGCATCTCGGCCGTCTCGCCGCCGAGCAACGCACAGGCATTCTCGCGGCACCCGTGCGCGACACCGGACACGATCCCCTCGGCCACGACGGGATCGAGCACACCGAAGGCGACGTAGTCGAGGAAATAGAGCGGCACCGCACCCATGACGAGGATGTCGTTGACGCAGTGATTCACCAGATCACGACCGACCGTGTCGTGCACGCCGGCCTCGATCGCGACCCTGAGTTTCGTGCCCACGCCGTCGGCGCTCGACACGAGCACCGGTGCCGTGTAGCCGGCCGGGATGCGGAACATGCCGCCGAACCCGCCGAAGCTGCCGCGCGCGCCCGCCGTGAGCGTGCTCTCGACGAGCGCCTTGATCCGGCCCTTCGCGTCGTCGGCCTTCTCGAGGTCGACGCCTGCGCTGCGATAGTCGATGGGTGACGTCACGCGGACAGCGGCGCCTCGAACGCGACGAGGCGATGGAATTCGCGGACCCGCGCTTCGATTTCCGGCCGCGTCAGTTCGATCGTGCGTTCGTTGGAGAACTTCTCGACCGCGAACGAGCCCATGGCCGAGCCGTAGACGACGGCCTTGCGCATGTTCTCCTCGCTGAGGTCGCCCGTGGCCGCGAGCCAGCCCATGAAGCCGCCCGCGAACGAATCACCGGCGCCGGTCGGATCGAAGACCGACTCCAGCGGATAGGCCGGCGCGAAGAAGACCGTGGTGCCCGAGAACAGGAACGCACCGTGCTCACCCTTCTTGATCACGACGTGCTTCGGGCCGCGCTCCATGATCCAGCGCGCGGCCTTGACGAGATTCGCTTCCTCGGTGAGCTGGCGTGCCTCGGCGTCGTTGATCGTGATCAGGTCGACATGCCTGAGCAACTCGACGATGTCGGGGCGCCGGCTCTCGATCCAGAAGTTCATCGTGTCGCAGGCCACCAGCCGCGGCTTCGTCACCTGCTTCAGGACATCGAGCTGCAGCCGCGGATCGATGTTGCCAAGGAACACGAAGGGCGAGTCGGCGAAAGCCGCAGGGATCTTCGGCCGGAAATGCGAGAACACGCCGAGGCGCGTCTCCAGCGTTTCGGCGGAGTTGAGGTCGTGGCGGTACCGCGCACGCCAGCGGAAGCTCTCGCCCTCGGCGACTTCCACGCCGCTCATGTCGACGCCCTTGGCCTTCAGCGGCTCGAGCTTCGCCATCGGGTAGTCGGTGCCGATGACACCGACCATCTGCACGGGCCCGAAGTGACAGGCGGCCGACGCGAACATGTTGGCCGAGCCCCCCAGCACTTCCTCGGCCTTGCCGAACGGGGTCTCGACCGAATCGAGCGCGACGGATCCAACGACGAGAACGGACATGGCGAAGCGAGTGACGGTGGGGGAGTGAGTGGTGCGCGCGCGTTACATCCGCTCGGGGGCCGACAGCCCCAGCACGGACAACGCATTGGCCAGCACGACACGGGTGGCGTTCGCCAGCACGAGCCGCGACTGCATGATGGCCGGCGGCTCGTTCAGCACGTGATGTTTGTGATACCAGGTATGCACCAGCGCCGCGGTCCGCTCGAGCCAGTTGGCGAGGCGGTGCGGCTCCAGTGCGGCGGCAGCCCCGGCCACGACAGACGGGAAATCGGCCAGCGCCTTGATCAGCTCGCGCTCCTCGGGCTCCACGAGCACCGAGAGATCGACTGCATCGCCGGTGATGGTGTCGCGATCGATCTCGCCGACACGGAAGATGCCGCAGAGGCGCGCATGCGCCATCTGGATGTAGTACACCGGATTCTCTTCCGACTGCGACCGGGCCAGGTCCACGTCGAAGACGAGCTGCGAGTCGCCCTTCCGCATGACGAAGAAGTAGCGCACCGCATCCCGGCCGACCTCCTCGATCAGGTCGCGCACGGTGACGTAGCTGCCGGCACGCTTGGAGATCTTGACCTCCTCGCCGCCCTTCATCACCAGCACCATCTGATGCAGCACGTAGTCGGGATACCCCGTCGGGATGCCGATGCCCAGCGCCTGCAGGCCGGCGCGCACGCGGGTCACCGTGGAGTGGTGATCGGAGCCCTGCACGTTGATCGCGCGTGTGAAGCCGCGTTCCCACTTGGTGACGTGATAGGCCACGTCCGGCACGAAGTACGTGTACTCCCCACCCTTCTCGGCGGAGCGCTTCATCACGCGATCCTGATCGTCACCGAAGTCGGTGGTGCGCAACCAGAGCGCGCCATCCTTCTCGTAGGTGAACCCGCTGGCCACCAGTGCGGCGACGGTCCGATCCACGCGGCCGTCGGTGTACAGCGAACTTTCGAGATAATACGTATCGAATACGACGCCGAACGCCTGCAGGTCGAGGTCCTGCTCTGCGCGCAGTGCGGCGACGGCAAACTGGCGAATCGATTCGGGGTCGGCGATGCCGACGTCCTCCGGATGCTGTTCACGGTACGCCGCCGCGATCTCGCGGATGTACTCGCCGTGATAGCCGTTCTCGGGGAATGTGATGGTATGACCTGCCTGCGCCTCGGCGCGCAGCTGCACGCTCTTCTGCAGGTTGTTGATCTGGCCGCCGCCATCGTTGTAGTAGAACTCGCGGCTGACCGACCAACCGGTCCACTCCAGCAGGGTGCTGATCGCGTCACCGAGTGCGGCCTGACGGCCGTGGCCGACATGTAGCGGTCCCGTAGGGTTGGCCGACACGAACTCGACGACGACGGGTGCCTTGGCGCCCGCGTCGGAACGGCCGTAGGTCGCAGCACCGCTGATGATCTGCGGCAGCACACGCGTGAGTGCACCGGTGTCGACCCGGAAGTTGATGAAGCCGGGACCGGCGATCTCCGCCGCGCTGATCCCGACGGCATCGAGCTGCATCGCGGCGATCAGCTTCGTGGCGACGTCACGTGGCGGCAGCTTGAGCGGCTTCGCCAGCATCATCGCCGCATTGGTGGACCACTCGCCGAACGACGGATCGCGCGGGCGCTCCACCACCGCAGTGAACTCCGCCGAGGCGCCCAGCGACTGTGCGGCGCGGCCGATTTCCGCCCGCAGCGTGTCGGGCGAGCTCACGACGCAGCCGGACCGCTGCCCGACGACTTCGGTTCGGACTTGGGCGCTGGCGCCGCCTTGGCCTCACCACTCCCGGACGGTTCCGCCTTCGGTTTCGACTCGGCCGATGCTGGCGACGCGGCAGCGGACGACGGCTTCGCGTCGCCCTGCGTCCGATGTGCGTTGCGGCCGTAATCGGTCAGGTAGAAGCCCGATCCCTTGAACACCAAGCCAGCGCCGCCGGAGATGATGCGGACCGCGACCCCTTCCCCGTTCGGGTTGGGGATTTCAGCCGGAACTTCAGAGATCTTGAAGCTCCGTTCGATGATCGTGCCGTCTGGCAGACGGAACTCGTAAGTGGGCATGACTCCGACACTTGGAAGAGACGACAGCCATGGAAGTTAGCCACACTCGGGCAGGCATTCAACGCCGGGACGCCAGTCGCTGGCGCCCGCGCCGACCGTTCAGAGGGGCCGGTACGCGCCCCAGACGCCGGACAGCGTATCGGAAATCTCGCCCACGCTCGCCCTGGCGCGCACGGCCTCGATGATCTGCGGCATCAGCGGCACATTCGAGGCCTCGGCCGACCCGTACTGCGCCGCGGCCTCGCGCACCGCCGCCAGCGCGGCGGCGTGACGCTGCGGATCGCGGGACGCACGCACGGCGGCAAGCCGCGCCACCTGATCCTGCTCGAGGGCCGAGTAGTCGGGCGACTTGATCACCGGGGGGTCCTGCCCGTCGCCGAACTTGTTCACGCCGACGATGACCGTCTCGCCCGCCTCGACACGCAACTGGAACTCGTAGGCCGAACGGCCGATCTCGTCCTGGAAGAAGCCCTTCTCGATGGCCTTCGCGCTGCCGCCCATCTCGTCCACCTGGGCGAGCAGCGCCAGGGCGCGCGTCTCGAGTTCGGTGGTCAGCGCCTCGACGTAATAGCTGCCGGCGAGCGGATCCACGGTCTGCGCCACGCCGCTCTCGTACGCGACGATCTGCTGCGTGCGCAGCGCCAGCGTGGCGGCTTCGGCGGTGGGCAGCGCGAGCGCTTCATCGTAGCCATTGGTATGCAGCGACTGCGTGCCACCGAGTGCGGCAGCGAGTGCCTGCACCGTCACGCGGACCACGTTGTTCAGCGGCTGCTGGGCCATGAGGGTCACGCCACCGGTCTGCGTGTGGAATCGCAGGCGGCAGCTGGCATCGGAGGCACCGAAGCGCTCGCGCATCAGTGTGGCATAGATCCGCCGCGCTGCGCGGAACTTCGCCACCTCCTCGAACAGGTCGTTGTGACAGGCGAAGAAGAACGAGAGCCGCGGTGCGAACTCGTCCACCTGCAAGCCGGCCGCGATCGCACGCTGCACGTACTCCACCGTGTTCGCAAAGGTGAAGGCGAGTTCCTGCACCGCAGTGGCACCAGCTTCACGGATGTGATAGCCGCTGATCGAGATCGGATTCCAGTTCGGCACGTCGGCTGCGCAGAACCGGAAGGTCTCAGCCACCAGTGCCAGCGACGGCACCGGCGGATACACGTACGTGCCGCGGGCGATGTACTCCTTGAGGATGTCGTTCTGCGTGGTGCCGCTGAGCGCTGCGCGCGCAATGCCCCGCTCCTCGGCGACGACGATGTACATCGCCAGCAGGGTGCTGGCGGTGGCGTTGATCGTCATCGAGGTGGAGACCCTGTCGAGCGGAATGCCGTCGAAGAGGGTGTGCATGTCTTCGACCGTGTCGATGGCCACACCGACCCTGCCGACCTCCCCCTCCGCGCGCGGGGCATCGGAGTCGATGCCCATCTGCGTCGGGAGGTCGAATGCCACCGACAGACCCGTGGTACCGGCGTCCAGCAGCATGCGGTAGCGCCGGTTGGACTCTGCCGCCGTCCCGAAGCCGGCATACTGGCGCATGGTCCAGAGCCGGCCGCGGTACATGTCGGGCTGCACCCCGCGGGTGTACGGATACTGTCCGGGCTCACCGAGCGCCGCACGTGCCGCGTCGTCCGCGTGATACACCCTCTTCACTTCGATCCCCGACGGGGACGTCTTCACTGCAGGCGAGCGGTCCGTTCCGGAGCCACCACTCACGCGGGGGTCTCCAGGCGTGAGAGCATCTCGATGGCCGTGTCCACGTCCCCCTTGCTGCCGAGATAGAGCGGTGTGCGCTGGTGCAGCTCGGTCGGCAGGACGTCGAGGATCCGGATGCGGCCATCGGAGCCGGCACCACCCGCCTGTTCACACATGAAGGCGAGCGGATTGGCCTCGTACAGCAGGCGCAGCTTGCCCTTGGGCGAGAGCGTGTTGGCCGGATAGACGAAGACACCGCCGGCCAGCAGGTTGCGATGGAAATCGGCGACGAGTGAGCCCACGTAGCGCACGTTGTGCGCCTTCTGGACGCCATCAAGCCCACGATACCGGCGCATGAGCGCCTTCACGTTCTCGTCCCAGAACTGTTCGTACGAGTCGTTGACCGACAGGAACTTGCCGGTGTGCGGCGTACGGATGTTCGGATGCGAGAGCAGGAACTCACCGATCGACGGATCGAGCGTGAACCCGTGCACGCCCTGACCGGTGGTGTACACCATCATCGTGCTGGAGCCGTAGATGATGTAGCCGGCGGCGACCTGACGGCGGCCTGGCTGCAGGAAGTCTTCCAGTTCACCGGCGCGGCCGTTGGTGATCTTCCGCACCACGGAAAAGATCGTGCCGACAGGGACGTTCACATCGATGTTCGACGACCCGTCGAGCGGATCGAACATCAGGCAGTACTTGCCAGTCCGGAAGCGATCGGGGATCGGGATGATGTCGGGCTCTTCCTCCGACGCCATGGCACAGAGTCGACCACCATGATCCATTGCCTTGATCATGATGTCGTTGGAGAGCACGTCGAGCTTCTGCTGCGTCTCGCCCTGGACATTCTCGTGGTCGGTGGCGCCGATGATGTCGACGAGGCCCGCCATGCGAACCTTGTTCGAGATCATCTTCGCCGCGAGCGCGATGTCGTAGAGGATGCCGGAGAGTTCACCACTGGCCTCGGGATAGAGGCGTTCCTGCTCGATGATGAACCGTTCGATGGTGACGACAGAAACGGGGGTGTGGTTGACCACGTTCACGCGCCCGGAGAAAGGATGGTCGGCGATTGCCGGTGGAGGCGCCTGGCAGCCCAGGCATTGGCGTCCGCTTCGAAGCGATTGCGCGCGTACCCGCGTGTCAGCGACTCCCAGAGATACAGAAAGGGGAACGCAGCCGAACTGGCAAACTGCTCCACGTGTCGATGCTCGTGCAAGAGCAACGCCGGCTCCCAGGCCACACCTGGCGCAAGGAAGACGGTACGCCAGAGGGTGATGCCCTGCACCGTGCTCGCGCCGAGGCACCAGCCACCGACCCTCGGCGGCAATCCTCCCCGGCGCCAGCGAACAGCGGCGAGTTCCGGCCAGCGGCCGGCGAGATCGGCCGGCAGCCGCAGAGGCTCCCCCATCAGGGGACGGATGATCGTGGTGTGGATCCACCCGCGGAGGCGGGCGACGGCAGCAGCCATGAGCGGGCAGCGGTGGAGACGGTGAGTGAGCGGCCATCGGACCTGACGACGGCAGTGCCGACCACGTCGGTCCGCACGACTGTAATCTGACGCAGTGCAAGCTCCTGGAGGACCACCGGCGAGGGATGTCCGTAACGGTTTCCCCGGCCGACCGACACGAGCGCCAGCGTCGGGGCCACGGCGTCGAGAAATGCGGCCCCCGTGCTGGTCCGGCTGCCGTGATGGCCGACCTTGAGCACATCAGCCCGTAACCATTCAACCGGAATATTGTCGAGGAGCCACTGTTCCTCCTCATGTTCGGCGTCGCCGGTGAACAGCATGGCATGTTCTCCATACTCGACGCGCACGACCGTGCTGGCGAGGTTGGCGTCGGTGAGGTGCGCGGTCCAGGCTGAGTCGGGCGCGAGGAATCGCAGGCTCACACCATCGACGTGCGCGGTATCGCCCGGATGTACGCGTGACCAGCTGACGCCGCGTGCACCGGCGCTTTCCAGCGACGCGCGGTAGGCCTCGGTGCCGCCGGCAAAGGCTCCATCGAAATAGTGGCGCGGCCGGGCTGCACTGACGAGTGCCGGCGCACCACCGACGTGATCGAGGTGCGGGTGGGAGAGGATGAACGCGTGCACGGTGCCGCCGAAGCGCCGGATGTATGGGAGCACGGTTCGTCGCCCGTGATCGAGACCGGGTGGGCCACCGCCGGCGTCGATCACGACCCACGAGCCGTGTGGCGTGCGGAGTGCGATGGCGTCGCCTTGTCCGACGTCGAGCAGGTGCACTTCGAGGGCGCCGGAGCCACGCGATGGGAGCAGGGCGCCCCACGTGAGCAGCACACCGGCGCAGGCGGCGCCGAGTAACGGGATCGCCGGCTCACGCTGAATCATCGCGGCGAGGAGTGCAAAGACGAGTGCGGCGGCACAGAGCGTTTCGGCGAGTGTCGGTGACAGTTCCACTGCGGCCCACGCCGGTGCCGCGGCGCGCGACGCGATGCCGTCGAGCAGTGCGAGTACGGGATGCGCCGCGTCGGCCACGAATCGTGCGGTCTCGAGGCTCGGGGCGCAGAGCAGCGCGAGGAACAGCGTGGGTTGCAGCACGGAGATGAGGGGGGCTGCGGCGAGGTTGGCGACGGGTGCGACGAGACTCATGGTGCCGAAGTACCATGCGATGATCGGCGCCGAGGCGACGCTGGCGACGACGCTCGCCACGAGCTCGCGCCGCAATCCACGGAGGCGACCCGCGCCCTGCCACCCGAGCCGGCGTGTGAACCTTCCGCTGGCTGCGAGGGCGGCCACGCCGAGCACGGAGAGTTGCCAGCCGAGTTGGAGTGGGGCGGCGGGATCGACGAGCACCGGCAGGAGCGCGCCGAGGACGAGCACCGACCATTCGGATGCAGGCCGCTGCCGGAGGCGGGCGATGAGGACTGCGGCGAACATCACGCCGGCGCGGACGGCAGGTGGTGGCAGACCGAGGATGACGACGTAGAGCGTGGTCACGGCGAGTGCGAGGATGGTGGCACGGGGGTGCGAGAGGCGGAGTGCGGTGCCGAGCATCAGCAGGGCTGTCGCGATGATCGCGACATGGACGCCGGACACCGAGAGCAGGTGGACGAGGCCCGAGCGCGCCCATCGGTGGCGCATGTCGGCGGGGATGAGGTGCATGTCGGCGAGGAGCAGTGCGCGCGCCATGGGTGCGTCGCGGGTGAAGACCGAATCGACGCGACGGACGCCGGCCGTGCGCAGGAGGGGGCGCCAGGCGGTGTGCCGAGTGGGCGTTGCCGAGCGGAGGACCAGCCGGAGCCCCTGCGTGCCCGGTTCGGCGCGATTGGTGGTGGTGACGAGTTCTCCGCCACGCAGGGTGATGCGTGCGCTGACGAGCGCGGTGGTGCTGCATGCGCCGTCGATGGTCTGCACGAGGGCGGAGCCCGCGTCACCGGGGTGCAGGTCGAAGTCTGCCACCAGCAGGATCGAGTCGGCTCGCACGAGCGTCGCCCGGCAGTGCGCCCCGTGCCAGCGTTCGGCGGTGGCGCGTGCCGCCGCTGCTGCGCCCAGCAGCAGGGGTGCAACGAGCACGAGGCGCTGCAGACGGCGCACGTGGTATGTGATCGCCAGGCAGGCGAGTGCGGTGCTGACCCATACCGCGAGCGCGTCCGCCGAACCGGCAGCGGAGCCGAGAATCACACTGAGCAGAATCCATGAGGAGGTGGGCACGACGCAAAATCCGGTCGGCGCCTGAAGGGCGCCCACCGGATTCACGCAGCCAGCATCATCGTAGCGCAGGGCCCGGTCAGCCCGCCATCGGCAAGGCCGCGCGTTGTGCCACCGGTGCACCGGTGAACGTGTGTCCTGTGGTGCCGGTGATCTCGACGTGCATGTAGCTGCCGATCAGCGAGGCATCACCGGGCACGAGGATGGTGCGGAAGTCACGGGTACGGCCCTGGAGCAGGTCACCGCGCTTGGCCGGCTTTTCGATCAGGATTTCGTGTTTCGTGCCGAGCAGGCCGAGGTTCACGTCGCGACTCATCGCGCGGACCGACTCGACGAGGCGCAGCAGGCGCTCTCCCGAGACGTCATCGGGGACCGTTTCAACTTCGGGCATGCGGGTGGCCGGTGTGCCCTCGCGCGCGGAGAACTTGAAGGTGAACGCATCCATGAAGCCCACTTCGCGCACGGCGCTGAGGGTCTCGAGGAAATCCTCTTCGGTCTCACCGGGGAAGCCGACGATGATGTCGGTGGTCAGCACGATCGACGGAATGGCGGCGCGCAGCCGGGCGACGCACTCCATGAACCCTTCGCGCGTGTAGCGACGGAGCATGCGCTTCAGGGTGCGCGTGGATCCGCTCTGCATCGGCAGGTGCACATGCTCGCATACCGTCGGGGTTTCGGCCATCGCGGCGATCACGCGATCACTGAAATCGTTGGGGTGCGGGCTGGTGTAGCGCAGCCGCCGGATCCCCGGCACCTGGCCCACGGCGCGGAGCAGGTCGGCAAAGTCGTGCGTGCCATCGAAGTAGCTGTTCACCGTCTGGCCGAGCAGCACCACCTCGGTCATGCCTTCGGCTGCGACCTGCTCGGTTTCGCGCACCACATCGGCGAGCGTGCGACTGCGCTCGCTGCCACGGGTGGTGGGGACGATGCAGTAGGTGCACTTGTAGTCGCAGCCACGCTGCACGGGGATCCACGCCTTCACCTTGTCGAAACGGCGCGGGGTGAAATCTTCGTAGTGCTCCTCGAGATCGAAGGTCGTGGCGGCGACGCGCTGCCCAGCGCGTGCCCCTTCGACGAGCGACGGCAGCGCGCGATATCCATCGGGACCGATCACGAGCGAGACATGTTTCGCCTGATCGAGCAGCCGCGGGCCGAGGCGCTGCGCCATGCAGCCCGTGACCCCCATGATGGAGTCGGGCTTCATGTAGCGCCGCAGTTCACCCAGCCGACCGATCACGCGCTGTTCAGCATGCTCGCGGATCGCACAGGTATTGAGCAGGATCACGTCCGCGCCATCGGGCGCGTCGACCTGGTCGTAGCCAGCGGCCGCGAGCTTGCCGAGCATCAGCTCGGTGTCGCTGACGTTCATCTGGCAGCCGTACGTTTCGATGAAGACGGTGGGACGCGGAAGCATCAGCGGTGCACTCAGGCAATCGGCAGGGCAACGAGTCCGCGTGGGGACGGGCTCGGCGACAACACGGCGCGGAAGCGAGCGCCGCGGGCCGGCGCAGGGTCCGGCAGATCGACGGAAAGATAGTCCTCCGTGAGTCCATCCCGGTGCCCATGCTCATGGCCGATCACCACGACGTCGGCCTCCCCGCCCGCCCGCTGGCCGGCGTAGGTTGCGGCTTTGCGGGCACCGATCGCACGCAACTCGGCCGCCCGAGCCCGTCGCACGGCGTCCGGCACCTCGTCGGGAAGGCGCAGCGCGGCGGTGCCGGGACGCGGGGAGTATGGAAACACATGGAGACTGGTGAACGGCAGCCTTTCGACGAGGGCACAGCTGGCCGCGTGATCGGCCTCGGTCTCACCGGGAAAGCCGGCGATCAGATCGGCCCCGAGCCCGAAGACGGCGGTGCCTGCCACCAGCGCCAGCACGGCGTCGGCGTACGAGGTGGGGGTGTACCAGTGGCGGCCCATGCGCCGCAGCACGGCGGCGCTGCCACTCTGCAGCGGCGCATGGAGGAACGGCGTGACCCGCGACGCGTCACGGGTGAGCAGCTCCGCCAGCTGGGCGTCGACCTCGGTCGCCTCGACGCTCGAGAGGCGGAAGCGCACCTGCGGCACCCGGTGTGCGAGCTGCGCGACGAGGGCTCCGAGCGTGGTCCCGATATCGGCGCCGTAAGTTCCGATATGAATGCCGGTCAGCACGATCTCCGCGTGATGGTCGGCAAGTTGTTGTGCTTCGAGCACGAGGCTCTCGATGCTCCGCGACCGGTTCATCCCGCGGGCCAGCGTGGTTGCGCAGAAGGTGCAGTGGGCATCGCAGCCGTCCTGCACGCGAAGCAACCCGCGTGAGCCGCGCTGGCCGGCGCCGGCGATCACGGCGGCGGTGCGATCGATGCCCACTGCCGCCGCCACCGCATCGAGATCGGCGCCGGCGATCACACTGGTGACCGATGGCAGTGCGCCGATCTCAGTGGCGGAGCGCGCCGACGCGCACCCCATCACCACGCTGCGGAGCGTGGGGTGCCGCCGCGCTGCCCGCCGCACCTGCTGACGGAGGTCGGCCTCCGCCGCCGCCGTGACGGCGCAGCTGTTGAACACCGCGACATCGGCCTCGGCGGCCGAGTCCACGAGGATTCCGCCGCCGGCGGCGACCATCGCCGCCACGACCTCGGAGTCGTACTGGTTCGCGCGACAGCCGAACGTCTGCAGCCACACGCGGACCGTCACGGCACTCAGGTCCGCAGCCGGAAACCGAAGGACAGAATCACGCCGCGTTCGCTCACGTTGCTGATCCCGGGCAATGTGCGCGACGCCCGTTCGGCACCGAGATCGACCTGCGCACGTCCGAAGCCGAGGGGGAGGCCGATGCCCCCGCCGATGCTGTTCTCGATCGGCTGCACGCCATTGACGCCGAACGGCAGGTCCCGGCGTCGTGCGCCGAGACGCACGAGCAGCTGCCCGCCGCGGATCTTCGGCCCGGGCACTTCGGCGCCGACGCCGTATTCCTTCGTGTCGAAGACGCCGCCTGCCGTGGCGCCAAGCCCCTGCATGGCTGACCACCCTTCCCAGTTGTAGCGCGCGGCGAGGTTGGTGCCCCCAACGTCCCAGCGCACGGCGAGGCCGGCGCGGCTCGGCATGTCCGCCGTTGTCCGCGTGCTGTCATTCAGATTTGCTCGCAGCCCCAATCCATATCGTGCCGATCCTGCGACACTCAGTTTCCGCGTCGGCGAGACCTCGAAGCCGAGTGCCAGACCGCTGCCGGAGAATGTGGCGGAACTGGGCTCGGAGATCTGTCCATACTGCACGGTATCGGCACGCACTCCGGTGTCGGCCGCGATGGATCGGGAGGTGTTGACGCGATTCTCACCGGTGACCACGTGCAGCGAGACGCCCATGCGAAGCCACGACTTCACCTGCATCGCACCGGAGAACTGCACATCGTTCATGGCACCGCGAGCATTGGTCTCGGTCGTCGTGGTGACGGAGTCGGTGCGGATCTGCTGCCGAGCCGTGGTCGTGACCGAGAAGTTGCGCTCGAGCAGCGTCGAACTGGAGATCCCGAACGCGTAGCGTTGCGCAAAGGGGAGGCCGATGGAGAACACGGGGAATCTGGCCACCGACGTATTCGTGGAGACACCGTTCACGATGGTCGACCGTCGCTCTGGCGAGTATTGCAGATACGCCCCGCCGACGCCCCAGTTCAACAACGCGGCGGGATTGAGAGGCGCCGCCTGATCGAACTCACCCAGTGCGCCACCGGTGCTGGTGGCGCGGGTGGACAGTTGCCCCGGGGGGTAGCCATACCCCTGCATGCTGATGGCACCCTGCGCCAGAAGGGCCGGTGCAGCGAGTGCCATGGCCACGCCGAGCGCGACACAGTGTCGGAGGATCGGACGGCTCACGGTATCGCTCCATCGCGACGCAGAGTGTAGGTCACGCGGAGCCGCGGCCGGACCGCCGCATTGGCACTGCGGCGCGAATAGAACGCGGGTCGCTGTTCCTGAAAGGTCTCACCTTCGCCGTACAGCACGAAGTCGGTCGGCACCGTGGAATCCAGCACCTGCCAGACGCGGAGTGCCTGGCCCACGTCGAACGACCGCACACCACTGTCCGCCGGGAAGATCTGGAGTGCGCGCAACTGCGTCGCTTCGAGCGTCGGATCGAGGAACTCGACCACGCGCCTGGGATCGCGGCTCAGCGCCGATGCCGCCACACCGAGTCGGAGCCGCACGTTCACGCCGTCACGCGCCCCCGGCACGTTGCGCTGCGGCCGTTGCGTCAGGTCGAACGACGCACGGATCACGTTGACGGTGTCCAGAAAGCCCCGGGGAATCCTCACCCGGAGCAGGCTGCGCGTTCCAACGAGTCCACCCACTTCGAGTGAGCCATCGTTGAGCGGCGTGGTCATGTTGCGGACGACCACCGATTGAGCCCTGAACCGCTCCGGGGCATTGAAGACTTGCGGCGTGTACCGTGTGGCCACACCCCACGGCACGACCAGCGTATCCGGTGAGGGATCGTATTCGAGCCGCGGCACCAGCACCGCCGCGTTGACCGTCGGCGCGAGGATGCTGAGGGAGGCCGAGCCTGCCGAGGTGATCTGCAGGCCGATCCGCATCCGTCCAGCCCGGATGTAGCGCAGCATCGCCGCATCGGGAATCGTGATCGTGAACGCGCGGATCGGTCCCAGCGGCCCGATCCCGGGGATCGTATCCGCCATCACCTGCGCCCGCGTGAAGGTGCGCTGCGAGATCACGCGGCCCGGTACGAAGCGCGCCGCGAGCAGTGACGGGAGCGTATCGTCGGCGACCGTCGAATCATCGACGTCATAGACCGAAATCGTCGTTGCGCCGGCCGGGATCGACGACCGCGACGTATCCACGACCAGCAGGAGTTTGCTCCCCGTCACGGCGGTGATCGGGGTCGTGTCGGTCGCCGAGAATGTTCTCGGCAGCGTGTCGAACCGGAACACCTGTCGCACATCCACCGAGTCTGGCCGACTGATCACCGGCACGTACGAGTCATACCGGAAGGTCGTCCCGTTGGAGGTCGGAATCCCGGGGGCCGGCCAGCGCTCCCCGACCCCGGTGAACCCGGTGAAGGCGGAGTCGAACTGGACGATGTCGAACGTGGTGTCCTTGAACACCACGGCGTTGGCCGAGCAGAGCGCCGGACAATTCGCGGTGGTGTCGAGGCTTTCCGTACACGCGGCCACGACGAGGATCGCGGCGAACGGCAGGCAACGGAGGAACTGGCGAGGAGACACGGAAACGGGACGGAGTGAGGCGACTGATCGCCGTCAGGAAACGGACATCAGGTTCGCCGCAAAGGCGGCAGGGAGCAATGCGTCCAGACGCCACGTCTGCCGCGCACCGCCGGTGGTGATACTGGTCACTTCGAGCATCGGGGCAAACTCATGCAACACCTGACGACAGATCCCGCACGGGGGCGTCGGCACGGCGGCTTCGGTACAGACGACGATCGCCGTGAAGTCACGCACGCCATCGGCGACGGCACGCGACAGGGCGGTGCGTTCGGCGCAGATGCCGGCGGGATAGCTCGCATTTTCGACGTTGCACCCAAGATGCACCGAGCCGTCGGCCGCGAGCAGTGCCGCCCCGACGCGGAACTTCGAGTAGGGCGCGTACGCGTGCCGCATGGCCACTTCGGCGTCGCGCTCGAGTGCCTTCCGATCCGGCGTCGTCATGCCGCGTGCACCAGGTCTGGCAGGAAGCTGGTACCGCGCCCGCGCCAGGCGAGCCCGAAGGCGTCGGCAACGGACGCCCCCAGGTCGGCAAAGGTGTCACGTGCGGGCAGAACGACCGGACGCACCGTCGGTCCCGCCACCAGGAGCGGCACGCGCTCGCGGGCATGGTCCGTGGTCGGCGTGGTCGGATCGTTGCCGTGATCGGCGGTGATGAAGAGCAGGTCGTCCTGGCGCAATCCGTCGAGCAGCAGCGGCAGGGCCGCATCGAATTCCGCCAGTGCACCGGCAAACCCAGCCACGTCGTTGCGATGTCCGAACGCCTGATCGAAATCGACGAGGTTGGCGAACAGAAGACCGTCCGCCGGTGATTCGAGCCACGCGCGGATCAAGCCGATCCCTTCGGCATTGTCGTGCGTGTGGGTGGATGTGATGCCGCGCGACGCGAACAGGTCATCCACCTTCCCCACACCGCTGCGCGCGATGCCAGCCGACGCCAGCGCATCGAGCAGCGTTTCGGCGACGGGCTCGATGGAGTAGTCCCGACGATTGGCCGTACGCTGCCACTGTCCCGCCGTTCCCGTGAACGGCCGGGCGATCACCCGCGACACATCGTGTGGCGCCACCAAGAGTGCCCGCGCCGTCTCGCAGGCGCGATAGAGTTCCTCGAGCGGCACGACTGACTCGTGCGCGGCGATCTGGAAGACCGAATCGACGGACGTGTACACGATCCACGCCCCCGTTGCGACGTGCTCCGCCGCGAGTGACTCGAGAATTGCGGTGCCGCTGGCCACACGGTTGCCGATCACCGCGCGCCCCGTCGCGGCCGCAAACGCCGACAGCACCGTGTCGGGGAATCCCTGCGGATACGTCGGAAATGGCTCATCGAGCACGACCCCGGCGATCTCCCAGTGTCCTGTCGTCGAGTCCTTGCCGGCACTGCGCGGCTCCAGCACCGTCACCGCGCCAGCGGGAGGCGCCACCGGCGCGACGCCGCGCAGCGCACCGACGTGCCCAAGGCCAAGGCGCTCCATATTCGGCAACCGCAGCGCAGGGGAATGCTGGAGCACATGGCCGAGGGTGTTGCTGCCGACGTCGCCATACGCGGCCGCATCGTGCGCCTCACCGCATCCCACCCCATCGAGCACGATGATCGCCACGCGTCGGCTCATGCTGCCACTCCGACGCGATCGTCCGCATCGGGAGCGAGGTACACCCGCTGCGCGCGCGCACGGAGTCCGGTGAGGATCTCGTACGGTGACCGCTGCGCGTGCGCGGCAATCGCCGCGACGCCCGACTCTGCGTCGCCGCCGATCAGCGTGACACAATCGCCCACTGCGCACGGTACATCGGTCACATCGCACATCGTCATGTCCATGGTGACAAGCCCGACCACCGGCGCACGCCGGCCATTGACGAGCGCCATCGCGCGACTGCCGGCGCCGCGCGGATATCCGTCGGCATACCCGAGCGCGACGGTGGCGATCCGCCGGACATCGGGGGCGCGCCACGCACCGCCATAGCTGACCGTGTCGCCGGCCTGGACGTGGCGGAGCTCGATCACGGGCGCCGTCAGCTCGACGACGCGACGCGGCGTCCAGTGTGCCGGGCCCACGGCGACGCCGTAGAGCGCGATGCCCGGCCGCGCACAATCGTAGGCCGATGCCCCACGCTGGAGCAGCGCCGCACTGTTCTCGGCGTGAACGGCTGCCGGGCGGAACGGCAGTGCACTCACGACGCTCGCGAACCGCTGCTCCTGCACGGCGATCGAACCGGGATCGGTGTCGGCCGAATGAAAATGTGTGAAGACCCCGTCGGGCACGCCGCCGGCGTCGAGCGCCGCCCGAAGCGCCGACGCGTCACGCCAGTCCACGCCGGCGCGGCTCATGCCGGTGTCCACCGGCAACTGCCAGGTGCCACCGAGACCCTGCCAGACGGCCAGGTGGGCCGCGTTGGAGAGGCAGAGGGTCAACCCGGCCGCGCGGGCCTCGGCGAACAGGTGCGGCAAGGTCGGCGTGAAGACGACGACGGGCCGGCGGATCCCGGCAGCCCGCAACTCCGCGCCCTCAGCCACGCTGGCCACCCCGAACGCGACCGGCCCCTCGGCGTCGAGCGCGGTAGCGACCTGGACGGCACCGAGGCCATAGGCGTCGCTCTTGACCATGGGCAGCAGTCGGACCGCCGCGCGGCGCGCCAACTGGCGATAATTCTCCCGCACCGCGGTGAGGTCCACGGTGAGCATGGCGCTCAGGGCGCGGGCGTCGGCGGGAGTGGCGGTCACAGCCAAGGAAGTTACCGGGAGCGGTCGTAACGATGCAAGCGAAAGCCAGCCTTGACGATACCCTTGCGCTGATGCGCGATCTGCGCGCCCGGTGCGACTGGGACGCCGCGCAGACGCATCAGTCGCTGCGGCCTTACCTCATCGAGGAGGCCCACGAGGTGGACGATGCGCTCCGCGTGGGCAGCGATCCCATGCTCCGGGAGGAGCTGGGGGACCTGCTGTTTCAGGTCCTGTTCCACAGCGTGATCGCCGAGGAACGTGGGGCGTTCGACGTTCACGACGTGGCCGGCGCGCTGATCGCCAAGATGCACACGCGTCACCCGCACCTCTACGGCGATGGGGACGCCGTGCCATGGGAGCGACAGAAGGCGAAGACCCGCACCTCCCTCGCCGATGGCCTGCCGGTGGAACTGCCGGCCCTGCACCGGGCGCACCGCCTGCAGGATCGGGCGGCAGGGGTCGGGTTCGACTGGGATGACGTGGCCGGGCCACTGGCCAAGGTGCGCGAGGAGATCGAGGAGGTCGCGGCCGAGATTGCGACGCCGGATGCGGACGCCGCCGTGGCGCAGGACCGACTCGAAAGTGAACTCGGCGATCTGCTGTTCGCCGTGGTCAATCTCTGCCGCAAGGCGAACGTGCATGCGTCGGTGGCGATGGATCGCGCCAACCAGAAGTTCGTCGGTCGCTTCACGGCCGTGGAGCGGCTGGCCGTCGAACGCGGCGTGCATGTCGGCACGGCGACGCTGGCGGAACTCGACCTGCTCTGGGACGATGTGAAGCGGGCCGGTGGATGACCCATCCCAACATCGTGCCACCGCCGCGCGCGCTGACGACGATGCAGCCGTTCTTCCGTGAGCTGTCCGTGAACAGGGAAACGGCGCTCGCGCTCCTCGACGGTCTCTCGGCCACACAGCTCGGCTGGCGACCGGCAGCGCATCAATGGAGTCTCGCGGAGAACTGCGGACATCTGGCCACGATCATGGGCGTCTACCAGCCGGCGTTGGATGACGCGATCCGTCGTGGGCACGCGGCGGCGGCGTACAGTGACCGGCCCTTTCAGGGCAACGTCGTGAGTCGCCTGCTCGTCTGGTCGATGGAGCCACCGGTGCGCGTGCGCATGAAGACGCCGCGGGCACTGGCGCCGCAGTCGTCACAGGATCCACTCGAGGCCCGCGCGGCACATCGCGCGGCACAAAGCGCCTTCGAGCTGCGCCTCGAACGCGCGGCGGGGCTCGACCTGGCTCATGTCCGCGTGGCACCGCCCACGATGCCGCGGTTGCGCCTCGCGCTCGGCACGGTGCTGGCGATGCTGCTCGCGCACGAGCGGCGCCATCTCTGGCAGTGCACCGAGGTGCGCCAGTCGGTGGCATTTCCGCGCGACTGAACCGGCGAGGCGCTATCACGGCACCAACGTCGACGGTCGCTGATCATGCACGATGATCAGCGACTGTCGGACCGTCATGGGCACTCTCGCGGCCGACCGATCAGGGGCGGAGGCGATTCATGAGCCGCGGAAACGGAATGCACTCCCGGATGTGCGGCGTGCCGCAGATCCACGCGACGGTCCGCTCGAGGCCGAGGCCGAAGCCGCTGTGCACGAACGTGCCGTACTTGCGAAGGTCGAGATACCAGTTGTAGGCCTCGACCTCCAGTCCTTCCTCGACGATGCGGTGCAGCAGCTTGTCGTGATCGTCCTCGCGCTGCGAGCCACCGATGATCTCGCCATACCCTTCCGGTGCGAGACAGTCGGCACAGAGCACGGTGCGCGGATCGTCGGGATTTTCCTTCATGTAGAAGGCTTTCGCTTCCTTGGGGTAGTTGCAGATGAAGATCGGTGTGCGGTAGTCGGCAACCAGCAGCGCTTCATCTTCCGCCCCCAGGTCGTCGCCCCAGGTCACCGCACTGCCCTTCTGCTGCAGCGTGGTCACCGCATCGGTGTACGCGATGCGCGGGAACGGTCCCTTGATCAGTTCGAGGTGACTCACCTCGCGTTCGAGCACGGCGAGTTCGGGACGACGACGTTCGAGCACCCGCTCGACGATGTACACCAACATGTCCTCCTGCAGCTGCATGCTGTCGTGCACGTCGTAGAACGCCATCTCCGGTTCGATCATCCAGAACTCGGTGAGGTGGCGTCGCGTCTTCGACTTTTCGGCGCGGAAGGTCGGGCCGAAGGTGTAGATGCGTCCGAGTGCGGCCGCGAGCGCTTCCCCGTAGAGCTGGCCCGTCTGCGCGAGGTAGGCGTTGCCCTCGTCGAAGTACTCGGTGCTGAACAGGCCGGACCGCTCACCGATGGCCGCCGTCAGGATCGGCGTGTCACAATGGATGAACTCACGGGCGTAGAAGAAGTCGTGGATCGCCTGCTCGATCTCATGTCGGATCTTCATCAGCGCCACCTGCCGCGGCGCGCGCAGCCAGAGGTGCCGGTTGTCCATCAGGAAATCGACGCCGTGCTCCTTGGGCTGGATCGGATAGTCGATGGGGCTCGTGCCGAGGACGACGAGCTCGCTGGCCCCGAGTTCGGCGCCGCCGGGCGCCCGCGGCTCGAGCCGGACTTCGCCGGTGACCGAGACAGCCGCCTCGAGGGTCAGGGTCCCGAACGTCTCCCAGACCTCAGCCGACACCTGACTCTTCACGAAGACGCACTGCACCACGCCCGTGCCGTCGCGAACGACGAGAAAGGCCACCTTGCCCTGGGTGCGCACATGCTGGACCCAACCGCGCACCGTCACGGTAGTCCCTGCCACACCGGGCAGTGCCGCGATGTATTCCATCTGACCTGTCATTGTTCTCAACGGCTCCGCTGGCAAGATTGCGGGGCAACGTACCGATGGCCGTAATGTGAGTCAACGCATTGCAGCACCGACGCCTACGCCACTTTCGTGACTCCAGTCTTTTCCCGTCCACAGCCCGAGGCACCAGTTCGACGTCAACGCCGCGGTGTGCCGCTGCGAATCCGGCTCGTGGTCGGCATGTTGATTCTCGCATCGATTCTGGTGGCACCGCTGCTTCTGACCCGGCAATCGCTGTCGCGTCTCTTCGGCGAGATCGAACAGCTGCAGGGTCAGGATTTCCGCGCCTCGCTGCTGCTCGGACGCCTGCGCGCCACGTCCGACCTCGTGCGGCGCAGCGATGACCAGAGCGCCGGACTGCAGGACAGTTCCGGCGCCCCGATGTTGCGTCGCGCGCTGCTGGACATGCGGCTGCTCGCCGACTCGCTGCAGACGATAGCGCCGGGCACCACCTACGCTGCGGTGGATGCGGCCGTGCAGGAGGTGCAGCGCAGTGCGGACCTGAGCTTCGCGGCAATGGAGCAGAACGATTTCGATCGCGTGGATCAACTCTCCAGCGTCGCCTTGCGCCCTGCGCTGCAGTTGCTGTCGTCGGCCGTGGTGGATGGCGAGCGTGCGCTGCGGATGGAAACGAACCGTCGGGTGGCGAGCGCCCGTGATGAAACCGCGCAGGCGCAGCGTGTGTCATTGACGGCGCTGCTGGCGGCGCTGCTGGTGGCCACGATCGTGGCCACCTGGATCATCATCAGCATTGCACGCCCGGTGGCCGACCTGCAGCACGGCATGGAGCGGATCGCGGCCGGGCAATTCGATCACAAGCTGACGATCGCCAGCGAGCGCGGCGATGAGTTCGGCCGCCTGGCGGAGAGTTACGCGGCGATGGCCGAGCGGCTGGGTGAGCTGGACCGGCTGAAGGCGGAGTTCGTGTCGATGGCGTCGCACGAGCTGAAGACGCCGCTGAATGTGATACTCGGGTACCTGACGCTGCTGGACGACGGGGTGTACGGGCCGCTGACGGACAAGCAGCGCGAGGTGGTGCATACGCTGGAGCGGCAGAGCCACGCGCTCAACCGGCTCGTGCGGCAGCTTCTCGATGTGTCGAAGTACGACGCCGGCGGGGCGATTCTGAACCTCCAGCCGCTGGACACGCGGACGTTTTTTGCGGAGATCGAGAATTCGCTGGTGGTGCTGGCGCACCAGCGCGGCGTGACCTTCAGCGTGACGGCTGCTGACCGGATGCCGCTCGAAGTCTGGTGGGATCATGACCGGATGACCGAAGCGATCGGGAATCTGATCACGAATGCCTGCAAGTTCACCCCGCGCGGTGGGGTGGTGGCCCTCCACGGCGACGGCGAGCCTGGCGCCGTGCGTATCGAAGTCCGGGATTCGGGGGTGGGGATTCCCGCCCCGGAACTGCCGCACGTCTTCCGCAAGTTCTTCCAGGCCGGCAACCAGGATACGGCCAATGCGGCCGGCACCGGGCTGGGACTCGCTATCGTTCGTGGCATCATCGAGGCGCACGGTGGCAGCGTGCACGTCTCGTCGGAGGTCGGCGTCGGCACGACGTTCACCATTTCGCTTCCGCAACGGGCGCAGGCACCACGACGCGTGGTGGCCAGCGTGCCGACGGCGGCAGCAACGGCAATCTCCAGCTCCTCGTCATGACCATGTCCGTGCGGCCGCGAGGCCTCCTGCTCCTGCTCACGCTCGCCGCCGCGATCGCC
>JANOCB010000130.1:0-9474 GCA_031411975.1 Gemmatimonadaceae bacterium
GGGCGGAGTGTGACGATCACGGCGACGCCGGGCACGGGCTATCGGTTCGGCGCGTGGTCGGATGGCGGCACGGCAACGCCCTACACGCTGGTGCTCAACACGACCAACCTGACCTTGACGCCGACGTTCGTGCAGCAATGCGCGCTCACGCTGACGGCGACACCGGTGGCGGGTGGCACGACCAGCCTGACGGCGGGCAGTCTGACCGGCGACTGTGGTCGCAGCGCGACAGCGCTCGCCGCGCCGAATCCAGGGTACGGGTTCACCAGCTGGTCGGACGGCTCGACGAGTACGACGCGGCCTGTCGTGATCAATCAGGCGTCACAAACCCTCAGCGCGAGCTTCTCTCGATCTCTCGCTGTTCGAGTAGTGCTCTCGGGGCCATCCGGTCGCGTCCTTCGACTGGGGCCGGTATCGGAATCCTGTACGATTGCGAATGCTGCGACCGAAGCCACCTGTGTGTTCGCCCTCGGCGGCCCAGATTCGCTTGCCGCTTTCGCAACCGCAACGTCAGGATTCACTGGCTGGACAGGTGCGTGTTCCGGACGTGGGAACTGCGTAGTGAGAGGAGACGAGACTGCTGAAGCTCGCGCCACGTTCATTGCGGTTCGGTCAATCGTCGCTGACGACGCGGCACGCGATCTACTGTTTGGCAGAATCCTGAGCCTTTCTGATCGGGAGCTGCTCGATAGAGTTGGAAACGGCAATGGTGTCTACGATCTCGGTGACTTGCTCGCCCATCTAGAACGAACCAACCAGCAACTTACAGGGTCGCTTTCAACGCAAATCTTGACCGCTCCTGCAGCGCTGAGTCAGCAGATTGGTGCGAGCAAGCCGAATCAACCGACCCGCTAGTGCAACGACACTGTTCTAAAGAAAGCTCTGTTCCGGTCTGCATTGATCACTAACCACTTGGCAGCTGTCGCTGGAAGCCACCTCGAAAGGCGATCACATTACCTGGAGTGTCAACTGATCTTTCACAGGCAACAAAATCCGGTACGCTATGCCGCTGCGAACGTTTTTAAGGATGATGATTTAAGGTCCTTCATCTCACGATCTGTTGAAGCGTTTTGTAGCTGCGACGGACCATGATCCGTTCAAATTGGCATGCAATGCAAGAGTGGAGTTCAGTCTTGGCGACTAACTTGTCCGCCTAGTCCAAATAAGCCGGTGCCTGATGGCGGCGATTTCCGGGTAGTCGTAGTCGAAATTCCTAAGCAGAGTCCGCTAATCAGTGTGCGGATAACTCACCATTCGCGTCAAGCGCGCGGAGACTTTGACTCGTGACGAAACTCGGATTAGGCCCGCTCGTACTCCCGATGGCTGTGGCCGCCTCCGTCGCTTCATGCGGCGGCGAGGGTGGCGCTGGAACGGAG
The DNA here is from genome assembly GCA_031411975.1 of Gemmatimonadaceae bacterium. Taxonomy (GTDB): domain Bacteria; phylum Gemmatimonadota; class Gemmatimonadetes; order Gemmatimonadales; family Gemmatimonadaceae; genus JACMLX01. Next base: position 1,377 of record JANOCB010000130.1, read on the forward strand.
CCACCCACCTCGCCACCGGTCGTTCGCGGCGGTACGGCTTCTATTGCTCTCTCCGCAGCTCCGGCAGGTGTTGCGGCGGTTCGGCTTCGCGTCGTTGGATCAGGAATGTCCTCGCCAGTTTCGCGCGGCACAGCGCGAATTCTGTTGCAGCGTGCAAGTGCCGACACCCTTTTCTTCGTGCTCGCGGTTGCTGATGGATCCGCACAGCCGCTGCTGGCGCTGAACCTGGCTAATATCGATCAAGTACTTACCGTGTCTGTTCAGGATGTGTCGGCTGGAAGATCTCTTGGATATCAGGCGCTTCGAGCATCTGACGTTACGGTGGCAGCCACGAAGCAGTAGTGGCGTCAATGTGCCGGGAAATGCACAGTTTCGTCCCATCACGCTCCGTCGGCATCTGAGGATAGTGTTCTAACGAAAAAATGTTTACGCAGCCCGAAGCGAGTGAAGTGTGGCCGTTCGCTGATCCGCTCTTGTTCAGTATGGCCAAATCACAGTGAACCCCGATCGTAAGGTCTTGCACTGAAATAGGCGATTGCAGGGAAGATTAGCGGCGAAAGTCTTTACGACCGCCACGAGCACCTCAACCAGAATGCGACGGTCGGTACCACCTTGACTAACACACGAGCTTTTCCGCAAGTAATGAAGGCCGAGAACCCGCTAAGGGGTGTCGGTTTTTCGCATCTTCTCCTTGGCGCGTGCAAAGTCGGAACGGGCCTGATCGTTGGCAAAGTCGTTGCCGACTCTGTCGCTCAGTTAGCTCAATTCGGCGTCGGCCAGCGCGGTACCGAAGTCCTGCTAGTCGCGGTGTATGCGGTGATGGCGCTCATCGTGCTGACATCGGGCTCCAAGCAGCTTGTTCGGGGCTTCGGGAATCTTGGTGAGCTCCGAGTCCCCCCGCGTGCCCCCGCTGATCTCACGGACTATCTCGCCGACCTAGCCGTTCCACTCGAGCGACGCGAGATGCTTGCCTACTCTCGATCGCCGGCGGACGATAGTCAACTGGCACGCCGGCTGTTCCCCAGCCAGTACCCGATGCTTTCGCGCAGGATGCGCCGACAGCTCTCCAGCGCAATCGCAAGCGCAACCACTCTTGCGTCCTTAGCCGTTCTCGTCGCAAGTGTCCTTTGGGCCGCGTCGCTCTCGACCAACCCAGAACTCCGATCACTTGGCCTCGCCTTCCCGGTATTGCCCTTCGTTGCGTTGGCAATCATGAGTATATGCCGCATCCATTTTGTGCTCTCCCAGATGCGCGATGACCTTCCCAAGACCGATCGAGAAGAGTTTCGCTTCTCTGCCAGCGGAGGCGGAGACCCTCTTCAGATCCCCATCGGACTGGAGCACGAGCTTCTGTCTTTCCGCGTCACAAACGGGGCTCCGAATCGGGGAAAGACGTTCGGATTCAATGCAACACAAGGTGGCGTGAGTAACACTGGGGAGTATGCTGGAGCCATCGTTGTCGAGACGCAGCCTGAGCTCATCAAGTACCGTGCTGCGCACAGGGTCCAATTGCTCCTCGCTAGCGCCGTGGGACTCGTTGTGTTCGCGTTGGTGCTCTTGATTGTTCGCCCTTCCTACTTGAGTCAATTGCCGGGCCAGAATGAGCTGACGCAGGTTCTGTTGGCCGGAGTACTCGCAATGCGCATGATTCTCGTGACTGTGCTCATCGGTGCATCGGGTGCTGCACTGGAACAGGCAGAAGAAGCACTAAACGTGTTTCGCTTTCAATCGCTTGGAATCTCGATTCAGGTCAGAGGAACGTACGGCCGGGCTGGCGTGAAGGTTGGCAAGGCGATGCAGGATTCAATAGAGAGCGAGAACGTTGTCGTTCGAAGCGATTCGGCGATAGTTGGCTACGTGGCGCGCGTGGAAACTGAGGCGATCGGTATCATGGGGAGACGAGAAGTAGTCTCCATGACTGATGATGCTGCAAGCGTTGCGGTGTTGGCGGCCCTTACGCGGTGGTTCGAGGAGTTCCAGGCACGAGGCGCGGATATCGTCGGCGTTGATTTGACAAGTACGAAAGTTCGAGAACTCATGCGGGCGAATGTCGCGATCGACGCGGAGCGATCAGGCGCAAAGGAGGCTGCCAAGCTAATCGCACGACAAGGACACGAGTCACAAAGTCCTTCACTGATTGAGCGCCACCATGCCCAGATTGATGACTTGCGCCAAGAGCAACGGGCGCTCCCTGAGTCGATCGAAAGGCAGCCCGATGTCGTCAGGTCGATTGACGGAAGCGACGTCAAAACCTGTCCAGACTGCGCGGAGTCTGTCCGGGCTGCAGCTCGCAAGTGCCGGTTTTGCGGGCATATCTTCACCTTGGACTGACTTGGCCCGTGTCGGTGGCGTATGTCGAAACGTTGCGCAGTGGCCGGCGCTGCGATTACCCGCAGGGGATGCCTGCGATTCCTTCGTCGAGAGGCGCCATTCCACAAAAAAGCTGGTCCAACTTGGCTCTCGTTCAGGCTAGGGTGCATCGTGATCAATGGCCCGGCCGTGCTGGACAGGACTTACGACGAAGGCGCCTCTCGCCGGGTTCGGTCTACCCTGAGTGCGAAAGTCGGGCCTATGGCGCCAACGTAATCACGCGCCTCAGAACGCCTCGCCCGCAGGCGCGGGGACGGAACTCTGTCCCCGTGGGACCTCACGGACTCCGCCCCCCCGTCGCCGCGATCCCGCCTCCGCGACCTCGTCTCGGGACCTCTGCTCCAGATCGCCCGAAGACGAATAGCCGGCCCCGGCCATCCTTCGTCGGCACGTACCGGCGGCGCGCCGTCCGGAGTCCGTTCGCGAAGACCGTCGACATCCACGCTGCACGGCACTCGATACTTACAGCGACGTCGCGGCGATTTCCCCTCAGCCGACAACGCGTAGCCATCGAGCCTCCCACCCGATCGCGACACCATCCTCCGCACCCACCCCACCCTCACCCCCGCCCGATCACCTCATCCGGCAACCCCTCCACGATCCCCAGCAGATCCGCCTCCGTCACGATCCCAACGAGCTTCCCCTCATCCACCACCGGCAGGCACCCGATCTTGTGCGACCGCAGCAGCCGCGCCGCGTCCTGCACCCGCTCCGCTGGACCGATCGTCGCCGTCGGCTCGTGCATGATCTGACGCACCTCGCTCGCCGCCAGGTGCTGCGTACGCTCGGCCTGTGAAATCTTGATCGCGAGCGTCGACACGGCCGCCGCCAGCAGATCGCGATGGCTGACGATGCCCACCAGGCTGCCCTTCGCATCGACCACCGGGACATGGCGCACATGCGCCCACTTCATGATCTCGCCGGCGGCCTGCAGCCGCTTGTCGTCGCGAATGGTGAAGACCGGTGACGACATCAGATCCCGCACCAGCATCGCGCCCCTCCAGTGGACCCACGGACGGCCTACACGCGGAGCGCGCGCATCGCCTCAGCTACCGACGAGTATCGGCCACGGCGAACCGGTGCGCGTGCCTAGCCAGAGATCGGATCGGCGACCCGGAGCGTTAACGTCTGGTGCGTCGGGTCGTCTGTCTGCAGATGCGACACTTTCTTGCAGTGGGAACCCTGTTCCTCGCGGCCGCCTGCGGCGGATCGAACAGCCCACCAACTTCACCGCCCGTCACGTCGGGCGGCGGCTCGTGCGCCGCCACGCCGGGCGTCGGCCTCGCTGTGCGATCGGGGAATGGACTCACCCTCACGACAGTGCTGCCGCGCAGCACCGACACGTGCATCACCCAGGCGCTCGACAGTCACTTCGTGGTCCGGGCGCCAGCCGTCACGCCGGTCGGCCGACTCCTCGTGTTCCTGCCGGGTACCGGCGGCATACCGCAGAACTACCAGCTGATCCTCGCGCAGGCGGCGCTGGCGGGATACCACGCCATCGGGCTGTCGTATCCGAATGCGCAGGCCGTCGGCGTGCTGTGCGCCGCACAGGCGGTGTCCTGCTACGGGGCAACACGCCTCGAGATCCTCACCGGTGAAGGCGCCTCGAACGTGGTGGACGTCGCGCGCAGCAACAGCATCGAGAACCGCCTCGTCAAGTTGCTGTCGTTCATGCAGACCACCGAGCCGGCAGGCAACTGGCGACAGTTCCTCAGCACCGACAGCACCATCGCGTGGAGTCAGGTCGCCGTCTCCGGACACTCGCAGGGTGGTGGTCACGCACTCTTCATCGCGCAGCGGTACGCGGTGTTCAGGGGCAGCACGTATGCGTCGGCCGGTGATCTGTTGCCCGGCAGCGCCGGCCCGGCACCATGGGTGACGCAGCCGTACGCGACACCGACGTCGAGGCTCGCCGGGTTCATCTCGACGGCCGACGAGTTGGTGGCACCCTCCCCGACGCTTGCCACCTGGGCCAGCATCGGCCTCGCAAGCACCGCGGTCAACGTCGACGTCACCCCCGCGCCCTACGGCACCAGCCAGCGCTTCGTCACGTCGGCCGCGCCAGCCAACCCGTCGGTCGCGATCGGCCCCAATCACAACGTCGTGGTGGTTGACGCCAACACACCGAAGGTCGGCCCCTCCAACACGCCGGTGTTCGCGGCGGTCTGGCGCGCTGTCAGCTTTCCGTAGACATCCGTCCAAGTCGCAGTGCGCACGGCTGCATCGTGTGTCCGTGCGGCGGCAATACCCGACGCGAGACGCGACCACCGTCTGCGCCGCCCATGTGGTAGCCCGACGCTTCGCCCGGAGGCATACTCAACGTCACGGGTAACCTCTGGGCTGCGCATTGCGAGGGCTGACGCCACACATGACACGATCAGGTATCCCGCGCGCTGGACGATGGTGCGCGTGTTGGCGCAGCGCGACGCGCACTTTGCTTGCCACGGGCGTCGGTGCCGTCGCACTCATCGCGCAGGGCAGCCTCCCCGCCAGCGCGTCCACACGCGTCGCCCTCGTGGGCGGCACCGTGATCTCCGCCACCGGCGACGCGCCGATGCCCGACGCCACGGTGCTGATCGACGGACGGCGAATCGTCTCCGTGACGAAACGCAACGCCACCGTGCTGCCGAAGGGAACACGTGTGATCGACGCCACGGGCAAGTTCATCACCCCGGGACTCATCGATGCCAACGTGCACCTGGTGCTGATGATCACGCCCGAGTTCTACGTCAAGTACGAAGAACGGATGGCCGACATCGCGGTGCAGTCGGCGCAGGTCGCGCTGAAGTACGGTCTCACCACGGTGATGGACTCGTGGGGCCCGCTCGTGCCACTGCTGGCGGCGCGTGATCGCATCGCCCGAGGCGAGGTGCAGGCGAGCCGAGTGCTGGTGGCCGGCAACATCGTCGGCCTCGGCGGGCCGTTCAGTCCCTACTTCATGGGCACCTACGACCTGCGCGGCACCGACCTGCGCTACGGCGGCTGGGTGCACCCGATGATTCAGTCACGCATCAATGCCATGTGGGAAGCGGGCGCCGGACCTGAACTGCTGGCGATGACACCCGAGGAAGTCGGCGACACCATCGGTGCGTACCTCCGCAAGGGCCCGGACTTCCTCAAGGTTGCTGTCAGCGCGCACGGTATCGGGCCGGTGGAACCGCTGATGTTCAGCAGCCCGGCGCTCGCATCGATGCGCCGGGCTGCATCCACTGCCGGCAAGCCGTTCCAGACGCACACCTTCTCGCTCGAGAGTCTGCGCGAGGCCATCGCCGTGCGGCCGCAGCTGCTGCAGCATCCGAACGTGATGAGTGTGCCGCCCACCACGCCGCGTCAACGTCGCATGCTCGATTCGCTGCTGGTCGAGATCCGGCGACTCGGCATCTTCTCGGCGCCGCTGATGATTCCACTCGATGAGCAGCAGGCAGTCTACGAATCGTGGACCGTCGAGGATCGTCGGCGCGACCCGCACCTCGGCGCGGTCATTCAGGGTCGGCAGCCGGGCATGACACGCGAAGCGTTCGCGGCGCGGCGTGCCTCGCTGCAGACCTGGATTCGCTCCGGCGTGAAGTTCGTGGTCGGCACCGATCAGGGGCCGGAAGCAGCCGAGCTCGGGCCAGTGGTCTGGGGACGCATGGGCCGGCGTCACTTCGAGGTGATGGAAGGGTTGCAGGAGGCGGGGATGCCGGCGATGGACATCGTGATCGCGGCCACACGTCACGGCGCCGAGTCGTACGGTCTGGCAGACTCGCTCGGCACGGTGCAGGCGGGGAAGGTGGCCGATCTGCTGGTGCTTGATGCCGATCCGTCGGTGGATGTGCGCAACCTTCGGCGCATTCATCAGGTGTTCAAGGCTGGCGCACTCGTCGATCGCAGCGCGTTACCGACCGTAAGGGTGCTGCAATGGGATCCGGAGGCAAAATGGCCGAAATAGGTGCAGGTCGAGCATCGTGTGCATCCGTCATGATGCGTGTGTTCGTGTCGACGTGTGCGCTGGCTGCGTCACTGCCGGGGCAGGCGCGCGCGCCGATCACCGCAGCAGTCCAGCCCTATGTCAGCGTCGACGCGCCGGTCGTGGCGCTCACGCACGCGCGTGTGATCGACGGCACCGGCGCACCCGCGCGTGACGATCAGGTCGTGGTGATCACCGGAACGCGCATCACCGCCGTGGGGAGCGCTGCGAACACGCCGATCCCCGCTGGTGCGCGAGTGATCGATCTCGCCGGTCATACCGTCATTCCCGGTCTCGTCGGACTCCACGAGCATACCTACTTCGGCGGCGTGCGTCGCATCACGCAGATGAGCACGTCGGCGCCGCTGCTCTATCTCGCCTTCGGTGTCACGACGGCGATGACCGCAGGAAGCATGCTGCCGTATCAGGAGCGCGCGATGAAGCACGCGGTCGAGGTCGGGCGGATTCCGGGGCCACGATTCCTGATCACCGGCCCGTATCTCGACGGCGCCGACTCGCGCAGCACGACAGGCCGGGCGCTGGCCTCGGCGAGCGAGACGTCACGCGTGATCGACTACTGGGCCGATGAAGGCGCCTCATGGGTGAAGGTGCTCGGCACCCTCTCGCGCGCTGAGCTTGGCCGCGTGGTGACCGCGGCCCATGCGCGAGGGGTGAAGGTCACGGGGCATCTCTGTTCGGTCACCTTCGCCGAGGCGTCGGCGCTGGGGATCGATGCGTTGCAGCACGGCTTCATCACGGCCAGTGAGTACGTCAGCGGCAAGCAGCCTGACGTATGTCCGGCGGGGAACATGCGCGTGCAGACCGACGTGGACGTCGGTTCGCCGCAGGTGCAGGCGTCCATCCGGGCAATTGCGGCGCGTGGTACCGCGGTCGTCTCGACGCTCGGTGTGTACGAGTCGTTTTCACCGGAGCGATTCCGTCCCGACTCGGCGGCGATGCAGATGCTGGATCCGGAGGTGCGACGTGAGGTCGAAGCGAACTACGCCAACATCGCGAACGGTGGCCTGATCGTCACCAATGGCCTGTTGAAGAAGATGATGCGGTGGGAGCGCGATTTCGTGGCGGCGGGTGGTCTGCTTGGCGCCGGCTCCGACCCGTGGGGCACAGGCTACCTGCCGGGCTACGGTAACGTCCGCAACTACGAGATGTTGCTCGAGGCGGGCTTCACGCCGGCCGAGGCCATCCGCATCCTGACGCTGAATGGCGCGATGATTCTCGGGCTCGATGCGGACATCGGTGCCGTGACGCCGGGCCGTCAGGCGGACCTGGTGATCGTGCAGGGCAATCCGGTGACTGCGCCGCGTGACCTGTACAACGTGGTGACGGTGTTCCGCGCCGGGACGGGGTATGACGCCGCGAAACTGCGCGCGGCGGCGCGGGGGCTGGTGGGCGTCAGGTAGCGATTGAGCGTGCATGCGTGCGTGCGTGCGTGCGTGCGGTCGGGCGGGTGATGTGCGTGGTCGATTAGTTCGCCGTCTGAGTATGCTGACCGCCACGGCAGCGACATCGACAGGCCGCGTGATGAAGACGTGCACCTCCTCGCACCCTCACGCTGATGCCTGCGCGCCGACGATCACATCTCCCTCCGGCTGGCTGCGCAGACCCAGCACCTTCGGTCGCTCGAGCGATCGCAGCAGCACACGCCGGAACTCGTCACGCCCCAGCACTTCGCCGCGCTGCGTGGCGCGACGGATCATCACGCTGGCGCGGCCGCCGTTTCTCATCCCGCAGAATGCGCGGTAGGCGCTGCGCCGCTCT